>CAZTTG010000033.1:11846-60198 GCA_964615935.1 uncultured Planctomycetaceae bacterium | reverse complement strand
CCGGGACGCCCACGGGGTTCCTGCCCCCACGAGCGATTCCTGCTGCCGTGAGGCATGGCCTGCGCAACTACGGCGTCGGACGGTTCGACCGATGATCACGCCACATGCTCGGTGCGCTGCGCGCACCGAGCGTGGCGTTACGGCGCCACTCGGCGCCGGCGCGGCAAGTGTGCCGCGCGTGCAGGTCCCTGGCCCAGCGTGAGGGCTCGTCCATGGTGGGAGCCACCAGGCCCAGCGCGGCCCGCTGGTCGCGCCCGCCTTCAGGCCTCACCGTAATATATGCGTAATGGCGATCTTCCCTGACGGACCCGTCGCGGCTCGTGCGTCGGACCGCATAGCTCGGATTGACCCGCTCCATCCGGCCCACTCGCATGGGAGGGAGACCATGAATTGGATGACGGCTCGGCCTTCCGCGATCGCCATCGCGATCTGCTCCGCGGCGCTCGCCGCGCACATGCCGCCCGGACCGGCGGCGATCGCCCAGGAGAGGGGCGAGCTCACCGAGATCCGCGTCGACGTATCCGCCTGGAAGGGAAGGGCCACGTCGGCCGACCGCTGGCCGGCGGCGGAGCCCCACGGCTTCTGGACGCGCATGCTGGCGCGGCTGCTGCCGATGGATGCCCTTGACGAGCTGGTCGTTCGCACGCCGATCGACGGCGATCCGCTGGCCGAGCTGCGAGGCAGGCTGTCCCCGGATCGGGCCGCCGCGCCGCGGCCGGATGCCGCCGGCGGCCTCGACCGCGGCGCCTTCCCGGAAGCCGCCTCGCTGATTCCGGAGGACGCGCACCTGCTCCTGGTGGCCGAGGGGGAGCTGGAGGTGCTGCTGGGTCCCGCCCTTCATGCCCTCGAGTCGAGCCTGCCCATGCCCATCGACGAGTTCCTGCGATCGACCGGTGAGTACCGGGACGCAGCGCAGCTCCTGAAGGAGCTCTCGGAGCTGTTCCGGGGCCGCGTGGCCCTTGCAGCTCGCGCGAACGACTACGAGTACGTCGAAGAGATGGACCCGCCCCACGACGGCCGCGAGGTCCAGGCCTGGGCGGTGATCCTCTGGCTGGACAGCGAGTCGGAGCAGGCCGTGGATGGGGTCGATCGGCACCACAACCTGGTTCACTGCCACTACGATCGGTTCGGGCTGAAGAGCCCCCACCAGGGCGAGCGCGGGGTCTTTCGCAACGAGATCGCAGGCGGTTTCCAGGTGTGGGAGTTCTGGAATCCCCTGATCCCCGGAACGGGTCACATCGCCACCGGGACGGCCGGCGAGGTGTACCTGATCTCCAACTCCTACAAGATGGTGGAGGACGTGCTGGTCCGCAGCCTCGAGCCCACGGACCCGGACCCGCACTCCCGCCTCACGGATCGCGCCGACTTCCGGGTCCTCGTCGATTCCCCGTTCGAGGGGGCGGACGCGGCGCTCTGGTTCGATCCGAAATCGGCTTCGGCCCACCTGAGCCCGTCCCCGGCGGTGATCCTGCAGGACGCGCTCGCGGGAACCCCCGAGCACTGGCGAGGAGTCCAGCGGATCCTGGACCGCCCCGGGGTTCTGGCCTCGATCGCGCTCGAGCCCTCGGGCTTCCGCCTCTCCCTGCGGGGCTCGCCGCCTCACTGATTCAACGAAGGCGTGCGCAGCCGAAACCCGTCGGCGCCCAGCGGGTGCGTGCGCACCAGCGGGAAGCTCGACCCGCGGATCAGGCGCCCGAATCCGTGCCGCTCCCGCAGCCCGTCCAGCACCCGGTCCAGGATGCGCTGGCGATCCGCGCGGCTCCTCCCGTGCGCGTCCGAGCCCACCTCCTCGCTGAAGAGCCTCCCCTGCCACCCGTCCGCGGGCGCGAGCCTCGTGAGGGCCACGCCCACCCGCTTGACCAGGGCCCGGCGGCGGGGAAGCTCGCGCAGCATCGCGCGGGCGCGGCGCCAGAGCTCGTCGGTGGCGTCGCAGGGGGCGGAGAGGGTCCGGCGCCGCGCGTAGCTCGGGCGGCGGTCGGGCTGGGCGCGCCGCTGGGCCGGCGTGCGCGCGTCCACGTAGACCAGGCGCACCTCCAGCGAGCTGGCCACCAGGCGGTGCCGGCGCAGGGCGTCGGCGGCGCGCTCGACCACGTAGGAGAGCATGGCCTCGACGATCTCGCGCCGCCCCTCCTCGGGCTCGAAGGTGCTGTCGCGCTGGATCGAGCGCGGCGCGCGCGC
This sequence comes from uncultured Planctomycetaceae bacterium, assembly GCA_964615935.1. Classification (GTDB taxonomy): domain Bacteria; phylum Planctomycetota; class UBA1135; order UBA1135; genus CAZTTG01. The sequence continues at coordinate 58,020 of CAZTTG010000033.1, read as the reverse complement.
GACCAGCTCGCCGTCGGGGCCCTCGACGCGGGTCGCCTCCACCGGCTCGGGGTCGATCCCGCGCGCGCGCTCGTGGAGCAGGAGGCCCGGGCGCCCGAAGCTCGCCCAGAGGACCTCGCGCGAGACCAGCCGCAGCTCCCCGACGGTGCGGATGGAGAAGCGCTCCAGCAGGCGGCCGATGGAGTGACCCACGCCGGGCAGCTCGCGGACCGGCAGGTGCGCCAGGAAGGCCTCCTCGCAGCCGGGCAGGATCTCGGCCACCCCCCCGGGCTTGCCGAGCTTGCCCGCCAGCCGCGCCAGGGTGCGGTTGGTGCCGATGCCGACGGTCACCGGCAGGCGCACCTCCTCGCGGATGGCCTCGCGCATGCGGACCGCCGCGTCGCAGGCCGCGCCCGCCAGGCGCGTCGTACCGGTGAGGTCCACGAAGAAGTCGTCGATGGAGGACACCTCGACCCGGGGGGAGAAGCCGAGCAGAATCCGCGCCACCCCCTCGCGCAGCCGGTTGGCCGCCTGGGAGTCGCCGCGGCGGAAGACCGCCTCCGGGCAGCGCCGCGCCGCCTCGGCCAGGCGCATGCCCGAGCGCACACCGAAGGCGCGCGCCTCGTAGGAGCAGGCCATGACCAGGTTGCGCTCGTCCGGCATGCCGCCCACGATCACCGGCCGGCCGGCGAGCTCGGGGTGCAGGGCCTGCTCCACCGAGGCCAGGAAGGCGTCGACGTCCAGGTGCAGGATGCGCCGTGTCCCGGGAGGGAGGTCCAGGTCGCGGTGCCGGGGGGCGGAGGGCGGGGCCACGCCCTTACCCTAACAAATGCCGAACCGATCGGGCGCGCGACCGGCCCTCGGGCCCGCCGGCGGGCGCAAGTCGCCTCCCGCGCGCGGCTTAGGCCGTCCCCCCCAGCTTGCGGAAGACCTCCATGGCCTTCTCGTCGTCGGAGACCCGGATGTAGAGCGTGGCCAGCTCGTCGGTCAGCGCGCCGGCGCTGCCGTAGGCGTACTCGATGTTGATCTCCGCCTCGGCGAGGGCCTCGGCCAGCCGGGTCAGGGCCCCGGGCTCGTTCTTGAGCTGCAGGGTGATCAGGTAGTTCTCGATGGCCAGCAGGTTGTGCTCGCCCAGGACGTGGAGGGCGCTGGTGGGGTCGTCCACGATCAGCCGCAGGGCCCCGTGGTCCAGGTAGTTGTTGAGGGTGAAGCCCCGGATGTTGACGTTGCGCTCGGCCAGGGTGCCGACGACCCGGGCCATGATCCCGGGGTGGTTCTCGAGGAAGACGGTGATTTCCTTGACCAGCTCCATGGGGCTCCCTCCGTGCTGGGGGTGGGGGACGAATCGGCCGTCCGGGGGGCCCTGTCGAGCTTCCCCGGACGGCGGGGGCGCCCTTCATAGCGAATGCAGGGGCGGGGCGGAACCCTCTATGCGGTCTGCTCCTCGAAGTCGTAGGAGCGCGGGCGGCGCTTCTCGTGCCACTGCCCCCGCAGCAGGTTGAGGAGCGGGAGCCACGGCCCCTTGCGCCCGGGGCACAGCTCCTCCATGCGGGCCCCGAAGACCTCGACGTAGCGCTGGTTGATGCCGTCCTCGCTCATGGGGATGGGCCCGAGGGGGAGGAGGGGTCGGATCTCGGCAAAGCGCCCGTCCCGGCTCCAGGCCCCGATGCGGGCCTTGTTGACCAGGTGCCCGCCCTCTCGCGGGGCGGCGAGGTCCCGGTTGCCGTGGATCTCGCGGTAGACGCCCTCCGCGCCGATCAGGATCGGCTCCAGCTCGGGCAGGTTCAGGAAGGCCGCGAAGTCCTCGATCCGGCGGACCCGGGGGGTGAAGATCACATGGGCCCGGGAGTTCACCACCCCGAGCTCCGCCCGCTTGCCGCGCACCCACTCCAGGAAGCGCTCCAGTCCCCGCTCATCGAGCCGCGAGGTGGCTGCCGGGATGAGCACCTCCCGGCTGGGCCCCAGCTCGGCCGGGTCGTGGCAGATCGAGGGCTCCCCGACGGTGAACTCGTAGAAGTTGTGCTCCTTGGGGTTCTTCCAGGGGCAGTCCCCGGCCCGCGGGCGCCGGCCCAGGTTCGAGGGGTCCAGGGCCGCGAGGTGCTGGAGCCGGATGGCGTGGGCGTCGAGGGTGGCGTCCTCCTCCTCCGCCTCGACCACGGACCACGAGCGCCGGAAGGACTGCACCAGCTCCGCCGGCAGTGTGTCCGCGAGCCGCTTCAGGTCGCGGACTCCCCCGGGGAAACCGTAGGTCACCAGCGCCTGGAAGGCGGGATCGGAGATGCGCAGGTGGAGCCGGGGCGCCCCCGGCGCGCGGCCCTCGCGCAGGAGCTCGATCAAGATGGGGAGGACCTCGAGGGAGCGCTCGCTCAGCGCCGGCACCCGGTAGGATTCGGTGAAGCGCGCCGCCAGGTCCTCGCGGATGTGGCCCTTCCGGATCGCCTCGCGCAGCTCCTCGGGGGTCGGCACCTTGTTGGTGGCCGCCACGATCCGGCAGAAGTAGAAGTGGGCCTCGCCGCGCGAGCCGAGGGGCGCCACCCGCCCCTGCTGCAGGGCCACCAGCAGGCGGGCCTGCTCCTCGAGCGGCAGCTCCAGGAGCTCGTCCAGGAAGAGGATGCCGGTGCCCGCGGCCAGGAACACGCCGGGGCGCTCGACGGCATCGGTGAAGGACCCCTCCTCGGCCCCGAAGAGCGCCGCGTCGCGCACGCCCGAGGGGAAGGCCATGGCGTTGAAGGTCAGCAGGGACTCCTCCATCCGGGGAACGCCCCTGATCCAGTCCTGGACGAGCCTCTTCTGATTGCCGAGCGCGGTCCGGATGTCGTTGGCGTGCAGGCGGGCTCCCCTCCAGCCGCGCGCGATGAACAGGGCTAGGAGCTCCTTGCCGGCGCCGGTGGGACCGAGGAGCAGGACCGGACGGAAGGTCTCGAAGGAGAAGTCCGCCTTGACCCCTTTGGAGCCGAACTCCACGCCCTCCAGGCGGACGGCCCAGTCCTGCCGGTCGGCCCGCAGCTCCTCGTAGATCGAGCGCAGGATCCCGGCCAGGGGCTGGCTCGCGAAGATCCGGCGCTTGTCGTCGATCTGCCAGGCCTCGCCCGACACCTCCACCCGCACGAGCCGGCTCGCCTCGCTCCCCACGCCGATCCGGCGAGGCCCCGCGACCTTCCACTCGAGGCACTCGTCGGGGCACTCGACCCGGCTCAGCTCGCCTCCCTCGGCGTCCGGGCCTTTCCAGAGGCTGGTGACGGGGTGGAAGCTGGCGCTGGCCTCCCGGGCCCAGTCGTAGCCGACCAGGTCGTCCTGATTGATGAAGTCGATGCGCAGGCAGTCGGCCGGGCACGCGAGAGGGTAGGGCCGCGTGTTCGGGAGCTGCCGGAGAGTGCACCGGAAACCGATGTCGACCCGCCGGCGCGAGGCGGGTTCGGCGAGCTCGCGGATCACCGGCGCCAGGACCGACCGCTGCTGCACGAGCAGCCGGACGGCGGCGTGGGTCCCCAGGGCGCTCGAGCCGGTGGCCACCATGATCGGCTGGCCCTGCGCGGTGCGGCCGGCGAACAGGAAGCCGACGTCCTCGTCGACCACCTCGATCCCCGAGGGCGTGCGGACCTTGCTGCGGCCGGCGAAGGGCCAGATCCGCGCCGTCTGCCGGTCGGCGACGTCCCGCTTGCCCAGGGTGTCGGCGTCGTAGCTCATGAACTCGAAGCGGTTGGGGTAGCCCGCCTCCTGGAGGACGCGCGAGAAGTCCGAGAGCGGCCCGTCCTCCCCGTCGAGCTTGTACGAGAGGAAGTGCTCGGGGCGACCGACGACCAGGATGGGAACGTCGTCGGGCAGGGGCAGGTCGGTCCGGTAGGGATCGTCCGGGCTGAAGACCGTGGTCGCGACCATGTCCAGCAGGATGGCGCGCAGGACCTCGGGGTCGCCCCCGAAGCCCGCCAGGAGCTCCTCGACGCTCTGGTCGGCCGAGAAGCGCGAGGGGGGCAGGACCTGGCTGAGGATGTGCCTCAGCTCGAGCTCGGAACCCGCCCGGACCTCATCGGTCCATTCGACGCGCCGCTCCGGGACGAGGGTCTGCTGCAGCCACCCGCGCAGGTCGGCCAGCAGGCTGAAGCCGGGTGACATCGGCTGGAAGTCGACGTTCCAGGGGAGCGCGCGTCCCAGCTCCACCAGCGCGTGGATGTCGTCCCCGCGCCGGGGTCGGTAGGCCTTGTAGACGACCGTCCCTCCCCCGCTGCCGAAGAAGGCCTCCAGAATGGTCTTCGTATCGCTCATGGTTCCTCCCCGGGCGGGGGCCCCCGCCCGCTCGAATCCCCGGTGAGGGGAGGGATCCCCTCGCGCTCCGCTCCGCCCTCCCACGGCGGCCGGATCCGTTCCCTCCGCAGCCGCAGCGCGGCCTCCCGCAGCGCGCGCAGCTCCGAGAAGGGCGACCCGCGCCGCGGGCCGACGGGCTCGGCTTTCGAATAGAGGCGGACCAGGCCGCGGACTCCCTCCCGCGACGTCCACTGCAGACTACCCAACGGGATCGAGCGTGTGACCGCTCTTTCACCGCCGGTCACGTACAGGTCGCGCCAGGTCCCCATCAGGGGCAGCCGACCGTCCTCGCGCGGCCAGCCGTCGATGAGGTCCTGCATCACCGAGGCCGGCGCGGCCGCGCCCGGGACGGCCCGGTCCTCGCGCGCGCAGGCCTGGACCTCGGGGTCGAAGCCGTAGGCCTCCTCGTAGCGCCACGGTCGGCCCTCGACCCCGGCCAGCAGGTGGCGGCGGACCGAGTCGTCGAGCAGGTTGCCCTCGAGCACGCTCATCACGGCCAGGCGCTCGTCGATCCCCGACGGCGGCTCCGGGGCGCGCCGCCGATCCTCGGTCCAGAGCCGCGATCCGCGCGCCTCCAGCTCGCGCTCGAAGCACTGCAGTTTGATCGCCCACCCCAGGGGGACGCGGGCGGCCACCCCTCGCGGCTCCTCCGTCCGGCAGGCGGCGATGGCCGCGCGGATCCGGTCCAGGGCGGGGGCGGCCTGCAGCCGGACCCCCTCCGGGCTGGCGGCCACCGGCGCGAGGCAGGTCTCGAGGAGCTCCTCGAGGAGGTCGAGGCGGGTGCAGCGGCTGAGCCGGCCCCCGCGGTGGCAGAACAGGCGCTGGCGGGGTCGCGCGTGGATCGCCTCCACCGGCCGCAGGTGCAGGGCCGGCACGTCCTCCCGCCGCGCGGCGGCGACCGCGAGCAGCGTGAGCAGGCCGTAGCGGATCTCGCGGTCGGCGCGGGCGAGGGTGTGGCCCGCCGAGACGATCTGCAGCCGGTGGCGCTCCTCGGTGACCTTGACGATCGGCCGGCCCGGCTCGTGGGCCCTGCGGTAGGCCAGGCGGGTCACGTGGGCGCTGCGCGGGTCGCGCAGGAAGCGCAGGCGGCCGTCCGGGCGCTCGCGCACGAAGCCCCCCGGGCCGGTGATCTCCGGCAGGAGGGCGGCCGCGAAGGGTATGAAGCTCCGCCACGCATCCGGGAAGCCCTCCAGGTGGACGTTGAAGTGGGTGCCCATGGAGTGGCTGCGCGGGCTGGGGTCGCGCGAGCGCGCGATCGGGCGGCGCCGCGCGGCCGGAGTGCCCGCCAGGTCGTCGGGCAGGCACAGGACGGCGGTCTGCCGCGCCGGGAGACCCAGCAGGCGGAAGCCCTCGGCGCCGAGCTCCAGGGCGGCCTCCTCCTGGCGCAGGAGGGTCGGCAGGTCCCACGCCGGCCAGGAGGCGACCTCCAGGAGCCGGCTCATCTCGCAGTAGGCCAGACCCCCGGTGAAGAAGCGGCCCTCGCGGCCCTCGAAGGGGACCGAGCGCCGCTTCTCCGCCAGGGCGGCGAGCGCGCGGCTGGGCAGGGGCGAGCTGCGGCCCACCGCCTCACCCGGGCGGATGCAGACCAGCTCCACCTCCACCCCGAAGCTGGGAGAGGAGTGGTCGCCGGCCATCACTCTCCGCCGGTGTTGACCAGGTCCTCGGTCTTGAAGGTGTCCAGCAGGGCCTGGACGGCCTCGGCGTGGTCCCGCTCGCGCCGCGCGAGCTCCCGCGCCTCGGCGAGCTCCCCGGGATCGCCGGTGCCCGGCCCGGCGCCGGGATCGCCGGCCTGGGGGCGCGGCTCGAGGGGAATGTGGATGCGTTGGGTCTCCATGGTCGTTGCTCCCGTTCAGTTTTCCTGGTTGCCGACCGCGAACCGCCGACCGGCGTAGTCCGCGAAGATCGTCTCCTGCTCTCCGAAGGCCTCGAAGAGGTCGTCGAGGTCGCGGATCCCCGCCAGCGCCTCCCCGCACGAGCGGCGGGTGAAGCGCCAGGGCGCGAGCCTCAGCCGGGCCTCGCGGCGCTCGGCCCAGGGCCAGTAGCCGCCGACCGGCTGGGCCCACGAGCCGCGCACGCGCTCGACCCCGGCCCACGTGACGCTGGCCGCCTCCAGCTCGTCGTGCCACCGGGGGCTCTCCCGGTGCCGCTCCACCAGCCAGTGCAGCAGGTAGCTCGAGGTGTCCTGGGGCGCCTCGAGCCCCTCCTCGATGGGGACCTCGGCGGCCTCGAAGCGGCGGCGCAGGGCCTCCTCGTCCAGGCGGGCGTAGTGGGCGTTCACGAGCAGCAGGGTGTCCCTCTCGGCGGCCCACCCGCGCCCGCGCCGGCCGACGAAGCCGTCGAGGATCTCCTGCTTGCGCGCCCAGTCGCAGCGCGCCGTCAGCTCGGCCGCGTCCTCCTTCCGGGCGGCCTCGAGGGTCGCGTCGATCCAGTCGAGGTGGGCGGCGGCGCCGGGCAGGAGCCGCTCGACGCAGTCCGCCCCGAGATCGGCCTCGAGGGCCTCCACGACCTCCCGGCGCGCGTCCTGGGCCCGCGCCTGGACCTCCGCCGCCTCGGCCAGGTTCTCGCGGGCGGCCCAGCGCCACGCGGCCTCGACCGGGTCGCCGATCGGGATGCGCGGGGGGATCAGGGCCCCGTGGACCGCCAGCTCGAGGATCAGGCAGTCGAGCTGGGTGGCGAAGAGGCCCGCGGCCGAGCCCGGTCCCCACGAGAGGGCCCGCAGCATGTTCATGATGCGCGCCGAGCCGAAGCCCTCCGAGCGGTCGACCAGCATGGCCCGCTGCGGCCGCAGGGTGGTCGAGCCGAAGACGCGGTCGAACTCTCCCTGGCGATCGGAGAGCAGGAAGCCCTCCTCCCCGACGCCGCCGTTGCCGTCCACCACGCTCAGGGTGGCCTGCGCCGGCAGGTACCAGGTGTAGGCCAGCTCCCCGGCCCGCTGGGTGCCGAGCACCTCGCGGTAGCACCGCCGCGAGATGGGCACGTTGACGTGCAGCGAGGACCAGCTGTGACCCTGCCCGTCGCCCCCCAGGCCGTGCAGCACGAGCTCGCTCTCCGAGTCCCGCACCAGCCGGGCCGCCTCCTCGAGGCGCGCCTCCAGGTTCGCGCGGGCGCCGGTCGCCGAGCGGTGCAGCCAGGTGTTGTGCTCGAAGTGGTCGCCGCCGCGCCCGCCCTCGCGGTACGAGCAGCCCAGCTCGTCGAACACCCGCTCGGACTCCATGGCCGTGGCGACCCGGTGCCAGGCCCTCGATGGCTCCGCCGGCAGACCCCGCCGGGCGCGCAGGAGGTGCGAGAGCGGCATCTGGACCCGCCCGCCGGCGCCGGGGGCGATGCCGCCCAGCTCGCACTCGAGCCCCAGACCCGGGAAGGGCAGCACGGAGCCGCCCAGGCGCAGGCCCACCAGCTCGCCGCCCGAGTACACGGGCCGGCAGAAGGCCCCGGTCCACTCCACTCGCTCGTCACTCGTCATCGGGAATCTCCAAGGGGGCGTAGCGCAGCCAGCGGGGCCGGGCCGCGGCCGCGGGAATCAGGTCCACCTCCACCACGGGGTTGCGGGGCGAGATCGAGAGGAAGGTGCGCTGGGCGAGGTTCTCCGCCGTCAGGGTCCCCGCCACCAGCTCCCAGACCCTCTCGTCCACCCGCTCGAGCGCCCGCTCGAGCGAGAGGCGGACGCGCCGGCCGTTCCCGGGGGCGCGACCGTCCTCGGCCAGCCTCCGCGCCAGCTCGGCGAAGAAGCGCGCCGAGAGCTGCCGCAGGTGGCGGCGGCGCACCTCCAGGACCGCGTGGTCGCGCAGGCGGGCCCGCGCCACCAGGGTGGCCTCGCCGTCGTCGAAGGCGGCGTCCACCACGGCGTCCAGCAGGCCCTCGCGGCCCCCCTCGCACTTCACGTCGTCGGGCAGCTCGAGGTCCAGGATCCCGCGCGCCTCCGGGGGGGTGAGGGGCTCGAAGTGGATGACCTGGCTCACCCGGTTCAGGACCTCGTCGGGCAGGCGGTCGGCCTTGTTGGTCGTGGCCCACACGAGGATGCCCCGCAGGTCGCCCGGACCGCCGAGCTCCTCCAGGAGGGTGGCGCGGGTCGAGTTGCGGTGCTCGGTCGAGCCCCAGCGGGAGGAGTAGAAGTGGCGGTCGCACTCGTCCAGGTGGAGCATCACCCGGGTGCCGCCCTCGGCCAGGGCCCGCGCCACGCGGAACATCTCCTCCACGTCGGCCTCCTCCTGGCCGTAGTAGCGGTGCTCGAAGCGGGCGCCCAGGCGCAGCACCGCGGTCTCGCCCTGCCCGCGCAGCAGGTGCAGGGCATAGCGCGCCAGGTGCGTCTTGCCGGTGCCCGTGTCCCCCTCGCAGAGGACGAAGGCGCCGAGCTCGGACACGCGGAGGACGACGCGCTCGATGGCGGCCCGGGCCTGCTCGCGGCCCACGACCCCCTCCGGGGGGACGGGCTCGAGCTCGACCCGGAAGCGGGCCGCGGCCACCCGGGGATCGGCCTGGACGTTGGCCTCGCAGGCGACCACCTGGTCGAAGCCGTCGACCAGGAGGCGCGGCCGGCCGGCGCCGCCGTCGACCAGGGCGCGGAGCTCGTCGGCGATCCCCTGTGGCGCCCACGCCAGGATCTCCTCGCCCCTCTCGGTGGCCACGCAGCGCCGGCCGCTGAGGGGACCGAGGGGGCCGTCGTCGAGCCAGCGCTCGAAGGAGATCACCCGCAGGGCCCCGCCCAGCGTCCGGCCGGCGTCGAGCGCGCCGACGATCGCGGTCTGGTTGTGCGTCAGGAGCACGTCGCGGCCGGCCTCGAGGGTCTCGGGGTCCTCGATCTGCTCCAGGTCCACCCTCACCTGGATCGGCATCCCGCGGTTCACCTCGACCATGGCGAGGGCCCGCTCCAGGTCGACGTGGTGCAGCCGCGCCACCGAGCGCGGCGGCGCGGACAGGAGCTCCACCTGGGCCACCGCTGCCTCGAGCGAGCTCTTGAGCCCCTCGCAGGCCTCGCGCAGCCTCACGAGGGCCCGCTGCTGGCCCACGGAGTGGGCGTACACCTCGCGCAGGAAGCACTGGAGCGCCCGCTCGTCGCCGAGCATGGGCACGAAGAGGTCGGAGGGGTGGGAGGCGCGCCGGAGCCGGGCCGGGGGCTCGGGCGGATTCCTGACGAGCTTGGCCCAGTCGCTCAGGCCCGGGCCGGTCGGGGTCGATCTCGCGGTGCTCATGTCTGTGCGATCGGGTCGGGGGTGTCTCTGTCGATCGCGGAGGCCGCCTGCAGCCGACCCACCCGGATCCGGGCGGAGGCGCACACGCAGCGCCCCTCGCGGGAGCCGAGCCGGGCGAGGACCACGCAGGTGGGCGGCTCGCGCCGGGCCTCCTCGACGGCCAGGAAGATCATCGATAGGAAGCCGGGCCCCCCCTGGTTCAGGTCGTCGAGGTCCCGGAGGTCCGAGTCGGAGGGGGTCAGCCCGCAGGGCGGGAGATGGGTGTGGAGGAGGCCCACGGCGGTCCGGCCCTCCTCGGAGCGGCGCACCAGGGAATCCCGGGCCAGCACCAGGCCGGCGGCCGAGGCCTCGACCAGCTCGGGCTCCTCGCAGGCTTCGATCTCGAAGAGGGGAACGGGCGCTCCCGCGCCCAGCAGCCGGTAGCGCCGGCCGAGCAGGACCAGAGCGCGCTCCTCGCCGGCGAGGCCGGACTCCGCTCGCACCCGCTGGATCTCCTCGAAGACCCGCGGTCGGAGCACGATCTCCAGCTCGGGATCGTCGGTGCTGGTGAGCGCCGGCTCACCGATCACGTCCCCGGGCGAGACCGAGGGGAGGGGCGTCGCCTGCGCCGGCTCGCCCCACTCGATGCCCAGCGCGCTCGCGCCCGCCTCCGGGTCGAGGCGGCGCGGATTCTCCGGCGTGGGGGCGCCGGAATCGTGCTCGATCGCGAGGCACACCTTCGCCCCGGGCCACTCCGCCTCGCAGGGCCACAGGTCCACCCCGCGCAGGGACGCGGCCGCCCGCAGGGCGATCCGGGCGAGGTCATCGGTTCCGACGCGGCCCTGCCACAGGGTCCGGCCCCGGGCAGCTCCGTCGGTCGGTGCGCGGAGCTCGATGAAGAGCTCTCCGTCCATCCAGTACGCCCAGGCGATCGGGTCGCCCCCCGGCCGGCTCCCCCGTCCGGCGCTCGGGGCCTCCCCCGGGACGAGCCCGGGGTCCGAGCCATCCCGGAAGCGCAGCCAGTCCAGGCCCGCGGCGACCACCGGCGCGGCCAGCTCGCGCAGGGCGAGCGGCAGCGCTTCGGTCAGCGGGCCTTCCCCGTGGACCGGCTTCAGATGGACGGAGAGCCGGGTCATCGGCTCCTCAGCTCCCCGAGGCCGCCGGACGCGGCTGGGGGGCGATGCGCAGGCGGCTGCCCTCCTGCAGGGTGGTGAAGGCGGCCTCGTCGCCGACGCGGGACCACTCGCCGTGGGTGCGGCCGCCGCCGCCGTCCGAGACGGGCGGCGCGACCAGCAGGGCGTAGCGCGTCGACACCTGCGGCTCGGGGGCGAAGCCCGCGACCTCGGCCAGCTCCGACAGGGCGTCGGAGACGGACAGGGCCTCGGGGATCGACATCGAGCGCGCGCGGGCGCCCGACTTGTCGATCAGGGTGAAGAACCTCTTGCTGGTCTTGCCGGGCTTGGCGATGGCGGTCGTCATGACGTCTCTCCTTGTCTTGCGGATGAATGGAACTCGAGTCGCGGGGACCGAACGGCCCCCGGACGCGGGGGCACGAGCCCCCTGCCTTGGGGGGCACGATGCCCCCGCGTCCGATCCCGATCGCGCCGCGGAGCACCGCACCCCTGCGCCAGCTCGAGCAGGGGACTGAAGTCCGAACGTGAGAGATCGGTCAGATCGGGAAGGTGCGCCCGCGCCGCACGCAGGGCTCCGACGCACGCGCTGATCCCCAGTGCGAGCCGTGCGGCCGGGCGCGTTCCCTCGGGCCAGGGAAGGCACGCGCACAGCTGCAACTCGCGATCCGTAACTCGCAGCTGCGCGAGCCGCAGGTCCGCGTTCGCGGCCCAGGCGTAGCGCCGCAGGAGATCGCGGCGGGCGGCCGACTCCACGGGGGCGGCGCGCCAGGCCACGCAGGCGTGCTCGCCGGTGAGCCACGCCCGCGCACAGCCCTCGGGAAGGGCGAGCGAGACGCGCTCTCCGGCCCAGTTGCGGGGCCGCGCTTCCGGCAGCAGCCGATCCAGCTCCCGGGTGAGCTCGTCGGCGTCGATGCGCGCCTCGATCCCCGGCTGCGCGGCGCCGAGGGTGTCCTCGCCGGCGAGCATCGCGACCGCCTTCTCCAGCAGCGAGCCCGCCAGCGCGCCGGCGCCCTCGCCGTAGGGGGCGTCCGGCAGCTCGATGGCGAGCATCGCCGCCCGCCCCTGCGGCCAGGCGCGCTTCACCGGACCGAGCTCGAGCTCGACCCCCGGCCCCTCGAAGGCGGTCCGCGGCGCGCGGCGAACGCGCTCGACCAGGCCCACGCGCGGGAAGGGCGCGCTCACGGGAGCGCCTCCGCGTCCCCGAAGTCGATCTCGAGCCCGGAGGGGCGGGGCGAGGCGGCCACCTCGGCCGCCTCCCAGGCGGGCAGCGGCACCTGGGCGAAGGGCAGCCGGGAGAGGCTCTCGGCGAACCAATCCTTGGCGGCCTCGTTCAGGGCGAAGCCCTCGATGTTCACGCTCTCCCCCGCCAGGATGCGCAGGACGTGCTCCAGGACCGCGCCCGCGGGCCACTCCGCGGGGCGGAAGGCCTCGCTCTGCTCGACCCAGCAGACGGATCCGGCGTAGGGCCCCTCCCCGGAGACGTGGGGGTTGAAGACGCCTACGCCCCGCCGGGAGCGGATGCGGACCATCCAGGGCTCGTACGGGTAGCGGTCGGGATCCGCCACCAGGCGCAGCGAGATCGGCCCGTGGACCTCGGGGCGGTAGGGCGTCGGCCGCGGAGCGCCCTCCTCCCCGCCGGCCGTCACCGGGAAGCCGAAACCCTTCAGCGGGAACTCGTAGCCGGTGGGGGGCACGCCGAAGGTGGTCGGCGGACCGATGAACTCGGACCAGGCCCCGATGCGGCCGTTCAGGTCGTGGCTCTCGTTGGCGAAGCGTCTACGGGTGGACTCGAGCATGGGAACCTCCAGCTACCGGGAGCGGAAGCAGCAGCCGCACGAGCTCGGCACCCCGTCCGAGGGTCAACGAGCCGCCCGGCGGCCGGCCCAGCTCGGACAGCGTGCCCGCGAGCAGTCGCTCGCGACGAGCTTGCGCGAAGGACAGGGTGTGCAGACGGAGGCGCGGCGCGACGCGCAACGACCCGCAGGGGCACCGTTCGCGCTCCGGCCAACGCCGGATCAGATCACCGGGCGCGGGCTCCGTCCGGCAATCGGGGCAGGCGTAGTCGAGCCGCAGGGGACCCTCGCGCAGCGAGAGCTCGTCGGGAACGGCGTCCAGGGCGGCGGCGCAGACGGTGAAGGCCTCGCCCAGGGTGGTCTCGCCGTCGACGCGGAAGCTGAACCGCGCGCGGGGGCGCCCCTCGTGCGGTCCGGGGCAGCCGGCCACGGGGTCGAGCCGCGCCTCGACCGCCTCCCCACCGATGGGAAAGGACAGGAAGCGGTCGAGACCCCGACCGCGCAGGGCCGCGCACGCGATCGGCGGCAGCTCCTCCCTCGCCAACGCTCGCGCGGCGGGCACGGACGCGGCGCGGGCCGAGACCTCGTCGCGCGGCGGCAGGCACGGGGTGGACTCGAGGGGAATCTCCCCCTGGTGGCACGCGTAGCAGGCGCTCCGGGGATCGGACGACAGCACGTGCACCGAGACACCTGCGCCGACGCCCACCACCAGGGTGGGAACGGTCGCGGCGCGCAGACGACGGTGCGCCGCCAGGCGCGCGCGCTCGTCGTCGAGCCCCACGATCGCCAGGTCGGCGTCGAAGCTCTCGTCGGGCCAGCGCGTCAGATTGCCGCAGCGCGCCTCGACCTCGACGCCCAGGCGCGCGAGGTTGCGGGCCAGGGCCGCGGCCTTGGGTTCCCCCGGCCGACCTTCCCCATAGATGTCTCCGTGCGCGAGGTGGTCGGAGCGCAGCTCGGCGCGGTCGAAGACGACCGCGCGCACGCGCCCCGCGCCGAGCTCGGCCGCCAGGCGGGCGACCGTCCTGCGGCCGCAGAGCCACCCCACGACCCCGGCCCCCAGGAGCGCGATCCGCACCGCCAGGGGGGCCCGGCTGCTCCGCCCCGATCGCTCGAAGTCACTGTGAATCATCGGGTTGCGCTCACCTTCCGGGATCGGGGGCGGTCCTCGCCCCGGGGGGCAGCTCGCGGAAGATCCCGTCCTCGCGCAGGCCGCAGGTCACGCAGCGGCGCGCCTCGCGCCAGCTCTGCGGGGCGTAGAGCTCGCCGCAGCGGCAGGCGACCACCTGCCGTCCGGCGGGCAGCGGATCGAGGGTCAGGGCGTCGCGCGCCGGCGCCGGGTTGACCAGGCGACGCGCCGGCCCCTCCGACGAGAGCCAGTAGCGCGCGCGCTGGTCGCCTTGCCCGATGGTCAGCACGTCGCCGTGACGAACGCGGCAGACTCCACCGGGCACGGGCGCGCCGCCGCACCGCACCACCGGCGCGCGCTCGCTGCCTTCGCTTGCGACGCCGACCCGGTCGGCTCGCATGCACACCAGGAACGTATGCATGACGGTCGGTCGCGAAGGGGATGCCGGAAGCGAGAAGAGCGCGGCGACCGCCTCGTGTCGTAGGGTTGGGAACGCGCCGCCCGATCCGGGCAGAAACGACGAGCCGTCCTCGACGATCAGCGGCGGTCGGGTAATCTGGGATCCGTCGAGGGACCAGATGGAACGAATGGAGTGGTCGCGCATCTTCGTGCTCCCCCCCGCACTGCCGTGCGGGACGAGCGGATTCTCCAGGACCACGGCATTCGACCTTCAGTCGCTGCGAAGCGCTCTGCGCGACGCAAGGTGACGGGCTGACGCGCGTGCTCGTCGAGTGGGGCGGCTAGCGCCCCGGCGCGCGACGTCGCCCGGGTCCCCGAGGCAGGCAACGCACCCGTCGAGCGAGGTGGTTCTGCGGGTGTTGGGAGGCGGCGGCGCGGCGGCCTCGAGCCCTCTCGATGGGCCGGCGCGACTCCTCGCCTTCCGGTATGGGAATTGCTCAGCGACTTCCGGTTCTGCGGTAGTCGCGTGAAACCTCGGGTCCGGTTCGGATCCACAGGCTCGAGAGAGGAGGGTCACATGAGCCCCGAACGACCTTTCGACCGGCTGAGCCTGGTCGACGAGCTCCTGACGATCATCGGGCTCCTCCAGGCCGCATCGACCGTCATGGACAGGGATATGAGCATCCGCATCTGCGGACTGCTGGGCCACGCGCTCGAGCTGGCGACCCGGCTCGAGTCGACGATGGCCGCACGGAGCGTGCCCGTCGCGACGCGCTCGTACATCGACCTCAGGGCGTATCCCCTGCGGGAACACGTGTTTGCGCTCAACGGTCTCGAGGCGAGGCTCGGCACGAGCGAGCAGGCGGAGGTCGGCGGGATACTGCTGATCTACCGCCGGGATGGGCCCGAAGGGCCCGAGCTCGAGAAGCTGCGGAGCCTCGGGAAGGTCGAGCTGGCGATCCTGCTCGCGCTCCTGCGGGTCCGCGAAGAGGCCAGCCCCGAGCTCATCCTCCTCAGCGCCGGCGACATCCGCCGCCGCCTCGCCAGCAAGGTCGAGGGGGCGGGCAATCCGCTGGCGATCCCCCAGGAGGACGTCATCCGCGCCGCCATCGCGCGGCTCCGGGAGAAGTTCAGCGATCTGGAGCTGCCCGGCGCCATGGTCGGCGGCCGGGGCGAGCACGCCCTGGCCCCGTTGAATTGACCCCCGGGGGCGGCACCGCGCCGCCCCCGGGGGGGGCCTCCCCGCGCGGCTCGGCGCGGTCTCACGCCACCGCCCTTCGCCCATTCCTACCCCTGGGAGGGCGAGCGGCGCGGTACCATCCCGCCATGGACGTGGTCCTGGTCCACCCCGAGATCCCGCAGAACGCCGGCTGCGCCGCGCGCCTGACGGCGGCCTGCGGCCTCGCGCTGCACCTGGTGGAGCCCCTGGGCTTCTCCCTGGAGGACCGCTACCTCAAGCGCGCGGGGCTCGACTACTGGCCGCTGGTCGAGCTGCGGGTGCACCCCGACTGGGCCACCGCCTGCGACGCGCTCGCGCGCGGCTCGCGGCGGCCGCTCGCGGCGCGCCTCAAGCTCTTCACCGCCCGGGGCGGGAGCTCGCTCTTCCAGGCGAGCTTCGAGCCCGACGACGTCCTGGCGTTCGGTTGCGAATCGAAGGGCCTGCCCCCCGAGATCCTCGACTCCGGCCAGGGCGAACGCGTCTACGTCCCCATCCGCGAGGGGGTGCGCAGCTTGAACCTCGCCAACGCGGTGGCCCTTGGCGCCTACACCGCCCTGGTGCGCTCGGGCGCGCCCCTGCCGGACAACGACGGCCGCCACGTACCCCACCCCCGGGCGCGGGAGGACGTCTGGCCCTCGGAGCGCGTCGCGAGCCCGCATCCCGGGACCGCCGAGCCGCCCGCATGACGCCCCTCTCGAGGACGCTCGGCCTGCTGGCGCTCGCCGCCCTCGGCGGCTGCGGCGGCGCCGATCCCGCCGCGCGCCCCAACGTCCTGCTGCTGTCCGTGGACACCCTGCGGCGGGATCACCTGGGCTGCTACGGCCACGAGCGGGACACCTCGCCGCACCTCGATGCCCTGGCGCGGACGGGGGTCGTCTTCGACCGCGCGGTGAGCCCCTGCTGCTGGACCCTGCCCTCGCACGCCTCCATGCTGACCGGTCTGTATCCCGCCTACCACGGGCTGCAGGACGACGGGGTCATGCTGCCCGAGGAGGTCCCCACCCTGGCCGAGGGCCTCCAGGCGCTGGGCTACCGCACCCTGGCCGTGGTCAGCCACGTCTACGTCTCGAAGGCCTTCGACCTGCAGCGGGGCTTCGACCTCTTCGACGACTCGCTCATCCTCGGCGGCAAGACCAACCCGGTCGCGGGCCAGGTGGTGGAGCGCTTCCTGCGCCACCTGGGGCGCGAGCCCCGGCAGCCCTTCTTCGCCTTCGTGCACTTCTTCGACCCGCACTGGGACTACGCCGCGCCGGCCCCCTTCCGCGGGCGCTTCGCCGACCCGCGCTACGACGGCCCGGTGGACGGGACCTACCAGCAGATGCTGACGTACAACGCCCGGGGGAAGCGGATGTCCCGGGCCGACCGCCGGCAGTCGAAGGCCCTCTACGACGAGGAGATCGCCTACGTCGACTTCGAGATCGGCCGGCTGCTGGGCGCCCTCGGGGAGCGCGGCCTCCTGGACGACACGGTGGTCGTCTTCACCGCCGATCACGGGGAGGAGTTCGAGGAGCACGGCCGGATCGGGCACGCCAAGACCCTCTTCGCCGAGCAGCTCGACGTCCCGCTCATCATCGCCGGGCCGTCGGGGCTGCCGCCCGGCAGCCGCCGCTCCGATCTGGTCTCGCTGGTGGACCTGGCGCCCACCCTGCTGGAGCTGGCCGGCGGGCGGCCGATGGAGGGCGCCCACGGCTCCTCCCTGCTCCGGGAGGGGTCCTCGCGGGTGGTCTTCGCGGAGTCGATCCGCTTCGGCACGGAGATCCGCGCGGTACAGAAGGACGGCCACAAGCTGATCCACTATCCCGGAGAGGATCGCTGGCTCTTCTACGATCTGCTCGAGGATCCCACCGAGCAGCGCCCCCGATCCGAGGATCCCACCGGCGGCGAGCTGACCGCGGTGCTCCGGGAGTACGCCGAGCGATCGGACAGCTCCTGGCACCTGAAGGTGTTCGCCGCCTCGGAAGCCCTGCGCTGCCGGGGATCGATCCAGACCAGCGGCCGGCTGGTCCGCGCCCGGCACTACTTCACCAACAGCTTCGGGAGGAGCGGGGCGCTGGTCCCGCGCTTCGACCTCGATCCGGAGGGCCGGCGCCTCGACTTCGAGGCGGTGGTCGTCCAGCACCGGGGCGAGCTGGCCTTCGACGTGATGCCCCCCGAGGCCGCGGTCACCTTCGCTCTCGAGATCGAGGGCGGCGGCGCCGACGCGGGTCTCTTCCTGGCATCGGGCGAGAGGATGCCCGCCGGCGAGGCGCTGAGCCTGCAGCGCTCCGATCCCCGCCTGGCGGGCCACGCCGGATCGGTCGCCGAGGGGGGGTGCACCATCCGCGTCGGACCGGCCGCGCGGCCCCGCACGCCGCCGTCCCATCTCAGCCAGGAGGCCATCGATCGCCTGGAGCAGCTGGGCTACACCGATTCCGACGGCTAGGACACCGACCGACGCGAGCGCGCGACCGCGCCGGCGGACCCGAAGTCCTTTGGGAGCCCGCTGTTGCGGCCGGGGAGCGCGCGCGCGACGTCGCGGGGAGCGCGTGCGGGCCCGCGCCGCGACGGCGGGGTGCGGGGATCAGATGACTTCTGCGCCGCCGGCGGATATAACGTGGCCTGCGGTGTCTTTGCGGAGCGTGGAAAGCGCCCGGAGCGGGCCACGCGAGCGGTGATCGGCGCCGCCACCGGATTTCGGCCGCGGCCTCGCCGGGCCATGAAAAATGCAAGGAGCGCAAGGATGATTGTCGGCGTGATCGGCTCGGGGGCCATCGGGCCCGACCTGGCCTACGGATTCGTCTCGGCCCTGGCCCGGGAACCGGAATCCAAGGTCTACCTCCTGGACATCAAGCAGGAGGCCCTGGACGCGGGGGTCGGGAGAATAATGGGCTACGTCAAGAAGGGCGTCGCCCGTGGCAAGCTGCATCCCAAGGTCGCCAAGGCCATCGAGGGCGCGCTGGTTCCCACCATGGAGCTGGCGGACCTGGCCGATTGCGACTACGTCCTGGAGGCGGCCTCCGAGGATCTGCCCATCAAGCAGATCATCCTGGAGAACCTGGAGGAGGTCGTGCGCGAGGACTGCCTGGTGGGCTTCGCCACCTCGGGCATCCCCCGGGCGCAGATCGCCTCCAAGGCCCGGCACCCGCAGCGCTGCTTCGTCAACCACCCCTTCTTCCCCGCCTGGCGCTCCCTGCCCATCGAGGTGGTGCTCTCCGAGGACGAGGCCCTCGGCCGGCGGATGGTCGAGACCCTGGAGAAGCTCGGCAAGGTGCCCCTGGTCACCGCCGACGTCCCCTGCTTCGCGGCCGACGACATCTTCTGCAACTACATCTCCGAGGCGGCCCGCATCGTCGAGGAGGGCGTGGCCACCCCGGCCCAGGTAGACAAGATCGTCAACGACGCCATCGGCGGGGGCGGGCCCTTCAACGTCATGGACGGGACCCGCGGCAACCTGCTGACGGCGCACTGCCAGCTGCTCATGCAGGAGGCGCCCACCGGCACCGACTGGTTCAAGGCGCCCGAGATCCTGGCCAAGCAGGGCAACAATGCCTGGCACGACCGCAAGAATCCGGGCGACCCCAGCCACGACGAGGCCACCGCCAAGAAGGTGCTCGACCGCATCCTGGCGGTGGTCTTCGCCCGCACCTACTTCGTGGTCGACAACGACATCTGCACACCCATCGACCTCAACTGGCTCACGCGCATGGCCCTGGGCTACAAGAAGGGCCTCCTGGACCTGGCCGAAGACGTGGGCATGGAACGCGTCCGCGAGCTGTGCCAGGCCTTCGCCGCCGACCACCCCGGCTTCGAGGTGCCCAAGAGCATCGCCGAGGCCAAGGCGGTGGCCTTCCAGCGCAACGTCAAGGTCGAGCGGGACGGCGACATCGCGGTGGTGCGGGTCCACCGTCCGGAGGTCAAGAACGCGCTCTCCGATGAGACCGTGGCCGAGCTGGACGCCGTCTTCCAGGAGCTGGGTGCGGACTCCGGCGTCAAGGGCATCGTGTTCTCGAGCTACGACGGCGCCCTGGCGGGCGCCGACATCATGGGCATCGCGGCGCTGGAGACCCCCGAGGACTGCCGGGGGATCTGCATCCGCGCTCACCCGGTCCTGGAGCGCATCGGCTCCCTGCCCAAGCCCGTGGTGGCCGCCGTGAACGGCCCCGTGCTGGGCGGCGGAGCGGAGTTCTCCATGGCCTGCCACGCGCGCGTCGTGGGGCACGACCTGATCGTGGGACAGCCCGAGGTGAACCTGGGCATCATCCCCGGCTACGGCGGCACCCAGCGCCTGCCCCGGCTGATCGGGCTGGAGCGGGCCACCGACCTCCTGCGCTCCGGTCGCCCGGTCGGCGCCCGCGAGGCCTGCGAGTGGGGCTGGGCCAGCGGCCAGCCGGCGCGCGACCCGGTCGCCGCGGCCAAGGACCTCATCCGCCAGCACCTCGACGGCCAGGTGAAGCTGGCGGCGGTCGACCCGAGCCCCATGAGCCTGCCCGAGCAGCTGCCCGACGTGGACATCGGACACCGCTCGCTCGTCATCGACGCCATCCTGATGGACGTGATGCGGCGCGGCCTCTCGCGCTCCCTAGCCGAGGGCCTGGAGATCGAGGCCGACGGCTTCGCCCGCTGCAAGGCCACCGTCGACACCGACATCGGCATCACCAACTTCATCCAGAACGGACCGCGGACCCCGGCGGCCTTCCTGCACGAATAGATGGAGCAGACCATGAGCAGCAACGACCCCATCGTCATCCTGGACGGCGGCCGCCGCACCCCGCGGCCGGACATCCTCATCAACAACAAGGAGCCGGGGCTCTTCTCCCGCTACTCCACCACTCAGCTCGGCGGCATGGCCATCGAGGCCACCCTCGAGAACACCCCCGTCGACAAGGGGCTCATCGGCCACGTGGTCATGGGCATGGCGCAGCACAGCCACCGGGACTCGATCTACGGGGCCCAGGGGATGCGCTGGCGCGGCGGACTGGGCAATGACGTCCCGGCCCTGACCGTGGCGCGCATCTGCGGCAGCGGCGCCGAGGCCCTGGCCCTGGGAGCCGAGATCATCACCGCCGGCATGCGCCACGACGAGGCCCGCCCCTTCATGGTCGTGGGCGGCGCCGAGAGCATGCAGTACCCCTTCTGCCTGTACAACTGGCGCGGGCGCAAGGTGGGCACGGCGGTGCAGAAGTACGGGCCGGTCGACGTGAAGGGCCTGGCCCCCGGAGCGGCCCTCCAGGACATGCTCCTGATGAGCCTGTACGACCCCTCGGCCAAGATGTCCATGGCCAGCACCGCCGAGGAGCTCGGCCGGCGCTACGGCATCACCCGGGAGCAGGCCGACGCCTTCGGCTACCGCTCCCAGACGAACGCCAGGAAGGCGCGGGACGCCGGCTGGTTCCAGGAGGAGATCGAGCCGGTCGACGTTCCGGTCGACGGCACCGGCCAGACCGTGCGCGTCGAGCACGACACGCACATCATGGACGGCATCTCCATGCAGAAGATGGCCCGCCTGCCGGCGGCCTTCGAGGCCGGCGGCATCATCACCGCGGGCAACGCCAGCGCGGTGGTCGACGGCGCGGCGGCCATGGTGATCGGCAAGCAGTCGGACGCCGAGAAGCACGGCCTGAAGCCGCTGGCGAGGGTGATCGGCATGGGCGTGGCCGCCTGCGAGTCCAAGATCATGGGCTGGGGGCCGGTGCCGGCCACCCAGAAGGCCCTGGAGCGGGCCGGGATCGAGGGCTCCGCGGTCGATCACGTGGAGCTGAACGAGGCCTTCGCCCCGCAGGCCCTGGCCTGCGTCCACGACTTCGGCGAGATGGGCATCGACCCCGAGAAGGTGAACCCGGTGGGCAGCGCCATCGCCCTGGGCCACCCCCTGGGGGCCACCGGCGCCGTGCTCACCCTCACCTGCGCCTACGGCCTGCGCCGCGCGAAGGGTCGCTACGGCGTGGTCACCATGTGCATCGGCGGGGGCCAGGGCATCTCCCTGGTGCTCGAGTCCGCGTAGCGGGTCCTCCTCGCGACACGATCCACCGCCCTCGGCCGTCGTCGGCCGGGGGCGGTGCTCTAGCTAGAGCTCCGCCAGCGCCTGCTCGGCCAGCCGCCAGCCGGGCTGGAGCCGGAGGGCCTCGTGCAGGTGCGCTCGCGCCCGGGCCTTCGCGCCCTGCTGGCCCAGGATGATCCCCATCCTGAGGTGGGCCACCGCCAGCTCGGGCTCCAGCCGCAGGGCCTCGCTCAGGCTCTCGATCGCCTCGGGGCTCCGACCCTGGAGGTGGTGAGCCAGGCCGAGGTTGCAGTGGACCCGGGACAGGTCGTCGCGGATCCGCAGCGCCCGCTCGAGGTGATCCTGCGCGATCCGCGGCTGGCTGCGGCGCAGGTACAGCTCGCCCAGGTTGTTGTGGGCCTGGTACAGCCGCGGGTCGAGCGACAGGGCCCTCACGTAGTGCCCCTCGGCCTCCGGCCCGCGACCCAGCCGCTCCAGGGCCCGGGCCAGATTGGTGTGGGCGCCGGGATCCCGGGGCCAGATCTCCAGGGCCTGCTGGCCGTGGTCCGCGGCCCTCTCGTAGTGGATCCGGGCCCGGGCGGGCTGGGCCCGCCCCTCCTCCGCGCTGCCCTCGTCGAACTCCACGATGCAGAGGTTGTTGTGGGCCGGGAAGCTGCGCGGCTGGACGGCGAGCGTGTGCGTGAACAGCGTGTGCGAGTCGCGCCAGGTGCTCGTCTGGAATCCGCTCCTCGCGGCCAGGGCCAGGAGGACCAGGGAGAGGCCGGCCACCGGGATCGGCCGGGGCCAGCGGACCAGCATGTGGCCGGCGGCCAGGGCCGGCCCCAGCATGGACAGGTAGAGGTAGCGGTCGGCCGTGGTGGAGAACATCTGGAAGCGGAAGGGCAGCCAGCCCAGGACCGGCAGGACGCCGGCCGCGAAGAGCCCCAGGGCCGTCAGCCACACGCGTCGATCCCGCCCGCGCCAGGCCAGGAACACCAGCGCCGCCGGCACCAGCCACGCCAGCCAGACCCAGACGCCCCAGAGGACCGACTCGGGGGTGTGGCCGTAGTCGGGCGCCAGGGGCCAGGGCCACACCAGCTTGCCGAGGTAGAACGTCAGCGACTCGCCGGCGATGAGGGGCCGCGCCCACAGGGGGGTCACGAAGGCGACCGATTCGTCGGGCTGCAGGGTCTTGGTGTACCAGGCCGCCAGGCCGGCCAGGATCACCCAGGGCAGGAGCGCCGCCGCGGCTCGGACGGGCCTCCTCCGCAGGAGGCCGGCGTCCAGCACCCAGGCCAGGAGCGGCAGGGCGACGGCCGAGGGCTTGGCGAGGAGCGCCAGGACGAAGGCCAGGGTCGCCAGGAGGTAGCTCAGGCGCGGGCGCGCACGGCCCTCACCCGCGGGGGGGCGGGCGAAGGAGACGTAGCCGAGCAGGGCGAGCAGGGAGAGGACCGAGGCCAGGAGCCCTCGGGTCTCGGAGATCCAGGCGACCGACTCCACCTGCACCGGGTGGAGGGCGAAGAGCAGGGCTCCCGCGAGGGCCGCGCCGGTCGAGAGCCGCAGCCGGCGCAGGAGGGCGAGGACCAGCAGGGCGCAGGCGAGGTGCAGCGCCAGGCTGCCGAGGTGGAAGACGCCGGCGTCGAGGCCGTCGCCCGGGCTCTGGGGGTCCTGCCCGGCCCGGGAGATCCACGCCTCGAGGGCGAAGAAGGAGTAGCTGACCGGGATGTAGAGGCGGTGTACGGGCTCCTGCCAGAGGCACCTCAGGTCGCCGTCGCGCTGAAGGTGGGGGTTCTCGTGGAGGTGGTCGTAGTCGTCCCACTGCACGAAGTCGAAGTCGCGGATCTGGCCGAACACGAGGAGGCCCGCGACCACCAGGAGGAGGCCCGGTCCGAAGCGCCTCGCCGCGCTCCACCAGCCGCCTGCGCGTTCTCTGCTATGCCTGTCCATCCGCTTCCGGCCCGGTTCAGGGCAGCAGCCGCTCCCAGGCGCGGCGGGCCTCCTCCGGGTCCGGAGTGTAGCGAAGGAGGAGCAGCGCCCAGCCCGGGGGGATCCCGGGGGCGGCCTGCAGCCGGCGGGCCTCGGGCACGCAGCAGCCGCGCAGCGCGGGGTCCCGGGCGAAGAGGCTGCGGCCCACCAGGCGGGCCGCCTGGGCTTCGGATTCCTCGAGCGGCCCGGGAGCCGGCTCGAAGGCGTAGGGCTCGAACCAGGTGGGCGCGTCCTCGGCGAAGAAGGACCAGGGCACGCGGCGGTCGTGCCCCGCGGTGCCCGAGTCGCCTCCGAGCTCGGCGCGCTCCAGGCGGGCCACCTCCCGGCTCACCAGACCGTTGCGGTCGTACACCCGAAGGCGCGAGTGGTAGCCGATCGCGCCGATCGCGCCGCAGGCGATCGAGTCGCCGGGTTGCGACACCTGGGCCAGCCCGCGGCCGATCAGCGCGAAGCGCTCGCCGTTCTCCACGGCCGTCCTCCAGCGCTCGAGCTCGCTCTGGTAGCCGCCGCCCTGGAAGCCGCGGAAGTACAGGGCTTCTCGCAGGCCCCGGGGAGCTAGCGAGAGGTCGAAGGTCGGGCCCAGCCCGAGGAGCACGGCCGTCGCTCCCGTCGCCAGGGCGGCCGCGCGCGGCAGCCGCGCCAGCCCCAGGCCGAGCAGGATCGCCAGGAAGGGCAGCCCCGGGGCGAGGAAGCGGAACAGCGGCATCCAGTCCCCGCCGACCAGGGTGTCGTACGACAGGAAAGCCAGGCTCAGGCCGCCCGCCGTCCAGGCCGTGCGGCGGTGGGCTCCTCGCAGGGCGAGGGGGGCCAGGGCCAGGGCGAAAAGCGGCCACAGGCAGAGCACCAGGAAGCTCGCGGTGGTCTTCAGCCCGCGCAGCAGCACCTCGGGGGAGAGCACCGCCTTGGCGTGGACGGTGTTGGCCGTCCACTCGCCGAAGTGCAGGCGCCGGAAGACGACGTAGAGTCCGAAGCCCACGAGGACCGGGACGACGTAGGCGCCGAGCCCCGGCGAGCGCCGGGACCCGCGCCGGCGCTCCGTCCAGTGGAGCAGGGCCAGCGCCAGGGCCCAGGCCACGCCCTCGACCCGGATCAGCGCCACGCCCAGACCGCACAGGCCGGCCAGGAGGGGCGCGCGCCTGCCGCGGCGGTCCCCCTGCAGGAGGGCGAAGGCGCCGAAGAGGAGCAGGGCGAACGGCATCGTTTCCAGGCCGCCGCTGCTCCACGCGGCGAAGCTGGCCGAGGAGGCCACCGCCAGGACGGCGAGGGTCGCGCGCTCCGCCGGGACCTCCAGCCGGCGCACCAGGAAGCGGAACAGGAGCGCGATCAGCGCGGCGCCGCAGGCGAGCGAGAGGGCTCGCGAGGCGAGCTCGAGCGGGACCCCCAGCCGGGCGGCTCCCGCCAGGGCGGCGACCCACAGGAAGTTGCTGTAGCCCTCGACCGGGGCCCCCTCGCCGGGGTTGTAGCGCAGGCCCGCGCCCTCGGCCCAGTTGCGGGCGTAGCGGAAGGAGATGAAGGCGTCGTCGATCAGGAAGTCGAAGCGAGCCGCCAGGAGGGCGAAGGCCGCCAGGCACAGGAGGAGGCCGGCGGTCGCCGCGCGGCGCGTCGGGGAGGCGCTGGGGGATTCGGGGAGCATGGACCGGGTCGGGGACTGCTACCCTTTTACGGTCCATGTGCGGCAAAACCGAAGGAGCCTCGGCCGAAACCGGCCCGCCCGCTCGACCGTCCACAACCCGCCACCCGCCCAGGGGACGCGCGGGCCGGCCGCCGGTTGCGGGGTCGATCCCGGATCCGGAGTCGACTCCGAGGTCGATCGGGCAGGGCTCGCGGGGCCCGGCGCGCAAGCCGAGCCGTGGAGACCTGCTCGAGGTGCGCCTGACCGGCCTGGACCACCGCGGCCGGGCGGTGGGTCGGACCCGGTGGAGGGGCGAGGACTACCGCGTCCGCGGGGGCCGAGGCCTCCCGGGCGAGCTGGCGCTGGTCGAGGTCCGGCGGCGGCGGCGCGACCAGCTCGAGGTCCGTCGCCTCGAGACCCTGGAGCCCTCCCCGGAGGCGGTCCCGGCCCGCTGCGCCCACTGCGGTACCTGCGGCGGCTGCACCTCCCAGGAGCTCGCCTACGAGGCCCAGCTCCGCCACAAGCAGGCCTGGGTGACCGCCTGCCTGGAGGGGCTCACCCTGGGCGGGCCCCCGCGCATCGAGCCCATCGTCCCCTGCGCCGAGCCCTTCGGCTACCGCAACAAGATGGACTTCACCTTCTCGAACCGGCGCTGGATCGAGGCCGGCGAGCCCGCCGGCGTCCCGGCCGACTTCGCCCTCGGCCTCCACGTGCCGGGGCACCGCGGGAAGGTGCTCGACGTGGGCGAGTGCCACCTGCAGTTCCCCGAGGGCAACGCCATCCTGGCGAGCGCGCGCCGCCTGGCTCGCGCCGCGGGGCTCAGCGGCTGGGACGTCCACGAGCACCGCGGGCTCCTGCGGCACCTGGTCCTGCGCCGGAGTCACGCCAGCGGTCAGATCCTGGCCCTGCTGATCACGCGCGATGAGGCGCCCGAGGCGATCGAGCCCTACGCCCGGGCCCTGCTCCGCGAGCAGCCCGCGATCAGCACCCTGGTCCAGGCCGTCAGCAGCCGTCTGGCGGTGGTGGCGGCCGGGGAGCGCGAGCGCGTGCTCCACGGCCCGGGCTTCATCACCGAGGAGCTGGCGGGGCTCCGCTTCCGCATCTCGGCCTCCTCCTTCTTCCAGGTGAACACCCCGGCTGCCGAGGAGCTCGTGGCGGTGGTGCGCGAGGAGGTGGCCGGCAGCGGGCGCGAGACCCTCTACGACCTCTACTGCGGCGGCGGGGTCTTCGCCCTCTCGCTGGCGAACGAGGTGCGCGAGGTCCGCGGCTTCGAGCTGATCGCCGCCGCCGTGGAGGACGCCTGGCGCAACGCCGAGGCCAACGGGGTGGAGAACGCGCGCTTCGAGGCCGGCGACCTGCGCCAGCTCCTGTCGGCCTCCCGGATCCGCGGCTCCGAGCGGCCGTCCCCCGACGTGGTCGTGATCGATCCTCCACGGGCCGGGATGCACCCCGCGGTCACCGACGGCCTCGTATTGATGGCGCCGCCGCGCATCGTGTGGGTGTGCTGCAACCTGCGCGCGGCCCACGCCGACCTGCGGCGCCTGAACGCCATCGGATGGCGCCTGCTCCGCGCGCGTCCGCTCGACCTCTTCCCGCACACGCCCCACGTCGAGTGCGTCCTGACCCTGGAGCGCCCCGGCGCCACCCCCGGGCGGCCCGGCGCCCCCCCCGGTGAGGCGCCGGGAGCCTGAGCCGCGCCGGCGATGGTGGAATTCGCCCTCGGGCGCTAGCCTGAACGCATGGACATGAAGCTGCGCGTGCCCGCGGGCGCCCTCCTGGCCTCGAGCCCGGACCTGCTCGACCCCAACTTCGTGCACACGGTGGTGCTGATGTGCCGGCACACCGACGAGGGCGCCATCGGCTTCGTGATCAACCGCTTCTCGGGCTACGACACCACCCAGGTCCTGCCCGAGCACCCGGTCCTGGGTCAGCTCGAGTTCCCCATCGGTCAGGGCGGCCCGGTGGGTCTGGACACGCTCCAGGTGCTGCACCGCATCCCCCAGCAGGTGCCCGACGGCATCCCCCTCGGCGACGACCTGTGGTGGGGCGGCGACATCGAGCAGGTCGCCTCCTTCCTGAACGAGGAGAAGATCGAGGGCCTGAGCCGCGTGAGGCTCCTGGTGGGCTACGCGGGCTGGGGACCGGGCCAGCTCGACCTGGAGCTGGCCACCGGCTCCTGGTTGCCCGCCCCCGGATCGAGCGAGATCGTGTTCGAGGACGACCCCCGCACCCTGTGGCGCAACGTGGTGCGCGCGGTGAGCGGCGACGGGGCGTCGAACGAGAACACCGATCCGCGGCTGAACTGATCCGCCTGGGCGGGCCGGGACGCTATGCTGGGCCGGCCGGTCGAGGGCACACCGGCGCGCGGGACATGGCCAGAACGGACGGGGCAGGGGGAGAAGCCAAGAGCCGACGGAAGGGACGCCTGTCCCGACCCGCGCGGCTCGCCCTGGGCGCCTTCGGCCTCTTCCTGGGAACCCTGATCGGCTTCCTCGCCCTGCTGCCCTCCCTGCTGTCGCGCTGGGGCCCGGGCTGGATCGAGGAGCGCTTCGCCCGCGAGCGCGCCGGCTGCCTCGAGGTGGGGGCCCTGCGGTCGCGCTGGTTCGAGGCGCAGGACATCGAGGGCATCGCCCTCTTCGACCCCGAGGGCGGCTGCGTGGCCCGCGCCGAGGCGCGCATCGGGCCCCTGTCGGAGCTCCTGCTCGGCCTGGGCCGACGCCTGGAGGGGATCGAGGTGAGCCTCTCGGCCGAGCTGGAGGCCGACGAGGCGGGGGCCACCAACCTCCAGCGCGCCCTGGCGCCGCTAGACCCCCGGTCCGGCGAGGGCCGGCGGGAGGTGCCCTCCTCCGGAGGGGGGTGGCTGAACGGGCTCCAGGCCGAGGCCCGGGTCGAGGCCGAGCGCATCACCTGGTCCGACGCCCACACCCGGGCCCTCGGACCGCCGATCGAGCTCCGGAACCTCGACGCCCGCCTCCGGCTCCTGCCCGGGCGCCCCCTGACCCTCACCGCACGCACCGAGCTCGCCTCGGACGAGCCCGGGCGCCTGGAGGTCGACCTCGAGGTGCATCGCCCCTTCGGTAGCGCTGACCCCTCGAGCCCGACCCAGGCCCGGCTCGACGCCCGGGCGTCTCGCCTGCCCTCGGGCCTGGTGGACGCGCTCCTCTCGGCGGACGGGCGCCTGGTCGCGAGCCTGGGGCCCTTCTTCGACCTCACCGCGACCGGGACCGCGACCGACGGCAGCGGCGAGCTGAAGCTGGAGCTCGCCTCGGACACCGCCCGGCTCGAGCTGGACGGGGTGATCGAGGACGGCGAGCTGCGCCTCCGGGACGCGGAGGGACCCGAGCTCAGCCTTCCCCTCACGACCGAGCTGGCGCGCGCCCTGCTCGGCCGCGAGCTGCCCGCCGGTCTCGAGCCCCTGGCCGGGCAGCGGGCGGAGCTCTCCGTCGAGGAGCTCGTGGTGCCCCTCGGCTCCGGGGACGGCGACGGCGCCGCGGGCCTCGTCCCCAGGCTCGAGGATCTTCGGCTCGTCGCCAGCCTCCGCGCCGGCGACTGGATCGCGGCTCCGCCGGGCGAGCCTCCGCCCCCTTCCATCGAGCTGCGCGGGCTCGAGGCCGGCCTGCGGGTCGAGCCCGGCGCGCCGGCCCGGGTGACGCTCTCGTGCGAGGCGGGCTCGGGCGCGGAGTGGACGCGCGTCGAGTCCCGCACCAGCCTCCCCTGGCCCCTTCGCGGCGACCTCGACGGCCTCGAGAGCCAGCTGGAGCTCGAGCGCCCCGCGCCGACGATCGCGCGGCTCACGGGGCTGGACGCCGCCCAGGCGCTCGACGTGCTGGGCGAGCGCCTGGCCGCCACCCTGCGCGCGGCGGACGCCGCCGAGGAGGGGGGCTCGGCATGGGAGGTGGACGTGCGGGGGGACGCGCTGAGCGCCCTCCTGAGGGTGAGCGAGGGGGCCGGCGGCTGGACCGTGGAGGGCCTCGGCGAGGCCCCCGTGGTGGCGACCGTGGGGATGCCCGAGGGCGTCCTGGATCCCTGGCTCCCCGAGGGGGCTACCCTGACGAGGGAGGGGACCGCGCCCCTGAGCCTGACCCGGCTGCGGCTTCGGCTGCCGCCGCCGGACCCGGAGTCCGGCGCCCTGGAGCGCTTCCTGGACGGTGGGGAGCTGGACCTCGAGCTCCTGCCCGAGCTGTGGAGCTGGTCGGGTCCGCCCGAGGGCGCCGATCCGACCGCCGCCACCGAGCGCTTCACGGTCCAGCCGAGCCTCCGCCTCCGGCCGGGCGGACCCCTGGAGGTCCGCCTCGCGGCCCCCGCCCCGCGTCCGATCGACCTGTCGATCGACGTCCGGGGCCTCCGCGCCCTGTTGGCGGACTCCGGGCCGGAGGGGACCCCCGCGCCCGGGCTCGAGATCGAGATCCGCGGCAGCGCGGGCGGCCTTCCCACCCGGCTCATCGACGAGCTGGCCGGCCAGGACGGCCTCCTGCTCGACGCGCTGGGCTCGGCCTTCGACCTGGAGGTCGACGGCCGCTGGCCGGCGACGGCGGGCGAGCCGGCCACCCTGAACCTGCGCTCCGAGCTCGCGGGCATCGAGCTGCGAGGCGGCTTCGAGGACGGCCTGCTCACGGCGCGCGGCGAGCAGGGGCTGGACGTCCGGCTGGGGCTCGGCCCGCTGTTCTCCAGACGCGTCGTCGGCAGTCTGCTGCCGCTGCTGGTCGGCCTCGAGCAGACGCCCGGCGCCGAGCCGGTGAGGCTGGAGGTGCGCGACTTCGATCTGCCCCTGGACGGCGATCTCACCCGGCTGCGGGGCCAGTTGAACCTGTCCCTGGGGGAGGTGAGCTACGAGATCCTGCCCGAGCTGGGGCTGAACCTCCGCCAGCTCGCCGGGGCGCACGCGGGGCGGTGGGTGGCGAACATCGAGCCCATCGGGCTCTCGATCGAGGGGGGGAGGGTGAGCTACCAGGGGCTCGCGTTCGACATCGGAGGGCAGCGGGTTCCGATCGAGGGGAGCTTGGGCCTGGGCGATGGTGGGCTCTCGCTGACGTGCAAGCTGCCGGTGGGGGTGCTGTCCCGGGACCTGGACGCCAAGCTCGGGCAGGTCCGGCAGCTCCTGGGCGGCGAGGTGATGGTGCCCATCGAGATCGGGGGGACGATCCGCAAGCCGCGCCTGAAGATCGAGAAGGGCTTCCTGGAGGGGATGCTGGAGGACGCGCTGAAGAGGCAGATGCAGAGGGGCCTGCTGGATCTGCTGGGGGGTGGGTGAGGCGCGACTCGCGGCGGGTCCTCTGTCTCCTCGAGGAGACGGGATCGAGACCTCACGGCCGCGGAGCCGTCTCCAGGGCCGCGTCCAGTAGCGGGTTCTGCGGCGTGTCCTTCCGCCAGGCGGCATACACCGGAAACGCCACCTTCGGCGAGGTGATGGGCCGCGCCTCGATCCCCTGCCCCTTGGGCCCCGCCGCATCCAGCGAGGGAACCAGCGAGAACCCCAGCCCGGCCTCCACGAAGCCCAGGATCGTCTCCACCGAGCCGGCCGTCACCGACTTCTCCGGCTCCAGCCCGTGCATGGCCAGCCCCTTGTGCTGCAGGTCGTGCGCCAGGGTGCCGGGCGTGTAGCTGATGAATGTGTCGCCGGCGAACTCCTTGATCGCCACGCGCTTGCGCTTGGACAGGCGATGGGAGGCGGGATAGACCACGAAGCCCGACAGCGTCGCGACCTGCATCACGGCCACGTCGTCGGGCACCTCGGGGAGGTAGTCGACCAGCAGATCCGCCTTGCCCCGGCGCAGGATCGAGAGGTCCAGCTCGAGCTGCTCGCGGAGCTCGACCCGGATCCCCGGGAACCGGCGCTGCAGGCGCTTGACCCAGGAGGGCAGGAGGTGGCGCAGGAGCAGGGTCGAGGCGTGCACGTGCAGCACGCCCCCGTACTCGCCGCTGGAGAGGGAGCGCAGGAGCGGCGGCAGCCCCTCGAAGAAGGGCGCGGCGAACTCGAAGAGCCGCGCGCCGGCCGGGGTGGGCTGCACCCGGTCCTTGCCCACGCGCTCGAAGAGCTCCAGCCCCAGCTCGGCCTCCAGCTTCTTCACCTGCTGGTGGACCGCCGGCTGCGTGATCGGATAGGGGAAGGCGCGCGCCGCCCGGGCGTATCCCCCGGTCCGCGCCACCCAGTAGAAACCCTCGAGCCGGTGGAGCTGGATCATCGGCCCCGTCATGGGCCGACTTGTATCAGATCCGGCGCCGCGACGCCCGCGGCGAGGCGGCCCAGGAGCAGATCGGACAGCCGGCCGCCTCGTGGCCCCGGGCGGGGCAGTGCTCGCGGCCGAAATAGATGATCTGCAGGTGCCGGCGTCCCCAGCTCTCCTCGGGGAAGAGCGCCTTCAGGTCCCGCTCGGTGCGGGCCACGTCGCTGCCGTCCGAGAGCCCCCAGCGCGCCGCCAGGCGGTGGATGTGGGTGTCCACCGGGAAGGCCGGCAGGCCGAAGGCCTGGCAGCGGACCACCCCGGCGGTCTTGTGACCCACCCCCGGGAGCGCCTCCAGCTCCTCGAAGCTCTCCGGAACCCGGCCGCCGTGGCGCTCGAGCAGGAGGCGGCAGAGCCCCCGGATGGCCTTCGACTTGGTGGGCGCCAGGCCGCAGGGCCGGATGATCTTCTCGATGCTGGCCTGCCGCAGGGCGGCCATCTCCGCGGGCCCCGGGGCGCGCTCGAAGAGCCCGGGCGCGATGCGGTTGACCTGGCTGTCGGTGCACTGGGCCGAGAGCACCACCGCCACCAGGAGCTGGAAGGGGCTCGCGTGCCGCAGGGCCACCGGCGGGTTCGGGTACAGCTCGTCGAGGATCCCCCCGATGCGCTCCGCCCTCTCCATCCTCCTCATGCCCGGCCGCGCCCCGAGGGCGCCCTCACTTCTTCCCGTAGGGGTTGGGGGGCTTCTCGACGATCACCTCCGGCACGGGCTCCCACCAGGAGTCGGGGAGGCCGACCCGCCCCATCTCCTCGCGCAGCCGGCGGCGCATCTCGGCCAGGGTCTCGGCGTGCTCCTCCTCGCCGGCCAGGTCGACGCGCTCGTCGGGATCGCTCTCGAGATCGAAGAGCACCTCCTCGATCTCTCCGGTGCGGTAGCGCATGTACTTGAAGCCGCCGCCCCGCAGGGCCAGGTCCTGGGGGGCCTCGTAGTTGGGCCGCAGGGGGGAGTAGTGCAGGGTGTGCTCGCGCCAGGTCGGGGAGGACCCGCCCGGCGCGCGCCACAGCTCGGCCAGGCTCCGACCCCGCATCGGCTCGGGCACCGGCGCGCCGGCCAGCTCCAGGAGGGTGACCGGAACGTCCAGCTGCAGGACCGGCGCGGAGACCCGGCTGCCGGCGGGGATCTCGCCCGGCAGGCGCGCCAGCATGGGGACGCGCAGGGCCGGCTCGTAGAGCTTGCCCTTCTGCATCAGCCCGTGCTCTCCGAAGAAGAAGCCGTTGTCGGAGAGGAAGAGCGTCAAGGTGCGGTCGAAGAGCCCCTGCTGCTCCAGCACCTCGCACAGCTGCCCCACGCTCTCGTCCACGCTGACAACCAGCCTCAGGTAGTCCCGCAGGCTCGCCAGGTAGCGCTCGGGCTGGGCCCGTCGGTTCTCGGTCTTGTCCCGCTGGCGCAGCTTGGCCACGTGCCAGGGCAGCTCCTCGGGAGGGTCGAAGAAGCTCGCCGGCAGCTCGATCTCGAGATCCGCCAGGGCCTCCTTGTGGCGCTGAGGCGGCCGGTAGGGGGAGTGGCAGTTCTTGTAGGAGAGGAACAGCAGGAAGGGCTTCTCGCGCCCCGCCCGCAGCCACTCGATGGCGTAGCGGGTCAGCTCGTCGGCCAGGTGCACCTGGGCCCGGACGCGCTGACCGTCGACGTTCAGCGCCTGGCCGTGGTAGCGGCCGTGGCCCTCGAAGCTGACCCAGCGGTCGAAGCCCTTCTGGGGCATGCCCCCCGGGTTGGGCAGGTGCCACTTGCCGATGAAGGCGGTCTCGTAGCCGGCCGCCTGCAGCACCTCGGGGAAGGTGAGCTGCTCCTCCAGGACGTCCTCCGGCGGCTCGTTGCCGAGCACCCCCGCGCCGTGGGGATAGCGGCCGGTCAGGATGCTGGCCCGGCTGGGGCAGCACTTGGGGGTGGTGACCACGGCGTTCTGGAAGAGCACCCCCTCGCGCGCCAGGCGATCCAGGTTGGGCGTCGGCACCCGGCCGGAGCCGGTGCAGCCCAGGGCGTCCCAGCGCTGATCGTCGGTGAGGATCAGCACCAGGTTGGGCGGTCGCCCGGCGCCCGCCGCCTCCCCCGCCTCCTGTCCGGAGGCGGCCAGGCCCGCGAGCAGGACGGCGGCCGCCAGGACCCTCGCCGGGAGGGCGCAAGCCCCGTCCGCCATCCTATCCGTCTCCGATCGACTCGCCCCCGGTCGCCGCCGGCTCCCACCACTTGTCGGAGATGCGGTACTCCCCGAAGAGCGCGCGCATGCGGGCTCGCAGGGCCTCGAGCTTCTCGCGCTGAGCCGGATCGCCCGCCAGGTTGTGGCGCTCCCCGGGGTCGGCGACCAGGTCAAAGAGCGCCTCCTCGATCGCGCCCGCGCGCAGCCGCATGTACTTGTGCTGCCGATCGCGCAGCGCGAGCTGCAGGGAGCCGTTGCGGACGTCCATGTAGGGGGCGACGTAGAGGATGTCGCGCCGCCAGGATTCCACCGCCTTCCCCGACCACAGGCCGCGCAGGCTGTGGCCGTCGACGTCCTCGGGGAGCCCCACCCCGGCCAGCTCCAGCAGGGTGGGCAGGATGTCGGTGGTGAGCACCATCTCCCGGATGCGCTGGCCGGCCTCGACCTCGCCGGGCAGGCGCGCCAGCAGAGGCACGCGGATGGCCGGGTCCCACGGCAGGCACTTGCGGTAGACGCCGTGCTCGCCCCACAGGTAGCCCCCGTCGGAGACGAACAGGATCAGGGTGTGCTCCAGCCGCCCCATCTCCTCCAGCGCGGCCAGCAGGCGTCCCAGGTTCTCGTCCAGGTTGAGCACCAGCCGGTGGTAGCCCCGCCAGGCCTCCTCCAGGCTCTCGTGCCGGAGGAGCGGCGCGGACTGCTGCTCGTCCTGCCGGGCCCGCCAGAGCTGGGAGGGCATGGTGTCCTCGCCGTCCCGCAGGCTCTCGGGCAGCTCGAGCTTCAGGTCCTTCAGCAGATCCGCCTGCTGCTCGGGGGTGTGGTAGGGGGTGTTGCAGCCCTTGAGCGAGAGCATCAGGAAGTAGGGCTTCTGTCCCCGATCCCGGATCCAGTCGATGGCCTCGTCCGTGCACAGATCGGAGTTGAAGCCCTTGCCCCAGAACAGCTTGCCGCCGATGTTCAGGCGGGGGTTCAGGTGCTTGCCCTTCTTGCGGAAGCTGACCCAGTGATCGAAGCCCCGCCGGGGGTTGCTGCGGTCCTCGTCGAAGTGCCACTTGCCGATGAAGGCGGTCTGGTAGCCCGCCCGCCAGAGGTGGTCGGCGATGGTCTGGTGCTGCGCCAGGAACTCGCGCGAGAGCTGGTTGTAGGACACCCCGATGGTGTGGGCGTACTTGCCCGTCAGGAGGCTCGCGCGGCTGGGGCAGGACAGGCTGGTGGTCACGAAGGCCTGCTCGAAGAGCGCCCCCTCGCTCGCCAGCCGGTCGAAGTGGGGCGTGGCGACGGCCTGGCTGCCGGTGCAGCCCAGGGCGTCGTGGCGCACGTCGTCGGCCAGGATCAGGAGGATGTCGGGCCGGGCGTCGGGCCTCTTGTGGACGGCGTCCGGCGCCTGGAAGGAGGTGAGCAGGGTCGCGCACAGGACCCCCCCGGCCAGGGCCAGAAGGTCCCTGCGGGGGCCGCGTGGGCTGAGGTGGTTCATCGATGTCTCCAGGAGCATCCCTTCCGGCGCTGCGGCGGGGTCCGGCGCCGGCAGGGGGCATGATCGGCCGGGATTGTCCGGCAGCCTGAGCGGGGGTTCAAGGCGGTACGGCCGCGCGGGCCATTCGCTGGCGTGGATCGGGAAACCCGCCGGAGGGCCGCCGCCCCGAGCGCCGGCCCCCTCAGGGCGCCGCCTCGACCTCGACCAGCGGCTCCCCCTCCTCGACCTCGGCCCCGTCTCCCGCCAGGAGCCGCACCACGCGGGCGCGCTGGGGGAGCCGATCCCCGGGCTGGTAGGTCACGTGGGTGAAGGTCTTCATGACCTCGATCATCCCCACCGGAGTTCCGGGCTCGAGCACCTTGCCCTCGGCCGCGAAGGCCGGGCGGTCGGGGGAGGGGCGGTGGTAGAAGCGGCCGGTCTGCGGCGAGCGCAGGCGCAGGCCGCCGGCCGCCTCCGCGTCGGCCTCCTCCCGCTCCCGCAGGGCCTCCATCTCGCCGATCGGCCGCAGCTCGTACAGCCGGTCGCGGTAGCCCGTCGGCGCGTGCACCCTCTCGGGGGCGGCCGAGCAGATGATGCCGCTGGCGTCGGGGGGGACGCGCAGGGCGAAGGCCTTGCCCAGGACGTGCAGGGTGCCGGCGAGCTGACCCGGCACCAGGGTGTGGCCGGCGGGCAGGGCGCAGGTGAAGGTGCCCACCTGCGGTGAGAGCAGCCGTAGCTCCTCGCCCTCCCGCTCCGCGATCATGTCCAGCGTCTGCATGCCGATCAGCCCCTCGCCGAGCTCAGCGCGTCGATGTCGTGCAGCGACCAGATGCGGGGGTTCTTGATGCGGCGGTAGCCCAGGGTCTGGTAGGCCATCTCCGCCAGGGCCCCCAGCCAGGGGCGCAGCTCGCCCAGGGCCACGATCTCGTCGGTGTCCATCTGCGAGGCCGCCTGGTAGGGGTCCATGTCGGCCTCGATGCGGGCCTCGGTCTCGCGCATGCCGGTCTCGATCTTCGCCCGCTCCTCGGGGTCCAGGCTCAGGATCTCGAAGTCGTCGTCGAGCTTGGTGTTGAAGGCCGCGATGGCGAGGGTGCGGCCCTCCATGACCGACTGCCGGGTCAGGGGGGTCGAGAGCTGGACCACCGGCTCGTAGGGCAGCCCCGCCATGGCGTAGTAGCCGGCGCCCGAGGCCTTGCGCAGGAGCACCGTGAACATGGGCACCCGGTTGGTGCTGTTGGTGTAGATGAGGTTGGAGCCGTAGGCCAAGAGGCCCAGCCGCTCGGCCTCCACGCCGATGTCGAAGCCGGAGATGTCCTGCAGCCAGACGATGGGGATCCCGTCGGCGTCGCAGGCGCGGCTGAAGGCCGAGATCTTGGCGATGCCTTCCTTGTAGAGGATCCCGGCGGGCTTCAGGGCGCCGTGGTGCTCGGGGTCGTCCAGCACGCCCTGGCGGTTGATGATGAAGCCCATGTAGAGCCCCTGCACGCGGCCCACTCCGGTGATCATCTCCTGGCCGCGCTCGGGCAGGAGCTCCCAGAAGAGGCTGCGGTCGCACAGGCGCGCCAGCACCTCCCGGGCCTGATAGGTGTGGCGGTGGTCGGGGGGGAAGATCCCCTGCAGCTCGGCGCCGGAGTGCCGCGGCTCGGCGGCCTCGGCCCCGTGGCGGTGGAAGTCGCAGCCGGCGCTGGGCAGGCGCTCGACCTCCCGGCGGATCATGGTCAGGGCGGTCCGGTCGTCGGGCACGCGCACATCGGCGCAGCCCGACTGGTGCACGTGCACCTCGGGGCCGCCGATGTCCAGGCTGGAGAGCTGCTGGCTCTTGGCGCCCTTGATGAGCGCCGCGCCGGCGATGACCATGTAGGCCTGCTCGGTCATGTAGACCCGGTCCGAGATGATCGGCATGTACCCGCCGCCGGCGATGCAGTCGCCGAAGACGCCCGCGATCTGGGGGACGCCGGCCGCCGACAGCACGCTGTTCATCCGGAAGATGTGCCCCGCCCCGGTGCGCCCCGGGAAGGAGCGCGACTGCTCGGGCAGGTAGAGCCCCGAGCAGTCCACCAGGTAGATCACCGGAAGGCGCAGGCGCAGGGCCATCTCCTGGGCCCGCTCGATCTTCTCGGGGGTGCGCGGCCACCAGGATCCCGAGGCCACGGTGTTGTCGTTGGCGATCACCATGGTCCAGCGGTCGGCCACCCGGCAGAAGGCGGTGACCACCCCCGCGCCGGGGCTCTCGAGCTGGCCGAAGCGGCGCCCCCAGTTGACGAAGGTGCCCACCTCGAAGATCCGCCGGCCGGGGTCGGCGAGCAGCTCGATCCGCTCGCGCGCGGTCAGCTTGCCCTTCTTGTGGACCCGCTCGGCGTACTTCTCGCCCCAGCCCTGCGCCACCCGCGCGCGGCGCTCCTCCAGGGTCCCCTCCAGCTCGCGCATGGCGGAGAGGTGGGCCTCGAGGCTCTCGCGGTCGAGCACGGAGTCGAGCGGCCGCCCGATGGGGATCAGCGGAACGTGGGCCATGTCGTGGGGGGAAGGGTCAGCGGGGCCAGCCGGGGATGGAGCGGGTGTCGTACTCCCCGGCCCGGAACTCGGGGCTCTCCAGCACGGCCATGTGCAGGGGGATGGTGGTGCTGACCCCCTCGATCCGCGCCCCGCGCAGGGCGCCGAGCATGGTCTCGATGGCCTGCTCGCGCGTCTCGCCCCAGGCGATCACCTTGGCGATCAGGGAGTCGTAGTGGGGGGGGACCCGCTCGCCGGCCGTGAGGTGGGTGTCGACCCGCAGGCGTCCGGGCCCGACGTCGGCGGGCAGCTCGAAGACCTCGAGCAGGCCGGGGGTGGGGCGGAAGTCCCGCTCGGGGTCCTCGGCGTTGATGCGGCACTCGATGGCCGAGCCCTGGTGGCGGACCTGGCTCTGCGAGAAGGGCAGGGGGTGGTTGGCGGCGATCTCGATCTGGGTGCGGGCGATGTCCACGCCGGTGACCATCTCGCTCACCGGGTGCTCCACCTGCAGGCGGGCGTTCATTTCCATGAAGTAGAGGGTGCCCTCGGCCAGCAGGAACTCCACCGTGCCCGCGCCCTTGTAGCCGATGCCGGCCGCCGCGGCCGCGGCGCGCTCGCCCACCGCGGTGCGCTCGGCGGGATCGAGCGCCGGGCTGGGGGATTCCTCGATCAGCTTCTGGTGGTTGCGCTGGATCGAGCACTCGCGCTCTCCCAGGTGCACGCCGTTCCCGGCGCGGTCGACCAGCACCTGGACCTCGACGTGGCGACCGCCGGTCATGTAGCGCTCGAGGTAGAGCTCGCCGCTGCCAAAGGCGGCCAGGGCCTCGGCCGCGGCCGCGTGGAAGTTCTCGCGAAGCTCGGTCTCGTCCGCGCAGCGCCGCATGCCGCGCCCGCCTCCGCCCGAGTCGGCCTTGACCAGCACCGGGTAGCCCACCTCCGCGGCGCAGGCCACCGCGTCCTCCACGTCCCGCAGGGTGCCGGTCGAGCCGGGGATGGGCTCGAGCCCGGCGGCGCGCATGGCGGCCTTGGCGGGCGACTTGAGCCCGAGCCGCTGCATGATCCCGGCCGGCGGCCCCACGAAGGTGATCCCGTGCTGCTCGCACAGGGCGGCGAAGAGCGGATCCTCGGCCAGGAAGCCCCACCCGGGGTGGACGGCGGTGGCGCCGGTCTGGAGGGCGGCCTGGAGGATGCGCTCGCGCTGCAGGTAGCTGTCCCCGGAGGCCGAGGGCCCCACGCAGACCACCTCGTCGACGCCCTCCAGCCAGCGGGCCTCCCGGTCGGCGGTGGAGGCCACGGCCACCGGAGAGATGCCCAGATCGCGGCAGGCTCGCGCGATACGCGAGGCCACCTCGCCCCGGTTGGCGATGAGGAGCTTGCGGAACATGGCAGGGGGGGATGCCGAGGCCCGCGCGGAGGGCCGCGCGGGCCAGGAGGGAGCGCCAGCCTAGCAGTCGCCCCCTCCGGCGGCCACGGTGGAGCCCCCCACCGGCCGCGGTGGAGCATCCGGTGGTCGCGTTGGCCCCGGGCCGGCGATCGGGTAGGGTCGCCGCCTCGATGAGGATCCTCGCTCGCCGCCCGGCCCTCGCCCAGTCCGCCCGGATGATCCTGGCGCTGGCGCTCCCGTTCGCGGCGCCGGCCCTGGGGCAGTCGGGAGCCGGGGAGGCTCTCGAGCTCCTGGCCTCCCCGGTCTCGGCCGACCGCCACCGCGGGGAGCGCTGGCTATCCGCTCATCTGGATCGGTCGGACTTCCCCGATCTCGCCCGCTCCATCGCGGAGGGGGGGCTCGAGCAGCGCCACCGGATCGTCCAGGCCCTGGGGTCCGACGACCGCCACCTCGGGCTGGCGGCCCTGTGCGCGGCCGAGGCCACCCCCGAGGTGAGGCGCGCGGGCGAGGGGGCCATCGAGGTCATGGTGAGCCGATGGCTGGGGCGGAACGGCCTGCCGGGCGACGCCCGGGCCCTCGGCCTCCCCTCGGATCGCCTCGCCGGCCTCCTCGGGGAGGGGGGGAGCGAGCTGTGGAGCGTGGACCTGGCCCAGGGGTCCCTGGAGCGGGTCGTCCAGCGCCTGGCCCGCACGGCCGGAGCCGCGGTGCGGCTCTCCTCCGGCTCCGGCCCCCTCCAGCTCGTGGTCGATCCCGGCCTCGAGGCCAGCCGGAGGTTCCCGCCCCGGGCGGAGGTCCGGGCGGGCGCCGATCCCGGGGGGCGCTTCGCGGGGAGCCTGGACCGGATCCTGGGGGAGATCCAGCTCCGCTTCGACGTCGACTGGGAGCTCTTCGGAGCCGGCGGCCCCCAGCCCTGGATCCGCATCGGTCCCCGGGGGAGCACCGGGCGCGCGGGGGCCGGAGAGCTCCTCTCGGGCTGGTGCCGGAGCGTCCTCGTCGCCCCCGAGCTCGAGCTGCGCGGCCGCGCGGCGCGGTCCCTGGCCTCGACCGGCTGGCCGGCCGCCCTGGCCTGGCTCCAGGAGCTGTGGCTCGACCGCGACGATCCGGCGGCGCTCTCCGGGCTGATGCGCGCGGCCGGCCGCGGGCGGATCGCGCCCGGCCTGGCCTCGGCAGGGGCCGTGAGGGCCCTGCTCGAGCTCGCCGACGGCGACCTCGGCAACGAGGACCACCCCTGGATGAGGCGCGCGGACAACGCCATCCGGGCCCTGCGGGCCCTCCCGCCGGTCGGGGCCGCGGGGGAGGACCTCGCCGGAGCGGTCGCTGCGGAGTGGCGGCAGGCGGACGCGGGCCGTCGGATGCTGCGCATGATGGCCCTCGAGGGCATGGGCCGTGCGCCGGCCGACCTGCGCGCGGAGCTCTCCCGCATGTCCCTGGGCGGGGGCGGGGAGGCGCCGCCCCCCGCCCTGCGCTGGCAGGCCCTGCGCACCCTGGGCCGGACCGGCCCGCCCCTGGGGGGGAGCCTGGGGGCCGACGCGGCCGTGCGGCTCCTGGAGGAGGCCTTCCAGCGCGGGGAGCCCCGGGAGGCGGCGGTCGCGGCCCTGTCGCGGGCCGGCGTCGGGCCACCCGCCGCCTGGGACGATCCCGAGGTCCTCCCGGACGCCTGGGGCGTCGGGAGGCGGATGACGGTCCTGGCCTGGCTCCTCGCGGCGGAACGCGGGGAGGCCGCGATCGGCTGGGCCCTCGCCCTCGGCGCGGGCAGGGCCGATCGGGCCGCGCCCCTGGCCCGGCTCCTCGAGGAGGAGACGCGGCAGGGCCGGCGGGACCGGGTCGAGGACCTCCTGGAGGCCCTGCTCGAGCGCGCCGCCCCGGAGGGGGCCGAGCGCCTCGGGATCCTGCGCATCGCCGCCCTGGCGGGG
Organism: uncultured Planctomycetaceae bacterium; assembly: GCA_964615935.1. Classification (GTDB taxonomy): domain Bacteria; phylum Planctomycetota; class UBA1135; order UBA1135; genus CAZTTG01. The sequence continues at coordinate 17,754 of CAZTTG010000033.1, read as the reverse complement.
GCTCTGGAGGGGCCCGGCCGCCAGGAGCTCCTGGATTCGCTGGGCGACGAGCCCGCCTCCGCCCACGACCTGGCCGTCCTGGGAGCTCTGTGCGCGGGGTCCACGGGCGGGCCGGCGCGCGAGAGGCTCCTGGCGGCCATGGACCGCGCCCTGGGCGGCGAGGCCGACCCGGACTCCCTCGACACGGCCTGGGTGGTCGGCTTCGAACGGGCCCACCTCGCCCTGCTCTCCCAGGGGGAGGATGCCGAGGCCGCGCGCCTCTGGATCGCGCTGGGCCAGGGCCTGCGGTCGGCCCGGCATCCCTTCGCCCGGGTCGTGGAGGGAGGGGTCTGGCCCCTGGCGCCCGGAGGCCAGCCGCGGACGGTGGAGGAGCTCGACTGGCAGCTCGACCCCGACTGGCTGGAGGGCCTCTGAGCGGGATTTGGGGCCACTCGCGCGCCTTTTCGCCCGCGATCGCTATCGTTTGGAATTCCGGTGGGTTTCGGCTTGGGTCCCGATGAGGACCGGCCGATGGAAACTCCGGACACGGTAGGAGATGGCACCGCCCGAGAGCCCCAAGAGCGCCGGCCCCCTGCAGGTCGCCGAGCGCGATGAAGCCCGCGCGCTGGAGATCACCCGCGAGGAGCTGGTGATGATCAGCGACCCTCGCGGCCAGCTCGCCGAGCAGTTCCGGACGCTGCGGAACTCGGTGACGGCCCTGAACCCCGAGGGCGCGCCGCGCACGGTGGTGGTGACCAGCGCCCTGCGCGGTGAGGGCAAGACCGTCGCCACCCTGAACCTGGGCATCGCCCTGGCCGAGATGCCCGGCACCCAGGTGCTGGTGGTGGACGCGGACCTGCACCAGCCCAGCGTGGAGGGCTACATCGGGCTTCCCCGCCGCCAGGGCCTGGCGGACCTCCTGGCCGGCCGCCTGGACCTGGACCAGGCGATCCGCGCCACCTCCCTGGAGGGCCTCTCCATCATGGGCGCCGGCACCCTCCCGCGAAACCCCTCGGAGCTGCTCGCCTCCGAGCGGATGGACACGGTGCTGAACATGCTGAAGCAGCGCAGCAGCTACGTCCTGATCGACACGCCCCAGGCGATGAACATCTCGGACGCCAGCCTCCTGGGAGCGCTCGCCGACGGGATCATCATGGTGATCCGCCTGAGCTCGACCCCGCGCAGCCACGTCGACACGACCCTCCGCCTGCTGGAGAGCCTGGGCGGGAACGTGCTGGGTACCTGCCTGACCGGGGCGGCGCTGACCGATACCGCCCGGCAGTACTCGCGGCGCTGATCGCGGCCTGTCGCCTCGAGGAGACCGCCGCGGGACCGGGGACCTACCCGAAGAGCGTCCCCTGTACCCAGCCGCCCTGGACGCTCGCACCGGTCTCGACGGCCGCCACCGTCCCCTCGATCGGCCTGCCCGAGCGCGCCGAGCGGATCAGCTCCGGCAGGTGCTCCCGCTCCCAGCTCAGGGCCTGCTGGTAGTCGGGGTAGCGGTCCTCGCGCTCCCGGAAGAGCGGGCCGTGGTGCCGGTGGCGACCCTCGGTGGGAGCGCGGTCGTCGAGGGCGGCGTGCAGCAGCTCGTGGAAGAGGACGTAGCGCACGAACCAGCGGGGGACCGCCGGCTGGTCGAGGACCCGATGGATGCGGACAACGCGGGAGTGGTAGTCGTAGCTGCCCAGGCGCAGGGAGTGCCGGCTGCGGCTCCTGCCGGCGCGACCCCAGGTGATGCGCGGGTGGCGATCGGGGTCCGGGAAGTCGCCGGCCAGGCACGTCCCGAGCAGGTCCTCGGCCAGGGGCGCGAGGTCGTGACAGCGGCCGCGCGGACGGAGCCGGACCCGACGCGGACGGGCGCGCTCCAGGCCCGCCACCTGGGACTCGATCCAGCGGTCGAGGAGGCGCGCGGCGCGGCGCGCCCGGCGCCCGGATCGGATCCAGGAGACGGTGGCCTGGCGGACCTCGGCCGGCGCGCCGGCGAAGAAGGCGTTCATCCGCAGGTAGAGGCCCACCCCCGGCGGTCGGCGCAGGGGCGGGGGCGCCTGGCACAGATCCTGGACCTGGAGGACGGTCCGGCGCGCGTGGCCGTAGCGCACCCGCACCTCGTAGCCCAGGGCCTCGCCGAGCAGGCTCTCCCACTCGCTCGAGTCCAGGAGCGCGCTGGAATCCTCGTGACTCAAACCGGCTCGGGCGGCTTCGCGCCCCGCTGAAGGAGGGTGTACGCCCGCGCCGGGCCCCAGTAAAGGGCCTCCCTCGAGACCGGCCGCGGCCGGAGCCCCGGACCTACGCGAACCGCCCCGGCGGAACCGGGGCGGTCTGGGTCTCGGCGGGCTCGCATCCCGCCGCCGCGGGGCGGATCAGCCGCCCAGGTGGAGGTCCTGGCGGATCTCCTTGCCGTCGATGATGGTCACCGGGATCTCGGAGGACTTCTGGTCGATCACCACCTTGAAGGCCTGGCCGCCGTCGGAGGGGGAGATCCCGCTCGCCGACAGGCGGTAGGCGCCCGGCCGCACGTGCAGCAGGGTGTAGCGCCCCTGCCCATCGGTGCGGGTGTAGTAGTTGCTGTTGAGCTCCTCGCCGTGCCGCAGGTGGACGTAGCCGTTGCCCAGGGGCTGGCCGGACGGGTCCACCACGGTGCCGGTGATGGTGCCGCCCGCCAGGAGGGTGATGTCGCCCACCTCGGTCACCCCGCCCTCGTTGACCATCTGGTCGTTGAGGAACTCGCGGGTGTAGTTGGGGCTGTCCACCAGGACCATGTAGGTCTCGGGGGTCAGGAGCGCGATCTCGAAGCTGCCGTCCGCCCGGGTGCGCGCGCGGCGCTGGGTGGCGTGGCTGGAGATCCACACGCTGGAGAAGATGGAGAAGCGGTCCTCGACGTGGTCGTTGTCGTGGCTGCTGACCGCGGCGCCCGCGATCGGCTTCCCGGCCGAGTCCAGCACGCGGCCGCGCAGGGTGCCGCCCTGGCCCATCTGCACGGTCACGTTGCCGACCGTCTCGCTCTCGGCCACCTTGAAGGAGCCGGAGACGCTGGGCGCGTAGCCCTTGGCGTCGGCGAGGACCACGTACTCGCCCGGATCCAGACCGGACATGACGTACTCGCCGTTGGTCTCCCCGCGGAAGTCCCTCTCCATGATCTTCTCGGAGACGGTCCCGCTGTTCAGGTTCATCCGGAGCACGGAGCAGGAGAAGTCGGAGAGGGGGTTGCCCCCCTGGCCCAGGACCCGGCCGGTGACCGCCGCCCGGGCGATCATGTCGATCTGGACGCCCATGTCGCCGGTCTGCACGCGGTTCATGCGCCCCGCGCGGTAGCCTTCGGCCTCGACCATCAGGATGTAGGTCCCGTTCTGCAGCCCCTGGATCAGGAAGGCGCCCTCATCGTCGGTGAGGGCCTCGCCTCGCGAGTTGGTGTTGCTGCCGTGGTTGAAGGCCAGGATCCGCGCCGCGGCGACGGGCTCGCCCTGGGGTCCGGACACGCGGCCGCCGATGGGGTGGCCGATCTCCAGCCGGAAGTTGAGCGTGACGCGGTCGTTGGACTCGCCGCTGAACATCTGGCCGGTCTTGACCTGGATGCCGTAGCCGTCGGCCTGGACCGAGACGTTGCGCGGCCCGGCGGCCACGTTCTTGAACTCGAAGTAGCCCGAGGGATCGGTCTGGGTGCTGAGGCGATCCTCGCTCTCGAAGGTGGTGCCCAGCATGTAGGCCGAGTCCAGGTGCACCCAGGCGTCCGGCACCGGGTTGTTGCCCACGTCGCTGACGTAGCCGTCGCAGGCCGAGCCGACCTTCAGCTCGATCTCCGGCCCGTTGAACTGGCCGCGGTCCCCCACGCGCACGTAGGACTCCTGCTTGCTGCTGTAGCCCGGGTGCGAGGCCATCAGGTAGTAGTTCCTGCGGGGCTTGATGTTCTTGAACTCGTACAGGCCCTCGCTGTCGGTCTCGGTGGTCTTCTTCCAGGCCGGCTTGGGCTTGCCGGACCCCATCATGAAGAACTCCAGGCCGACCTCCTCGCCCATCATGGCCTTGGCCGAGAGGTTCACCACGGCGCCCTCCACCGGCTCCCGGGCGTCGTTGAACACGTAGCCGACCAGGGTGTTGGAGTAGCCGGTGCTGTCGTCCTGTTCGAAGCCCGTCACCTCGACGCGATGGTCGCCGGCGGGGGTCTGGATCCGCGTGGTGGCATCGCCGGGGGCCTGCACGAGCTCGGCGGGGTCACCGGGGGTGGGGCCCTCCGCGGGATTCACGGTGGGGGCCGCGGGATCGGGGGCCTCTCCGCTGCCGAGGGACTTGTAGGCGAACGTCAGCGCCACCACGGCGGCGACGACCAGCAGGAATACGGCGAACGGGCGCATGGCTGGGTGTCCTTGAGGGAGGGGGCGACGGGGCGCCCGATGGGCGCGCGGTCGCTCGGGTGGGGGTGGTTGTCTCTGAATCGGCCGAGCGGTCGGAAGGGATGAAGTGCGAGGGCCCTTTGCCTGCCCAGGGGTGCCTTCCGGCCGACCGAGGAGGACCCGGGGTTCCCTCCGCCGAGGGGCGCCGGGGGCCGCTCCGGGGTGGGTCAGACGAGCCCCCCGAGGGCTGCTTCCGGGAATTCGTCGTTTGTTTACGTTATGGAAGGGGGCGCGTTGGTGGCCCCTTCCCGGGAGCGGGAGGGACCGGGAGGGGGCCCTGGGGAGGGAGGGCGCCCCGGCCCGGATCGGTCGCGGGCGGGGCGGCGGGGCCGGGCCAGAAGGACTCGCGGTGGCTCTGGCTGCCGAGGAAGTAGGCGAACAGCAGGATCTCGAAGTCCATCCGGCGGTAGACCTCCAGGCGCGCCGCTCGGCCCAGGGGCCGGGGGTAGAGGATCCTCGCCATCTCGCCGGCCTGGGGGGCCTGCAGCCGCCAGCCGCGCCCGAAGCCGGGCGTCGGCAGGACGCGCAGGGGCCGGCTGCCGGTGTGCAGGACCACCTCCCGCGAGAAGGGGCTCCAGCGCAGGGAGGACCCCAGCCACTCGCGGGCCTCGGTCCAGAGCGAGAACTGACCGCGCCGGAGGCCGGGGTCCCGCCGGAGGACCAGGACCTCGCCCCGGGATGGCTCGTACCGCCCCCCGGCCACGACGCCGGCGGCGTTCCTCCGCGTCCGCAGGACGCCCAGATCCCCCTTGGGGCCGCGGATGGTGTGGGCTGCGCTCCACAGGCCCTCGACGCGGACCTGGTAGGTCTTCCTGACTTCGGGCATCGCTCCGGAGGGGTGGGGAGGGGGGGATTCGGATCGCGGGCGCGACGGAGGGCCGAGAGCTTAGCCACGCGCGGACCTCGACGCGCCCGCCAGGCCCCCGAATCGAGTGTCGGGGGTGGCTCAGAGCAGGGCGCTGAGCATCGCCGGCAGGGGATCGCCGGTCTGGGAGCAGGGATCGCAGTGCTCGCCGTCCGGCTGCGGGCGGTGCTGGCAGGCCTCGCACTCGGCCAGCTTGCGCAGGGCGTCCCGGATTCCCCGGCGCTGGCCCCTCAGCGCCGCCATCCTCTCCTGGAAGACCGCGTCCTGCTCCCGCAGGGCCTCCCGGATGCGGTCGACGAGCTCGCCGTCGCCGCGGGCGGGCGCCCCGGTGGACAGCAGGTCGCGAACCCGCTCGAGCGGCAGGCCGAGGTCCTGGAGGGCCCGGATGAGGCGCAGGCGGTTCAGGTCCCCGGGCCGGTAGTAGCGCAGGCCCCCCTCGCTGCGGGCGGCGGGGGTCAGGAGGCCCAGCTCCTGGTAGTACCGCAGGGTTCGCAGGTTCGTCCCGCCGCGACGGGCGAACTCGCCGATCTTGATGAGGCCTTCCATCGAGGTCACCGTCCACCTCGGCCGGACCGGGGGTCCGCTGGGCCCGGAAGCGGGGTACCCCCCCCGGGTACCCCGTGCCGGGCCAAACGGGGGGGGGGCGGGGTTATACCCCCGGGTGGGGTACCAAAAT
>CAZTTG010000033.1:0-11836 GCA_964615935.1 uncultured Planctomycetaceae bacterium | reverse complement strand
TTGGTGGCCTCCCAGGGTGGTCCCCGGCCCCCTGGGCGGGCCGGGGGGGCGGGGGGGCCGGTAGGGGGGACCCCGCCCGGGTTCCCCGCTTCCGGGCCATCTCGTGGGGGAGACTCTGTAATCCCCCGGGTTCGGATCCCAATATAGCGGTCTCGCGGGCCGTCCGCCGGCAACCACCTCGAAGGTCCACCGAATCATGACCGGATACCTGATCTTCACCCTCGTCCTGGCCATCCCCAGCATCCTCGCCTCCGTGCGGGTCAAGGCCGTGTTCCACCGCTTCTCCCGGGTCGGGGTGCGCTCGGGCATGACCGGAGCGCAGGCCGCCCAGGCGGTGCTCGGGGCGGAGGCGGTGTCCGGGGTGCGCATCGAGGCCCACAAGGGCTTCCTGAGCGACCACTACGACCCCCGGGCCAAGGTCCTGCGCCTGTCGCCCGCGGTCTACCAGGGCCGCTCGGTGTCCTCGATCGCGGTGGCCGCCCACGAGGCCGGGCACGCCCTGCAGGACGCGACCGGCTACGCCCCGCTGGTGCTGCGCTCCCAGGTGGTGCCCCTGGCGAGCCTGGGCAGCAACCTGTGGTTCCTGCCCTTCCTCATCGGGATGGTCACCGGCCTGAGCGGCTTCACCATGATCGGGATCGGGCTGTTCTCCCTGACGGTGCTGTTCCAGCTCATCACCCTGCCCACCGAGTTCAACGCCAGCAGCCGGGCCAAGGCCGTCCTGGCCCAGACCGGGATCGTCAGTACCCAGGAGGAGGCGGTGGGGGTCTCCAAGGTCCTGAACGCGGCCGCCATGACCTACGTGGCGGCGGCCCTGACGGCCATCCTGCACCTGGCCTACCTGCTGCTGGTCACGCGGGATTAGAACCGGCCCGGCCGTTCCGGTACCCTCGCGCGACGCCCCGGGTCGGGGGCCGCGCGAAGAAGGTGAGGTACCCGCCGTGAGCCGCATCCAGCTCGACTACACCAACGCCATGGCCGAGGTCGTGGGGCCCGAGCACGGCCTCACCGAGGAGGAGCTCGCCTCCCTCGGGGAGGGAGCGGGACTCGCCCTCGAGGCGGTCCGCGCCCGGCGCGAGACCGACCTGCGCTGGCTCGACCTTCCCCACCGGCCGGAGATGCTCGAGCCAATCCTGGAGTTCGACTCCGAGGTGCGCGGGCGCTTCGAGAACCTGGTGGTCCTGGGCATCGGGGGCTCGGCCCTGGGCACCATCGCCCTGCGCAACGCGCTGGCGAGCCGCCTGCCCGAGCTGGGGCCGTCCGAGGGCCGGCCGCGACTCACCGTGCTCGACAACGTCGACCCCGACCTGGTGGGCGAGGTCCTGGACGCCTTCGACCCGACCAGGACCCTGTTCAACGTCATCTCCAAGTCGGGCGGCACGGCCGAGACCATGAGCCAGTTTCTGATCGTGCGCGAGCGCCTGATCGAGCGGCTCGGCGCGGAGGGACACCGCGCCAACGTGGTGGTGACCACCGACCCCGAGAAGGGCACCATGCGGGAGATCGTGCGCCGCGAGGGCTACCGCTCCTTCCCGGTGCCCGAGGGGGTGGGCGGCCGCTTCAGCGTCCTCAGCCCGGTGGGCCTCCTGCCGCTGGCCCTCTGCGGCATCGACGTCGGCGAGCTCCTGGAGGGGGCCCGGGCCATGGACGAGGCCTGCCGCGCCCCGAGCCTCGGCGAGAACCCGGCCCTGACCTACGCCGCCCTCCAGTGGGCCATGCAGGCCAAGAAGAACAAGCCCATGTCGGTGAGCTTCGCCTACGCGCACCGGCTGGCGAGCCTGGTCGACTGGTACGCCCAGCTCCTCTCGGAGTCGATCGGCAAGCGCCTCTCGCGCTCGGGCGAGGAGGTCTTCACCGGACCGACCCCGGTGCGTGCGGTGGGGGTGACCGACCAGCACAGCCAGGTGCAGCTCTACGTCGAGGGGCCCCACGACAAGTGGTTCACCCTGCTGGCCGTCGAGCGGCCGGCGCGCTCGGTGCCCATCCCGTCGGCCTACTCCGACCTGGACGCGGTCGCTTACCTCGGCGGCCGCGACCTGACCGAGCTCTTCCACGCCGAGCGCGACGGCACTCGCATCGCCCTGACCGAGGCGGGCCGCCCCAACGCGACCCTGCGCTTCGACGAGGTCTCCCCCCATACGGCGGGGCAGTACGTCTTCCTGATGGAGCTGGCGGTGGCGTTGATGGGGGAGTACTACGACATCAACGCCTTCGACCAGCGGGGGGTGGAAGCGGGCAAGGAGGCCGCCTGCGCCCTGATGGGGTGCGCCGGCTACGAGGCCCGCCGCGAGGAGATCGAGGCGGCCGGCCGTCGCCAGCCGAGGGTGGTCTGAGCCATGAAGGAGCTACGGCGCATCCTGGTGGGGCTGGACCTGGGCCCCCAGGGCAAGATGCTCACCCCCGGCAGCCGGCTGGCCGCCGACCAGGCGCTGTGGCTGGCCCGGAAGCTGGGGTCCCGCGCGATCCTGCTGCACTCCACGGCCGCCGACGAGTACTGGGACCGGGAGGAGGGCTACATCCTGGTCCACGAGGGGATCCCCGACGAGGGCCGCGCGGCCCTGGAGGCGGTCCTGCAGGAGTTTCGCCAGGACGGCATCCGCACCGAGCTGGTGTGCACCGAGGAGCCGGCGGCCCTGGCCATGGCCCGTCGCGCCGGGGCCGAGTCGATCGGCCTCGCCATCGTCGGCAAGCGCAGCGACGCGATCCCCGACGGGCGCAAGCTGGGCAGCGTCTCGACCCGGCTGTTGCGCAAGTGTCCCTCGACCGTGTGGGTCACCCGGCCCGACGGGGACCTGCGGCCCAAGCGCATCCTGGCCGCCACCGCCCTGGGGGAGCTGGGCCTGAAGGTCGTGCGGGAGGCGGCCTGGTTGGCGGAGCAGTGCGAGGCCGAGCTCTCCGTGGTGCACGCCTACCACCTGCCGGTCGCCATGCACGTGGAGCTGGGCGAGCCCCAGGTCGAGCAGCTCGAGCAGCTCCGCCTGCGCGGGGTGGGGGCGATCGAAGAGGCCCTGGAGGGGACCGCGGTGGCCGGCACCGCCGAGCTCCACGTCGAGTGCGGGCCGCCCACCCGCGTCATCATGGACCGGGCCGAGAAGATCGACGCCGACCTGGTGGTCCTGGGAACGGTGGCCCGCGGCGGGGTCGCGGGCCTGCTCGTGGGCAACACCGCCGAGCGCCTCCTGGGGAGGCTGGACTGCTCGCTGCTGGTGGTCAAGCCGGACGGCTTCGCCTACCCCCTGGAGGGGTAGCCGACGCGCCCGCCTCAGCCGAGCGTCGGGCCCTGCTGGTAGAGGGTGAACACCGCCAGGGCGGCCGCCACGCCCGGCCGGGCCAGGGTCGCGGGCGCCAGGATCCGGATGCGGTCGCGGTAGTCGGCCAGGATCTCGGCCAGGCGCCCGGCCGCCTCACCCTCCAGCTCGGTGAGCCGCTTCAGGTCGAGGACCAGGCGGTCCCGGGTGCGCTGCAGAGCCTGTCTCGTCTGCTCCGCCAGCTTCGTGGCCTGCTCGATCCCCAGCCCGCCGTCCACGCGGACCCACATGGTGCGGTCGGCCCGCACCTCGACCGAGACGGGGTGGTCGAGCCGGGTCAGCCGGCGCCAGATCCGCGCCGGTCGGGGCGCCTCGGCGGGCAGGCGATAGGCGTGCTTCACGAGTGAGGGATGCTGGAACAGCCCGAGCTTCAGCTTGAAGCCCGTCCACAGCGCCAGGCTCGCGGCCATGAGCGACTCCAGGCGCTCGGAGCGGGTCGGCCGGCCGATGTGCTCGTGGATCTGCCTCTGCAGCCCGGCGATCCGGCGGCGGACAGCGGAGTTGGGGCCGAAGAGGCGCCCGGCGAGGAAGATCGGATAGGCCCGGCGGATGTCGCGGGCGAGCTTCTCGGCCTTGCGCTGCAGCGCCGGGTTGGGGGAGCCGCGCAGGGTTCGATAGCCCCGGATCCAGGTGTCCAGCGAGCGGTAGATCGAGGGCCCCAGCCGCTGGAAGTCCTCCCGGTAACAGCGCTGCTGGAGGGCCTCGATCTGATCCGGCGTGAGCTCGGGGTGGCGGACCATCGAGGAGAAGCCGTCGCAGGTCTTGTAGTAGAGCTCGGGATCGGCGGCCAGGTCCTCGCGCAGCAGACCCTCCTCCATGACGCGCTCGTAGAAGGGCGTGCCCGGGGTCGGCCCGTAGATGAGGTACTGGCCCAGATCGGGCTCCAGCTCCAGGAGCCCGTCGAGCTCCCGCTCGACGATCTCCTCGTCCTGGTAGGGCATGCCCACGATCATCGAGGCCAGGATCCCGATCCCGTGCTCGCGCAGGTCCCGGAAGAGCTCGGCGGGGGCGCGCCCCTCCTGCTTGGCGTAGCCCGAACGGGTGCCCTCGTAGCCGATCCACACGCCGTCGATCCCCATCTCGACGATCTCCTCGGTGGTGTACTGGCTGAGGGCGCGGATGCTGGCGAAGGCGAAGATGGAGAGGGCCTTCCCGCCGCGCAGCACGCAGTCGCGGAACTCCATCGCCCGGCGCTTGTTCAGCAGGAAGTCCTCGTCGAGCACCACCAGGCTGATGTCTGGATCCAGCTCGAGGTAGCGCTCGACGACCTCGTAGATCTCCTGGCCGGTCGGGAGCAGCTTGATGTGGCGGCGCTTGAAGAAGTGGGAGGTGCAGCAGAAGTCGCAGCCGGAGGGGCAGCCCAGCCCGGCGAAGATCATGCCGGTCTTGGAGGCGCGCGCCCCGAAGACCTTGAGGTGGCTGACGATCAGGGGGTGCCGGAAGGTCCCGCTGGGCTCGGGCTCGCCCAGGAGCTCGCGCATGAAGGCGACGCCTTCACCGCGGCAGATGTGGTCGCCAAAGGGGGCCAGGGCCTCGTCGGAGAGCACCGTCCCGTAGCCGCCGAGGATGATCTTGGACGAGGGGGAGTACTTGCGGACGAGCTCGACCACGTCCTTCATCCGGTGGAAGAGGGCCAGCAGGAAGGAGACGCCCACGAAGTCGTAGCCCTTCTTGAGCTCGCGGATCAGCTCCTTCTTGGAGGGATACTGCAGGACCACGCAGGGCGTCTCGATGTTCTCGGCCAGGTACTCCAGGGAGAAGTGGATGTGCCGAGAGCGGGGACTGAACAGGCCCTGGGCGCGCGTGACCTGCCCGTGCAGGAGCTCGTAGCCCACGCTGGGCGCGTCCCCGCAGGATGGGCCTATGGGGCGGCAGACGCTCGTGAGCAGGACCTTCTTCATACAGCTCGTCTCGGTGGTCGATCGGTCGGTTCGAAGCCGGCCAGGGTAGCGATGGCCACGCGGCGAGGATACGCCTACCGCGTCAGAACCCGCTCGGCGAAGTCCAGGAGTGCCCGGTGGAAGTCCTCGGGCCGTTCCAGGTAGCAGGGGTGCCCGGCCCCCTTCAGGACGAGCTTCTCGGCCCCGGGCACGAGCTCGACCAGGCGCTGGGCCAGCTCCGGGGGCACGATCCGGTCCTCGCCGCCCCAGATCGCCAGGGTGGGGAGCTCCAGCCCCTCGAGGCGGTCGGCGAAGTCGGGGATGCCCACCGGCGCCACGGCCACGAAGCCGGCCAGGAGGCCGGAGCGCCCGACGACCGCCGGCAGGGCGTAGCGTCCGCTCATCGAGGGCGAGACCAGCACCGGCCGGTCGAGCTCGAGGCCCTCCAGGAGCTCGCCCACCAGGGCCTCGGCGGCGTGCTCGAAGCTCGGCGATCCGCCGAAGCCGGGCAGGTCCACGGCGATGCCCCTCAGGCCCCGCTCGGCGAGGAGCTCCAGGGTCCCGAGCTCCCTCCAGGTCTCGGCCGAGAACCGCGCCCCGTGCAGGAGGACCACGGCCGGCCCCCCGACGGCCCCGGCCGCGAGGGTGTGGATGCGGCCGCCCCCGAGCTCGACCTCACCCGCGACGGGCGTCTGATTCATGGCTGGGGGCGGCTCCGAGCAGGCGCACGCGAGGCAGGACAGCAGGAGGCACCCGAGGGACCCGCGCGGGAGGGGCATGGCTGGAGGCCGCGCCGGATGCGCGGCTACCGGTCCTCCCCCGGCCGGCGGGGCGCGGGGCAGGGGTCCTGGAGGACGTTGGGCGTGTCGATGCCGAGCTGCTGGCGGGTGGCCAGCAGCTTGTCGACCTGCTCCCGCGCCAGGGGCTGGATGTGGCCCACGCACTGGGCCAGCCACAGGATGCGGGCGGTGTGCTCGATCATGTCGAGCTTCTTGAAGGCGTCCAGCAGGTTGGCGCCCAGGGTCAGGGTCCCGTGGTTGGCCAGCACCATGGTGTCGGAGCACACCACCACGTCGGCGATGGTCCGGGCCAGCTCGGCGGTGCCAGGGGTGCCGAAGGGGGCGGTGGGGATGCCGCCGATGGTGACGATGACCTCGGGGATGAAGGGGGCCTTGAGGTCGAAGCCGGCGATGCTCATGGCCACCGCGTGGGGCGGGTGGGCGTGCACCACCGCCCTGACGTCGGCGCGCTTCTCGTAGGCGATGAGATGGACGGCCTTCTCCGAGGAGGCCCGCGGGCCTCCGTCCACGACCTCGCCCGACATGTCGATGTGGGCGATGTGGTGCGGCTCGAGGAAGCCCTTCATCGCGCCCGAGGGGGTGATCAGGACGGTGCCGTCGGCCAGGCGCACCGAGAGGTTGCCGTCGACGCCGACCACGTGTCCCCGCTCGTAGCACAGGCGGCCGACCTCGCACAGGGCCTTGCGCTGGCGCGCCTGCTCCTCGCTCCAGGCCTCGCGGGGGGGCGTGCTCATGCCGTGTCCTCCGCCAGCTCCAGGTAGTCCACCACGCCCACCACCACGGTCTTCACCGCGCCGTCGGGGTCCCCCAGGATCTGGCGCGCGCCGTTGCCCTCGTCGAGCACCAGCACGCGGTCGCCCACCCCCGCCTGGGCCCGGTCGATGCCCACCCGGGTCTTGCCGGTGCGCTCGCCCCGCGGGGTCACCGGGCGCAGGAGCAGGAGCTTCTCGCCGTCCAGGATGGGGATCTGGACCGGCGACACCACCGTGCCGATGACCTCCGCCAGGAACATCAGGCCTCCCCCGGGCCGTCGGGCGCCTCGCGGCCGATGAAGCGGCCGCCGGCGAAGGCCTGGCTGACGAAGCCGATGATCGCGACGTCCACCGGCACGAAGGTGCGCGGGCAGGCCAGGGCCGCCTCGCGGCCGTCGACGAAGTGCACCAGGTCCCCCGGCCCCGAGGCGATGGCGGCGCAGGCCACCAGCTGCGGCCCCATGGGCAGGCCGTCCTCGTCCAGCGGCTGGATGAGCTGGAAGGGGACGCCCTCCAGCCCCTCGTAGCGATGATCGGCGACCAGCCGCCCGGTGACTCGTGCGAGGTACACGGCGCTCTAGGCCCACTTCTCGTAGACGTTCTCGCCGCCCAGGTCCCAGGAGTCCACCACCGCCATGATGGCCGCGTCGCAAGGCCGGCCCTCGGTGAGCGTCGTCTGCCGAGCGCTCGAGCCGGTGGCGTACAGCACCATGTCGTCCATGCCGGCCTGGACCGAGTCCACCGCCACCACGTACTGGGCGGTGGGCTGGTTCTCGTGGTCGTGCACCTGCACCACCAGGAGCTTGCGCCCCTCCAGCTTCTCGTCCTTGCGCGTCGCGACGACGCTGCCGACTACCTTTCCGATCAGCATGGACTCTCCCCGGCTCAGGATGCGAGTGGCCGTCAGATGTCGAGATAGGTCGAGAGGGCACCCTCGGGCAGCACCTCGGCGGTGAAGCGGCGCCGCAGCTCGAGGTGCACCAGGGCGGACATCTCCTCCCAGCCGGGCGCCTCGCGCCGCTCGCCCACCCACAGGAGGATCACCCCGTCCGGCAGGCGGACGGGACCCAGGAGGCGCGCGGCGGGCGGCTCGCCCGAGCCGAAGGCCTCGAAGACCGCCTGACGGATCGGCTCGGAGACGCGCTCGTCGCCGCGACCGACCCAGCCCAGCTCACCCCCGCGGGCGCGCGTCCGGGGGTCCTCGGAGTGCTCCCCGGCGAGCCGCTGCAGGTCCTCCAGGTCCTCGATCCCGCGCGCCAGCTTCTCGAGCTCGGCCGCGGCCTCCTCGAACGAGCGCGGGTTGAGGGGGTTGGGGAGCACCGCGGCGTTGAGGAAGATCACCCAGCACCGCCAGGCCTCGCCGAAGCGGCCGTCGAAGTGGGCGCGCTCGGCGGCGTAGATCCGCCGCAGCCCCGCCTCGCCGTGGTTGCGGTCCACCCACAGGTGGGTCAGGGCCGAGGCCTGAAGCTCCGGATCGGCGGCGACCGTCCCGGGGAGCTGGCCCCGGGCCACCATGATCTGCTCGTAGGTGATGCCCTGGTACTTGGGGTTGGCGGCCACCTTGGCGCGGCGCCGGCCGAGCTCCCGCTCGACCTCCCGATCGATCGCCTCCTGCGAGAGGTCGGGCATGCGCGAGCGCATGCGCCGGACCAGCACCAGGTGCCGACAGGCGTCGGTGAGGTCCTGGTGGGGCAGGAGCCAGTGCAGGTGCAGGAGGTACTCGTCGGCGCCGATCGCCAGGTCTCCGCAGCGCCCGGCCACGCCGTCCTCCCAGGGGGGAGAGGGCAGCTCGGTCCCGCGCTCCTCGATGATCTGGTCCAGCCACATCTCCTGCAGCTCGCGGCTCACGTCGCGGCCCTCGGCGATGCCCAGGGCGCGGCGCGCGAGGCGCTCGTGGACGATGGCCAGCCGCAGCGACTGGCGGAACAGCCACTCGGGCCGGTGCTCCTGGCGCAGCCAGGTGCGCAGGTTGGGCGCCTGCCCGGACTCGATCACCTGGGCCTCGATGCGGTTCCACATCCCCTCGATCTCGGCCGGGGAGGGCTGGACCCGCGCCTCGCGGGCCAGCTTCTCGAGGACCTTGATCTGCAGGAGGTGGTCGAGCGCATCCCGGCCGGCCGGGGACATGGCGTGCTTCTCGACCAGGATCCGGTCGAGCTCCTCGAAGGAGATGCAGGTGTCCAGCGCGGTGGCGGCCACCTCCCCTTCCAGCTGCGAGACCCCCACGGCCAGGCCCGGGCCGGCCAGGGCGAGGGCCACCAGGAGGGGCCGGAGGCGGTGGATCGTGGGCTTCATGGCAGGCGGGGGGGGAGCGTAGCAAGGGCCTCGGAGGCGGGCAATCGCCGCCGCCTCGCGCCCCGCGCGACCTCCCCGCACGGCGATCCTGAGCGGTTTCCGTGAGGAAACGACCCCGCCGGCTCCGATGAGGGGGCCGGGGCCGCCGCCGGCTCCCCCGAGCCCTCCCCGGGCCGGCCCGGCGGCGCAAACGACGGCAGGAGGCCTGGCGCGGCAGGCGCGCCGTCGAGGAGCGGGCATGAGACTACCCTTCTTCACGAGCCGGGGGCGCTGGCGGACCGGCCGCGGGCGTGGCTCGCGCTTGGGCCGCGGCTCGATCGCGGACTACACTGAGGTGATGCAGGCCAAGCGCGACGTCGAGTTCCTGGCGGTCCTGGTGCATCGGGGTCACCTCGACAAGGGGACCGCCGAGTCGCTCTACACCCGCCTCAAGGACGGGGATGACCTGGACCACCTGCTGGAAGCGGACATCGGCTGGGATCCCCGCGAGATCGCCCGCCTGAGGCGCACCAAGGGCGGCCAGATCCCCGAGATCCCGGGCCACGAGATCCTCGCCATGGTCGGCACGGGCGGCACGGCGGACGTCTTCCAGGTGCGCGAGAAGAAGACCGGGCGGGTCCTGGCGCTGAAGGTGCTCAAGCCCGAGAGCACCCGGCACGCGCCCACCCGCAAGGCCTTCATCGCGGAGGCGCGCCTGCTGGAGCGGCTCTCCCATCCCGGCCTGGTGGCGGGATACGGGGTGGCCCGCAGCGGCCAGACCTACTTCTCGCGCATGGAGTTCATCGACGGCCGCACCCTGCTGGAATACCTGGACGAGGGGCGCGCCTTCGACGAGACCGCCGCCCTGCGGATCGTCCTGACGGTGGCCGAGGTGCTGGCCTACCTCGCCGAGCAGAACGTGATCCACCGGGACGTCAAGCCGGGCAACGTCATGCTCGACCAGAACGCCACGATGAAGCTGATCGACCTGGGCTTCGCCGCCGGCGCCGAGGAGGAGGCCTGCCCCGACGACAGCACGGTCGGCACGGTGCACTACCTCTCGCCCGAGCAGGCTCGCGGCGGGGCCGTGCCCGACATGCGCGCCGACATCTACAGCTGCGGGGTCACGCTCTTCCACCTGGTGGTGGGACGCCTGCCCTTCGACAGCTCCGACGACCACGAGGTCCTGCGCATGCAGGTGATGGAGTCGCTCTCCTCCTCCGAGCTGAAGAGCCGCAAGCTCTCGCCCCACCTGCAGTACTTCATCGAGAAGATGATGGCCAAGGACGTGGAGGACCGCTACCAGTCCTGGGAGGAGCTCCTGGAGGACATCCGCTCGCAGCTCGAAGGGCGCGAGAGCCTGGACTACGAGAAGGAGGTGCGCGAGCGGGCCCGCCGGGCACCGCCGGGGACCCGGCGCCGCCGGCGCTGAATCCCGGCCCGCGGCCCGCGTGCAGCGCACGAGCGCGAGTCCCGTGAGGAGCTCCCCGAGCGCGATCTGGATCATCCCCTTCCTGGCCCTGTGCGCGGGCGCGGGCTGGCTGGCCCCGCGCTTCTTCCGCGGCGATCCCTCCCCGCCGCCCCCGGAGCTGTCCGAGGCCCGCCCACCCGCCCGGCTCTCCGGACGGAGGGTGCCCGTGGGCGAGCCCCTGCCCGTGGCCGAGGGGGAGCTCTCGAGGGCCGAGGGCGGGATTGCCCGCTGGAACGAGATCAACAACCGGGCCATCGAGGAGCTGGCCGCCGGCGAGCTGGAGCGCGCGGTCGAGCTCCTCGAGTCCTGCGTCGAGGGGGAGCCCGAGCGGGATGTCTTCCGCCTCAACCTGGCCGAGGCCCTGGCGCGGCTCGCGCGCGCGCGCCGCGCGGAGGGGGGGCAGCCCGGGGACGGCATCGAGCTGCTCGAGCGCGCCTTCGAGCTGGCGCCGGACCGCGAGGGCCTGGAGGACCGGCTCGGCCAGTGGCGGCGCGAGGCCGAGGTGGAGGGCGGCTTCTGGCGCGAGGGCTCGGCGAGCTTCGAGCTCTCCTACGACGGGGAGCGCGCGGAGCTCCTGCACGAGTCCCACCGGGTGCTCGACACCCTCGAGGCCGCCTACGGCGAGCTCCGCGAGGCCTTCGGCCGGGATCCGGTGGTGGAGGCCGGGGGACGTCGCATCCGAGTGGTGCTCTACCGCCGCGAGTCCTTCGACCGGGTGACGGGCCTGGGCGACTGGGCCGGCGGCGCCTTCGACGGCACCATCCGCGTGCCGGTCGGGGACCTGGAGGGCAAGGAGGCGGCCCTGACCCGGGTCCTGCGGCACGAGCTGGTCCACGCCTTCGTGCAGGCGGTGGGGGGGAGCGGCGTGCCCGGCTGGCTCAACGAGGGCCTGGCCCAGTGGCTCGAGGCCCCGCCCGCGGGGCTCGTGGCCGTCGCCCGATCACGGCTGTCGAAGGCGACGCTCTTCGGCCTCGAGGAGCTGGGCGGCAACCTGGCCTCCTGGAAGGACGCCGAGGCCATCCACCTCGCCTACGCCCAGTCGGTGGCCCTCTGCGACTTCATCGCCTACCACTACGGCGAGCGGGTCCTGTTCCGGATGGTCGCCGGCTGCGCGCAGGACCGGACGGTGCAGGAGAGCTTCGAGGCGAGCACCGGGGTCCCGCTCGCGGCCGTGCTCGAGGACCTGCGCGCCGATCTGTAGGGGGGCTTCGCCTCAGACCGACCAGGCGTGCCGGAGAATCCTCGTCGGCGCGCCCGCTCCGCAGGCGGCGCCTCCGCCCGGGGATGGACGAGCCAGGGGGGCCGGGGCAGGCCGGTGATCGCGCCGCGCGCTCCTGCGCGCGGCTGCGCC
>CAZTTG010000032.1:32457-60788 GCA_964615935.1 uncultured Planctomycetaceae bacterium | reverse complement strand
CCGTTTTGAGGCCCCGAGGTTGCATGAATGATCGTCCGTAGGTCAGGAGCCCTGCCATGAGAGCGACGATTCGAGGTGGTGGGCTGGCGGCCCTGGCGGCGGCGCTCCTCGCCCTTCCGTGCACCGCGCAGGGCTCCGGCCCGGGCGGGAGGCCTCCGGCCGACGAGCTCGGCCCCGCCGGCGGCGCGGCCGCCCCCGAGGCCCTGGGCAGCCTCGTGGCCGGGCCCTTCGACGTCGAGACGGGCCCCTTCGACAACCGCTGCCTGGGGGTCGAGGAGGCCTGGGGGCACTACTGGGTCACGGGCGCCGGCCACACGACCACCGGCTGGAGCCACATGATCCACAAGTTCGACTACAACGGGAGCTTCCTCGGCAGCTTCCCCCAGACGACCAACTCGACCGGCTGGGGCGGTCGTGACATGGAGTCCGACGAGGGCGCCAACCTGCTGTGGATCGGCTCCGACAACGGCGAGGTGTCCGAGTACTCGCACTCCGGCGGCAACCTGAGCTGGGTGCAGTTCCACCCCACCGCCGTCGCCGGCACCGTCCGCGCCCTGTGCGAGAACGATGACACCGGTCGCTTCTACACCAAGAGCTTCACCAGCACCTTCTACGAGTTCGACCTGGCGACGGGCACGGTCCACAACACCGTCAGCGCTTCCGTCCCAACGGCCTACGGCTTCGGCTGGGACTCGACCAGCGGGACCATCTGGTCGACCGACAACGGCCCCGGGGTCACCGAGATCACCACCCTGTGCGTCCCCACCGGGCAGGCCTTCGGTCCGACCTTCGGCGTGGCCCAGGGGGGCGCGGACGTCTACGAGGACTCGCGCAACCCGGGACACCTGTCGATCGTCGTGCTGGGCCAGGGCACCCCGGACTCGATCGAGGTCTACGACCTCGACATCATCTTCCAGCCGGGCTGTGACCCGCCCACCTTCTACTGCCGCTACAAGGATCCCAGCGGATCGACCTCCTGTGGCGGCGACCAGTGCCCCAGCAGCGCCGGCTGCAAAGCCACCGTCTTCACCTCGCCGATCGCCGCGCAGCCGGTCTCCGGGGCGAACGACTACGACGTGGGCGTGGCCGGGGCAGGGACCGACAAGCCGGGCATCCTCTTCTACGGCTACGGCTCGGCCGGCATCCCGTTCTCCAACGGCACCCTCTGCGTCCAGCCGCCGCTCAAGCGCACCCCGCCGCAGAACACCTCCAACCAGTCGGGCGACGCCTGCTCCGGGCTGATGCTGATCCGCATCAACAACCCGGGCGATCCCCCCGGAACCCACGTCTACTACCAGGGCTGGATGCGGGATCCCATGGGCCTGGCCGGCACCGACCTGAGCGACGCCGTCGAGGTGACCTTCTCCCCGCCCGAGGAGGGCCTCGGCGAGTGCACCGGCTCGAACCCCTGGAGCGTCACCACGGCCAGCCCCAACCAGGCCATCGTCCCCTTCGCCGACAACGACCAGGGCTACCAGGTGGAGAACCTGGGCGCCGGCTCGGTCAAGGTCACGCGCAATGGCAAGCGGGTGAAGGTCCTGGCCTCGGGCAAGTCGATGCGCCTCACCGCCGACGGGGGCGACGTCATCGAGGTCACGTTGACCAGCGGGTTGGCCGCCAACGGCTACTGGATGCGGGATCCCGACTGAGAGACGAGCCGGCCCTCACCGAGGACCGCCCCCCGACCCCACCAGGGGCTCCACCAGCGGCATCAGCGCCCGCGCCAGGTAGGAGTGCCCGGCCAGGTTGAGGTGGTGGTCCTCGGACCAGAAGTAGGGGCCCCGGCCCTCGACCAGGTGCTGGCGCAGGTCCAGGGTCGCCACGCCCCTCTCCTCCAGGGTGCCCAGCAGGCCGTCGGCGAGCCGGTCGAAGATCCCCAGCTCGGCCGGGCCGAGCCCCAGCTCCCCGACGAAGCGGTCGTAGAGCGCCGCGCGGGACTGCCAGTCGACGTCGCTGGGGGGCGGCAGGTAGACGCACAGCAGGCGGATGCCCAGCTCCTCGCAGCGGCTCTGGACCTCGAGCATGAGCTCCTCCGCGACCCGCAGGGCCAGCTCGGCGCTGGCGGGGTAGTGCCGGAAGCGCAGCACCGAGTGGAAGACCTGCACGCAGGCCGCCCGCGAGATGCGGATCGCCGCCCGGCGATCGCGGAGGTAGTCCTCGGTGTCCTCGGGACGGGGGACGCGGTTGAGGTACCAGTAGGGGAGCAGGAGCTCCTGGAAGTCGTTGCCCCCGTACACGGTCACGACGAAGAGGTCCGGCGAGAGCGAGTGGAAGCGCTCCAGCACTCCCAGGTGGTTGTGGAACGAGTAGCCCCCGTCGCCCGCGTTCAGGACCTCGATGGTCCTCTGCGGATGGACCCGCCGCAGGCCGCGCTCGAGCAGGTTGGGGTAGGTGTCGCGGTTGTCGCAGAAGCCCTCGGTGTGGGAGTCGCCGGTCACCAGCACGCGCAGATCGGGCTGCTCCTCCAGGACCTCCTGGTCCTCCCGCAGGCCGATGCCGTTGGTGCGGTAGACCCAGCTCCCCCGGGGGTGCTCGGGCCACTCGAACTCGTGCTCCAGGTCCGGCCGGTGCCGCCAGATGCACCAGGGGTCGTACTCCTGCCCCCGCGAGTACCGCAGGAAGAGCCGCTTGGCCGCCTCTCGCGGCACGTGGTGGGGGCGGGCCCGCGGATCGGCGGGATCCAGCTCCTCCCCGGGCGCGGCGGGGGGCTCCCGGAGGCGCTCGCTGAGGACCGCCTGGACCTCGGCCCGCTCATGGTCCTTGTCCAGGGTGGGCGGGCCGCCCCCGCGCGGCCAGAGGACCGCGGCCAGGGCGGCGGCCAGGGCGCATCCCAGCGCCAGGGCCGGCACGGGCTTCCGCAGGGGGTGTCGATCCGCCATCCGCTCTCTCGCAGCGCGGGCCCCGCGCCGTCGGAGAAGCGGTGGGGACCGCTCATCTGCTTCGGCGATTGCCGTCGGGCAACCTGAGCCCCAGCCTCCAGGCGGCCTCGCAGCCAGAAGACCAGGCTCCAGTACCCATTGGGGTCACTTGAGGGAAGGGGATAGCCCCTTCGGACGACCCCCCAGCCGCGGGGCCGGACCGGGTGGAGGCGACGGCCAGTGTCCCGTTTCACGACAGGGCCGACAAGGGACGGTCCGGGGGCGGCGCGAGCGGGGTGGCGTCCCGCGAGAGCCCGGCCGAGCGGATCCGCGCCTCTCACGCAAGTCCTTTGTCCGCAGATGCTTGGGTGAGCACGGGATCCCGCGGCGGCGGCCTGTGGCGACGTCCTGGCCGGAGGGGGCCTCCGTCCGGGAGATCGACCGCGACGCGGCTTCGGGTCTCCCCTTCGTAAACTGGCGCTACCATGGGGGCAGAGGATCCGCGTCCTTCCCACACCGTCCCCCCCGGTCGTACTGCGTGCGCTGCGTCGCGATGGCGCAGCGCGCGCCTTCATCCGGAGCCCCCATGCACCTCGATCTGCACTGCACGGTCCTGGCCCTGTTCCTGGCGCAGCAGCCCCTGGACCCGGCGGGCGAGGCCGGGGAACCGCGGCGGATCGAGGTCCCCGGAACGAGCATCGAGCTCGCGCTGTGGAGCCAGGAGACCGCGGAGGGATCCACCCCCTTCTACTCGATCCGCATGGACGGGGAGGAGCTCGGCGTCACCCGGGAGACCTCCTACGAGATCCTGCTCGACCGGGCGAGCTTCGACCCCCAGCTGGGGGAGCCCGATCTCGCCGACTCGCTCCTCTCCGGCGGCGGCCAGCTCCACCTGGTCCAGCTCGAGACCCAGCCGCTGGAGGCCTTCCGCGAGGGCATCCGGGCGCTCGGCGGCCGGATCGGATCCTACGTGCCTCACCACGCCTACGTGGTGCGCATGGACGACGCCTGCCGGGCGCGGGTCGAGGCCCTGCCGTACGTGCGCTGGGTGGGCGAGTATCACCCCGAGTACCGGGTGGAGCGGGGCATCCTCGATGGCCTCGCCGACGGAAGCCTCGAACCCTGGCAGCGCTACCAGATCATGCTGGTGGAGCAGAGCGAGGCGGAGAAGGCCGTCCTGGCCGCCCGGGTGGCCGAGATCGGCGGCGAGGTGGTGCAGCTCGACCGCGGCAGCTCCTTCCTGCAGGTCTTCCTGTCCCCCGAGCAGCTGCGCGACGTCGCCGGCGCCGACCAGGTCCTCTACCTGGACCGCCTGGGCGAGTACGAGCCCGACATGGACGTCGCCCGCGAGCTCCACGGCTCGCTGTGGCTGGAGAACCTGACCGGCTGGGACGGAGAGGGCGTGCGCGGAGAGTCGGCCGACATCGGCTGCGAGACGACGCACCCCGACCTCCAGCTCGGCGGGCCGCCGGTCTGCCACGACACCAGCGGCGGGGGCTGCGGCAGCTCCTACCACGGCACCGCCGTGCACGGGATCGTCTTCGGCAGCGGGCTCGCGTGCCAGCGCGGGATCCTGCGCGCCCACGAGGCCGACTTCTACTGCACCACCCTCAACTGGGTCGGCAGCTCGGGCAGCCCGGGCACCAGCCCCGGCGGCCGCTGGTGGCACACCGGGGAGCTGGTGGACCCGGCCCTGGACTGGCGCTGCGTCTTCCAGACCAACTCCACCGGGAGCCCCCGCACCACCCTGTACACCACCATCTCGGCGCAGATGGACCAGGCCGTTCTGGACCATGACATCGTCATCTGCCAGGCGAACGGGAACTCCGGCAACGCCGAGGGGCGACCGCAGGCCTGGGCCAAGAACGTCGTCAGCGTGGGCGGCATCTACCACGGCAACACCCTCACCAAGGCCGATGACACCTGGGCCTTCGGCGCCAGCACCGGGCCCGCCACGGACGGTCGCATCGAGCCGGACCTGGCCAGCTTCTACGACCTGATCGACACGACCACCACCGGCGGCGCGTGCACCGCCAGCTTCGGCGGGACCAGCGGGGCCACGCCAATCGTCGCCGGCCACATCGGGCTGATCTTCCAGATGTGGCACGAGGGCCTCTTCGGCAACCTCACCGGCGGCTCGGTCTTCGACAGCCGCTGCCACTTCACCACCGCCCGGGCCCTGGCCATCAACTCCGCCGCGCAGTGGACCTTCTCGGGGGCCGGCCACGACCTGACGAGGGTGAACCAGGGCTGGGGGCACCCCGACGTCCGCGGCCTCTACGAGGCCCGGGACCGGATGCGCATCGTCGACGAGGCGGACGTGCTGGGGGACCTGGAGAGCACCACCTGGCGGGTCGAGGTCCAGCCGGGCGAGCCGGCGCTCAAGGCCACCCTGATCTACGCCGACGCCCCCGGCGACCCCGCCGTCCAGGCGCAGCACCGGGTCAACGACCTGAGCCTGAAGCTGGTCTCGCCCGGGGGCACCACCTGGTGGGGCAACCACGGCCTGCTCGCCGAGATGTGGTCGAGCCCGGGAGGCGCCCGCAACGACAAGGACACGGTCGAGAACGTCTACGTCCAGGCCCCCGAGCCGGGCACCTGGTCGGTCACCGTCTCGGCCGACGAGATCAACGCCGACACCCACCTGGAGACGGCCCGGGCGGACGCCGACTACGCGCTGGTGGTCTCGGGGGTCGCCGACGGGGGGGTGTGCGACGATCCGCGGGTCTACTGCACCGCCAAGCCCACCTCGATCGCCACCCTCCCCGCCATCGGCTGGCACGGATCGCCCAGCGCGGGGAACAATCACTTCGGTGTGACCGTCTCGGGCATGGTGCCGAACAAGCCCGCCATCGCCTTCTGGGGCTCGGCCCCGAACAACCTGGCCTTCCAGGGGGGCTGGCTGTGCGTTCTCCCCCCGATCCAGCGGGGGACGCCCCTGCAGCTCGATCCCGCGGGCTCGGGCCAGTGGCCCATCGATCTCGGCGGCCAGCTCCCCGGCAGCCGGCAGTTCTACCAGGCCTGGGGCCGCGACCCGGCCGACCCCACCGGCTACGGCACCAGCCTCTCCGATGCGCTGGAGGTGATCATCTGTGACTGAGCTCGCGTCCACATTGCTCGGATTCCTCGCCGCCCGCCGTCTCCGACCCCACCGGCTTGCCCTCCTGGTGGGACTCCTGGCGCCCGCCGCGGCCGCCGGGGAGGAGCCGACGGCCCTCGAGTGCAGCGCTCCCGTGGTGCACGTCCTGGTCGAGGACGGGGAGACGGTGATCCGGGCCCCCGACGGTCGGCCGCTGCACCGCACCGGGAGCGCGGTCCGCAACGCGCGCCTGATCCGCGTGGCCGGCGGAGCCGCCCGCCTGCTCCTGTGGGAGGAGGGGGAGGAGGCCGGCTCGGCGCGGCCCCACTACCGGATCAGCCTGGACGGGCGCGCCTTCTCGCGCGACCGCGAGGCCACCTACGAGCTGCGCCTGCGGCGCGCCAGCTTCGATCCGCTGCGCTCCGCCCCGGACTTCGAGGGCTCGAAGTTCCCCGCGGGGGACTCGCTCTGGCTGGTCCAGTACTGGACCCCGCCGCTGGAGGTCTTCGGGGCCGCCGTCGAGGCCCTGGGGGGCCGGACCCGCCACTTCGTGCCCGACTGCGGCCAGATCGTGGAGGCGTCCCCCAAAGCGGCCGAGCGCCTGAGCGGGCTGCCGTTCGTGCGCTGGGTGGGGCGCTACCACGGCGAGTTCCGCGTCGAGCCCTTCGTGCGCGAGCGCCTGGGGGGCGGGGAGCTGCCGCCCGACCAGCGCTACGTCATCCAGGTGATGGAGCGGGGCCCGGGGCAGAAGCGCGCGGTGGCCCGCCGCATCGAGGCGATGGGGGGGCGCATCGCCGAGCTCCACCCCGGCGGCTTCGCGCTGCAGGCGGTCCTGGATCCCTCCCAGGTGGCGCGGGTGGCGGGCTTCGACGAGGTGCTGTGGATCCAGCGCTGGTCCGAGCCGCGCACGTACATGAACCGGGTCCGCGCCGACGGCGGGGCGGACTACCTGGAGGGCGTCACCGGCTACACCGGGCAGGGGGTGGCGGGGGAGGTGCTGGACAAGGGCCTGCTCACCACCCACCAGGACTTCCTGTCCAACCCGCCCATCATCCACACGGGCAACCACACCAACCACTACCACGGGACCCAGATCACCGGGATCGTCTTCGGCGACGGCACCGGAAACCTGAGCGCTCGGGGGCTCCTGCCCGACGGCACGATCATCTTCTCCAGCTTCTTCGTCCTGGGCGACCGCTACGCGCACACCGCCGAGCTGCTGCAGCCGCCCTACGAGGCGGTCTTCCAGACCAACAGCTGGGGCTACACGACCAAGACCGAGTACGACATCTGGTCGCACCAGATGGACGACCTCCTGTTCCTGAACGACATCGTGATCCTGCAGGCCCAGGGCAACTCCGGGACCCAGCTCTCCGACAGCCAGGCCTGGGCCAAGAACGTCGTCGCGGTGGGGGGGATCCGCCACTTCGACACCCTGACCACGGCGGACGACAACTGGAGCGGGGGGGGCGCCATCGGCCCGGCGGAGGACGGCCGCATCAAGCCCGACTTCGCTTACTGGATGGACTCGATCCTGTGCACCCACGAGAGCGGCGGCTACCAGGCCGACTTCGGGGGCACCAGCGCCGCCGCCCCCCAGGTCGCGGGCCACTTCGGGCTCTTCTTCCAGATGTGGCACAACGGCCTCTTCGGCAATCCCACCGGCTCCACGGTCTTCGACAGCCGGCCCAAGGCTGCCACCGCCCGGGCGATGATGATCAACCTGGCCGACGCCTACGACTTCAGCGGCGCGGGGCACGACCTGACCCGCACCCACCAGGGCTGGGGACGCGCCGACGTGGAGCGCCTGTACGACCGCCGGGACCGCTTCTACATCGTCGACGAGACCGACCTGCTGGAGGCCCTGCGGGTCCGGCTCTACCGGCTGGAGGTCCCCGCCGGCGAGCCCCAGCTCCGGGTGACCCTGGTCTACCTGGACCCGGCCGGCACGACCTCCGCCAGCCAGCACCGGATCAACGACCTCTCCCTGCGGGTGACCTCGCCCTCGGGCACGCAGTACTGGGGCAACAACGGGCTCCTGGAGGGCAACACCTCCACCCCGGGCGGCGGCTCGAACACCCTCGACACGGTGGAGAACGTCTTCATCGACGGCCCCGAGGCGGGCGACTGGGTGGCCGAGGTGCTGGCCGACGAGATCGTCCAGGACTCCCACGTGGAGACGCCCGAGCTGGACGCCGACTACGCGCTGGTGGCCTCGGGGGTGAGCTCGGGCATGCCCTGCGCCCAGTTCGAGATCTACTGCACGTCCAAGCTCAACTCCAACCTCAACTACGCGAGGATCGGCTCGAGCGGCCTGCCCAGCGTGAGCGTGGGCGACTTCCACGTGAACGTCTCGCTCGCCGTGGGGAACAAGCCGGCGCTCTCCTTCCGGGGCGACGCCAAGAACGCCACGCCCTTCAAGGCCGGGTGGCTGTGCGTGCTGCCGCCGCTGAAGCGCTCCTCGCCCGTGCAGCTCAGCCCCTCGGGCTTCGGCGAGTGGCCCGTCGACCTCACCGGCAAGAACCCCGGAGACGACGAGTTCTTCCAGGTGTGGTACCGCGATCCGGGAGACCTGTGGGGCTACGGCAGCGGGCTCTCCGACGGGCTGGCGGTGACCTACTGCGACTGAGACGGCCCGATCCGGGACGATCCCGAGGAACATCCGACCGGCCGCCCCCGTCGGGGAGGTGGCCGGGCGTGACCGGCCCCCCCCCGCCCCGCGACGAGACACGCATCGAGAAAGACGGATCCCATGCTGAGAGCAATCCCCCTGGCGCTCCTGGGGAGCGCCCTGTTCGCGCTTCCGAGCTCCGCCGCCGATCCCCTGCAGGAGCGGGCCCCGGAGGCCGCCGCGAGCGCCGTGCACGTGCTCCGGCAGGAGGGAGGGCCGACGGAGCTGCGCGCGGCGGACGGGCGCCTGCTCCACCGCACCGCGGCCCGGGTCCGCGACGCGCGCATGATCCGCCTGGCCGGCGGGGCCGCCCGCCTGCTCCTGTGGGAGGAGGGGGAGGAGGCGCGCTCCGCGCGGCCCCACTACCGGATCAGCCTGGACGGCCGCGCCTTCTCGCGCGACCGCGAGGCCTCCTACGAGCTGCGCCTGGTGCGCGCCGCCTTCGACCCGCTGCGCTCCGTGCCGGACTTCGAGAGCTCCGAGCTGCCCCCGGGCGGCTCGCTCTGGCTGGTGCAGTACTGGACCCCGCCCCTGGAGGTCTTCGAGGCCGAGATCGAGGCCCTGGGCGGCCGGGCCTGGCGCTTCGTGGCCGACTGCGGCCAGATCGTCGAGCTGCCCCGGGCGGCGGCCGAGCGGGTGGCCGGGCTGCCCTTCGTGCGCTGGGTGGGGCGCTTCCACGGCGAGTACCGCCTGGAGCCCTCCCTGCGCCAGGGTCTGTCGCGCGGCGAGCTGCCCCTCGAGGGGCGCTACGTCATCCAGGTGATGGAGCGGGGCCCGGGGCAGAAGCGCGCGGTGGCCCGGCGCATCCAGGAGATGGGTGGGCGCGTGGTCGAGCTCCACCCCGACGGCTTCCTGCTGCAGGCGGTCCTGGACCCCACCCAGGTGGCGCGCGCGGCGGGCTTCGACGAGGTGCTGTGGATCCAGCGCTGGTCCGCGCCGCGCACCTACATGAACAAGGTCCGCGTGGACGGCGGGGCCGACTACCTGGAGGGGGTCACCGGCTACACCGGACAGGGGGTCGCGGGGGAGGTGCTCGATCTGGGGCTCTTGACCTCGCACCAGGACTTCCAGTCCCCCCCGCCCATCATCCACGGCAGCAACAACAGCAACCACTACCACGGGACCCAGGTCTCGGGGATCGTCTTCGGCGACGGGACCGGCAACGGCAGCGCCCGCGGGCTGCTCCCCGACGGCAAGCACATCTTCTCCAGCTTCACTTCCCTCGGGAACCGCTACACCCACACCGCCGAGCTCCTGCAGCCGCCCTACGAGGCGGTCTTCCAGACCAACAGCTGGGGCTACAACGTCTCCATCCTCTACGACAGCTTCTCGTTCCAGATGGACGACCTCCTGTTCCGGAACGACCTGGTGATCCTGCAGGCGCAGGCCAACGAGGGGAGCCAGAACTCCGACACCCAGGCCTGGGCCAAGAACGTGGTCTCGGTGGGGGGGATCCGGCACCACGACACCCAGACCCTCTCGGACGACTCCTGGTCCGGCGCCGGCAGCATCGGCCCGGCCATGGACGGGCGCATCAAGCCCAACCTGTCCTACTGGTACGACTCGATCCTGTGCCCCAGCGAGAGCGGCGGCTACACCTACACCTTCGGGGGCACCAGCGCCGCGACTCCGGAGACCGCCGGGCACTTCGGCCTCTTCTTCCAGATGTGGCACAACGGCGCGTTCGGCAATCCCACCGGCTCCACGGTCTTCGACAGCCGGCCGCGCTCGTCCACCGCCCGGGCCATGATGTACAACCTGGCCGATCCCTACCCCTTCAGCGGGGCGAGCCACGACCTCACCCGCACCCACCAGGGCTGGGGGCGCGCCGACGTCCAGCGCCTCTATGATCGCCGGGATCGCATCTACTGGGTCGACGAGACCCATCTCCTGCAGAACCTGCAGTCCCGGGTGTACCACCTGGAGGTCCCCGCCGGCGAGCCGGACCTCCGCGTGACGCTGGTCTACATGGACCCCCCCGGAACGACCTCTTCCACCCAGCACCGGATCAACGACCTCTCCCTGCGGGTGACCTCGCCCTCCAGCACGCAGTACTGGGGCAACCACGGGCTGCGGGACGGGAACGCGTCCACGCCGGGCGGCGGCTCGGACTCCATCGACACGGTGGAGAACGTGTTCGTCGACAGCCCCGAGGCGGGCACCTGGGTCGTGGAGGTGATGGCCGACGAGCTGGTGCAGGACGCCCACCTGGAGACGCCCCAGCTGGACGCCGACTACGCCCTGGTGGCCTCGGGGGTCACCTCGGGCACCTCCTGCGGCGCGCCCGCGGTGTACTGCACGGCCAAGCTCAACTCGCTGTTCCTCATCCCCCGGATCGGCTCGATCGGCCTGCCCAGCGTGGGCACGGGCGGGTTCCGGGTCACCGTGAGCGACGCGGTGCCGCAAAAGCCCGCGATCTACTTCTCGGGCGACGCCGAGAACAACCTGCCCTTCCAGGGCGGCACCCTGTGCGTGCTGCCTCCCATCCGCCGCGGGACGCCGCAGCAACTCGATCCCACCGGCTACGGCGAGTGGATCGTGGACGTCACCGGCAAGATCCCCGGCGACGACGAGTTCTTCCAGGTCTGGTACCGCGACCCCCAGGACTTCACCGGCTACGGGACCGGGCTCTCGGACGCGCTCGCGCTGACCTGGTGTCCGTGAGCCCCGGGGCTTCAGTCCCCGTCGTCGACGTACCCGAGCTGCCGCAGGTGCTCGAGGGTCTCGCGCGAGAGGTCCGATCGGGGCGCCGAGGCCCGGGCCGGATCCACCGCGCGGACGTAGCACCCGGCCGCCGCGGAGGCGGTGTCGACGTGCTCCCGCAGGCGGGGGTCGGAGGGCTGCAGGGTCAGGGGCCCGGCGGCCGCCACCCGCTCGCCGCCCCCCAGGAAGAGGCCCGGCTCCCCCTCCGGCCCGGTGAGCTCGACCTCGAGGGTGAGGGGGGCCTCGGGCGGATCGACGTCGAAGACCACCAGGCCCATGTGGTTGGCGAGGTGGATCTCGAAGCGCAGCTCGCCGCCGTCGGGAGCCAGGTCGAAGCCCGCGATCTCGGCCCGGCGGCCGCGCATGTTCGAGGCGAAGTAGGGCCGGGGATCCAGGATGCGGCCGCTCGTCCGTATCCGGGCCCGGCAGTCCAGCTGCCGGCCCCGGGTGGCGACCAGCTTGAGGTGCCAGGCGCGGTCGGTCGCCAGGGCGTAGTCGGTCAGGGCGTCGGTGAGGGCCCCCCCGGTGGGATCGGCCGGCAGCGGGCGCTGCTCCTGCGGGTCCTGGGCGAGGTCGAAGTAGTAGCGGCGGTCGCCCGCCAGACGGTGGATGAGCTTGTGGCGGCCGAGGCGGACCGCCCGGATCTCCGAGCCCACCCGGATCGACTCGGCGAACAGCGCCCGCTGGTCCCTCGGAGGCGCACCGCCCAGAGGCCGGCTCAGGGGCGGGTCCGGGCTCCGGGCGCCGGCCAGGCGCAGGAAGGTGGGCGCGATGTCGATGGGGGAGACCGGCTCGGGGGAGCGCAGGCCGGGGGGCAGGCCGGGCAGCCCGCGGACCACCAGGGGGATCCCCAGCACCTCGCCGAAGAGGGTCTTGCCGTGGCCGTACTGACCGTGCTCCTCGAACTCCTCGCCGTGGTCGGAGGTGATCACCACCACCAGACCCTCCAGGCGCCCGCGGTGGTCCAGGCCATCCAGCAGCCGTCCGATCTCCGAGTCGATGTAGGCGATCTCGCCGTCGTAGCGCCCGATCAGCTCGCGGCGGTCGGCGGCGGTCAGGGAGAGCGCGGGATCCTTCAGGAAGGGCAGCAGCGTCTCGTAGGTGCCGTCGATGGGACCCGAGTAGCCGGGGTCGCTGAAGAGGGTGTCGAAGGGCGGTGGGGGCTGGTAGCCCCAGTGGGGGTCGAAGAAGTGGAGGAAGCCGAACCACGGCCCGGGCGGCGCCTGATCGATCCGCTCCAGGAAGCGGTCCACCACCTCCTCGGCGATCGGGTTGCGCGTCCCGCCCCGGAGCAGGGAGTCGTCGAAGGCGTCGAAGCCCCGGTCGAGCCCGAACTGGCTGGAGGCGTAGACGTGGCTGACCACGGCCAGGGTATGGAGCCCAAGCCGCTTCAGGGACCGGGCCAGGGTGGGGATCCCGGGGCCCAGCCGCGCGCCGTCGTCCTGTAGCCCGTGGAGCGCGGGGTACAGCCCGGTGAGCATCGAGGCGTGGGAGGGCAGGGTCCACGAGCAGGGGCTGAAGGCGTTCTCGAACACCGCCCCCTCGCGCGCCAGCGCATCGATGTTGGGCGAGGTCGGCCGCGGGTAGCCGTAGCAGCCCAGGTGGTCGGCGCGCAGGGTGTCGACCGAGATCAGGAGGTAGCTCCGGGGGGCCGCGGGCTCGCCCGGACCGCCGCAGGAGGCCAGGGCCAGGGCCAGGAGCGGGAGGGCGCGCCACCGGCGCAGCGAGGACAGGGGGGTCCGCATCGACTCGTGGGCGCGGCGCCGGGCCGGGGGGCCCGCGTCGCCGCAGGCCGACATCCTACCCGCTCGGCCGACCCGCCGCCGCACCCCGGGGGCGGCCCCGCCGGGGCCCCCGGGGATCGCCGCCCTCGCTCTCGCACGAGGGCGGCGGAAGGTCCATCACCCGCCGCCGCGACCGCCGCCGCGACCGCCCATCCCGCCGCCGCCGAATCCGCCGCGTCCGAAGCCCCGGTCCTGCTCCTGGTACTTCGTCATCTGTTCCTCGGAGAGGACCGAGGACAGCGACTCCCGGGTCTGATCGCGGAGCTCGCGCATCGTGTCCCGCATGTTCCCCATGTCGCCCCCCCCGCGCATCTCGGCCATGAGCTCGTTCCGCAGCAGCGCCTCGTTGTCGAGGATCGTGCGCATCTCGCCCACCTGGTAGTCGTCGAGCCCCAGGTCGGAGGCCAGCTGGCCGAGGCGGTCCTCGAGCCGCTGGACCCGGGCCTCCTCGCGCTCCTGCTCGCGCGCGCGCTCCTCCTCCTCGCGGATGCTGTCGAGCGCGGCGGCCACGTTGTTGCGGAAGGAGAGCGGGACGGCGCTCTTCTTGCCGTCGACCGCCTCCTGCAGGGCGGCCACGCGCGCGGCGAGCTCGTCCAGGTCGATGGACGAGGCGGCCACGGGGATGCGGCCGCCGTCGAGGCCCGCCAGGCTCTCGCCCAGCATGTCGATCCGATCCCCGAGCGAGCGGCTCTCGGCGCGCAGCTCGTCGATCTGGGTCTGGAGCATCGTGTCCGGGCCGCCGCCCGGGACGACCGCCGCCGCGTTCGCGGCGGGGGCGCTCGAGGTGGCGATGTTGACCACGGGCGTGATCACGGCGCCCGCGAAGGCGCCCGCCAGCAGGGCCAGCAGTACGGTTTGCTTCATGGGGATTCCAATCCAGTGGTCGAGCGCGTCCCGCTCCAGGGCTACCCGATCTGGCGGAGGCGCTGCCTCTCGCGGGGCTTCTGATCCGGTTTCGTGGGAGGCTCCACCCGGCGATCCGGACGGGGCTGGTCTTCCAGCCGGGGATCCTGCCCCCGGCGTTGCGGTTGGCCGAAGCGCTGCATCTGCCCCCGGCGTTGCGGTTGGCCGAAGCGCTGCATCTGCGCCCGGCGTTGCATCTGGCCGAGGCGCTGCATCTGCCCCCGGCGCTGCATCTGTCCGGAGCGCTGCATCTGCCCCCGGCGTTGCATCTGTCCGGAGCGCTGCATCTGCCCCCGGCGTTGCATCTGGCCGGAGCGCTGCATCTGCCCCCGGCAATGCGGCCTTCCGGAGCGCTGCATCTGGGGCCGGCGCTGCATCTGCCCCTGGCGCTGCTGGAGCTGGCCGGAGCGTCCCGCCTGGCCCCGACGGGCCTGGGGGCGATCCTGCGGCTGCTCGCGGCGCTCGCCGCGAGCCCGCTCCTGCTCGCCGCTGCCGTAGCGGCCCTGCAGGCGCTCGCGGACGGCGCCGCGCGCCTTCAGGCGCTCCGCCTGGCTCAGCTCGCCATCCCCGTCGGCGTCGAAGAGCTCGACGAGCCTGGTCTTGAGGGCTTCCCGGTCGACCTCCTGCGCGGCCCCCGGCGGCGCCATCAGGGCGAACAAGGCGAGGGCTGCGAGCCCGGAGGTCATTCTTCTCGAGTTTCTCATCTCTGGCTTCCTCGGGTGCGTCTCCCGGGCTCCGGCACGGCGGACGGCCGGGGGACTGGTCATATGGTACGACAGCTTGAACCGGTTGCTGGAGGGCCGGTTTCGGACCAGGAGCCAACGGCGAGGATGCTGTTGGGAGGGGTGGGGCGGGGGGCGCGAATGACCCCTGCGGGGCCTGGGGGGCTCCTCCCCGGATCATGCGGTGGAGCCTTCAGGGCTCTACCCCAGGCGCCTCCTGAGCTCCGCCAGCCGCGATCGGCTGACCGGCAGCCAGGTGTCGGCGCCCACCCGGATCCGGCCGGTTCCCCCGGCGGACTCCAGGCTGCGCACCCGCTCCAGGGCCACGATGGCCGAGCGGTGCACCCGCAGGAAGCGATCGGGGTCCAGGCTCTGCTCGAGCCTGGTCATCGACTCGCGCATCAGGTGGACGTCGTCCTCGGTGTGCAGCCTGACGTACTGGTCGGCCGCCTCGATCCAGACGACCTCCTCCACCTCGACCACGTCGACGCGCCCCTCGCGGTGGATCGCCAGGCGCTGCAGCGGCTCCCGCCGGCCGCCCTCCCCCGGAGTCTCCGGGAGGCGGTCGCCCACCTCGCCCACCAGGTCCGCCAGGCGCCGACCCATGTCGACCACCGCGTCCCGGCGCAGGCGCTCCTTGGCGCGCTCCAGGGCCTGGGCGAAGCGCTCGTCGTCGAAGGGCTTGAGGAGGTAGTCCACCGCGTGGACCTCGAAGGCCCGCAGGGCGTAGCGATCGTAGGCGGTGACGAAGACCACCAGCGGGAGCGGCCCCGACGCCAGTTCCTCGATGACCTCGAAGCCGCCCTTAGCGGGCATCTGAACGTCCAGGAACAGGAGGTCGGGGTGGTGGGAGCGGACCACCTCCACGGCCTCCTCGCCGTGGGCGCACTCGGCCACCAGCTCGACCTCGGGGTCGGCCGCGAGCAGCTTGCGCAGGGTCGCGCGGGCCAGGGGCTCGTCGTCGACGAGGACCACGCGGATGCGCCCCGTCCGCTCAGGCATCGCCTCCTCCGGCCTCCCGGCAGGGGATGCGGATCCGCGCCAGGGCGCCGCCCTCCGCGGGGTTCGAGAGGGCCAGCCCGTACTCCTCCCCGTAGAGCACCCGCAGGCGCTTGCGGGTGTTGGCTAGGCCGATGCGCCGGCGGCCGTCGTGCTCGAGCTCCGCTCCGGAGCCCTCCAGCACCTCCCGGGGGTAGCCGGGCCCGTCGTCGCGGACCTCGAGGACGAGCTCCCCGCCCGAGCGCCGCGCGGCGATCTCGACCCGTCCCCCGCCGGTGCGGGGCTCCACTCCGTGCCGCACCGCGTTCTCGACCAGCGGGAGGAGCACCAGCGCCGGTACGCTGGCCGACCGGGCCGCGGGCTCGACCTCCACCGAGGTCTCCAGGCGATCCCCGAAGCGGATGCGCTCGATCCCCAGGTAGCGCTCGGCCACCTTCAGCTCCTCGCTCAGGGGAACCTCGGGCGCCTCGCCCTGGTCCAGGGTGGTGCGCAGGAGGTCGCCCACGGCCGAGAGAACACGCAGGGCCGCGGCCTGATCGTCCTCGCGGATCAGCCCGCCGATGGTGTGCAGGGCGTTGAAGAGGAAGTGGGGGTGGACCTGCCCGCGCAGCGAGTCCATCTGCGCGCGGGCCAGCTCGGTGTCGAGCTGCGAGGCCCGCAGCTCGGCCGTTGCGGCCCGGCGCTGCTCGTCGCGCGTCTTGAGGAAGATGCGCAGGCCCGCGCCCAGCCCCAGGATCAGCCAGTAGGTGAGCAGCTCGCGGGGCAGGCGGCGGGAGGCCATCCGATCGACCACGTGGATCAGGTCGGAGAGCTCGAGGACCTCGCCGAAGCGCCGGTAGGACCACGGGGACAGCAGGATGCGCAGGGCCAGGGCGGAGTAGGCGGCGGCGATCGAGAGCGGGACGTGCACCAGGAGGAACAGGATCCAGGAACTCGCGGTGCGCACCGCCAGCCACACCAGCGGGACCGCGACCAGCCCCCAGGCGCACCAGACGGCGAGCTGGCCGAGGAAGATGGTGGTCCACTCCGGGTCCCGATCGGACCCCCGGCCGGGTCCCCGACCGCCGCGCCAGCCCTGCATCAGCTCGTGGATCTCGAAGGTGGTGGCCAAGGAGGCGAGCAGCACGGCCAGGGCGACCAGCAGCCAGCGACGGCCGCGAGATCGCAGCCAGCCCTCGGGGTCCAGGCCGCCGCGGGCTCGGGTGGGGGCCGGGTTCATGGGGGAAGTGTAGCGAGGGCTCGGATCCGGATCGGCACGGCGATCGCAATCCTCGGTCGTGCAGGCACTTGGGACCGGCCGTTCCCCCCCGGTGAGCGGCCTCGGGGGCCGCTCGATCCGGGCCGTCGGGCCCCCCAGGGGCCAGGGAGGGCGAATCGGGAGGCGAAATGGAACCGGTCGGGGCCCGCGGGGGTCGTACACTTCATGCTGCGGACCTCTCCGCGCCCAGGCCTCGGAAGGGCGGGACGGCGGTCCCCCCACACCACGAGAAGAAGAGACCCCCCGATCGGAAGGATTGCATCGATGCGCCACCACACCCACCTCGGCCGGCTCTGGCCCCTGGCCCTGACGGCCCTCCTCGCCGCCCCCGCCGCAACCCAGGGAGGGGCCGCCCCGGCCGAGCCCGAGAGCCTGTTCGTGCCCCTGGAACTGGGCGTCGACCTCGACCTCGACGCCGATCCGGCGGTGGCCCGCTGGCGCGCCGTGGGCGTGCGCGAGGGCCTGCTGGAGGACCTCGCGGGCACCGGGGGGGGAGTCGTGACGCTCAACCTCTTCGGGGACTTCGAGCCCGTGGCCACCTTCGAGGAGAGCCGCCCCGACGGCCTCGACGGCCAGGTCCTCACCGGGCGCATCCTCGGCGACCCCCTGAGCTCGGTGATCTTCGTCTGGCGCCCCGGCGCGGTGGCGGCCAGCGTCCGGACCGGCTCGGAGCTCTACCGCGTCGGCTCCACCCCGGACGGCGAGCACTACGCGGCCCGGATCAACGAGTCCGCCTTCCCGCGCTGCGGGACCGGCGCGGACCAGCACGTGCGCTCGGCCCTCCCGGGCGAGCCCCTGGGCCTCCCCGAGGGCGCCGACGCCGGCGAGACCGCCGACGTGCTGGTGATGTACTCCCCCCAGGCCCGCAGCGGCGCGGGCGGCACCAACGCCATCAAGAACCTGATCACCATCGCGGTCAACGAGACCAACCAGGGCTACGCCAACTCCGACGTG
This sequence comes from uncultured Planctomycetaceae bacterium, assembly GCA_964615935.1. Classification (GTDB taxonomy): domain Bacteria; phylum Planctomycetota; class UBA1135; order UBA1135; genus CAZTTG01. The sequence goes on along the minus strand of CAZTTG010000032.1, from coordinate 42,857 downwards.
CAGATGCGCATCCGCCTGGTGCACACGGCCGAGACCGCCCAGAACGAGACCAGCGACTTCGGCACCATGCTCACGCGCTACCGGAGCACCAACGACGGCTGGTACGACGAGGTGCACGGCCTGCGCAACACCTACGGCGCCGACCTGTGCTGCATCATCGTCAACAGCACCCAGTACTGCGGGATCGCCTACCTGATGGGCTACCCGAGCGCCGGCTTCGCCAGCTCGGCCTTCAGCGTGGTCTCGCGGACCTGCGCCACGGGCTACTACTCCTTCGGCCACGAGCTGGGCCACAACATGGGCTGCCACCACGACCGCCAGAACGCCGGCGGCACGCCGGCCTACGCCTACTCCTACGGCTGGCGCACCACCAACAGCGCCTGGCGCACGATCATGGCCTACTCCCCGGGGACGCGCATCAAGTACTTCTCGACGCCCTACAAGAGCTACGGCGGCTACCCCCTGGGCGTCGCCCACCCGGCCTCCAACTCGGCCCACAACGCGCGCGGCCTGGACGAGGCGGCTCCCACGGTCGCCGCGTGGCGCTGCGCGGTCCCGCAGCTCTACGGCACGGGCATGCTCACCTCGCAGTGGCTCACCCTGTCCCTGACCTGGAGCGGCCAGCCCAAGGCCAACGGCACCGGCGGCTTCCTGGTGACCGCCTTCAACGGGGTTCCCAACAAGCCGGGCCTCCTGTTCTTCGGCCATGACGAAGCCACCACGCCCTTCTATGGAGGGGTGCTCTACGTCGCCCCGCCGATCCAGCGGCTCCCGGTGGTGCAGGTCGACACCATGGGCATGGCCAACTACGACTTCATCGGCCTGAGCGGGGTGGCCGCCGGCGACACCGTCTACACGCAGTTCTGGCAGCGGGATCCCGCCAACCCGTCCGGCCAGGGCGTGGCCCTCTCCGACGCCATGCGCATCGACGTCTGTCCCTGACGGGCCCCGGCGAAGCTCGCGGGCGTCGCCCCTGCTCGGGGGGCGGCGCCCGCCCTGCTTCCGCTCCGAGCGCGGTGGCGCCGGCTCCCTGGGGAGGGGGCGGCCGGCGAGGTATGCTGCGGCGATGCCCAGCGGAACCGAACGCTCGAGAGCGCCGCGCGGTGGCGCGCTCCGCGGCGCCGGCGCGGCCATCGCGCTCCTGGCCCTCGGCGCCTGCGAAGGGGGCGGCGGGGGCGCGCCGGCCGCGCTGTCTCCGCCGGCCAGCGTCCCGCTGCGGCCGCAGCTTCACCCCCTTCCGGGCTCCGGGGGGGAGAGCGGGCGGTCGATCGACCTCTCCCCGGGAGCGGGCTGGTCCCTCGACGGCGGCCGGGCCGAGCCCGACGGGGCGGGCGGCCTGCTCCTCTCGAGCGAGGACGCGGTCCGGCTGGTGCTGCCGGGGCCGCTCGATCTGGAGCTCCACCGGGCGCTGCGCCTGGAGCTCTCCGCGGAGGAAGCCGCCTCGCTGCAGGTGCGGGCGGTCCCCTGGATCGGCGAGCGCCGCATCGTCGAGCCGGTGACCGAGGTGCGTCTCACCGGCGGCGTCCCGCAGGAGGTCGCCGTGATCCTGCCCCGGGCGCCCGAGGGAGGGGAGCCGGTCGACGCGCTCCACCTCGTCATCAAGGGCGAGGTGCAGCGCCCCTTCCGCCTGGAGGGGCTGCGGCTCGAGTGGGGGCCGACGGCGCACTGGATCCGGCGCATCGGCGGAGCGGGCTGGGCGTCGGGGGGCCAGGGGCAGCTCCTCGCCCTGGGGGAGGAGTCCCGCCGCGCTCGCGGCGTGTCGCGCCGCCACGGGCTCCGCTCGCTGCCCTTCGAGGTCCCCCGCGGCGCGCGGCTGGCCTTCTCCCACGGCGCCTCCTCCGAGCGCTACGGCGAGAACGCGAACGCGCGCCTGGAGGTGTCGATCGGCGATCGCCGGCGGGCCTATCCCCTGACCGGCCCCGACGCCGCCTTCGACCGCTGGGCCTTCGAGGACCTCGACCTGGACGAGCTGGCCGGGAGCCGGGTCGAGCTCTCCTTCGCGGTCGTGGCCGAGGGAGCCGGCGAGGTCCCCTGCGCGGTCGGCGATCCGGTGGTCTACGTGCCCGAACCGGATCCCCCGACCGTGGTGCTGGTGATCTCGGACACGCACCGGGCCGACCACCTGGGCGCGGCCGCGATCTCCGGGGAGGGCGTGACCACGCCGGTCCTCGACGCCCTGGCGCGGCGCGGCCTCCTCTTCGAGGACTGCTACGCCGCCTCCAACATCACGGTGCCCTCCCACGCCGCGCTCATGACCGGCACCCACCCGCGCGACACCGGGGTGGCCGACAACGCCACGGCCCTCGCCGCGCGGGCTCCCACCCTGGCGGAGGCCTTCCGCGAGGCCGGCTACCTCTGCTTCGCGGCCACCAGCGTCAACCTCCTCGCGCACCAGCAGTCCCGGCTCGGGCAGGGCTTCGATCGCCTGAGCTCCCCCGACGGCCAGCGCCGGGCCCCCGGGGCGCTGGCCGACGTCCGGCGCTGGCTGCCCGAGGCGGAGGGCCGGGCGCTGTTCCTGTGGGTGCACCTGTTCGACGCCCACGGACCCTACGACCCGCCCCCGCCCTGGGATCGCCGCTGCTGGCCGGCGGGCGCGGATCCCGCCGATCCCTCCCTGCCCGGACCGGAGGTGACCGGCATGCGCGTTCCGCCCTGGGGCGAGGGCGTGCGCGACCCGGAGTACCTGCGCGCCCTCTATCGGGGCGAGGTGGGCTACCTGGACGAGGAGCTCGGCCGCGCCCTGCTCCACCCCCGCCTGGCCTCGGCCGTGATCGCGGTCACCGCCGACCACGGCGAGTGCCTGGGACAGCACGACATCTGGTGGTCGCACCACGACCTGTACCCCGACACCCTGCACGTTCCGCTGATCCTGGCTTGGCCCGGCGCGCCGGCCGGGCGTCGGGAGGCCGCGCCCGTGCGGCTCATCGACCTGGGCCGGACCCTGCTCGAGCTGGCGGGGCTCTCCGCCTCGGACTTTCCGGGGCGCGACCTGCTGGCCTCGGGGGGGGGCCGCCCGCGCTTCGGCCTGGCCGGCGGGCGCCAGTCGGTCTCCGTGAACGCGCAGGGCTGGCACCTCATCCTCCACCTCGTCGCCCACCAGCGGGAGAGCGGCCGCGGCGCGCGGGAGCTGCACCAGGTCGAGCTCTTCGACCTCGCCGCCGACCCCGGCTGCGAGCGCGACCTGGTGGACTCGCAGCCCGGCCGTGCGGGGGAGCTGCGCACCCTGCTGGTACGCTGGCTGGGCCGGGCCCAGGACCTGGGCTGGGCGAGCCGCGGGGACCTGGATCCGGAGATGGCGCGGGCGCTGGCCGAGCTGGGCTACGCCGACCAGATCGAGGACGACTGGAGCGAGCGCGTGCTCTTCGACGCGGACTGCGCCTGCCCGTGGTGCGAGCGCTTTCGCTGAGCGCCGCGCCCGGGCCGCTCAGCTCCCCTCGAGGCGCGCGCGCACCACGCGGTGCGTGAAGGCGCCCTCGCGATCCGGCGGCAGGTCGACGAGCAGGTGCTGGTCCTCGACGCGCGCGCCCTCGAAGGCGCAGGCCCGATCCGACCGCAGTCGCAGGCGCGCGGTCTCGCCGGCGCGTCCCCAGATCTCCCAGAGGGCCTCCTGGCCCTCGGTCCAGGGGCCGACGATGCGCGGCTCGCGGCTGGGGGCGCCCGGCTCGAGCGGGCGCGGCTCGACCTCCAGGGTGGGGCCGCGTCGGACGGCGAAGGAGACCTCGGTCCGATCGGTCACGGCGATGGGGGGGTGCTCGACCCGCAGCGAGGCGCCGCAGGGCCGGGCCGGCGGTCCTTCGAGGACCTCCGAGAGGGGAGGCAGCCAGGGCTGGCAGCAGAGCTCGAAGGGCTCGCCCCGCTTCAGGATGGCGGACATCCGGATCCGGGTCGCATCGCCCGCCGGCTCGACGATGTACCGGAGGTCCATCCTGTGGTCGCCCAGGCGCAGGTCCCGGACCGCGAAGCCGTCCCACGAGGCGGGGGGCGCCGGCCGCCAGACCAGGCTCCTCACGGGGGCGTCCGGGTGGATGCCGATCAGCCCGTAGGCGATCCCCTGGATCACGGCCGCGGAGGAGAACACCTGGTGGGGGACGCCCCGCGGCGGCGCCTCGGCGCGGTCGCCGCGCAGGTGCTCGGGCACGAAGCCCAGCCCGGAAAAGCCCGTGAGCCGCACCTGCGAGGCGAGCATCTGCCAGGCGGCGTCCAGGAGGCCGTGGCGGTAGAGCGCCAGCACGGCGAAGCCCGTCAGGTAGGGGAAGACGCTGCCCGTGTTGTAGTGGCCCGGGTCGTAGATGGGCGAGCTCTCGGCGAACATGCGCGCGCCCCAGTCGGCGGCCAGGTCCGGGCGGTTGAAGGCGCGCTCGCAGCGGAGGGCGCGCCCGGGCTCGCCGAAGCCGCGCGAGATGGGCAGGGCGGCGTAGGCGGTGAGGTCGTCGCAGCGGCCGCCGTCCTCGAGCTCGGCGAAGCCGTAGTGGCCGCGCTCCTCGCACCAGTAGGTCTCGAAGGCGGGGGACACCCGCTCCAGCAACGAGTCCCTCGGTGCCCCGTCCTCCTCGAACCCGGGCTCGAGCTCTCGTGCCCGAGCGCTGGAGTGATCCCAGGCGGAGAGCGCGCTCATCCAGATGCCCTGCAGGAAGATCTCGGTGCGGACCGAGCCGACCAGCGGACCGGCCTCGACCGCGGCCAGGCCGGCCTTGCGGTTGTCCAGCAGGAGCCGCTCGTCCCCGCAGCCCACGCACCAGGTGAAGGCCCTGGCGAAGGACTCGTAGAGGTTCGTCTCGAGCCAGGTATCACCCGAAGCCCGCAGGTAGTGGTCTAGATCGACCATGAAGCCCGGCGTGTTGTTGGCCTTGTACCAGGCGTAGGGGTAGTCTTCGAGCCAGTCGCACAGCCCCGCCGAGAGCGCCAGCTCGTGCATCATCTTGCCGTCCTCGCGCTGGTGCGAGGCGGCGAATTCGAGCACGCTCCGCGCCCCCGCGAAGTCGCCGTAGGCGCACATGGCTCGCGAGCCCACCATGGCGTCGCCGTCGAAGAACCAGCCGAAGCCGGGCCGCTCGCCGCTCCCGCTTGGCCCCAGGCCGGCGACCAGCCCGCGACCCAGGCCGTCGATCTCGACCCAGGACTTCTCGATCGCGATGCGACCCCAGAGGAACGCGTCGTTCACCAGGGGATCGGGGGTCTCGATGTCCGTGGTGCGCTCCAGGAAGCTGCTCCAGCGCCGCTCGAGCCTCTCCTGCCCGTCCGGCCACTCGCGCAGCGCGCTCCACCAGAGATCGCGGGCGGCCTCCACCACGGGCTCGCAGCGCGAGAGGCCCAGGGAGGCGTTCGCACGTCCCCGGCGCGCCTCCTCGGACAGGGGCTCGGGCTCGACCTCGGCGCCCGCGATGGCGAAGGGCACGGATCCCTGCGCCGCGCGGGCCGGGCTGATCGGGATGCGGATCGCCACGGGATCGCGGGGCAGGGCGTGGTCGCCGACCTGCTCGGGCGGCTCGGCCTCGTGGCAGCCGACGAGCGCGGCGAAGCGGCCCAGCTCCTCGGTCAGGAGCAGGGCCCCGCTCTTCTCGTCGCGCCGGGCGATCTGTCCGCCCATGCCCGCCGGCCACATCGGTCGGAAGTCGGGCACGAGGTGGACGGTGAGCACGACCGGCTCCTCGATCTCGAGCTCGAAGAGCAGGATCACCACCCGCGCGGGCTCCGAGGCGAAGAGCGTCTGCCGCAGCTCGACGCGTGGGTGGCTCCAGCGGAGCTCGACGCGATCGGGCCGCACCTCGATGGTCCCGGAGGGCTCACGGGAGGGGACCCACTCGAGCCCGTCCTCGAAGCGCAGGGAGACGTGGATGTCGTGCGCGACCTTGATGGGCCACAGCCAGCACTCGAACACCCCGCTCTCGCTGCCCAGGAGCGCGGCGCGCCGACCGCTCACCTCGGCGTAGCGCTCGGACGAGGCGGCGTCGAGCTCGCGGGTGAGCGACGGCAGCTTCGAGGCCCGGGTTGGGTCCATGGCGCGGGGTACGCTACCGTACGGCGAGAGGTGCCGCCATGATCCGACCCGCGCTCATCCTCGTGCAGGCCGCGCTGGCCCTGGCCGGCGCGCAAGCTTCCATCGCCAGCGTCGAGGCCACCATGCCCCAGATCATCCCCGAGCCGGTCTCGCTCGCGCGGGGCGCAGGCAGCTTCCGCATCCGCCCCGGCACGCCCTTCTTCGCCTCCGAGGAGGCCTTCCCCGAGGCCCGGATGCTCATGGGCTTCCTGGAGCCCGCCCTCGGCGACTCGCCGCGGCTCCTCGCCGGGGCGGCCGGCGAAGGGGCGGCCTTCGAGCTCGCGCTGGACGCCGGGCTGGCGACGAGGGTGGGGGAGGAGGGTTACCTCCTCGACGTCGGGGAGCAGCGCGTGCACCTGCGGGCGGCGACCCGCGCCGGCCTGTTCTACGGCATCCAGACCCTGCGCCAGCTCCTGCCCCCGGAGGCCTTCGCCGGGGTGTGCGCCGCGGAGGGCGGCTGGGCCCTGCCCTGCGTCGAGATCGTCGACTTCCCGCGCCTCGCCTGGCGGGGCCTGCTCCTGGATCCCGCCCGGCACTTCATCCCCAAGCCAGAGCTCCTGCGCTTCATCGACGCCATGGCGCTGCACAAGCTCAACCGCCTGCAGCTCCACCTGACCGACGACCAGGGCTGGCGCATCGAGATCCGCAAGTGGCCCCGACTGACCGAGGTCGGTGCGTGGCGCGACCAGACCCTGATCGGCCACGCCCGCGAGGATCCCGCGCGCTACGACGGGGTGCGCCACGGCGGCTTCTACTCGCAGGAGGACGTCCGCGAGATCGTGAGCTTCGCCGCCGAGCGCCACGTGACCCTCGTGCCGGAGATCGAGATGCCCGGTCACGCGCGCGCGGCGATCTCCGCCTATCCGGAGCTCGGGGTGTTCCCCGACTCGCAGGAGGGCATCCGCCCCTGGACCCGCTGGGGCGTCAGCCCGGACATCCTGGCCCCGCGGCCCGAGACGATCGCGTTCTGCGAGGACGTGCTGAGCGAGGTGATGGAGCTCTTCCCCGGCACCTGGATCCACATCGGCGGCGACGAGGCGGTCAAGACCCAGTGGGAGGCCAGCGAGGAGATCCAGCGGATGATCGCCGAGCTGGGCGTGGAGGACGAGGCCGGGCTGCAGGCCTGGTTCACGCGGCGGATCGACGCCTTCCTGACGGAGAGGGGCCGGCGGCTGGTGGGCTGGGACGAGATCCTGGAGGGCGGCCTGGCGCCCGGGGCGGTGGTGATGAGCTGGCGCGGGGAGCGGGGCGGGATCGCGGCCGCGCGGGCGGGCCACGACGCGATCATGGCGCCCACCTCGCACACCTACCTCGACTACTACCAGGGCCCGCGCGAGACCGAGCCCCTGGCCATCGGCGGCTTCGTGCCGCTGGAGAAGGTCTACCGCTGGGAGCCGGTCCCGGAGACCCTGAGCGCGGAGGAGGCGGAGCGCGTGCTCGGCGGCCAGGGGCAGCTCTGGAGCGAGTACATCCCCGACGCCGGGCACCTGCAGTACATGGCCTTCCCGCGCGCCTGCGCCCTGGCCGAGGTGCTGTGGTCGCCGCGCGGCCACCGCAGCTGGGACTTCTTCCTCCTGCGCCTCGAGCGGCACCTGGAGCGGCTGGAGGCCGCCGGCCTGCGCTTCCGGTCCCTGGATCGCGTGCCCGAGCGCTGGGAGGGGCGGGAGGACGCGGACGCGCCGCGCGCCGCGCGGGCCCTCGTCGATCGGCTGCTGCCGGGGCGAGGCGACGCCTTCCGCTTCGAGGTGATCTCGCCGGCCGCGGGACGGGACGTGTTCGAGGTCGAGAGCGCCGGGGACGGGATCGCGATCCGGGGGAACACGGCCCTCTCCATGGCCGCGGGCCTGGGGTGGTACCTGAAGCACCGCTGCCTCTGCCAGGTCTCGTGGTGCGGGAGCCAGCTCGACCTCCCCGACCCCCTGCCCCCGGTCGAGCCGAAGGTGCGGCGGACGAGCTGGGCGCGATACCGCTATTTCCTGAACTACTGCTGCTTCGGCTACTCCCTGCCCTTCTGGGACTACGGGCAGTGGGAGGAGCTGATCGACTGGATGGCGCTGCACGGGATCAACGCGCCCCTGTCGGTCACCGGCCAGGAGGCGGTGTGGCGCGCGGTGTGCGAGCGCCTGGGGATGGGGGAGGAGGAGGTCCGCGAGTTCCTGGCCGGCCCGCCCTACCTGCCCTTCCAGTGGATGGGCTGCCTGGACGGCTGGGGAGGGCCCCTGCCGGCGGACTGGATCGATCGGCACGAGGAGCTGGGCCGGCGCATCCTCGAGCGCCAGCGCGAGCTGGGCATGACCCCGGTGCTGCAGGGCTTCACCGGTCACGTACCGGCCGCGGTGGCCAGGCTGCACCCGGAGGCGAAGCTGCATCGCATCCGCTGGATCGAGTGGGAGACGCACCTGCTCGACCCGCTGGACCCGCTGTTCCCCCGGATCGCGCGGACGTACATGGAGGAGCAGACCTCCCGCTTCGGAAACGATCACCTCTTCGCCGCGGACACCTTCATCGAGATGAGGCCGCCCAGCGGGGAGCCGGAGGACCTGGCGCGCCTGGCGCGGGCCATCTACGACGGGATGGCGGCCGTGGATCCGCAGGCGGTGTGGGTGCTGCAGGGGTGGATCTTCCTCAACCAGCGCTCGTTCTGGACGCCGCCTAGGCGGGAGGCTTTCCTCGGGGCGGCGCCCGAGGATCGCCTGCTGCTCCTGGACCTCTTCTGCGAGTCGAGCCCCATGTGGCGCGAGACCGAGGCCTTCTGCGGCCGGCCCTGGCTGTGGTGCAACGTGCAGAGCTTCGGCGGGAACACGCGCCTCGGCGGGGCCCTCACCCGGAACGACGCGCAGCTCTTCGCGGCCAGGAGCGATCCCGACGGCGGGCGCCTGGCGGGGGTGGGCTTCGTCAACGAGGCCCTGGACGTCAACCCGGCGGTGTTCGACCTGCTGTACGAGGCCGCCTGGCGGGACGAGCCGGTGGACGTGGAGCGCTGGCTGGTCGCGCACGCCCGCTCGCGGTATGGGCGAGCCCAGGAGGAGGCCGAGCGGGCCTGGCAGATCCTGGGGGAGGTCGTCTACGGGGCGCCCCAGCGCCACCGCTCGGCCATCGAGGCCATCCCCCGGCCGGAGCCGATCCCGGGGGCGCCCTACGGGCGGGGCCGACTCGCTCGAGCGTGGCGGCTGCTCTTGGAGGCCCGCGGGGACCTGGGCGAGGTGGACGCGTATCGCTTCGATCTGGTCAACGTCGCGCGGCAGGTGCTGAGCAACCACGCAGCGGTGCTGCAGGCGGAGATGTCCAAGGCCCTCGGTGCGGGGGACCCCGAGGCCTTCGAGCGGGCTTCGGGCCGCTTCCTGCAGCTCGTCCGGGACCTGGACGAGCTGGTCGGCACGCGCCGCGAGCTCCTCCTGGGCCGCTGGATCGCGGACGCCCGGCGCTGGGGCGCGACCGAGGCCGAGCGGGATCGCCTGGAGTGGAACGCGCGGCGGGTGCTGACCGCCTGGGGGGAGGGGTCGGCGATCGACGACTACGCGAGCAAGGAGTGGTCGGGCCTGCTGACGGGGTACTACCTCGAGCGCTGGCAGCGCTTCGTCGAGGCAGCCGGGCGCTCGCTGGAGCGGGGAGATGCCTTCGACCGGGGGGCCTTCGTGCGGGAGCTGAGGGAGTGGATGCTGGCCTGGTCGGAGGGCCGTGAGGGCTATCCGAGCGAGCCGAGCGGGGACAGCCTGGTGGTGGCGCAGCGGCTCTGGGAAGAGTACGGCCACGAGTTCCGACCCGACGCGCAGAGCCTGACGACGGACCGGCCGGTGACCTGCTCGCATGCCCTGCCGGCGTATCCGGCCCACCTGGCGAATGACGGTTGGCGGGGGGACACGCACTCGTACTGGGCGACCGACGTCGGGGTGCATCCCGAGGCCTGGTGGCAGGTGGACCTGGAGGAGCCCACCGCGGTGGGGCGCGTGGTGGTGGTGGGGTACTTCGGGGACGAGCGGTGTTACGGGTTCACGGTCGAGGTTTCGCTGGACGGGGAGGTCTGGGAGGTGGTCGCCGATCGTCGGGAGAACCGGGAGCCCTCGACGGCGGAGGGGTATGAGGTTCTGTTCGAGCCGCGGGGGGTGCGGTTCCTGCGGGTCACCCTCACGCACAACTCGGCGAACACGGGGCGGCATTTGGTCGAGGTGATGGCGTTTGGGAGGTAGGGGGGGGGTGACCTGTGCCCTCTGGCCGGGCTTTCCGGGGGCCCCGTTGGCGCGCGGGACCATGGAGTCGGCCACCCGGCGCCCCGGCGGCCCGGGCGGCCGGGGCCCGGCATTGCCACTTCCTGGGGGGCACCGCCCCCCCCCCCCCCCCCCCCCCCCCCCCCCCCGGACCCCCC
>CAZTTG010000032.1:0-32447 GCA_964615935.1 uncultured Planctomycetaceae bacterium | reverse complement strand
CCCCGGGGGGCCGGGGGGGGGGGGGGGGGGGGGGCGGGTGGGGCGGGCTGCTGTTTCCACGGGGCCGCACCGGCGCCCACCACCCCGCCCGCCTCTGAACCCGGGAGTCCGCCCCGCGCGCGAACGCCCCGAAAAGCCCGGATGGGGAATATGTGCCGCGGCACATATTTCTCGGGGAAGAGTGAAACCAAGAGCGATTGCGTTCGTCTAGGTAGATGGAAACAGCGCGCCTTCTGCGGAGGAAATCTGCACATGAACGAACGCACCAGCTCGAGAGTTCCGCACTCGAAACGACCCTGCGCCGCGGGACCTCTGCACGTTTCGATGCACCTGAAGGATGGACTGCCGCCGCTGCGGAATCAGAGGACGCTGAGGGTTCTGCTGCCGACCATACGGGCGGCCAAGAACCGCTTCGGCGTTCGGATCTGTCACTGGTCCATCCTCTCGAACCACCTGCACCTGCTGGTCGACTCGAACAGCGAGCAGTGCCTGGCCAGGGCCATGCAGGGCTTCAAGATCCGAGTGGCGAAGGCCCTGAACCGGCTCTGGAAGCGCAAGGGCACCGTGTTCGCCGGCAGATACTTCGCGCGCCTGCTGCGCAAGCCGATGGAGGTGCGCCGGGCGCTGGTGTACGTGATCCAGAACGCCCGCCGGCACGGGATCCTGCCTCCGAAGGGTCTGCCCGATCCCTTCTCCTCGGGCATGTGGTTCACCGGCTGGCGCGGTCGGAAGAAGCCCTTCCTGGAGGACGCCGATCCGCCGATGGGCAAGCCCGTCTGGTGGGAGACGATCTCCTGGCGGAACATCGGTCTCCTGGACCTGGACGAGGTACCCGCCTGCGCCCCCCCTGGCGCCGGCACCTACAACAGCTACTGGTAAGCCCCAAGCCTTCTGCAGGGCTTCTCGGGGCGTTCGCGCGCGGGGCGGACTCTGGGGCTCGAGGTGGTCGGGGTCGTGGGCGCCGGTGTGGCCGTTCGCTCTCAGCTGCGGCCGCTCCGGCGCCCGGCGCCCCGGCCGCCGGGGCGCCGGGTGGCCGACTGATGGCCCCGCGCGCAACGGGGCCCCCGAGAAGCCCGTCAGAGGACAAGACCCAGGACCCACCCCACCCAAGACACCCCCCCCCTCCTCCGCTACCGTACCCCCGAGGTCCACGCCTTGCGCCGCCTCCCGCCGACACCCCTCCTCGCCCTTGCGCTCTGCGCGTCGCTCGCCGCGCCGCTCTCCGCCCGAGCCTCGGAGCGCGAGCTGGTGGTCATGATCGACAGCGCCGCCTTCCAGGCGTGGCCGACCCTGCTGGAGATCGCGCGGGACTTCGAGGAGAGCCACCCCGGGGTGCGCGTCAAGGTCCTCGACGCGGCCGGAGCGGTGGGGCAGCAGGACAAGGCGCGCTTCATGCTGGCGGGCGACCTGCAGCTCGACGTCGTGCGCATCGACGTCACCGAGTTCTCCGCCTTCCTCACCGAGGGCGCCCTGGTCGACCTGCAGCCCTACTTCGAGGAGGACCGCGCCGCGGGGCGCTGGGATCCCGACGAGTACTTCCCCATCGCCGACGGCTTCCGCGACGCGCGCGGGCACCGGTACGGCCTGCCCTCGACCTTCACGCCCTACGTGATGTACGCCAACCTGGACCTGCTCGAGGCCTGCGGCATCGGGCGGCCGGGGGCGGACTGGAGCTGGGAGGATCTGCTGGAGGCCTGCCGGACCGCCACCGCCGACACCGACGGGGACGGGCGCACCGATCGCTGGGGCATCTCGCTGACCCAGTGGCTGCAGGCCGTGGTGCCCTGGATCTGGCAGACGGGGGGCGAGCTGCTCGACGAGGAGCGGACCCGCTCCCGGCTGGACTCGCCCGAGGCCATCGAGGCGCTGGACTTCCTGCGGCGCCTGCTGCACGAGGAGAAGGTGGCCAGCTTCGACGCCACCTTCGAGAACCAGCTCACCCAGGGGCTCTTCCAGGCCGGGCGCTGCGCCTTCTACGGGCCGGTGGGGTACTGGGAGACCTACCGCTTCCGCGAGATCGAGGCCTTCCGCTGGGACGTCCTGCCCCTGCCGGGAGGACGGCAGCGCGCCACCTCGATCGCCATGACCGGCTACGTGGTGCCGCGCACCGCCCGGCACCCGCGGCTGGGGTACGAGTTCGTTCGCGAGCTGGCCGGTCCGCGCTACCAGGAGTGCCTGGCCGAGATCGGAAACGGGGTGCCGGGGCTGATCTCGGCGGCCCGCTCGGAGAGCTTCCTGGCGCCCGACCGGCCGCCGGAGAGCGAGCGGGTGTTCCTGGACGTGCTGGAGAACGCGCGGCTCATGCCGCCGCTGGCCAACTGGCGCAAGATCGAGTCCATCTGCCAGGCCGAGCTGCAGGGGGTGCTGCTGCTCGAGAAGTACGACGCCGGCCAGGCCGCACGGCGCATGGCCGGCAAGATCGACGACTACCTGGCGCGCGAGCGGGAGAGGGCCGCGCGGCCGCCGCTGCTCGCGGGCGCGATCGAGGTCTCGGTGACCCTCGCCCTCCTGGCCGCCCTGGCGGCCTTCCTGCTGCTGCGCGGGCCGCGACCCGGCGCTCTGGCGCGGCGGCAGGAGCGGGCCGGCTACGGGATGATCGCCCTGTGGGCCCTGGGCTTCGGCGCCTTCTTCCTGGGGCCGGCGGTGGTCTCGGGCGTGCTCGCCCTGTGCGAGTGGTCGCCCCTGCGCTCCCTGGAGAGCGCACGCTGGATCGGCCTCGACAACTTCGCCCGCCTCTCGACCGACGACACCTTCCGCACCTCGCTCGGCGCCACCTCCCTGTACGCGCTGCTCAGCGTGCCCGTGGGCCTGGTCCTGGCGCTGGGCCTGGCCATGCTGCTCAGGGCCGAGAGCCACCTCTCGAACGCGGCGCGCACGGTGGTCTACCTGCCGGCCATCATCTCGCCGGTGATCGTGGCCGCCGTGTGGCGCTTCATCCTCGACCCCGACCGCGGCTGGATCAACGAGACCCTGGCCTCCCTCGGCCTGGCCGGGCCGGCATGGATCCGCAGCGAGACCTGGGTGGTGCCCTCACTGGCGTTCATGAGCCTGTGGGCCGTGGGCGCCCAGATGCTGGTCTTCCTGGCGGCGTTGCAGGCCCTCGACCCCACCCTGGACGAGGCCGCCCGCGTGGACGGGGCGGGCGCCTTCCGCCGCTTCTGGCACGTCACCGTGCCCTCCCTGACGCCGGTGATCCTGTTCAACCTGGTGATCGGCATCATCAACGCCTTCCAGCTCTTCGCCCAGCCCTACGTGATGACCCAGGGCGGCCCCGGCGACGCCTCGCGCTTCCTGGTCCTGTACCTCTACGAGAGCGGCTTCCGGCACCTGGACATGGGCTACGCCTCGGCCATCGCCTGGGTGCTCTTCGCCATCCTGGCGGTCCTGTGCCTGACGCTCATGAAGACCTCGCGCCACTGGGTGCACTACGCCGCGAGGAGCCGGCAATGAGCCCCCGTGCCTGGAGGAGGCTGGGCCTGTGGCTGGCGGTGGCGGCCTTCGTCGCACCGCTGGTGTACATGCTCTCGATGTCCCTGCACGCCGAGGGCCAGGGGCTGGGCCGCGGCGTCCTGACCCTGGAGCGGGAGTGGCATCCGGAGAACTACGGAGAGTCCCTGGAGCGCATGGGGGACTTTCCCCGCCTGGTGCTCAACACCGTGCTGATCACGGTGCTCTCCATCCTGGGCCAGCTCCTCACCTGCTCCCTGGCGGGCTACGCCTTCGCGCGCGTCGAGTTCCGCGGCCGCGACGGCCTGTTCCTGCTGGTGCTGGCCACGATGATGCTCCCCGAGCAGGTCACCGCCATCCCGCGCTTTCTGCTCTTCCGCAGCCTGGGGATGGTGGACACCTTCTACCCGCTGATCCTGCCCACGGTCATCGGCGGCGCGCCCTTCTTCATCTTCCTGTTCCGCCAGTACTTCCTGGCCCTGCCGGTGGAGCTCACCGAGGCCGCCCGCATCGACGGCTGCTCCCATCTCGCCATCTGGTGGCGCATCATGCTGCCGCTGGCGCGCCCCATGCTGGCCACCGTGGCCATCTTCACCTTTCTGGCCACCTGGAACGACTTCTGGGCGCCCCTGATCTACCTGATGTCCCCCGAGAACCGCACCCTGACCCTGGCGCTGGCGGGCTTCAACCGGGCCTACAACACGGCCATCGAGCACATGATGGCCGCCTCGGCGGTGGTGCTGGCCCCCTGCGCGGTGGTCTACTTCCTGGCCCAGAAGCTCTTCCTGAAGGGCGTGCGGGTGGCGGCCTCCAAGCACTGAGGCCGACCACGACCGCCGGCTACTGCTTCTCCAGCCAGGCCAGGAACTCCCACTCCAGGCTCTCCGTCTCGCCCGAGGCGGCGCTGAGGGGGATCCCGTACACCTCCTGGAAGGCCTGCTCGGGAGCGGCGTCCTCGTCCAGCCCGCCGGCGGCCGCGAGGAGCTCGGAGAGCTTCCCGGCCGACTTCTTCTTCGAGCCCCCCGCGGCGGTCTCGAGCCAGTGGGCGAAGGCGCTCTTGTAGGCCCGGAAGAACTCCCGGTAGTCGGTCATGGCCTGGGCCGGTGGCGCCCCGTGCATCCCGGCGTGCTCGCCCAGGAAGGGCGCCCGCACCAGATGCCGCTCGGAGGTGTCGTTCGAGGTGATCTCGAAGTGGACCAGCGGATCCTCGAAGCGCCCGGCTTTCTTGGCGCCTGCCTTCTGGGAGCCCCGCACCACCGCGACGAAGCAGTCCTGGCCCTCCTGCTCGCGCCAGCGGCTGTCGGCGTCCAGCGGGGGCAGGGTGCCCCCCTCGGAGAGACCGCCCGGGATGAAGACCTCGCGCTCGTAGGTCTCGTTCCCGCGGGTGCTCCCGCCGGAGCGGGTGTTGTTGACGCCGAAGAGCGCGACGACCGCGTTCTGGGCCAGGCCCAGCTCGATCGCCGGGACCAGTCTGTCCCGGAAGACGTGCGCGCTGAAGGCGATCGACCCGCGCTGGGCGACGTGCTGGACGAGCCCCGTCTTCTCTTCCTCGTTCATGCCCTTGCCCAGGTCGTAGGTCTGGGGATCGGGACTGGTCATCGGGTACTCCAGGGCCACCACCTGGATGCCGTGCCACCAGAAGTCCGTCCAGTACAGCAGCCCCTCATTCCAGTAGACGCCGCGGTTGGCCTCGTCCATCCAGCCCACGAAGCAGGCGAACTCCAGCATGCCCCCCCGGTCCGGGCAGAAGACCAGGGGCTGGGGCTGTCGCTCACCCAGATCGAGGCCCATCGCGGCCCCGGATCCCATCAGCTCAGCCAGGCCGTCGAGCGCCTCGACGATCTTCTCGCGGGCGGCCAGCAGAACCGGCACCTCGCGCTCGCCGCTCTTGATCTGCGCCGCCAGGGTTCCCGGCCGCCAGCCCTTGACCCAGCCCCGCACGGTCTTGAGGTGACGCCGCGCCTGATCGTTCTCCTCGCTGTCGACGTCGAACCAGTCGAGCCACAGCTCCTGGAGGTCGAGCAGCGTCAGGCAGACGTCCTGGAAGTCGCGGCCGTTGTGCTTCTCCTCCAGGGCGGCCGCGGGGAAGCGCACGTCCAGGGCGCCCAGGCGGATGCGCGCGTGGTGCTCGTCGATCAGGGCCCCCAGGTCGCACTCGGAGGGATCGGTCGCGCTCACCCCGTGGGCCTCCCTGAAGTGCGCGGCCAGCTCCTCGTAGGCCAGCGCCCGGTCCCGATCCATCGCGCCCGCGGTGAGTAGAGGGAGCCCCAGGGCCATGCATGCCCATGCCGTCCGGATACGCGTCTGCATTCGTCCTCCTCGGTGCGTGCGCCGGCCTGCCGCTGTATCCCTCATCGGCCCGATGGGCAGGGCGCCATAACGGATCGATGGGTGCTCTACCCCGCGGGACGACCGCCGGCACCCTCCCCGGCCAAACTTGGCGCTTTTTTTACCCGGCGTGCCGCCAGTGGGCTGATCGCTGGTCCGGCCGCGGGTCTGGACGCGGGCGTCGATCCCCGCTTGACTGGGGGATCCCTCGCGACGAGGGATCCCGCTGCGGAATGGACGCTGAGGAGGCACTGCGGATCGTCCAGGAGCTCGGCCAGGAGGCCGAGACGGCCCTGGTCGGTCGGGACTGGGAGCGCGCGCTGGAGATCGCCGACCAGCTCGAGCGCCTGCAGCACGTGGCGCTCTACGAGGTGCGGGCGAGGGCGCTGTGGGGCCAGGGCCGGCGGAGCGAGGCCCTCCTGGGCCTCGCGGAGGGACTGCGCCGGGTGCCCCGGCACGGGCCGATGTGGCTGCTCCTGGGCGCCCTCCAGGCGGAGGCGGAGCGCTTCGAGGAGGCCGAGGCCAGCCTGCGCAACGCGATGCGGTGCCCCGAGGCGGACCCCGCCGCGATCGGCTACCAGTTCGCTCTGCTCCGGCTCCGGGAGGGCCGGGTCGAGGAGGCGCTGGCGCTCCTGGAGCCGCTGGAGGAACTGCCCACCCCGGCCCTGGACCTCGAACCGCTGCTGCTGCGGGCGCGGATCCTGGGGCAGCTGGGACGCCACGCGGAGGGGGTCGAGCTGGTGGACCGGGTGCTCGAGCGGAGCCCGCCGATCGCGGAGGGGCCGGAGGCGGTCCGGTTCGCGGCGCTCCTGGTCGAGCGCGCCAAGGCCCGCTGGCTCGGGGCGGGTGATCGCGAGGGTGCGCTGGAGGACGCGCGCGCGGCCCTGGCGCTCTCGCCCCAGCGCGAGGGTGAGCTGGAGTGGCTCGCGGGGCTCGGGCCCGGCTGAGGGCCGGCGTCGGAATCCCCCGGCGGGATCGAGGAGGGGATGGAGGCCGGCCGGGCGGTCGCGTACAGTCGCCGGCGCATGAAGGTCTGCGTGCTGTTCGGCGGGCCCAGCGACGAGCGCAACATCTCGGCCGGGTCGATCAAGCCCTGGGTGACCTACCTGCAGGCGGCGCGCGAGGTCGAGCTGACGGTCCTCTTCCTCGACCGCGAGAAGACCCCCTTCCTCCTGCCGCCGAGGTACTACTTCGCCAACACCTGCGACGACTTCGAGTGGCAGCTCTCCGGCGAGGGCTGCCGGCTCGATCGCGCCCGCTGGGAGGCGATCCTGCGGGCGCAGGACGCCGTCGTGCCGCTGATCCACGGCCTCCACGGAGAGGACGGCCGGCTCCAGGCCGAGCTCGAGCGGCTGGGCGCGCCCTATCTCTTCGGGCGACCGGACTCGCTGGAGGTCAGCCTCGACAAGCAGGCCTGCTACCGGACGCTGGAGGAGGCCGACCTGCCCACGCCCGAGCGCTTCTCCGCCTCCGAGGAGGAGTGGCGCCGCGATCCCGACGGCGTCCGTCGCCGGGCCGCGGCGCTGGCGCGGCCGGGAGGGGAGCCGGAGGAGCCCCGCTGCGCGGTCAAGCCCGTGCGCGGGGGGTCCTCCATCGGCGTCTCCCTGGTGGATCCGGGGGGCGAGGACCTCCCCGATGGAGGGGGCTTCGCCCGGGCGGTCGAGGAGGCCCTGCGCCAGGACCGCGAGGTGCTCTTCGAGGAGCGCCTCCTGGGCACCGAGTTCTCGGTCATCGTCCTCGAGGACGAGGCCGGCCGGGCGGTGCCCCTGGCGCCGACCGAGGTCGAGAAGCGCGGGCCGCTGTTCGACGAGCGCGCCAAGTACCTGCACGGCGAGGGGGCCGTGCTGCACACCCCCATGCGGCGCCGCGAGGCCATCGACCGCGTCCGCGCCTGCGCCCGCCGCGCCTTCGAGGCCTGCGGGCTGCGCGACATGGCGCGCATCGACGGCTTCCTGGTGGACGACGGCTCGCCGCAGGGCCGCGTCATGATCACCGACGTCAACGGGATCAGCGGGATGGGCTTCTCGAGCTTCGCCTTCCTGCAGACCTCCATGATCGGCGTCTCCCACGCCGAGCTGATCGGGACGCTCGTGGGCCGCGCCGCGCGGCGCGCCGGGCGCCCGGCCCCGCGGGACCTGCTCCCGCTCGCCCCGGCCGGGGGCCCCCCCCCGCGCGGGGCCCTGGTGCTGGGCGGCCCCCCCACCGAGCGCCAGGTGTCGCCCCACAGCGGGGTCTTCGCCGGCCTGTGCCTGATGGCCCGCGGCTTCGACGTGCGCTTCGTGCTGGTGGACCTCGAGCTGCGCTTCACGCCCATCGGGCTGTTCCTCGCCCTGCACCACGACGTCGAGGAGATCCAGGCCCTGGTGCAGTCGCCCGAGGAGCGGCGGCGCATCGAGGAACTGGTCCTGCAGGTGGGGGAGGAGCTGGGGCTGGACGGCCAGCGCGCGCGCCGGCACCTCGGCGTGGGCCGCACCGGCGGCCTGGAGGAGGTGCTCGAGGGCGTGGACTTCGCCTTCCTCGGCCTGCACGGCGGCCCCGGGGAGGACGGCACCCTGCAGGCCGCCCTCGACGTGCTGGGCATCCCCTACAACGGCAGCGGGCCGGCGGCCTCGCTGCTCTGCAGCGACAAGCTGGCCTGCGCGCGGCGCGTGGCGGAGGCGGCCATCCCCGGCGTGGCCGTTCCCCGACAGCGCCCCCTGGAGAGGCCGCAGATGCACGCCTGGGCCCGCTCTCTCTCGGAGGAGCGGGACTGGGAGGGGCTCTTCGAGGAGCTCTGCCGCGAGCTGGAGTCGCCCGTCCTGGCGTGCAAGCCGGCCGCCGACGGCTGCTCGACCGGCGTGGCGCTGCTGCGCAGCGGCTCGGAGCTGGCGGGCTTCCTGGACTCCATCCTGCGGATGGCGCCCGTCCATTCGACCGGCGGGCGCGCCGCCGGGGAGACGTCCGGGCGCGAGATCAAGATGCCCCGGCCCCCGCCGCTGCGCTGGATGCTCGAGCAGGGCCTGCTCGAGGAGCGGCCGGTGCCGCTGCCGGACGGCGACCTGAACGCCGGGAACCTCGGGGACTGGTTCGAGCAGAAGCGCTGGATCGAGATCACCTGCAGCCTGCTCGAGCGGGAGGACGGGGAGCTCCTGGTCGCGATCCCCAGCCTGACCCTGGCCTCGGCCGAGGCCCTCTCGCTGGAGGAGAAGTTCCAGCAGGGGACCGGCACCAACCTGGCGCTGGATCTGTTCCTGCCGGGACGCGCGGACTCCATCCGCGAGCGGATCGGCGCCATCGCCCGCGCCGCGGGGATCGAGGGCTACGCGCGCATCGACTGCGTGGTCGACCGCCTGCGGGACGAGCTCTACCTCCTGGAGGTCAACACCCTGTGCGGGCTGACCGAGGCGACGGTGTTCTACTCCCAGATGCTCGAGGCCACCGGCGATCCGCCGGCCGCGGTGCTCGAGCGGATCGTGCGCGCCGGCCAGCGGCGCGCCGCCAGGACCTGAGCCATGGCCACCCTCGAGCTGGACGGGATCCACAAGAGCTTCGGGGCGGAGCCGGTCCTGGAGGACGTCAGCCTGTCGGTGGAGGCCGGCGAATTCCTGGTGCTGGTGGGGCCCTCGGGCTGCGGCAAGTCCACCCTGCTGCGCATCATCGCCGGGCTGGTGTCGGCCAGCCGGGGACGCGTCCGGCTGGACGGCGAGGTGGTCGACCAGCTCGACCCGCGCCAGCGCGACGTCGCCATGGTGTTCCAGAACTACGCCCTCTACCCGCACATGAGCGTGCGCAAGAACCTGGCCTTCCCGCTCAAGCTGCGCAGGGTCCCGCGCGAGCGCATCGCCGCCGAGGTGCGCGAGACCGCCGACCTGCTGGGGCTGGGCGAGCTCCTGGACCGCAAGCCGGGCACGCTCAGCGGCGGCCAGATGCAGCGCGTGGCCCTGGGCCGCGCGATCATCCGCCACCCGCGCCTGTTCCTGTTCGACGAGCCCCTCTCCAACCTGGACGCCAAGCTGCGGGGGGAGATGCGCGGGGAGATCGCCCGCCTGCACGAGCGCCTTCGCATCACCACCATCTACGTGACCCACGACCAGGCCGAGGCCATGACCATGGGCTCGCGCATCGCCGTGTTGAACGGCGGGCGGCTGGAGCAGGAGGGCGCGCCGCTGGAGGTCTTCGAGCGGCCCGCCACGCGCTTCGTGGCCTCCTTCATCGGCAGCCCGCCGATGAACCTGATCGAGGGTCGGGTGGGGGAGGGTCGCTTCCGGGCGGGCGCGCTGGACCTGGCCGCGCCCGCCGCGGCGGCCGCCGGGCCCCTGGTGCTGGGGGTGAGGCCCCATCAGATCCGGGCCGGTGGGGGGGCCGCCGCCTTCGAGGTCTCCTTCGTGGAACGCCTGGGCACCCAGACCCTGATCGAGTGCGAGATCGGCCTGGAGGAGGGGCTGCGGGTCAGCCTGGAGGGGAATCGCGAGCTCGCGGTGGGTCGCTCGCTGGCCCCGGAGATGCCCCCCGAGGCGCTGCACTGGTTCGAGCCCGTCACCGGACGGCGCCTGCCGACCGCGCCACCCTCCGCACCCCCCGGCCCCAGCCTGTAGAATCCGGCCCCGCCTCGGCGGGCCCCCATGCCCAGCGACTACAAGAGCCTCGACCGGGACGCGCTGCGAGCGGACCTGGCGCAGCGCGCCTTCTCGGACCAGTTCCCCGGGACCGAGCTCTTCGGCATGGAAATCGAGGCCTTCGCCCGCCGGTGGCCGGGCGAGGGGGGCGTGCCCGGGGTCGTCCGCATGGGCGCCTCCGGGGGGTGCCCCAGCGGCAGCATCCAGTGCGTGGAGGACTACGCGGCCTCCCTGGAGATCGCGGTGGTCCCGCCCGGCGAGCCCCACCCGCGCACCGATCCCCGGCGGCAGGGCGTCTTCACCTTCGAGCCCGGCGGACAGATCGAGTTCAGCTGCGCGCCGCGCTGGAGCCCGGCGCACGCCTACGAGCTCTGCGCGCGGATCCTCGACGGCCTGGAGCTCCACCTCGAGCCCCACGGGGTGCGCCTGATCTCGCTGGGCGCCGATCCCTGGCACCTCCCCGACGAGATCGGCCTGCAGACCTCGGCCGCCCGCTACGTGTGCATGGACTCCCACTACGCCTCGATCGGCGAGTTCGGGCGCCACATGATGCGCCGCACGGCGGCCGCCCACGTCAACCTGGACCTGCGCGGCCCGCGCGGCGCCCTGCGCTGGCGCGCGGCCCAGCTCCTCGCCCCGGTGGCCCTGGCGACCTTCGCCTGCTCACCCATGGCCGGCGGCGCGCACACCGGCGACCGGAGCTCGCGCGGCCGCGCCTGGCTCCACCTGGACCCCTCCCGCACCGGCTTCCCCGGGGCCTTCCCGGCCGATCCCGAGGGGGATCCGGTCGAGCAGTACCTGGACTTCGCCCTGGACGCGCGGGTCATGCTGCTGCGCCGCGAGGAGCGCTGGCTCCCCATGACCATGCCCCTCACCTTCCGGCAGTGGATGGAGATGGGGCTCGGGGGTACCTGGCCCGGGCTGGACGACTGGCGCTACCACCTGACCACCCTCTTTCCGGAGGTGCGTCCCAAGGGCTACCTCGAGCTCCGCTCCGCCGACGGGCAGGCGCGGCCCTTCCGCGCCGTGCCCCTGGCCTGGCACACCGCCCTGCTCACCGTGGACAGCTGCCTGCAGGCGGTGCTCGAGCGCCTCCTGCCCTCCGCGGGCGAGCTCGAGGAGCGCATGGTCCGGGCCGTGCGCTCGGGGCTGGCCGATCCCGAGCTGCGGGAGGACGCCCGATTCGCCTTCGGCCTGGCCTCCGACGGCCTCCTGCGCTGCCCCGAGGGCTTCTTCTCGCGGGAGATCCTCAGCGCCTTCACCGTCTTCGGCCAGCGCTTCACCCTGGCCGGGCGCTCGCCCGCCGACGAGCTGCTCGACGAGTTCCTGCGCCGGGGGGGCCTGGACGGCGCCGCCTGGAAGGCCCTGGAGGACGACTGGAGCGCCGCCGTGGGCCTGCCCACGCCCGCCGAGCGCGGGGCCTCCGCCGGCGTGTGAGGAGGACGCCGAGGGCGCCCCACGCCGCCCCCTGGCCGCGTCCTGAATGAATCCCTAGCCTGTGCGTACGGCGTCCGGCCGCTCCCGCGGGGGGGCGGCCCGGAATCCACCCTCCATTCCCGGTATCCCGCAGGGAGAGAGCACATGGGCGTGATCGACTGGTTCAAGCGCGGCGTGGGCGAGATGATGGTCGCCCGGCCGGACGACGCCAAATCGCAGGTCGTCTGGAAGCACCCCGATCCGACCATCCCCATGAAGTCCCAGCTCACGGTCGAGGCCGATGAGAAGGCGATCTTCTTCCGGGACGGCAAGGTCGTGAAGGTGATGGACCCGGGCCGCCACACCCTGGACAGCTCCAACCTGCCCTTCCTCTCGAACCTGGTGGACAGCTTCACCGGGGGTAACGTCTTCATCGCCGAGGTGTTCTTCGTCAACACCCGCGAGCACGCGGGGGTCAAGTTCGGGGGGCGCATCGGCCACGTGGAGGACCCCAAGAGCGGGGTGCCGGTGGAGACCATGATCCACGGCGAGTTCTCCTTCCGGGTGGTGGACCCCGAGGGCCTCATCCTGGGGCTGGTGGGCATGGGGCGGGCCGAGTCCCACCAGGTGCGCTCGTGGATGAAGGAGCAGGTGCTCAAGGTCATTCGGGACCGGGTGGCCGAGCTCTTCGTCAAGAACAAGTGGCCCCTTCTGGACGTGACCTCGGGGGCCTACACCGAGGAGATCGAAGAGGACGTGCTGGCCGGGCTCGAGAAGCACGTGTCCTCCTACGGCATCGTCATCCCGCGCCTGGGCAACTTCGTCATCGCCATCGACGAGGACGACGCCCAGAACCTGAAGAAGCTCTACACCGACGCCGCCTACCTGAAGACCGTCGGCGGGGTGGGGGCCTACCAGCAGTTCGCGGCCGGCAAGGCGATGATGGGCGCGGGCGAGGGCATGGCCAAGGGCGGCGGCGGAGGCGCCGGCGGGGACGCCGCCGGGGCGGGGCTCCTGGGCGGCGCGGGCCTGGGGGTGGGCCTGGGCATGGCCCAGATGCTGGTGCGCGACCAGCGGGGCGGGGAGGCCCTGGCGCCCGCGACCCCCGGGGTGACCTGCCGCGACTGCGGGGCCAGCGTGGCCCCGGGCAAGTTCTGCAGCGCCTGCGGAGCGGAGATGAAGAAGGCCTCGGCCGGGCAGGGATTCTGTACCGGATGCGGCGGTCCACTGGCCGCGGACGCGCGCTTCTGCGGCGGGTGCGGGCAGAAGGTCGAGGGCTGATCCGCGGACGAGGCGGGGAGAGTGCCGGGTCCGGGAACCGTCCCGGAATGAGAACTCTCCGACCCTATCCGAACGCCGCTCGACCCCTCCGGCGGGCGGCGGCGGCGCCTCCCCTCGGGCGGTTCCGGGATCCCGGCGCGGGAGGCCTCGAAGGAGCGCGGGCCCGGGGACCGGATCCGGAGCGCCGCCGGCGGGCTTCGCTCGCCGTAAATGTCTGCGCGAGAACGGGTTCCTCGGGTTTGTCGGAACTCGGGGAGGTCCGATTCCCTCCTACTCCAGGCCTGACTCCGGTCCCGGGGTAGGCTTTCCTAGGGTTCGCTGGCATGCCCTTCGGGTGACCTCGGCCCTCTAGGAATTTCGTTTGACGCTTTTACGGAGCCCGCGTAAGGTCCCGTAAGGTTCTCTCCCCTTCCCACACTATCTTCCACCTTCAGGAGAAAGTACATGCGTCGTACTTCGCTCATCATGGCCGGCGTGGCTCTGCTCTGCAGTGCTGCCGCCGCCCAGAACGTGGACACGAGCCGGATCCACCCGATCACGGTTCCGATCCGCGACGCCGGCACCGTGGACATCAACACGGGCACCTGGTCCCAGAGCACCACGGGCGCCGACTACGTCGGCAAGATCTTCGACAACACCTGCCAGTGGACCGGCGGCGGCTTCTACTTCGGGTCCGAGCACTGCGAGGACGTCTACGACGACGGCCGCATCCCGAGCCCCACCGATCCGAACGCACCGGCAGGCGCCGAGGTCGACAACAACGTCGACAGCATGCAGATCGCCTACTGCACCGCGTTCCCGACAGGCAATGTCGGCTTCGACTACGGCTTCTTCGACATGATGGCCCCCTGCGCCGGCTGGCTCGCCCAGCAGGCACTGCACGTGGGCCCGAGCTACAACGGCGCCACCGCGTACATGAACCTGGCGGGACTGAACCTGCCCGGCGACAACAGCGGCGGCGGCAGCCTGGCTTGCTGGACCGTCACCATCACCCTCGGCAACGGCTTCTGCCTGATGTCCGACGGCGACGGTAGCTGGAACGGCAGCGGCGACGAGTTCTCCTACGCCTTCAGCCACCAGATGGACAACGCTACCTACGGCGTCGCCAACGGGATGATCATCTCCGCGGAGCCCTTGGTGGTTGCCTTCGGCGGCTGCTCCTACGGCATCCCCTGCGGCACCGACGCGACCGGAGCGGCCTGCGGCACCGGCCTCGGCATCGCCGACCAGATGTGGGAGAACACCGACGGCACGCCCGTCGGCGGCCCCGTCAACACCGCGCTGTGCCCGAGCGGCGCCAACACCGGCTGCTACTGGTTCGGCGGATGGCCGGCGAACGTGTGGGCCAGCTTCTGGCTCGAGCTGACCTCCACGGGTCCCTGCGGCCCTCCCCAAGGCCCGACCGTGTACTGCACGTACACGACCGTCAACGCGGGCACCACCTGCGGCTTCGATCAGTGCCCCAGCTTCAACGGCTGCGTCGCACTGGCCGGGAGCTCCAACATGGCCGCCGAGCCGGTCCAGAACGCCAACGACTACGACATCGTCGTCACCGGCACGGACAGCGGCAAGCCGGCGGTGATCTTCGGCGGCGTGAACGGCCAGGCCGTCATCCCGTTCTCGAGCGGTACCCTCTGCGTCAAGCCGCCCATCAAGCGGACTCCGCCGCAGAACTCCGGCGGAACGGGCGGATGCGTCGGCAGCCTCGTGCTGCGCATCAACGACCCGGCCTCCGCGAGCGTGATCCTGAACCAGCCTCCGGGCACGGTCGTCGACTACCAGGGCTGGCTGCGTGACCCGATGGCCGTCTCCGGCACCGACGTGTCCGACGCCATCGAGGTGGTCTTCCAGTAGGTCGCCCTCGACGGGGGTCCTGAATCCAGGAACCCCAGGAGAACAGGCGGCGTCGCCCCCACCGGGCGGCGCCGCCTTCTTCGTGGGTCGGCACGCCCTACCGGCGCTGGCGCTCCAGCTCCCGGGCCTCGCGGTCCCGCCCGGCTCCGCGCAGGAGCCGGATGGCCAGCTCGTAGGCCTCGGCGACGAAGGCCGGCTGGCCGGCATCCCGCAGCTCGATGGCGCGCAGGAGCAGGGGAAGGGCCTCGTCGGGCTGGCCCAGCTCGAGCAGCGTGCGGCCCGCGGAGAAGGCGGCATTGAAGTGACCGGGGGCGAGCTCGAGGGCCCTGGCGAAGGCCGCGACGGCCTCCTCGCGCTGCCCAGCGCCGTAGTCGAGACGGCCCAGGTCGTAGTGCAAGGAGGCCAGGGCGCCGAGGCTGTCGGCGTCGCGGGGATCGAGCCCCAGGGCCTGGCGCAGGATCGGAAGCGCGCGCTCGAGCCGCGCCCGCGAGCCCTCGCGCAGCCCCAGCCGGTGCAGGGCCATGCCCAGATGGCGCAGGGCGAAGCGGTTGTCCGGGTCCAGCTCCACCGCCCGCTCCAGGTGCCCGACCGCGGTCGCCGGATCCTCGGCCTCCAGCGCGAGCACCCCGAGCTGCCAGAAGCCGTTGGCGTCCGAGGTCTCCACCCGCGGGGGGATGCGCATCGAGAAGAGGGCCATGAGGGCGGCGGCCGCGACCCCCGCTGCGGCCCCCGCCCAGCGCCGGCTCGCCGCCTCGCGGCCCAGCCAGGCCAGGGCATGGCCCGCGTAGACGGCGAGCAGCGGCAGCACCGGGGCGCGGAAGCGCGAGCACACGAAGAACAGGACCACGCCCGCGCAGTAGACGAGCAGGTAGCCGGCGAGCGGGAGGCGTCGCCCGTCCCCGCGCAGGCTCAGCGCGAGGCCCAGCGCCCCGAGCGCGGCGAGGATGCCGAAGCCCCCGACCCGGCCGAAGCCGGGCGGCAGGAGGCGAACCACCGGGCCGAAGCGGTGCGCGAAGAAGCGGATCTCCTGGTTGTTGCCGAGCTCCCAGTCGGTGACGAAGAGCCGCAGCTTCCACAGCATGTGCCGCATCCCCTGCGGGCCGAGGATGAAGTCCCAGGCCCGGCGGCTGTAGTGGGCCGACACCTCCGACGGCCGCAGGGATCGGCCCTGGGCGGCCTCCGCCTGGGCGATGGCGTCGTGGTATCCCTCCCACCAGCCCCCGCGGGTGCCCGGAACGATGGCCGTGCTGCCGTCGCTCTGGGGGTTGTTGCCGATCCACAGGTTCACCCCCGCCTGGGAGGCGATCAGGACCCGGTCCCCGCCGGCGATGGCGTTGTAGGCCGTCAGCGGGAGGATCGGCACGGCCGTGCCCGCCAGGAGCGCCGCGACCGGGAGCAGGCCGCGCCGGAGCGGAGCCGGCCGCGCGCGCCACAGCAGCCACAGGGCCAGGAGGGGGACGAAGAGCAGGGGATTGGGCCGCGCGATCGACGCCAGCCCCCAGGCGAGGCCGGCGAGCAGGCAGCGGGTGGGCCGTGGATCGTCCGCCAGGCGCAGGCTCAGCCACAGGGCGAGCAGGGCCAGCGGGATCGCCAGCGTGGGGATGAGCAGCTCGCCGTCGAAGTAGATCAGCACCCAGTTGGAGGCCGTCAGGGCGGCGCCCAGGAAGGCCGCCCGGCGGCCGAAGGCGCGGCGGCCGATCCACCACGCGAGGAGGACCGTCGCGGTGCCGAAGAGGCACTGCACCAGGCGGGGGAGCAGCAGGTTCTCGCCCGCCAGGGCGAAGAGGCCCCCCAGGTACCAGGAGTAGAGGGGGGCGCGGAAGAAGGGGAGGCCGGGCTGGAAGGTCTCGCCCGCGGCCACGGCCCGCGCCCACTCCACGTGGTAGAGCGCGTCCATCTGCGGGTGGTCGAAGGCCGGGCTGGAGCGCATCTGGAGGACGTAGACGAGCCGCAGGGCGAAGGCCGCCAGCAGGATCGCGGCGAGCGCCCACCGCTCCTTGCGCGGCGTGTCCAGGAAGCCCCAGGTACGCCCGCTCATCGCCCGCCGACCTCTCCCGTGGGATCCACGCGGCCGAGGGCCGCCAGGGCTTCGCGCAGGCCCGGGTCCAGCACCACTCCCTCTCCGTGGCGCGCGCCGAGCCGCAGGCGCAGCTCGCCCAGCTCCCGGGCCATGGCCGCGAGCCTCTCGGGATGTTCGGAGGCCAGGTTCCGCCGCTCGCCGGGGTCCCGATCGAGGTGGTAGAGCTCGGGCGGCTCCTCGGGCTCGGCCGAGACGATGAGCTTCCAGCCCCCCTTCCTCCAGGCGGTGCGCTTGATCCCCCACATGTGGCCCTGGGTGAGGACCGGGCGGTCGGCCACCGCCTCCGCGCGCAGCTCGGCCAGCAGGCTCCTCCCCGAGAAGGCCGGAGGCGTCGCCAGTCCCGCCAGCTCGCACAGGGTGGGGCCTACCGCCACCTGGCCGACGTCGGCCTCGACCACCTGGGGCTCGAGGCGGCCCGGCGCCCACAGGATCAGCGGCACCCGGGTGAGCTCCTCGTACAGCGTGTGGCCGTGCTCGAAGCTCCCGTGGTCCAGGAGCTCCTCCCCGTGGTCGGCGGTCAGGACCAGGATCGCGTCCTCGAGCAGGCCCAGCTCCTCGAGGCCGCGCTGGAGCGCGCCGATCTCGCCGTCGACGTAGGCCACCTCGCCGTCGTACAGGGGCTCGGCGCGGCGCACGAGCTCGGGGTCGAGCTCGAGCTCGCCCTGCCTCAGCCGCAGGGTGTGCTCGCGAGTGCCGAGGATCGGCTCGCCCTCCTCGATGTCGTGCGCGGCCGCCCGGGGGCGGAAGCTCTCCGGAGGGTCGTAGACCGCGTGGGGATCGAAGTAGTGCACCATCAGGAACAGCGACCCGTCTCCCGCACGGGCCTGCCGGCCGGCCCAGCTCAGGGCGGCGCGCGTGGTCTCCCGCGCGCTGCGGCCCTCGCGGCGGCTCTCGATCGAGCTGCCCATCCAGTGCTGGAAGCCCTGGAGGGTGCCGAAGCGCGGGGAGAGGAAGGGGACGTTGGTCACCGCTGCGGTGGTCCAGCCCGCCTCCGCGAAGTGCTCGGCCAGGGTGACCGCCTCTCGCGGCAGGCCGTGAAGGGTGCCCAGCATGCCCCCGGCCCCGTGCTCGGGGGGCAGGGTCGCGCTCAGGAGCGAGGCCAGGGAGGGCAGGGACCAGGGCGCGTGGGAGTGCGCGCTCTCGAAGAGCACCCCCTCCGCCGCCAGGGCGTCGATAACGGGCGTGAGCCCCCGCTCCGAGCCCAGGCAGCCGAGCCGATCGGCCCGCAGGGTGTCGACGACGATCAGCACGACGCAGGGCCTCGAGGGGGCGGGGGCGCAGCCTGTCACCAGGAAGGCCGCCGCGAGGACCGGGAGGGCCGCCGCGGGGAATCGGAGGCGGGCGCGCGGGCGCGAGCGAGGCGGGGCGGGGGCGCGGAAGGGCTCGGGAAGGGGCATGCCTGGGGGTGCGGCCGGCGGCGCGCTCGGCCCAAGCTAGCATCGACGGGGGCCGAAGTCCCCCGCTTCGGCCGCGCGGCGAGGCCGCCAGGCTGGCTACGGGCGGGCGGCAGGCTCGTTGGCCGGGGTCGGGCCCACCGGTAGACTGGGCCCGTGGTGGCCGGGGGTCTGCAATGCGAGCTGTCCTGGTCCGCGAGCCGGGCCAAGGAGTTCGATCGGTGTCGGCGCGAGTACTGGTACGCGCGCTACGCCTCCTGGGGCTGGTGGAACGAGCGCCCCCGCGGCCGCAAGTG
This sequence comes from uncultured Planctomycetaceae bacterium, assembly GCA_964615935.1. Taxonomy (GTDB): domain Bacteria; phylum Planctomycetota; class UBA1135; order UBA1135; genus CAZTTG01. Next base: position 13,756 of record CAZTTG010000032.1, on the reverse strand, counting down.
GGAGGCCATGGTCCACAAGAACCTGGTCTCGCTGCCGGCCTTCGTGGGGAGCTGCGTGCACGAGGCCATCCAGGGGTGGTTCGGGCTCCGGGACCAGGGCGTGGTCCAGAACGGGAAGCAGCTCTTCGAGGCGGCGCGCGAGCGCTTCCGCGACGGCTGGCGCGAGTCGAGGAACGGTCTGTGGGGCCGTCGGCCCAACAAGAGCGTGCACCTCGAGGAGCACCACTACGGGGTCCCGCTGCCCCCGGGGAGGACCGACGCGGCGCGCGACCTCCTGGAGCGCTGCGCCCACGCCTTCGCCGAAGGCCCCGCCCTGGCGCCGGTACGCGAGTCGCCGACGGAGAGCCACCTCGCGCTGGAGAGCCTCGAGACCTGGGAGCTGGACGGGGTCGCGGTCTACTCGGTCCCCGACCTGGCCCTGAGGGAGGGCGGGAGGGTCCGGATCTTCGACTGGAAGACCGGACGTCCGCGCGAGGAGGACGAGTTCCAGCTCCGCACCTATGCGCTCTTCGCCCGGCACAAGTGGGGCGTCGAGCCGGAGGAGGTGGACCTCCTGGCGGTCTACCTCGCCGGCGGGGGCATCTCGCACGTGCCGGTGGACGCGGAGAGCCTGGAGGGGACGCGGGAGCGCGTGCGCGCCAGCATGGGGAGCATGGTGGAGGTGCACTACGACCCGGACCGCGAGGAAGCGGACCTCGCCCGGTGGCCGATGAACGGCGCGCCGGATCTGTGCCCGCGGTGCCGCTTCCGCGGGATCTGCGAGGGACCCCACCGGGCGCGGGCGGCCGAGCTGCCCGCGGCGGAGCCGGCCGCCCCCGATCCGGGGAAGCGCGAGCCGGGCCTGTTCGACCAGCAGCGCTGAGGCGCGAGGAGGTATGCCGTGGATCTGGGTTTGAAGGACAAGTCCGCCGCCGTGCTGGCCTCGACGGCCGGCCTGGGGCGCGCGGTGGCCGAGGCCCTGCTGGCCGAGGGAGCGCGGGTGGCGATCTGCGGCCGGGACCCCCAGCGGCTGGAGGCCGCCCGGCGCGAGCTGGAGGGCGCCCATCCCGATCGGGTGCACGGCGAGGCCCTCGACGTGGCCGACCCCGGGGCCCTGCGGGCCCACCTGGAGGGGGTGCGCTCCCGGTGGGGCGGCGTCGACGTCCTGGTGATCAACGCCGGGGGCCCGCCGCCGGGGCCGGCGGTCGAGGTCGACGAGGAGGACCTGGACGCGGCCTTCGCCCTGACCCTGCGTTCGGCGGTGACCGCCGTGCGCGCGGTCCTGCCCGGGATGCGCGAGCGACGCTTCGGCCGCATCGTCTCCCTGAGCTCGCTCTCGGTCCGCCAGCCCATCGACGACCTGGTGCTGTCCAACAGCCTGCGCGCGGGCCTGGCCGGCTTCCTCAAGACCCTGGCGAGCGAGGTCGCCGCGGACGGCGTGCTGGTGCACACCCTGTGCACCGGCATGTTCGACACCGACCGGCTGACGGCCCTCTTCGAGGCGCGCGGACGGGCCCGCGGCACCCCGGCCAGCGCCCAGCGCGAGGCGGTCGAGGACCAGATCCCGCTGGGCCGGATAGGCCAGCCGAGCGAGCTGGCGGCGGTGGTGGCGTTCCTGTGCTCCGAGCGGGCCTCCTACCTCAGCGGCCTGGCCCTGCCCGTGGACGGCGGGGTGTGCCGGTCGCTCTACTGAGCGGGGGCCTGCAATCCGCAGGGGCCGCTCCCCAGGAAGGAAGGTGGCAAGGAGGGTTTCGATCCCATCGGCGAGAAGTGAGCTTTCGAGGTAGACCATGAACAAGCGCGCGATCCTGCTCTCGGGCCTCTCCCTGTGCTGGCTGGCGGTCCCCGGCGACGAGGATCTCGGCCTGCGCGTCGAGCCGGGCCAGGTCCGGACCAAGACCTTCGTCGAGCGCACCCGCTGGACGCTGATGTCCATGGAGCAGGCCATGGGCGAGGTGGTGATCAGCGGCGTGACGGTCGACATGGGGGCCGAGTTGGCGCGGCGGCTGGTCGTGAGCGACGAGGTCCTGGCGGCGGCCGACGGCCGCCCGACCCGCCTGCGGCGCACCCTGGAGGAGGGCCGGCTCGAGGTGGCCGCGGACGTGGACACCGGCGGTCCCAGCGAGTCCTACGCCCTCGAATTCTCGAGCCCGCTGGAGGACGAGCCGCTGCTCCTCGAGTGGGACGCGGACCAGGAGGAGTGGTCGGTGGGCTTCGACCGCGACGCGGAGGGCGACGAGTCGCTGCTCGAGGGCCTGGGCTGGGACGCGGACCTGCTGGCCCTGCTGGGCGACGAGATCCTCGAGGAGGGCGACGCGTGGGAGATCGAGGCGGAGGACCTGCGGTCCGTCCTGATGCCCGGCGGGGACTGGCACATGCTGCCCGACGACTTCCCCGAGGGGCCCTATGACGTGCTCACCCCCACGGACATCCTGGCGGTGAGCCTGGGGAACCACGGCGAGCATCCCGACGAGCTGGACGGCCTGTGCGAGCTGCGCTGGATCGAGACGCGCGACTCGGAGGGGGGCGAGCTGGCGGTCCTGAGCCTCGAGATCGAGCTCGAGGTCACCGCCGATCACAGCGAGCGGATGGCCGAGCTGCGGGAGCTGGTCGACTGGGACGACCAGCGCCGGGACGTTCTCATGCACATCGCCTGGGTCCTGGAGGGGAAGGGCGAGGTGGTGTGGAACCTCGACCAGGGCCGCCTCGAGTCCTTCCGCCTGCCGGCGGAGATGCAGGCCTCCATGGAGATGAGCTGGATCCAGGCGCAGGGCTCCGAGGAGGTGGAGACCGAGGTGCTGGTCGAGATCGAGGGGGAGACGGTCCTGGAGGCGAGGGTGGAGGAGGAGTAGAGCTCGCCTACCAGCGCGGCCCCGACTCCACCAGCTCCTCCGCGTCCTCCGGCATCAGCGGCCGCGAGAAGTAGAACCCCTGCCCCTTCTCGCACTGGATCTCCCGCAGGAGCTCGAGCTGCCGGTCGGTCTCGATGCCCTCGGCCACGACCTCCTTGCCCAGGTTGCGGCCGATGGTGACGATGGTCCGCGCGATCTCGAGGTTCTCCTGCTCCCGATCCAGCCCGCCGATGAAGGAGCGGTCGATCTTGAGGGTGTCGATGGGGAAGCGCTGCAGGTAGCTGAGCGAGGAGTAGCCGGTCCCGAAGTCGTCCAGCGAGATCTGCACCCCCAGGAGCTGGAGCTGCAGCAGGATACGCGTGGCCGTGTCGGGATTCTCCATCAGGGCGCTCTCGGTGATCTCGAGCCGCAGGCAGCCGGCCTCCAGCCCGGTCTCGTCCAGCACCTCGTCCACGTGGCCCACCAGGTCGGGGAGCGAGAACTGCCGGGGTGACAGATTCACGTTGACCGTCAACGGCCGCATGGCCGGCGAGCTGCGCTTCCACTCGCCCATCTGGCGGCAGACCCGCCGCAGGACCCAGCGCCCCATGGGGATGATCTGCCCGGTCTCCTCGGCCAGGGGGACGAACTCCCCCGGCGGGATCAGGCCGCGCCGCGGGTGGCGCCAGCGCACCAGGGCCTCCAGACCCGTGATCCGGCCGCTGACCAGGGACACGATGGGCTGGTAGTGCATGACCAGCTCGTCGCGCTCCACCGCCCGGCGCATGTCCGCCTCGATCTCCAGGAGCGCCACCGCGCGGTCGTGCATGCCGGTGTCGAAGAGCGCGTGCCGCGCGCGGCCGGTGCCCTTGGCCCGGTACATGGCCGCGTCGGCGTCGCGCAGGATGTCCTCGGGCTGCTCGTAGCCGGTGCTGGACAGGGCGATCCCGATGCTGGCGGTGGAGAAGATCTCCTTGCCGCGCACGTCGAAGGGGCTCAAGAGGGCGTTCTGCATGCGGTCCGCCACGCGGGTGGCGTCCTCGCTCGAGTGCAGGTCGTCCAGCAGGATGGTGAACTCGTCGCCCCCCAGGCGGGCCACCGTGTCGCCCGGCCTCAGGGTCGCCTCCAGGCGCCGGGCGATGAGCACCAGGAGCTGGTCGCCGGCCATGTGGCCCAGGCTGTCGTTGATGACCTTGAAGTGGTCGAGGTCCAGGAAGAGGACCGCGAAGAGGTAGGAGGGACGCCGCCGGGCGCGCCGCATGGCGTGGGAGAGGCGATCCAGGAAGAGCGCCCGGTTGGGCAGGTCGGTGAGCGGGTCGTAGAACGCGCGGCGGGCGAGCTGCTCCTCGGCCCGCTTGCTGCTGGTGATGTCGGTGTGGGTGCCCACCAGCTTCCGCGGAACGCCGTCCGGGTCGCGGGCCGGCAGGCTGCGGCTGAGCACCCACAGCCACCGGCCCTCCCGGTGGCGGATCCGGTAGACCGCCTCGAAGACGGGCGAGGCGCCCTCGCGGAGGCTCGCCAGGCTGCTCTTCAGGCGGATCAGATCGTCCTCGTGGACGCGCCCGAACCAGTCCTCCGAGCTGCACCCCAGCTCCTGCTCGCCGAGCATCTCGACCCACCGCCGCGAGAAGGCGATCGTGTCGGCGTCCAGGTCCCAGGACCACAGGGCGTCGTTGGCGACCTGCTCGAGGAGGCGGTGGCTCTCCTGGCTCTCCTGCAGCTCCCGCCGGAGCCGGCGCAGCTCGCTCTGCTCCTCGGTCGTGCCGTCGATCTGGTCCAGGTGGGTTCCCTCTCCTCGCGCGGGAGAGGCCTTCCCCCGGCGGGCCACCCTAGTCGGCCCCGAGGCCGGGTTCAACGCCCCCCGCTCCGCCGCTATGCTGGTGGTGTGAAGCCGCCCCTCGGCCTGGCCGCGCTGCTCCTCCTGTCCGCCTGCGGGGATCCCCAGGTGCGCGTCGTGACCCACGGCGAGACCGGCCAGACGATCGAGCGCAGCGAGTGGAGCGGAGGCCACCGGCACGGCCTGTTTCGGGTCTTCTACGCCGGGGGAGAGCGGCAGCTCGAGTCCCGCTGGGAGCACGGGCTGCGCTGCGGCCGCTGGACCTGGTGGCACGAGAGCGGCTGCGCCATGAAGTCGGGCGCCTTCCGCGACGGCCTCCGCGAGGAGGAGTGGTCCGAGTGGTATGAGAGCGGCCAGCTCAAGTGGCGCGGCCTCTACCGGGGAGGGGCCAAGCACGGCACCTGGCGGCACTGGAGCCCCGCGGGTGAGCTCTACGCCGAGGAGGACTGGGAGGAGGGCACGCGCCTGGCCGTCCGCCTGAGCTCGGGCTGAAGGCTCCGCTCAGGGCCCGATCGGGAAGCGCAGCGCGTCGGTCAGCCCGATGTTGCTGGGCTGGGGGCTCCCCGGATCCCGATACCAGTACTGCGCGTACACCTGGGTCCCCGCCACGAGCTGGGGATCGACGCCGCTCTGGATCAGGGCGTTGAAGTCGTAGTGGAAGGTGCCCGAGCAGTCGGGCGGCGGGGGGTTGCCCCCCGAGCTCTGGACCGCGGTGCGCACGATGGGGGGCTTCACGCACAGCCAGCCGTTGTGGAAGGGGACGGCCTGCTCCTGGAAGCCGTAGAACAGGAGGCCGTTCTTCTGGTTGATGATCCTGATGGCCCAGACGTCGAAGACCACCGGCTGGGACGCGCTGGGAGTTCCCGTCCAGCCGATGGCCGGCGTGCAGCCCTGGGTGTTGACCTTGGCGGTGCAGTAGGTGACCGGCTGGTCCGGCAGGCAGTCGCCCGAGGAGGTCATCTCCAGCCACAGGCTGGCGAAGGGGTGGATCGGCCAGCCGCCGAAGGTGTAGCAGCCGGTCCCGCCCACGGTGCCGTTGGGGCAGGTGGCGGGATTGACCGGCCCGCCCAGGGCCGTGCCGTCGATGTTGTCCCAGAGGCTGTCGATGGTGCCCAGGCCGGTGCCACACGGAGCGCCGGTGGTGAGGTCGGTGCCGCAGGGGAGGTTGTAGCTGCAGGCGCCGAAGGGAGCCACCAGGGGTTCGGCCGCGATGACCGGGCCGTTGGGCCCGAAGACCGAGTTGGGGTTCTCGTGCTGGAAGGCCCAGTTGAACTCGTCGCCGCCGCCGTTCCAGGTGCCGTTCCCGTCCGACTCCAGGCAGAACCCTCCGTTGGGGGTGTTCGACAGGTCGATGGTCACGGCCCAGCAGGCCAGGTTGCCGCCGCCCTGGTTGTCGCCCGGCAGGCCGGCTCCGGCCAGGTCCACGTAGGCGGTGGCGCCGTTGTAGAACGGCGGGACGATGGCTCCCTGGGCGGTGCCGGTCAAACAGCCCCCGCCGTTGTGGTTCCACCAGGAGACCTTGATGTCCACCGTCCCGGTGGGGAAGTGAGTGCAGTAGGCGATCTGGAAGCCGTCGATCCGGTTCTGGTCCTCGGCCCCCGGGGGAGCGCCGGGGCTGGTGGTGCTGGGGACGCGGCCCTCGTCGTAGGCGTCCTCGCAGTGCTCGATGGCGACGTAGGCCGCTCCTCCCCAGTAGGTGCAGGTGTTGTCGTAGACGACCGTGGAGGAGCGGGCGCCAGCGTGCGGCCCCCGCCAGGTCCGGCTGGCCAGGTCCAGGGTGCCGGCGTCGCGGATCGGGACCGTGATCGGGTGGACGCGGCTCGCGTCCACGCCTTGCGCCGCGGTGATACCGGCCCCGGCGAGAACCCCCAGGAAGGCGAGGGCGTACCGATGCATGTCGAGACTCCGTGGGTGCGCGGAGCGCACGTGCCTGCCGGCGCGGGGGCCGGATCCGCGGCCGGCGTGCTGCCTGTTGTCGTTGCTTTCAGGTATACGGGGGGACCCGAAAACCGTCAATCGATGGCGGGGAGCCCTCGCGGGCCCGCCCCGGAGGAGGCCGCAGGGGCCGGCCCGGCCCGCCGCCGCTGGTCCCCGGCCGCGATCCACGAGCTTCCCCTTGCACCCGAAGCCGCCCATGACCACCTCCCTCGACCGACGTCTGTCCCGCCTCGAGCGGCAGCTCCGCTTCCACCGCCGCCTGACCCTGGGCCTCCTGGCCGCTGCGGGCGCCCTGATCCTGGTCGCCGCCGCCGGTCAGGAGGAGGCCGATCACGAGGTCCTGCGCACCCACGGGATCGAGGTGATCAACCGCAAGGGCCGGGTCGTGTGCCGGCTGGGCTACGCGAGCCAGGGCGGGCAGCTCGAGATCCTCGACGCCTCGGGCCGGAGCGCCGTGCAGGCCCTGACCACCGCGACCGGCGGGCAGTTGGCCCTGTGCGGGTCGAACGGGCGCCCGACCTCCCGCTTCTCGAGCAACCCCTACGGGGGGCAGTTCAGCCTGCTCAACCAGTCCGGGAAGATGGTCATGGCCGCCGGGGCCACCGTCCACGCCTCCGAGATCGGCGTGTTCAGCGACGAGGGGCACCAGATCTGCACGGTGGGGGAGGACCGCCGGGGCAACGGAGCCATGCAGGTCCGGCAGGTCCGCGGAGGCGACGTGAAGATGCTCGGCTTCCTGCCCTGAGCGCTGCGGATGACCCCGTGCTTCGGCCTGGAGCATCGACTATGCTGTCCAGCCACATCCGGATGCACGGCCGTCCGGAGGCCGGACCGTGAAGCCCAGGCTGGACACCGGGCGGGCCGACGAGCCCCGCCATCCCGTCGGATTCCCGGCGGCTCAGGGGACGACCATCCCAGGGGACGGCTCCCCGAGCGCCGGGCGCCTCGCCCGGCTGCCGCGGGACCACCCCCCCGTGCTGATCGTGGTGGTCGACACCGAGGAGGAGTTCGATTGGCTCGGGGAGTTCTCGCGGGCCAACACCCGGGTCACCGCCATGCAGAGCGTGGGACGTGGCCAGGAGGTCTGCGACGAGTTCGGGGTTCGCCCGCTTTACGCCGTGGACTACCCCGTCGCCTCGCAGCGCGAGGGGATCGAGCCCCTGCAGGGAATCCTGGCCGAGGGGCGCGCCGAGCTGGGCGCGCACCTGCACCCCTGGGTCAACCCGCCCTTCCTGGAGATCCCCCGCCCGGCCAACTCCTACCCGGGCAATCTCCCGCCGGAGCTCGAATCGGCCAAGCTGGAGAGGCTGACCGACGCCATCCTGGAGGGCTTCGGGGTGCGCCCCGAGGTCTACAAGGCCGGGCGCTCGGGTCTGGGGCCGAACACCCTCTCCATCCTCGAGGAGCAGGGCTACCAGGTCGACCTCAGCCCGCGGCCGCCCTACGACCTGAGATCCGGAGGCGGCCCCGACTTCTCCTCCCACTCGATCGAACCGGCCTGGTTCGGCGACCAGCGGCGGCTCCTGAGCGTGCCCGCGACCGGGGCCTTCCTGGGCTTCCTGGCCTCTCAGGGGCGCCACCTCCAGCACCTCGTGCGGCGTCCGCTGCTGCGCGCTTTGCGGGCCGAGGCGATCCTCTCCCGGCTGGGGGCCTACTCGCGCGTGAGCCTCTCCCCGGAGGGCATGAGCGCGGCCGAGCTGCGGGCGCTGACGAACAGCCTCCTCTCGTGCGGAGTGCGCGCCTTCAACCTGTGCTTCCACTCGACCTCGTTGAAGCCCGGCTGCACGCCCTACGTGAGCGGCGAGGGCGATCTCGAGCGCCTGCTCGACGCGCTGCGGCGCTACTTCGACTTCTTCCTGGGGGATCTCGGCGGCCAGGCCATGACGCCCCTCGAGCTCAAGCGACGCCTGGAAGGCCTCGCCCCGCGCCTCGCTTGAAGGTCCTCGGCCTATCCCCCCTCGACAAGGACGCGACCGCATCCCTGGTGGAGGACGGGCGGGTGCTCTTCGCCGCGGGCGAGGAGCGCTTCAGCCGCCGCAAGCACCACGCCGGCTTTCCCGAGCGGGCGATCCGGGCCGCGCTGGAGCACACCGGCACCGATCCCGCGCAGATCGATCAGGTGGCCTACGCCTTCCTCCCGGCGAAGCGGGAGGCCGATCTGATCCGCGAGGCCTTCGCGCGCGAGCGCGAGCTGCTGCGGAGCCTGCCCCGCGATCCGCTGCAGGCGCGCCTGGCCGAGGCCGAGGCCCGCGTTCCCGCGCGCCGCGACCCGATCCACGGGCTGTCGGACCCCGGCGAGCGCATGGCCAAGAGCGCGGCCAAGCGGCTCTTCTACCGCCTGGCCGGCGGCACTCCCCTGCTCTCGCGCCGGATGGCGGAGCGCTGCTCGAGGAGCTGGGCCGCGCGGGCCATCGCCGACCACGAGAAGTGGCAGGTCGAGCTGGAGGCGGGGCTGGCGCGCCTGGGGCTGGCGAGCAAGCTGCGCCGCTTCGAGCACCACCTCTCGCACGCCGCCGGCGCGTACTTCGCGAGCGGACGGGAGCGCGCCCTGATCGTCACCCTGGACGGCTACGGCAGCGGGCTGGCGGGATCGGTGAGCCTCGGCCGCGACGGGCGGCTCGAGCGCCTGAAGAACCTCGCTTACCCGCACTCCCTGGGGACCTACTACGAGCACGTCACCTCCTCCCTGGGCTACCACCCCGATCGCCACGCGGGCAAGATCGTGGGGCTGGCGGCCTACGGAGAGCCGGGTGTGCTCACCGAGGCGCTGCTCGAGCGCGTGCGGCAGGCCGACGGGGGCTTCGAGCTCATCGAGAGCCTCAACGTCTACTTCTCCCGGCACCTCTCGACCCGCTTCCCCAAGATCGACCTGGCCGCCGCCTGGCAGCGGGTGCTGGAGGAGGTGGCCGTGGGGCTGGTGCGCCACTGGGTGGCGGAGACCGGCTGCGGCCACCTGGTGCTGGCGGGCGGCGTGGCCGCCAACGTCAAGATGAATCAGCGGCTGCACGAGATCGAGGGGGTCGAGTCCACCTTCGTCTACCCCAACATGGGCGACGGCGGCTGCGGCACCGGGCTGGGCCTGATGCTCTCCTGGCCGGGAGGGGTGCGGCCCATCGAGGACGCCTACTTCGGCCCGGAGTTCTCGGCCGAGGACATCCGAGCCGAGCTGGCGCGCGCCGGCCTGGCCTGGGAGGAGCCGGCCGCCCTGGCCGCCGAGGTGGCCCGGCGCATCTTCGAGGGCCAGGTGGTGGCGCGCTTCGACGGCCGCATGGAGTACGGCCCCCGGGCCCTGGGCAACCGCTCGATCCTGTACCACGCCCGCGAGCCCGACGTGAACCACTGGCTCAACCAGCGCCTGGGCCGGACCGAGTTCATGCCCTTCGCCCCGGTCACCCTGTGGGAGCACGCCGACCGCTGCTACCTGGACCTGGAGGGCGCCCGCCACGCCGCCCAGTTCATGACCATCACCCTGGACTGCACCGACTGGATGCGGGAGCGCTGTCCGGCGGCGGTGCACGTGGACGGCACCGCGCGCCCCCAGCTCATCCGGCGGGAGACCAACCCGGCCTACTACGACGTCGTGGCCGAGTACGAGAAGCTCTCGGGCATCCCCTGCCTGATCAACACCAGCTTCAACATGCACGAGGAGCCCATCGTCTGCACCCCGGCCGACGCCATCCGGGCCTTCCTGCAGGGGCACCTGGACGCCCTGGCGATCGGCCCCTGCCTGGTGGCCCACCCCGAGCGGGAGGGGGGGGCGGCTTGAGCTCCCTGGTCTCCCCGGCGGGCCTGCTGGTGGCCCTCAACCTCCTGGCCTTCCTGGCCTGGGGGCTGGACAAGCGGGCGGCCATCCGGGGTCGTCGCCGCGTCCCCGAGTCGCGCCTGATCCTCCTGGCGCTCGCCGGCGGAGCAATCGGCGCCTGGGCGGGGGTGCTCCTCTTCCGCCACAAGACGGCCAAGCGCTCCTTCCAGCTCCGCCTGGTCCCGGCCAGCCTGGTGGGCCTGCTGGTCGCCTACTGGCTCTTGTGATCCCGCTGGGCGCCGGGCTCCGCCGTCTCGATGCGGAAGCGATGGGCGCGCTCGAGCAGGCGCCGGGATCCCCCCAGGAAGCGGTCCTGGCGCACCCAGGTCCGGTAGGTGTCGGCGTAGTGCAGCGGCAGGGCCACCCCGTAGAAGGCCAAGAGGAGCGCCTTGCAGTTCCAGGGAGTCCCGCCGAGGAGCGCCGGCTCCAGCGCCAGGTCGGCCAGCGCGGCGAGCAGGAAGAAGATCGTCGACAGGTCGAAGTTGATGAGGATGGCGCGGGCCACGGCCAGGCGGCCGCCGAAGCAGGGGCGGGCCGGCTCCGCGCCCGGCTCGTCCTCGGTCTCCCGCGCGAGGTGGTCCGGATCGGCCTCCAGGTGCGCGGCCAGCCACCGGCTCTCGCACGCCGAGCCCAGGAGCGCCCTCCCGGCCATGGCCGACGGCAGGTCCCGCAGGGCCTTGTGGCAGAAGGTGGCCAGCAGGGCCGCGAAGGCCAGCAGCCACGCCCACCGGCTTCCGGTGGACTCGACCACCGACCAGCCAAGGCACAGGAAGAACGCCCCCTTCACGTAGAGGTGGAAGAAGAACTCGTGGAAGCCCCAGATGAGCTTCTCGATCCCCCAGTAGCGCGCGACCTCCCCGTCCACGCAGTCGCTGATGTAGTAGAGGAAGACCAGGAAGAAGCCCAGGGGCGCCAGCCGATCGCCGGTGGCGACCAGCAGCGAGCCCGCCGTGCCGAAGACCAGCATGCCCCAGGTGGCCAGGGTGGGGGACAGGCGCAGGCCGATGAACAGCCGCGTGACCAGGATCGACGCCCAGTCGCCGACCAGCACGCCGGCGATGTCGTTGTTGTGCCGCACGGGCGCCTGGACGCGCCTGCGGAGCTCCGCGATCGAGTCGACCATGTAGGGGAGAGGGGAGGGAGGCTGGGGGACCGTACGGTCGTTTCGGCCGGAATGCCCGTCCAACTTGGGCCGGCGCGCCCGGAGTCGGGCCCGGCCGGCCCCCGCAGGCGGACGGGGCGCTACCTGGCCCACTCCCGCAGGGCCTCCTGGTCCAGCGCGCCCCAGTACAGGCGGACGTCCTCCAGGGTCCCGTCGAAGGCCAGGGGCGGCTCGTACTCGCCGACCGCGCTCCCGGAGTCGGAGCCCACGTCCAGCGGATCGGCGGGCCGCCGGCCGACGAGCTGGCCCGGCCCGCTGGCGGCGAGCTCGCCGTCCACGTAGAGGCGCAGGCGGCTGGCCGCGTCCAGCACCCCGGCGACGTGCACCGCCCGGTTCGCGGGGAGGGGCCGCTCGCCGACCACCTCGACCCAGACCCCGTTGTCCCGCACCCCGAAGTGCGGGCGGCCCTCCAGCAGGTAGAGGGACCAGCCCAGGTGCTCGCCCCCGTGGGCCATCAGCACCCCCGAGCCGGAGCGGGGCGTGCAGCGCGCTCCGACCGTCAGGGGCTTGCCCGTGGGGTCCGGCTCGTCGGGGATCTCCCCCTCGGGCCCGTCCAGCAGGGGGACGCGGGCCAGCTCGACCTGCCCCGCCCGCTGGCGCAGGCCGCGCTGGGTGTAGACCGACAGCGGCGCCTGGGGATCGGTGTCGCCGCACTGGCGCTGCAGCCGGGCGAGCTCGGCCTCCAGCCGCTCGACCACCGCCGCGTAGGCCGGGTCGGCGTGGACGCTCCCGAGCTCCAGGGGATCGCGCTCGAGGTCGAAGAGCTCCCACTCGCCGATCCCGTAGTAGTGGATCAGCTTGTAGCGGTCGGTGCGCACCCCGAAGTGCCGCTGCACGTCGTGCACCGCGGGATACTCCCAGTAGTGGTAGTAGATCGACTCGCGCCACCCCGCCGGGGTCCGTCCGCGCAGGAGGGGGACCAGGCTGGCGCCCTGCATGTCCTCCGGGACGGGCGCCCCGGCGAGGTCCAGGAAGGTCTCGGCGAAGTCCAGGTTCTGCACCAGCTCGGCGTTCACCGAGCCGGGCTCGATCCGCCCCGGCCAGCGCACGATGAGCGGCATGCGCAGGGACTCCTCGTACATCCAGCGCTTGTCGAACCAGCCGTGGTCGCCCAGGTAGAAGCCCTGGTCGGAGGAGTAGATCACCACCGTGTTCTCCGCCAGCCCCGACTCGTCCAGCCAGTCCAGCAGGCGTCCCACGCTGTCGTCCACCGAGTCCACGCAGCGCAGGTAGTCCTTGATGTAGCGCTGGTACTTCCAGCGCACGAGGTCCTGGCCCTCGAGCTCCGCCTCGCGGAAGGCCTGGTTCTTGGGATCGTAGGCCGCGTTCCACCGCGCGAGCTGCTCCTCGGTCAGGTTGCCGGGCGGCACCAGCTTCAGGTCGCGGTCGGTGAGGTGCCGCTCCACGGTCATGGTCTGGGCGGCCGCCGCGGTGGTGCGCCCCGACCAGTCGTCGAAGAGGGTGGGCGGCTCGGGGAGGCTCTCGCCGTCGAAGAGCGAGAGCTTCTCCGGCCCCGGCTCCCACGAGCGGTGGGGGGCCTTGTGCTGGCACATCAGCAGGAAGGGCCGGTCGGGGTCGCGCCCGTTCTCGAGCCAGTCGATGGCCACGTCGGCGATCAGGTCGGTGGTGTAGCCGGTGAGCTCCTCCTTGCCTTCGGGGGTCCTCAGGACCGGGTTGTAGTAGGTCCCCTGGCCGATGAGCACCTTCCAGAAGTCGAAGCCGGTGGGCTCGCTGCGCAGGTGCCACTTGCCGATCATGGCGGTCTGGTAGCCGGCCTGTCGCAGGAGCTTGGGCGCGGTGGGCTGCGAGCCGTCGAAGTCGATGCCGTTCTTGATCACCCCGTTCCGGTGGCTGTGCTTGCCGGTGAGGATCACGGCGCGGCTGGGGGCGCAGATCGAATTGGTGCAGAAGCAGTTCTGGAAGAGCATCCCCTCGCTGGCCAGGCGGTCGAGGTGGGGGGTGCGGTTGAGCGCCGAGCCGTAGGCGCCGATGGCGTGGGAGGCGTGGTCGTCGGTGAAGACGAAGAGGATGTTCGGGGGCGGTCGGTCGTCCGGGGGTGGGGCAGCGGGGGCGGTGCAGGCGGTGGGAAGGAGCAGGGCCGGCAGGAGGAGCGGGACGAGGGGCAGGCGGCGAGCGGGGTTTCCCATGGATCGACCTTTCGCGTGGGGTGATGATTGTCGGTGGCGCCCCGGGGGGGCGCCACCGGA
>CAZTTG010000031.1:53434-61079 GCA_964615935.1 uncultured Planctomycetaceae bacterium | reverse complement strand
GGTCCTTGAAGACCTTGGCGGCGGCCTTGTTGTAGTTGAAGTAGCCCTTGAGGTTCACGGTGATCACCGTGTCCCACTGCTCCTCGGTCATCTTCCAGATCACGCCGTCCCAGTTGATGCCGGCGTTGCACACCATGATGTCGAGGCGGCCGAACTCCTCGATCACCCGGTTCACCATGTTCTCGGCGTCGGCGTGGCTGGAGACGTCCGCCTTGACCACCATCCCCCGGCGGCCCAGCTTCTCGATCTCCGCGACCACCTCCTTGGCTTCCTTGTCGTGGCGCCGGTAGTTGATGGCCACGTCGCATCCCTCGCGCGCCAGGCCCACGGCCACCGAGGTGCCGATGCCCATGCTGCCGCCGGTCACGATGGCGCTCTTGCCTTCCAGACCCAGATCCATGGCGTTGCTCTTCCTTGTTCTGCGGACGCGGACGTCGTGCATGGCGCGCCCCCGGGGCGCGCTCACGAGAATGGTGGGCCATTCTATCGGCTGGTCCGCCGTCGATCCAGCCGTCAGAGGCCTGCGCCTCCGGTGTTCAGCCGACTCGCCTCGGCCTCGCGGGCGAGGCGCACGCCGGCCTCCAGGGCGGCGGTGTTGAGCTCGGCGATCTTGGGGCTCTGGTAGGTCCGGATGGCCTCGCCCAGGGCCTCGATGGGGAACAGCCGGGACTCCTCGAGGAAGGCGCCCAGCGCGACGCCCCCGATCGAGAAGCGGCCGATCTTGCGGCCGGTGGCCGCCAGGGGATGGCGCCGGACGCGGGCGCGGGTCTCGGGCAGCTCCAGCTTCTCGTCCGCGTAGACGGTGCTGGTCTCGGGCAGGGACCGGATGCGGCTGCCCATGCGCTTCACGCCCTCCTCCGAGATCAGAACGACGTGCTCCGGCACGTGGATGCCGGTGTACTCGATCGGCTCGGGGCTGAGGATGACCTCCGCCAGCGAGTGTCCGGTCATGACCGTGATGGGGTAGTCGTCCTTCTGGGTGACGTGCAGGCCGCTGGCGATGGCGGCCTGACCGAAGAGCGTGGCCGAGGACTTGATCTTCTGCCCCGCCCCGCCGGCGATGATGATGCCGGTCTGCTGCTGGACCCGATTCGGGTGCCGGACCTCGATCGGGGGCTTCGTCGGGCGGGAGTCCCGCGCCTGCTCGTAGGCCTCGCGGTAGCGCGCGCTGTACTCCGCTCGGGGGGAGTCGGCGACCTGGCCCAGGCGGAAGCCCAGGCCGTCGAGCATCTCCAGCATGTCCTTCTTCTTGAGCTCGTTGCGCGGCGAGAAGTAGGCCGAGCACAGCTCCCAGTAGTCCACCATGGCGAAGCCCGGCTGCTGGATGGCGCGGGCGATGACGTCGGCGGAGTCCTTGTCGAAGGAGGTCCCCCTCCAGATCCAGGCCCCCCCGGCGGCGGCCACCGTGGCGCACAGGTCCATGGGCCGCTCCACGTTGCCCCAGGGCGTGGTGGTGGTCCAGGAGTCCATGGGGGTGGTGACCGAGTGCTGCCCCCCGGTCATCCCGTAGTTGAAGTTGTTGGCCACCAGGAGGGTGATGCCGATGTTGCGCCGGGCGACGTTCAGCAGGTGCGTCCCGCCGATTCCGCAGGCGCCGTCGCCCATGACCACGATGACCGTGAGCTCCGGGCGCGCCAGCTTGAGGCCGCAGCCGTAGGTGATCGAGCGGCCGTGCAGGCCGTGGAAGGCGTTGGTGGTGAAGTTGCGGTCCGCCAGACCGATGCAGCCGATGTCGGTGACGATCACCACCTCGCGGGGATCGAGCTGGAGCTTCACCAGGGCCGCGTCGAGCGCCTCGACCATGCTCTTGTGGCCGCAGCCGGGGCAGAATGGCAGCGGGATGGTCTCGGTGGACATGTAGCTCTCGTGGCGCTGCCCGCTCATCGCAGACCTCCCTGCTCGAGGATCTCCTCGGGCTTCACCAGGGTGGTGTCCATCTTGTTGACGCCCACCACCTCCAGGCCCTCGGGGGCCAGCCGCTCGATCTCGCGGCGGTACTGGCCCATGTTCATCTCGGGCACGATCACCCGCTCCACGCCCTGCATGGCGGAGAGGATGGCCTTCTCGGGCACCGGCCACAGGGTCTGCAGCACCAGGGAGGAGACCTTGCGGCCCGCGGCGCGGGCCTCCTTCAGCGCCACCTCCACCGAGCGCGAGGTGATGCCGTAGCTGATGCACAGCGTGTCGGCCCCCTCCTGGAGGTCGCGCTTGACCAGGGTCAGATCGTCGACGGCCGAGCGGATCTTCGCGTCGTAGTGGTCGATCAGCCGCTGGATGGTCGCGGGATCGGTGGTGAGGTAGGCCGCCTCGTCGTGAGTCGAGGTGGTGTAGCGCACGATCCGCTCCTCGCCGAAGGCCGCCATGGCGGGGACCTCCTCGGGCGAGGCGAAGGCGTGCGGCCGGAAGGGCCCCTCCTCCTCGGCGGTCCGTCGGTTCACCCGGGGTGGGAGCTCGACCGAGTCCAGATCGACGCGCTCGCGGGTCACCCCGGTCTCCTTGCTGGCCAGGAGGAAGACCGGCGTGCGGTACTTCTCGGCGAGGTTGAAGGCCGCGTAGGTCAGCTCGTAGGCCTCCCGCACCGAGGCCGGGCTCAGGGCGATGACCGGCAAGCCGCCGGAGGTCCCCCAGCGGGTGAACTGGATGTCCCCCTCGGCGCCCTTGGTGGCCGAGCCGGTGGCCGGACCCTGGCGCTGGATGTTGACGATCACCATGGGCGTCTCGCCGATGGTGGCCAGCCCGATGTTCTCGCTGTACAGGCTCATGCCGGGGCCGCTGGTGGCGGTCATGACGCGGCGACCGGCCATGGCGGCGCCGATGCAGAAGCCCATGGAGGCGATCTCGTCCTCGGCCTGGATGGCGGTGCCGCCCTCGCGGGGCACCCACTCCAGCATGTAGTGGAGGATGGAGGAGGCCGGGGTGATGGGGTAGCCGGCAAAGAAGTCGCAACCCGCCGCCATGGCGGCCCGGGCGATGGCCTCGTTGCCCTCGATGAACTCGTAGCCCATGTTCTCGTGTTCGGGTGACGGTGAGGGGGGAATCGAACCGGAGAGTGTATCCGCGCGGCGGCGCGGTGGGTCGGGTCGCCGGGGGGATCCGACGCCCGTCCGCGAGTTCCCGAGTGCCCCGCGCACCCGCGGCGAAGTTCGCGTTCTGTTAGGGCGCGAGCCTTTGAGTCGACAGGTACAGAGCGGGCGCCTACCATCGACTCGGGACGCTCCCTCCTCTGCCCGCACCGAGGACGCGCCCCGCGGTGATGGCCAGTCGAATCTGGACCGCAGTCGGGCTGGGCGCGGCCTGCTGCCTCGCGCTGGCGCTCTGCCCGCAGCCCGCGTCGGCCCAGGGCGATCCGCCGCCCGAGGCCGACGCGCAGCAGCCGGCCGACCCGCTGCTGGCCATCGAGGTCCCCCGCTCCACGGACTCCGCCGCCCTGGCCCTGCGGACGACCGAGCGGATCAACGAGCTCTACTACTCCCTGGTGGCCGCGGGCGCTCCCGGCTTCGTCGCCACCTTCGCGATCCAGGAGGACGGGCAGCCGGCGGGCGAGTTGAGGGTGAGCTGGAACCGCGCCCGGGACTGGGTCACCGCGGTCTGGGACCGCGAGATCGACCAGGTCGCCCGCGACGCCTTCGAGGACAAGATCATCCGGGGCCTGCGGCTGTCGCTGTGCACGAGCTGGGAGGCGGAGCACTGCTACGCCATGGAGGACGGCGACCGGTACATCCTGGATCCCACCGAGGGCGAGGAGTCCCGGCGCAACGAGGAGGTCCTGCACCTGGACTTCATCTCCCTGGACCTGTGCTCCTGGCACCACGTCATTCGCGAGCGGAGCGGCCGCGAGCTGGAGGAGACCTGCGAGCTCACCGAGGTCCAGGAGAAGGGATACCTCGCCTCGGCCACCCGCACCGAGCGCCTGCCCAACCGCCCCGCCCGGAAGCTGGCATTCTCCTACAAGTACGTCCGCCGAGACGGGTTCGTGTTCGTCAAGCGCATGGGCGTCCAGGAGCAGGTCGAGGACGAACGGCGGAGCTGGCAGGTCGAGCTCCGGGACGTGGAGTTCCGCGCCCTCCAGGAGGAGGCGCCGCAAGGCGAGGAGCGCACCTTCGCCGACGAGGTGATCGAGAAGATCGTGGAAGGCCACTACTCCCTGTGGGACACCGACATCGCCGGCTTCGAGGCTCTGTTCGCGGTGAGCTGGGAGACCCGCTCCATGGGCAAGCTCCGGCTCCGCTGGCAGAGGGAGACCGGCGAGCTGAAGGGCAGCTTCGAGGGGACCCCGCCCGAGGACGTCGCCCGGGCCTTCCGGCAGGCCAACCAGACCTCCTTCGGCGAGTGGGCGGCCTACGAGTCCGTGGACTGGCTGTGGGACGCGGTCCTGCTCGGTTTCGGCACGGCGGGGGCATCCAAGACCTCCCAGGCCGTGCGGGACGGCGAGCGCATCGTGCTGCTCCAGAAGGACAACACCGGGATCGCGGACCTGGAGTCGATGATCACCCTCCTGGATCCCGAGTTCCGCGTCCTGAGCGTGGAGCGCCGGTTTCGGAGCGGGGCGTGCATCCTGCGCCAGTACGATCAGCGCCAGCACGAGGGGAAGTATCTGAAGAAGAAGGCCAGCTGGACGTTCCGCGGCGAGGACGCCACCCAGTGGAACCGGACCGTGTCCTACGTCTACAAGCGGCAGGAGGGGAAGCTCTTCCCCAAGCGGATCCGGGCCCACGACGAGGTCCGGACGGCCGGCGAGGAGGGCGCCGACCTCACCCTGGAGCTGGAGAGCCTGAGCTTCCAGTGAATCGCTCGGCGGGAACCGAGAGGAATCGGACATGAACGAGAGCAGACGGATCGCGGGCGCCTCCTGCATGGCGCTCGCCGCGATGTTGCTGGCCCCCGCTAGCCCGGCCCGGGCGCAGGAGGGCGTCGCCTAGGTGCCGGTGAGCGCCAAGTGGGACGACGAGGCCAAGAGGATCATCCCCCGGATCATCGAGAACAACGCCGACATGGGCTCGGCGGTGAAGGTCTTCCACTCGGTGAGCTGCATCATCGACGTCACGGTCACCACCAACGTGTCGCCGAACCCGATGCTGGCCACACTGAGATACGCCTGGGAGGATGGGGACGACAACGGCTTCCTCACCGCGGACGAGATCCAGGTGGACGTGGTCCACGTCTCCGGGAGGGCCATGAGCGCCTTCATCCGGGAGCTCTCCCGGGGCCTCCGGACGGAGACCATCAACAGCAGCTTCAACCTCTTCGCCAAGCACAACGTCACCACCCGACAGAAGGAGGGCGGCGGCTACATCATGGAGCTGGTGCCGGTGGAGGGAGGAAACTGGGACCAGGGCGGGATCCAGAAGATGCACCTGGTGGTCACCTCCGACTTCCGCGTCACCAGCCTGCAGGCCAAGACCTTCGAGGGCGCGAAGATCGACGCCGAGTTCGACCACCTCCGCTTCGGGGACAAATGGGTGCCCTCGACCCAGAGGCAGCGCGTCACCCAGTCGGACGGCGGGAGCAGCCAGGAGAACCACCGATACCACTACGAGGAACGGGGCGGGATCCCGATCCTGATGGGGACCAGCATCGAACAGGTGATCTCCACCGCCTACGCCACCGTGTCCACCAGCCGCCGCTTCACCGTCCGGGACTGGTCCGGCAGGGAGCGGGAGCAGCCCATCCCGGCCCCCGGCTCCGAGGACTACGAGGAGCTCTTCCGGCGGGCCGAGCCCGCCGGCGAGGAGCCTCTCATCGAGGACGACGAGCCGGGGGACGTCCAGCCCCCGCCTGGGCACGGGCGTCGGCCGGCCGCCCGTGGACGAGGGCGATCTCTTCGAGGAGGAGGAGGAGGAGGAAGCGGGCCTCTTCGAGGAGGAGGAGGACGCCGGGGACCTCTTCGAGGACGAGCCCCAGCCCGCGGCCCAGGACGACGGGACCCCCGAGCTGGCCACCCAGCTGATGGAGAAGATCAACTCTCTCTACTTCAGCTGGAAGATGTACCCCGGGAGGAGCTTCACGGCCCAGTTCGGCCTGAAGGAGGGCAACCAGACGATCGCCACCTTCGACGCCACCCCGGCGGAGCTGAGCGTCTGCCAGACCGCCGACCCGCTGACCTCGGCCATGATGAACGAGCTCATGCGGGCCTTCGAGTTCCCCTGGAACAACCTGCTCGCGGGTCCGCTGTACACCCCGCGTCCCCTGGCCCGGACCTGGCTGGCCCGCGAGACCCCCGAGGGCTACCTGCTCCGCGGCCGCGATCGCACCGGGAGGCTGGTGGAGGAGATCGGCCTCACCCGGGAGTGGGACCTGAAGCAGAGGACCGCCTGGGTCCCCAGCCCGGTGACGGGCACGCTCACCCGCTTCGTCTTCGACTACGAGGTCCGGACCTCGCGGGAGGTGAAGTACCTCCGCAAGCTGGACGTGCACCAGTTCCTCGAGCAGGGTGATCTGCTCATGGAGAGGCAGTACAAGTACACCTACCACCACGTCGACGACGCGGTCTTCGCCAAGAGGATCTCGGTGAGCGGGACCTACGAGGGCGCGCCCCTGCAGGGCACCTTCGAGGTGATCGACTTCGAGCTGGACTGACACGACGACGCGAAACCCGGTATCCTCTCCGGCGATGAGCGATCGAGTCGACGTCCTCGTGATCGGCGGCGGGGTGATCGGCCTCGCCTGCGCCAACGCCCTGCTCGACGCCGGCCGCAGCGTGCGGGTGCTCGAGCGGGAGCGGCCGGGGAGCGGCGCCTCGGAGGGGAACTGCGGGCTGATCACGCCGGGTCACGCCCTGCCCCTCACCCGGCCCGGCATGGTGGGCAAGGTGCTCCGCTGGATGCTGCGGTCGGACTCCCCCATCTACGTCCGGCCGCGCCTCGACTGGGACTTCTGCCGCTGGGCCTGGCGCGCCGCCCGCAGCTGCCGGCCCGAGTCGATGCTGGCCACCCTGCGCGGACGGGCCCGCCTGCTGGAGAGCTCCCGGGACCTCTACGTCGAGCTGCTCGAGGGGAACGGCCTCTCCTGCGAGTGGCAGCCCGCCGGCCTGCTGGAGGTCTTCGCCACCGAGGAGGCCATGGAGGAGACCGAGCCCGAGCGGCGCCTCCTGGAGGAGAACGGCATCGGCGCCGAGCTCCTCGATCGCGAGGAGCTCTCCCGCCGCGAGCCGGCCCTGCGGGACGGCATGGCCGGCGCCTGCTGGTACGAACGCGACGCCCATCTGCGGCCCGACGCCCTGGTGAGCGAGCTGGCGCGCGCCGTGCGCGGCAAGGGCGGGCGGATCGACGAGGGCTGCCCCGTCTCGGGCTTTGCGATCGAGGGCGGCCGGGTCACGGCCGTGTCCACGGTGGACGGCGAGCGCCGCGCCGGGCACTACGTCCTCGCCGCGGGCGCCTGGTCCCCGAGGCTCGGCCGCAGCCTGGGCGCGCGCCTCCCGGTCCAGCCCGGCAAGGGCTACTCCGTCACCTTCACCCGCCCCGAGCCCTGTCCCCGCCACCCGCTGCTCCTGCGAGAGGCCAACATGGCGGTGACGCCCTGGGAAAGCGGCTACCGCATCGGAGGCACCATGGAGTTCTCCGGCTTTGACGAGCGCCTCACTCGCGCGCGGCTGGACGCCCTGCACGCGGGCACCCGCCGCTTCCTGAAACACCCGCCCCTGGCGAGC
>CAZTTG010000031.1:51418-53334 GCA_964615935.1 uncultured Planctomycetaceae bacterium | reverse complement strand
CGAGCTCCCCATCATCGGCCCGCTGCCGGGGATCTCGAACGCGCTCGCGGCGACCGGCCATGGCATGATGGGCGTCAGCATGGCCCCGGCCACGGGGCGCCTGGTCGCCGAGATGATCGAGGGGGTCGAGACCTTCGTGGACCCGGCCCCCTACTCCCCGGCGCGCTGGGGCTGAGCCCGCCGATCCACCCCCTCACCGACCCCACGGAGCACCGTGAAGCCCATGCACTGGATCGCCATCCTCGTCGCCCTCGGCCTGGTTGCCGCCGCCGTGGTGGTCTGGCAGGTGAGAACGCGCCTGGGCGGGCCCGTGGAGCGGGTGGAGCCCGGCGATGGCGGCGGATCGCTGTGGGAGCTGGAGACCCGCTCGCTGGAGGGCGAGGCGGTCGATCTCGAGCGGTACCGCGGTCAGGTGGCCCTGGTCGTCAACGTCGCGAGCCGTTGCGGGCTGACCCGCCAGTACGAGGGTCTCGAGGAGCTCCACGAGGAGCTGTCCCCCCGCGGATTCACCGTCCTCGGCTTCCCGAGCAACGACTTCCTCAACCAGGAGCCGGGCACCGCGGAGGACATCCGCGAGTTCTGCTCGACCACCTACGGGGTCACCTTCCCGCTCTTCGAGAAGCGCCCGGTGACGGGAGAGGAGAAGGACGAGGTCTACCGCTTCCTCTCCCGGGACTTCGAGGAGCCGACCTGGAACTTCACCAAGTACCTGATCGACCGCCAGGGCCGGGTCCTGGCCCGCTTCTCCCCCAAGACGACCCCCGACGACGCCGAGCTGCGCCAGGACATCGAGGCTGCCCTGGGGGGCTGAGCCGGCGCCGCGGCGACCTGCGCGGCCCAGGAGGACCGCGTCCAGAGGCCGGCACGGGCCGGCTCGATCCCCCGCGGCGCTAGATCGCGAGGCACCGGGCCAGGTCGGCGGCGAACCACCGATCCCAGCATCGGATCAACATATGGGGGATTCGTGCCGACAGGCCCATCGCCTCGCGGGTGATCGAGCAGATGTCACGACCGTCGCCTCCCCAGGGGAGCATGTCGGTGCAGCGATCCAGGCCGTCATTGGTGATCCCGATCGCCTGGTGAAGATACGGCTCCCTCCCCGAGACGAACCCGTGCAGCTCATCCTTCGTCTCCTCCTCGAGCGGGATCGCCGTCAGGTGGATCAACCGATCCCGATCCTCCTCGCCGAAGAGCACGATCGAGGGGGGTAGGGCCAGGTTGCGCTCGAGTCCTCCCCTGTAGAGCAGCGCCAGGTGGGCGAGGTGCATCGTCAGCTTGCCGGCCACGTTCGAGAGGAGCGACGCGGTCTCGGGGTAGGAGCCGAAGCGCGAGCACCACCTCGCCCGGATGGCGCTCATGGTACCCGCCAGGACGGGCTCCTTCTCGCCCATCCGGTCCATGGCCTGCGGCAGGGCCCGGAGGTCCTGCCGCCAGTCGTAGATCTCGGCGAGGTCGATAGCCGGTTGCCGCTCCCTCCGGGGCATGGAGGAGCCCATCAGGCGCACTCTCCCCTCGGGCCGTCGCTCCAGTACCTCTTGACGACGGGGTGTTCCCAGGGCAGGGGAATGTGCATCCCGTACCAGGGCTCCAGCCGCAGGCGAATGCCGACCAGGCACATGCGGGAGTCGCCTCGGTACGGTTCCGTGGTGAGAACCTCTAGATACTCGAGGGTCGGATCCAGCTTGAGAGCGAGCCTGCCGCGCTCCACCTTCTGGTACCTGAGCATCTCGTGACGCCAGCCTACGGCGCGCTTCGCCTCCTGGCTGTAATGAGTGCCTTCCAGGAAGTAGCTTCTGACGCGCAGGCCGCGGGGGCAGTAGGGGAGGCTGGGAACCGGATCGGGCGAGTAGAAGCGTCTTTGCATGTCTTGGCTCGGTCGAGGGGTGGGGGTGGGCGCCCAACAGCGGGTGCCGCTG
>CAZTTG010000031.1:0-51408 GCA_964615935.1 uncultured Planctomycetaceae bacterium | reverse complement strand
GGGGGGGGGGGGGCCCCGGGTGGGGGGGCTTCGCTGGGCGTTGTCTGGTGGGGGGGCGGGGGTGGGGGGGGGGGGGGCGCCCAACAGCGGGTGCCGCTGCCCTTGAAGCCGACATTAACGTAGAACCGGGCGCCCATTCCGTTGCTTTTTTGCCTTCGAGGCGCTACGCAAAGGCACTACACGGCCCGCTCTCCAGAGGCCGAGTATGGCTCGACCGTACTGGCATCGTCAGCCATAATCAACTTACTGATAGTCAGTTAGGGTAAAAGCTGAACACTGCTTGGCAAGGACGCGGTCTCTGGTTTCACCTCATTTTTCATAATCATCAATTGCTACTCATGATCGCAATCAGAGAATTATCATCCCGACGCACCAACACAAATGTGAAAACCGACATTTGCTGATAACGCATCGGAATCAGCCATTCCCCGTAGCGTGGATCAGTGCGAGAGATTCCGCGCTGCAATCCTCAACGCCCCATCCCGTTCTGAATCCTCGATGCCAGCGAGGCCCGCAGTCCACCTACCTGCCACTCGGCAGGGCCTGCTCGATCAGCTCGGCCAGGAGGGGCGCGAGGGGGGCGGCGTCGGCCAGGCCGAACCAGGCGTAGACCAGGCGGCCCCCGCCGGGCACCTGCAGCACCGCGGCCCCGTCGCCGAAGCTCCGGCCATGGGCGTCGATCAGCTCGATCAGCGGGAGGTAGCCGCCCTCCTCGCCGGCCGGGACCATAGGCCGCCAGCGCAGGTCACCGTGAGCCGGGAGGGGGAGGGTCTCCGGGAGGGAGGCCAAGCGGCGCGAGATGCGCAGGCGCAGCTCGCTTTCCCCCGGGGGGCGCTCGAAGCCGCGGGGACCGTCGCGTCCGGCGCTCCCCTCCCCCACCAGGAGGTGCAGCCCGAAGCGGCGGCCAGCGTCCACGTGCCGGCCCCGCTCGTCGTAGTAGAAGGGCACCGGCCCGGTGCCGAAGACCAGGAGGCTGCCCCCGGCCTCCAGGAAGGCGCGGAGGGCGGTGGGCACGTCGCCCTCGCTCTCGACGCGGGTCGGATAGGTCTCGCCACCGGCGTAGACCAGCAGCGGGTGGGTCTTCGGGGTGACCATGCCGGAAACCAGCGCGGCCGGGCTCAGGGGCTCGAGGCCATCGCAGGCCTCGAGCAACACCAGGCCCGCCGGCCCGAGGCCGCCCAGGAGGCCCAGCCTGCCTCGCAGCCGCTCCTCGAGGACCCCGGAGAGGAGCGAGAGGTCCACGGGCGCGACCTCCGCCGTCCGCCCTCGCGCCCCGGCGCCACGCCAGCGCGCGGTCCATCGGGCCGTGGCCTCGACGTACTGCTCCCCCAGCTCGGCCGAGGCCTCGATCTCGCTCCCCTCGTGCCACTCGTTGTACGAGGTCACGAGCACCCAGTCGGGCCGGTGCTCGACCATCTTCTCCCACTGCGCGTCGTACAGCCGCCCGTCGGCTCGATCCAGGGCCGCGCCGGGCGTTCGGATCTTGGTGTCGTCGTAGCCCGGCACCACCGTGGCGCAGGCCAGGCGCTGGCGCGCGGCGGCCAGGCGGAGGACTCGCTCCGAGTGCGCGGCGGCGACCGCGGACCAGCCGCTCTCGGGCACGCCGAGGTACGAGCCCATGTTGTTGTAGGTGTGGATGCCGTCGAAGAGCGCCGCGTTTTCGGGCCCGATGCCGTCGGCGATCGCGAACCAGTCGGTGCCGTCGATCTCGCGCGCCCTATCCAGGGCCTCGACCCACCCCGCGGCGCCGAGCTGATCCATGGCCCGGCCGTAGAGGAAGATCACCGGCCGCTCCCCCACCCGGAGCCAGGCCTCGTGCTTCGCGTAGCGCCGCGCGAGATAGGCGAGATCGCGCGCGGCCGAGGCCGCGGTGGGTCGCTCGCCGCACACGACCTCGAAGTAGACCGTCACCACGCGATCGCGGGCAGCCGCCTCCTCCAGGATCACCGGCAGGGCTCGATCGCTCCAGTGTCCCGGTCCCCACCAGCTCGCGATGGGTCCGTCCAGGCCGGCGGCGGCGAAGTCCTCCATGTGGCGGGCCACGACCTCGGGGTCGCAGGAGTCGTAGGGACCGCCCGCCGGCCATCGCAGGGAGGCCGGGGCGTCGCGCCTCTCCGCGTCCCACGCGCCCCAGTGGCGCTCGGCGCCGCCGAAGGCCTCGGTCCCGTACCAGGGGTAGTAGAAGGCCAGGACGCGGCGCCCGACCTCGGGGTGCCGCCGCGTGAGGCGCGCCCGGATCGGGGCCAGGGAATCCTCCGCGGGGGGCCTCGGCTCGGCGGTGGAACCCGGCTCCGGCGCCGGGGCATCGCCCGCGGCGATCGCGGGGAGGCCGACGGCCGCGATCAGGCAGCACGCGAGGGTGGCCTCGACGGGTGCTCGCCGCCGAGTGGATGACGATGCCGACATGGATGCAGCTCCTCACTCGTCGTTCGAGAAGGCCGATGAGCGAACCGGCGCCGGTCGGGTACTCTGGTGGGCGCCACGCCGGGCCCCTACAGTACCGTGCCCCTCCACCGGAAAGGCGAGACCCTTGAAGAAGGCGATCCTGGCCGCCGCGGCGATGCTCGCGATCCTCGCCGGCTGCGGCGATCCCGACCCGACCGGCGACCGGGTGGTGGTCGGCTTCGCCCAGACCGGCGCCGAGAGCGGCTGGCGCACGGCCCACACCGAGTCGATGAAGTCCGAGGCCGCCAGGCGCGGCGTCGAGCTCAAGTTCGCGGACGGTCAGGCCAAGCAGGAGAAGCAGATCCAGGCCCTGCGCTCCTTCATCGCCCAGCAGGTCGACGTCATCATCCTCTCCCCCCTGGTGGAGACCGGCTGGGAGCCGGTCCTGCGCGAGGCGAAGCGCGCCGAGATCCCGGTCATCCTGCTGGACCGGCGCATCGCCGTGGACGACGACTCGCTCTACACCTGCTTCATCGGATCCGATTTCGTGGAGGAGGGGCGCCTGGCCGCCCGCTGGCTGGTGGAGAAGGTCTCGGGCCCCACCCGGATCGCAGAGCTGCAGGGGACGCCCGGGTCGGCGCCGGCCATCGATCGCCGCCGGGGCTTCCTGGAGGTGCTGGAGCAGCACCCCGAGCTCGAGATCATCGACTCCCAGAGCGGCGACTTCCGCCGCTCCAAGGGCAAGGAGGTGATGGAGGCCTTCCTCAAGAAGCACGGCCGCCAGATCGACGTGCTCTTCGCCCACAACGACGACATGGCCATCGGCGCCATCCAGGCCATCGAGGAGGCCGGCCTGCGGCCGGGCGAGGACCTGATCATCGTCTCCATCGACGCCATCCGCCCGGCCTTCGAGGCCATGATCGCCGGCACCCTGAACTGCAGCGTCGAGTGCAACCCCATCCAGGGCCCGGCCGCCTTCGACGCGGTCGAGAGGATCCTCGCCGGCGAGACCCTGCCCAAGCGGACCTACATCCAGGACGAGGTCTTCGACCGGTCCGTGGCGGCGGAGGTGATCGACACCCGCCAGTACTGAGATGGCAAGCGAGGCCACGCGCGAGGTGCTCCTGCGCATGCGCGGGATCACCAAGGACTTCCCGGGCGTCCGCGCGCTCTCGTCGGTGGACTTCGAGGTGCGCCGCGGCGAGGTGCACGCCCTCATGGGCGAGAACGGCGCGGGCAAGTCGACCCTGATCAACGTCCTCACCGGGGTCCATCCGCGCGAGGCGGGCAGCATCGAGCTGGAGGGCTCGCCCATCGACCCCACCTCGCCCCGGGAGGCCGAGGCCCTGGGGATCAGCACCGTCTACCAGGAGGTGAACCTGATCCCGCAGCTCTCGGTGGCCGAGAACGTCGTGCTGGGGCGGCAGCCGCGGCGCTGGGGCTTCTTCGACCGCCGGGCCATCCGCCGCCGCGCGGAGCGCACGCTCGCGCGCCTGGAGGTGCGCGTGGACGTGCAGGCCGAGCTCGGCTCCTGCTCGGTGGCGGTGCAGCAGATGGTGGCCATCGCCCGCGCCCTGGACGTCCGAGCGCGGCTCCTGGTGCTGGACGAGCCCACCTCCAGCCTGGACGAGCGCGAGGTGGCCGAGCTCTTCCGCGCCCTGCGCCGGCTTCGCGAGGAGGGCCTGGGCGTCGTCTTCATCACCCACTTCCTCGACCAGGTCTACGAGGTCGCCGATCGGATCACGGTGCTGCGCAACGGCGAGCGGGTGGGCCAGCTCGAGACCGCGGAGCTGCCGCGCCTGCGCCTGATCGGGATGATGCTGGGACGCTCGATCGAACGGGAGGTCGAGTCCGCGCGCGCCCCGGCCGCGAAGGCGCCGCGGGGAGGCGAGGGGGAGGTGTTCCTCTCGGCCCGCGGCCTGCGCCGGCGAGGGGGGGTCGGGCCGCTGGACATGGAGGTGCGCACGGGCGAGGTCCTGGGCCTGGCCGGCCTCCTCGGCTCCGGCCGCACCGAGCTCGCCCGCCTCCTCTTCGGCATCGACCGGGCGGACGCGGGCGAGGTGCGCGTGGAGGGCCGGCCGGCCCCCCTGCGCTCCCCGCGCGAGGCGATCGCCCGCGGCCTGGCCTTCTGCCCGGAGGATCGCAAGAGGCAGGGCATCGTCCCCAACCTGTCGGTGCGCGAGAACATCGTCCTGGCCCTGCAGGCCTCCCGCGGCGCTCGACGCTCCCTCTCCGGCTCGGAGCGCCAGGCCATCGCCGAGCACTGGATCCGCGCGCTGGACATCCGCGCGCCGGGCCCGGACACGCCGCTCTTCGCCCTCTCGGGGGGGAACCAGCAGAAGGTGCTCCTGGCCCGCTGGCTGGCGATGCAGCCGCGCCTGATCATCCTGGACGAGCCCAGCCGGGGCGTGGACGTCGGAGCCCGGAGCGAGATCGCCCGGCTGGTGGAGTCGCTGCGCGCCGAGGGCATGGCCATCGTGCTGATCTCCTCCGAGCTGGACGAGCTGGTGCGGGGCTGCGGGCGCGCCCTGGTGCTCCGCGATCGCCTGTGCGCGGGCGAGCTGGAGGGCGAGGAGCTCGACGAGGAGGGAATCATGGCCCTGATCGCGAGGGCGCCGTGAGCGGCCGGCGCGAGAAGGCCGCGGGGAGCTCCCTGGCCCCCCGCCTGATCTGGCCCCTCCTGGGGCTCGGGCTGCTCCTGCTGTTCAACCTCCTCCTGGGCGAGCGCTTCTTCCACCTCGAGATCCGCGACGGCCACCTCTACGGGATGCCGGTGGACATCCTGCACCAGGGCTCGCGGGGGATGCTGCTGGCCCTGGGCATGGCACTGGTGATCGCCACCGGCGGAGTGGACCTCTCGGTGGGATCCATCATGGCCATCTCGGGGGCGGTGGCGGCGCGGCTGGTGACCGAGAGCGGCGCCCCCTTCGCCGTCGCGATCGCCCTGGCCCTGGCCGCCTCGACCGCGGCCGGTCTGTGGAACGGCGTGCTGGTCGCCTACGCCGGCGTCCAGCCCATCGTGGCCACCCTGGTCCTGATGGTGGCGGGCCGCGGCCTGGCCCAGCTCCTCAGCCGCGGTCAGATCATCACCTTCGAGCACGAGGGGCTGGTCTACCTCGGCAACGGCCACCTCCTGGGCCTGCCCTTCACCGCGACCCTCGTGGCGGGGGTCTTCCTGGCCACGGCCCTCCTGACGCGGCGGACCGCCGCGGGCCTCTTCATCGAGGCGGTGGGCGACAACGAGACCGCCAGCCGCTTCTCGGGCCTCGCCGTGCCCCGGATCAAGCTCCTGGTCTACGGCTTCTGCGGCCTGTGCGCCGGCCTGGCGGGCCTGATCGCGGCCTCCAGCATCAAGGGCGCCGACTCAGGCCGGGTGGGCGAGTACATGGAGCTGGACGCCATCTTCGCGGTGGTGGTGGGCGGCACCGCGTTGACCGGCGGGCGCTTCACCCTGCTGGGCGCGCTCATCGGAGCCGTGCTGCTGCAGACCCTGACCACCACCATGTACAACCTGGGCGTGCCCCCGGCCATCGCTCCGGTGCCCAAGGCGCTGGTCATCCTGGGCGTCTGTCTGCTGCAGTCGGCCGAGCTCCGCCGCCGGGCCGGCTCGCTCTTCGGGAGGCGCGCGGCATGAGGCTAGCGATCCGCCGCAACCAGGTGCCGCTGGTGGCCACGGCCGCGGTCCTGATCCTGCTGTTCGGCGCCGCCTCGGTGCGCTACCCGGGCTTCGCCTCCCTGCGCGTCCTGGTGGACCTCTTCGCCGACAACGCCGTCCTGGGCATCTCGGCCATGGGGATGACCTTCGTCATCCTCTCGGGTGGGATCGACCTGTCGGTGGGCTCGGTGGTGGGCTTCGCCACCATCTTCTCGGCCCGCCTGATCGAGGAGCAGGGGGTGCACCCCACCCTGGCGTGGATCCTGACGCTGCTGCTGGGCACGGCCTTCGGCGGCGGGATGGGCCTCTTGATCCATCTCTTTCGCATGCCGGCCTTCCTGGTGACCCTGGCGGGCATGTTCTTCGCGCGCGGCCTGGCCTTCGCGGTCAGCGCGCAGCCGATCGGGATCGACCACGGGCTCTACCGCGGGGTGCAGGGCTTCGGCGTTCCCCTCTCGTCGCGCGTCCACCTCCCGGCGACGGCCCTGATCCTCCTGATCGCCTTCGCCGCGGCGCTGTACGCGGCGCACCACACGCGCTTCGGCCGCGACGTCTACGCCGTGGGCGGCAGCCCGCGCTCGGCCTCCCTGATGGGGCTGCCGGTGGGTCGGACGGTGGTCGGGGTGTACACCCTGAGCGGCTTCTGCGCCGCCCTGGCGGGCGTGGTGGCCACCTTCTACACGGGCTCGGGCAACCCCGCCGCCGGCTTCGGCCTGGAGCTGGACGCCATCGCCGCGGTGGTGATCGGCGGCACGCTGCTCTCCGGCGGCGTGGGAACCGCAGCCGGGACCCTCCTGGGCGTCCTGATCTTCGGTACCATCCACTCGGCCCTCCTGTTCGACGGGCGGCTCAACCCCTGGTGGGGTCGCATCGCCGTGGGCCTCTTGCTGCTGGCCTTCATCCTGCTGCAGAGGTTCCTCTCGGGCGCCCGCTTCGCGGAACGGGCCGAGGGCGCCGGGCCATGACGTCGACCCCCTCCACCTCCCGACTCCGCCTGCTGGGCGGCCTGGTCCTGATCCTGGCCGTCGGCTGCGCCGGGGCTCTCTGGCTGCTGCGCGCAGAGGGCGGGGCCTCCTCCCGCGCGGTCGCTCCGGGATCGGCCCCCGCGGTGGAGCCCGCCGCGCCCGCCGAGGAGTCGTCGACGCCGTCGCTGGAGCGCGCCGGGCTCGCCGACTCCGAGGCTCGGCCCGCCCGTCTCGCGCCCAGGGGGCCGGCGTCGATGCGCGGCCGCGTGTTCGACGAGAGGACCGGAGCGGGTCTGGCCCGGGTGGCGGTCGCGATCCTGTCGGAGAGCTCCCTGCTGGAGGTGGTGCAGACCGCCGCAGGCGGGAGCTTCGAGACGCGGGCGGCCTTTCCGCGGTGCACCGTGCGGCTGTCCATCGACCGCGGAGCCCTCCCGATCGTCGGCCCGATCGAGCGCGAGCATCGACCCGGCGAGGGGGAGGTCTGGTCGATCCCGGTGCGCTGCGGCCCGAGCTTCGAGCTGGTGCTGCATCCCGCGGGTCTGTCGACCCGCGAGAGCCTGCAGGCGCGGCTGATCGCCGACTTCCCCGGCGGCCGGCAGGGTCCCTGGCGATGGCTGCCCTTGACGGAGCGGCCCGAGCTCTCCTACCGCCACCCGGGGCCGAGCACGCTGGCGGGAGGCGAGCTCTTCGTCGAGGTGCGCTCGCTGGATCTCGCCTGGACCGGCAGGTCGCCGGTCCGGACCGATGTCGGCCCTCATCCCGGGCCGGTGCACGTATGGATGCGGCGCCTGGCGAGCGTCACGGGCAGGGTGGTGGATTCCGCCGGCGCGCCCGTGGAGGAGCCGGAGGTCGGCCTGCGCCGGATCGGCCTCGCCGAGGAGGAGTGGGAGCACGCGGGCGGCGACGAGCAGGGTCGATTCGCCTTCTCCGGCCTCGAGGCCGGCCCCTACGATCTCCTGGTGCGCGCGCCGGAGCGGCGGGCCCTCGAACGCCGGATCGAGGTCGTTCCCGGCGCGCAGGAGCTGGGAGATCTCGTGCTTCAGGCGCTGACCGCAGCGGGCCCGGTCTCCGGCCAGGTGCGGCTCGCGGGCGCGGACGCGGTGTTCTGGCTCAGCCTGCACCTCTCGTCGGTGGACGGCGGCGTCGAGCGCACGGCGATGAGCGGTCCGCGCGAGCCGGCCGCTCCCGGCGAGGAGATCGTCTGGGACTTCGAATTCGAGGAGGTGCCCGCCGCCGCCTACCGCCTCCGCCTCTTCTCGGTGCCCGAGGTCGACTGCCCGAGCCGGGACCAGGTGATCGCGGCGCCCCTCACCCACCTGGAGATCCGCTGCAGCGCGGCGGGCGGCTATCTGGCCCTGGGCTTTCGCGTCTTCGAGCGCGGCACGCGCCGCGAGATCCCCTCCTTCGACGTCATGGTGCAGCTCACCGAGCGCTGGGTGCCCTCCCCGATCATCGCCGAGTTCGGTCAGCCCTGCTGGCAGGCCCCGGCCGGGCGGCCGCTGCAGTGGATCGTGCGGGCCCCCGGTCACCTCACCGCCCGCGGAACTCTGGCCGACTTCCAGCCCGCCGGCGATCTCCACCTCGCGGAGGTCGAGCTCGAGCGCGGCTGGTCGGCGGTCATCCTGACCCGCGATGCCTCGCGGATCACCGACTCCTACTTCGACGGCTTCCTGGAGGACGGCATGGCCTCCTTCACGGCCCCGGCGGTGCCGGGAGTGCGCCTCCTGTGCGACGGCGAGCTCGCCGCGGCCACCGACCGGCGCGGCCTGGCCATCCTGGAGCGCCCTTCCGAGCCCGCGTCCATCGAGGCCGAGCTGGCGGGCTGGAAGTTCTTCGGCTCGGACGAGCTGGAGGGCGGCCGGCTCACGGGCGACCGCTCCCCGGCGGTGATCTGGATGCGTCGGGAGTGAGGGAGCGCGAGGGGAGTCCCGCTTCCCGATTGTCGACTCACGGGTCCGGTTTGGGGGTCTTCTCAACAGTGAGAAACCTCGCCTTCCGCGCCGAGAACGCGGCTAGAATTCCGACCGCGATGGGATCGACGAGACCACCGACGCCTCCCCCGATTCGGAGGAGTGCCATCCTCCTCGCGCCATCGATGAGGCCGGTATTGCCTGCTCCCCGGCGCCTGGCCCGGGACCGGGCACACATCTTGCTGATCGCCTTCGCCCGGGGTGTTACCGGCGCGCATCCCCGGCTGCCTGGCGAGCAGCCGATGACGACGTGACCGCCTGGGAGCCGAGCCGTGGAGCCGAGAATCGAGGAACCGCCTGGGATCGAGACCGCGGGACGGGGTGCGGAGCCGCCCCGCCCCGGCCGGGGGAGGTCCGGGCCGGAGCCCTCCCCGGCTCGCGGTCGATGCGCCGGGATGAGACGTCGTCCGCTCCGGGCGTTCTTTCTCCGGGCGGCCGCCTCGCGGCTGTTCATCCCGCTGCTGGCCCTGGCCTTCATAGCGGTGCTCTTCGTGGGCTGGGAGGTGGCCGAGCGACGACTGTTCCCCACGAAGTCCATCGGGTTCAGCCACTTCCTCCTCACCCTGCGGGCCCTGGTGATCACCGCCCTGGCCTGCGGTCTGGTCTATGTGCTGATGGCCCGCCAGCAGCGGCAGCTCTCGCGGACCGCCGAGCAGGTGGCCGGGCTGTTGGAGACCTACATGGCCGATCCCAACACCCTCGCCCGATTCGAGAATCCGCACCTCCTGCATTGCCGCGAGGTGCTCGATTGCGGTGATTCCGACTGCCCCCTGTACGACTCACCGGGTGAGCGATGCTGGCAGGCCATGGCTCTGGGCTGCGACGGGGGCGGCGCCGTCCATCCCGGCATGGAGATCGAGAAGTGTCACGAGTGCGCGACCTTCCGCCTCTCCTGCCCCGACGAGCTCACTCAGCTCGGTGAGACCTGCAACAACCTGCTGTTCCTGCTCAAGGCCGAGGCTCGACGGGTGGAGCGAATGCGCTCCCACATGGTGGAGCGGGAGAAGATGTTCTCCATCGGACAGCTCGCCTCGGGGCTCGCCCACGAGGTGGTCAATCCCCTGGCCAGCATCTCGTCCATCGTGCAGATGTTGAGGCGGTCCGGGGCCACCGCGGATACGGAAGACCAGCTCGCCCTGATCGAGACCCACATCCAGCGCATCACCAGCACCCTGCGCCAGCTGGTGGAGCTGTCGCGTGAGGGCGACGAGCGCTGGGCGGCCATCGACGTGGGTCAGGCCCTGGAGGAGACCGTCCTGCTGGTCTCCTTCGATCCGCGGGCCCGGAACGTCGATGTCCAGCTCGAGCCCCTGCCGTCCCTGCCCACCACCTACGGGATCCCCGGGCAGCTCCAGCAGGTCTTCATCAACCTCTGCCTCAACGCGCTGGACGCCATGCCCGATGGCGGAGCTCTCACCATCGAGGCGCGCGACACCCGGGGGGGGCTCGCCGTCCAGATCAGAGACACGGGTTGCGGCATTCCGAGCGGTGTCGGCCGACGGATCTTCGATCCCTTCTTCACCACCAAGGAGCCCGGATGCGGGACCGGCCTCGGCCTGGCCGTGAGCAACAGCATCGTACAGAAGCTGAATGGGACCATTGAGTACCAGTCCACCGAGGGAGTAGGTACTGTCTTCACCGTGGTCCTGCCCATCCTGAGCGAGAGGCCGAGGGCACTGTCATGACACAGGCAACCGTTCTCCTGGCGGACGATGAGGACACGCTGAGGAGGAACCTCGCCCAGATGCTGGAGGAGGAGAGCTTCGACGTGATCGCCTGCCGCGATGGGACGGAGGCGCTCGCGGCGCTCAAGGACAACTCCGTCGACGCCATCATCACCGACCTCCGCATGCCGGGCATCCCCGGCATGGACCTGATCGACCATGCCCGGGAGCTGGCCCCGGATGCCGCCATCATCGTGATCACGGCCTTTGGCGAGGTGAACACCGCCGTGGAGGCCATGAAGAAGGGCGCCCGGGACTACATCTGCAAGCCCCTCATCTTCGACGAGGTGGTCTTCAAGCTGAAGCAGCTGATCGCCCACCATGACCTGGCCCGGGAGCACCGCGTCCTCCGCGAGCAGGCCAGTCGGAAGTACGACTACTCGGGCATCGTCGCCGAATCGCCGCAGATGCGGGAGATCCTGGAGACGATCAAGCGCGTCTCGCACACGACCAGCAGCGTGCTCTTCCTCGGCGAGAGCGGGACCGGCAAGGAGGCCCTCGCCCGCGCGCTGCACTACAACGGGGTGACCAGCGACAAGGCCTTCGTGGCGGTCAACTGCGGCGGGCTGACCGAGAGCCTGATCGAGAGCGAGTTCTTCGGCCACCGCCGGGGGTCGTTCACCGGGGCCAGCGGCGATCGAATCGGGTACTTCGAGGCCGCCAACGGCGGCTCCCTCTTCCTGGACGAGATCTCCTCCCTGCCCATCTCGAGCCAGGCGGTCCTCCTCCGGGCCATCGAGGAGAAGGCCATCATCCGGGTCGGCGACACGCGTCCCCGCAAGGTGAACATCCGCATCATGGCGGCCACCAACAGCAACCTGGATGCGGCCATCCAGGACGGGTCGTTTCGCGAGGATCTGTTCTACCGCCTGGACATCATCCGCCTCACGCTGCCGCCCCTGCGCGAACGGCTCGAGGACATCCCGGCCCTCATCGAGCTCTTCGTCCGCAAGTACAACACCGAGCTGAAGTCCAGGTGCCCGGGCTTCTCCGGCCCGGCCATCGAAGCCATGTGCGCCCACGCCTGGCCGGGCAACGTGCGGGAGCTCGAGAATGCCGTCGAGCGCGCCCTCATCTTCGCCAACGACCGGCCCGTGGAGTCGAGCGATCTCCCCATCTCGATCAGCGCCGGCGACCCGGCCAGGATCATGCCCGCGGACCTGAGGGGAGCCGCCCGGGAGTTCGAGAGGCTGCACATCATCAAGACCCTCGCGCGCCACGGCAACAACAAGGCCGAGGCGGCCAAGGCCCTGGAGATCGGCCTGTCGAGCCTCTATCGGAAAATGGACGAGATGAAGATCGACTAGCACGGGCCCTCGCTCGGAGAGGCACCGTCTTGTGATCGGCGCCGACTCGGTCGGCAGGCCGAAGGGCTCGGAGCTGGAGCCCCCCCCGGATCCCCCCCCGGACTCCGGACGACGACACCATGGCATTCACGTGGAAGAACGACTCCTGATGACCTCCGTGATCCGTTCCATCCTCAGAGTGATCGGTTCCTTGTGGTTCGCGGTGGTGCTGCTGGCCCTGCTGATGGTCGCCATGGCCAGCGCCACCGTGTACGAGTCCTCACACGGTACCGAGCGAGCCCTGGAGGCCTTCTACCACGCCCGGTGGTTCCAGGTCCTCCTGGCGCTGATCGCGGCCAACATCCTCTCGGCCCTGGCCTGCCGCTATCCCTTCTCCTGGCGACAGGCAGGCTTCGTCCTCACCCACACGGGGATCCTCCTGCTGCTCGCCGGCGCGCTGATCACCGACCGCCTGGGGGTCGACGGCCAGGTGGCCATCGGCGAGGGCGAGAGCGTCCGGGAGTTCCACACGCGTCGAGCCTCCCTCACCGCGATGAACCTCCTCGACCGGAGCCGGAGCTCCATCGATCTGGGCCCCTCGGCGATCGGCGGATTCACGGCCGTGGACTGGCCGGCGACGGGCGTACTGCGCGTGAACGGGCTGGAGGGCATCGCGGTCAAGAAGTACCTGCCCGACATGATCCAGGAGGAGCGGGTCCTCGATGACGGCACCGTCCACTCTCCGGCAGTGGAGGTCTCGCTCTCCCCGAACGGCCGCGACGGCGCGGTCTGGATGTTCGCCGGCGACACCGTCGGGCTCGGCTTCGCCCAGGGGACGCTCCGCCTCGTCTCCGACGGGGAGGAGCTGGACCGCCTGATGCAGCCCCGCTCCGAGGAAGAGGAGGGCGAGGATTCTCCGGGCATCGCGCGGATCGATTGCCGTGGGGAGACCTTCGAGCTCCCCGTCGAGGATTGCACCGAGCAGGCGGTTCCCCTGGGAGACACCGGCCTGCGCTTCCGCGTCCTCCGGTACATGCCCCACGCCGTCGTCGGCGGGGACCAGGGAGTCGGCAATGCCAGCCCGGAGCCCCTCAACCCCGCCATCGAGGTCGAGATCGAGGGACCCTCGGGCACCGAGACTCGCCTGGCCTTCTCCATGTTCCCCGACTTCGAGGGCATGCACCAGGCGACCCGGAGCGAGGACCTGAAGGTGGCCTTCCTCTCCTCGGCCGCGCCGCCACCATCGGTGCCCGTCGAGGTGCTGCGCGGGCCCGAGGGAGCCCTCCACGTCCGCTTCCACGGGGAGGGCGCCCCGGTCGTCCACCGGTCCATCGAGGTGGGCCTGCCGGTGGACACGCCCTGGCCGGGCCTGCGCTTCTGCGTGCTCCGCTGCTTCGAGAACGCGAGGATCGAGACCGCCGCCGTGCAACCCGACCCGGTGCGGGAGCGCCGCGAGCCGGCGCTGCTGGTGGAGCTGAGGGCGGAGGGAGGGTCGCGTGAGGTCTGGCTGCCGAGACACCGCGTCCGCGCGGTGGAGGCCGGTGGCTCCACCTTCCAGCTGCTCTACGGGGACCGGGCCATCCCGCTCGGCTTCGAGCTCACCCTGAACCGATTCCGCGTGGGTCGCTATCCGGGAGGAGACCGGCCTCGCACCTTCGAGAGCCACGTCACCATCACCGATCCCCAGAGCGGAGGGAAGAGGGACCGCATCATCAGCATGAACAGCCCCGTGAAGTACGGAGGCTACAGCCTGTTCCAGTCGAGCTACGACGACCAGGGTGGCCGCACGGTCAGCTACCTCTCCGTCTCGCGTGACCCCGGCCAGCCGATCGCGTTCGCCGGATACGTGGCCACCACCCTGGGGATGCTGATCGTCCTGGGAATGCGCCTCGGACGGCGGCGGCTCCAGGCCCCAGCGCAGCCGGTCCGGCTCACAGCGGAGGTGATCTGAATGTCGGCCCTCATCGCAGCGCTCTCGCTCGCGGCGCTCACCGCCTGGGGATCGCCTCCGGCGGAGCTCCCGTCCTCTCTGGACCTGTCGAGGGTCCGCTCCATCGTCGTGCAGCACGACGGCCGCTGGATGCCGCTCGACACCCTGGCCCGCGATCTGGTCCAGGGCGTCACGGGTGAGCGGCTCTACCGGGGCCGGGATCCGGTCCTCGTGCTGCTGGCCTGGACCCTGGATCCTCAGGCGTGGAGAGGGGCCCCGCTGATCCCCATCCGCAACGCCGAGCTGCGGGGCGAGCTCCAGCTGTCGGCATCCCGGACCCTCTTCTCCTACGAGGAGTTGATCGGCCACGAGAGGCTCCTCTCCCTGGTGGATCAGCTCTCCCGGATCGACTCCGGTCGGAAGGCCAACCCGCTGGAGTCCAAGGTCAGCGGCATCCACGGCAAGCTGATCACCCTGCAGCGGGTCTTCCACGGCCAGGGCATCCGGCCCGTCCCCGATCCGGGCGATGCGCTGGGGGCCTGGCGCTCGGTGGCGTGGTTCACGCAGGTCGACGCCGAGGAGCTCCGGCCCGTCCGGGCGGCCTGGGAGTCGCTGCGCGGAGCCTTTCAGGCCGACGACCGGGCGGCCTTCGACCACGCCGCGGGCGAGCTCGCCGGCGCGCTGGAGGCGCTGCCCGCGGCCCACCGCCCGCCTCCGCAGCTGCTGGCGACCGAGCTCCGCTACAACGAGCTGAGGCCCTTCCGCAAGGCCTGGGTCATCATGGTCCTGGGGACCGTGCTCGCGGCAGCGGCCATGAGGATCCGCAGGAGATGGTTCGATGGTCTCACGCTGCTGGCCTTCATCGCCGGCTTCGGGATGCTCACCTACGGCCTGTCCCTGCGCGGCACCATCGCCGGGCGCCTGCCGGCCGCCAACATGTACGAGTCGCTCCTCTTCCTGAGCTGCGGCACCGGCGTGTTCGCCATCCTGGCCATGTTCTTCGTGCGGCACCGGAGCGTCCCGTTGACCGCCTCGGCCATGGGCGCCCTCTCCCTGTGCCTGGCCGACACCCTGCCGATCGATCAGTTCATCCGCCCCATCGCTCCGGTCCTGATGGACACGGTGTGGATGTCCATACACGTGCCGATCATCATGCTCTCCTACTCGGTGCTCACCCTGGCGGTGTTGATCGCGCACGTCCAGGTGGCGGTGATGGCGGCCGCTCCCGGGAGGCGGGAGCTCGAGGCCTCCATCGACTCAGCGCATGCCTGGTACATGCACGTGGGGGCCCTGCTCCTTTTCGTGGGGATCGCCACCGGCAGCATGTGGGCGGCCTCCTCCTGGGGACGCTACTGGGGCTGGGATCCCAAGGAGGTATGGTCGCTGGTCGCCTTCCTGGGCTACATGGCCATCATGCACGTGCGCGTGGACAAGGAGCAGATCCCCGCCTGGGCCCGTGCAGCGGGGGCCCTGCTGGGCCTCGGCCTCTTCCTCCTCATCGGATGGAAGCTGGGCCCGCTGACGATGCCCTTGCTGGTGGCCCTGGCGGCCGCCGTGGGAGCCATGGCCTTCTTCGTGACGGCCAGGGGCCGCTTCGCCACCGCCGCCAAGAGCATCCTGGCGTTCTGGATGATCATCATGACCTACGTGGGTGTGAACTACGTGCTGGGCATCGGCCTGCACAGCTACGGCTTCGGCACCGGCGCGATCGCCAGTCGGGTGTTCCTGATCGGAACGCTGGACCTCGCCTTCGTGGTGCTCTGCGGCGCGCTCTACGGGTGGAGGACCGTAAGGGCGAGGGCCTGACCGGAGGCCCCCCCGCGTCGCGAGAGGCGGCCTACTTGTAGCCCAGGATCATCGCGTAGAGGATGAGGGCGATCAGGCTCAGCCCCAGGACCAGCGCGCTGATCCCGAAGACCCTGGCCATGTGGAAGAACTCGGCGCTCTTGGCCCGCGTCAATCTTCCCTCGAGCTGCCCCGCCTTAACCAGCTCCTCGTACTCCTGAGGCCGCTCCTTCCTGAACTCCTTGAGCGGCACGCTGCCGGTGAACATCACCGGGTCCATGGGGAACTTGCCCGGACGGAAGTGGGTGTTGAAGAAGTGGACCGTGAAGATGAAGCCGACCGCCAGCAGGGCTTCGTCGCTGTGGATGATGGTGGCCACGTTGATGAACTTGCCCGGCAGCACGCGGGTGAAGGCCTCCGGGAACCACAGCAGCAGTCCGGTGGAGCCGATGATGGCCACGCCCCAGAACACGGCGAAGTAGTCGAACTTCTCCCAATAGGTCCACCGGCCGTAGGAGGGGAACTCCCCCTTGCCCCGGAACCACCTCCAGGTGGCCGCCAGGTCCCTGAGATCGCGACGCGTGGGGAGCATGGTCGTGGACGGATGGAAGAGGCTCCTGATCCCCGACCTGCGGACCAGTCCGACGAGCTCGTGGAGGTGGGCGGCGAAGTAGCCGAAGGTGATGATCGCGCACAGTCGGTGGATGTAGCCGGCCGACTCGAAGCCGCCCAGCAGATCGGAGAGATACCGGGCCCAAGTCATGTAGGAGAACTTCAGGGTCATGCCGGTGATGGCCAGCCCGAAGAAGCTGACCAGCATCACCAGGTGCTGGACCCGCCGTCGAGGGGTCATCCGGAGCACGTGCTGCTCCTCGAGGGCCTTGATCCGGTCGACGCGCATGCCCGGCGTCTTGAGGCCCCTCCAGAGCCAGAACGCCGTGTGCAGGCCGGCAACGCCCAGGGTCCCCACGAGGAGGAGCGTCATCCCCCAGAAGGTGTAGAAGAGGACGGGGTACTTCCCTCGGTTGTGGTGGGTCGCGTGGGTCAGGTAGCCGGCGAATTGTCGGTGGGCCCCTTCGTGGCACTGCTGGCAGGTGCCCACGATGTTGTCCCGGCTGAGCCGGGACCGGGGATTCGACACGGGCAGGACGTCGTGGGCGCCGTGGCAGTGGTAGCACTTCGCCGTGGCCGCCTCCCCCAGCTTGGAGACCTTGCCGTGGAAGGTCTCGAAGTAGGTCTCGGTGACGTCCTCGTGGCACCGCCCGCACCTCTCGATGATGCCCACCTTGAAGTCCCCCTGGTCGGTCCGGGAGATTCCGTGGGAGGAGTGGCAGTCGTTGCAGGTGGGTGGGGAGTGGCCGCCCCGCTCGGAGCCGGTGGCGTGGATACTCTGGGAGAAGGCCTCGTAGATCCCGTGGTGGCATCGGGCGCAGGTGGCGGCGACGTTGTCGGGGTGAACGCTCGATTCGGGGTCCCCCGGGGGCAGGGGCATGTGGGTCGTATGGCAGTCCGTGCACACGGCGGTCACGAGGAGACCACTCTGGAGCAAGCCCTTGCCGTGGATGCTCATCGAGTAGTGCGAGATGATCTCGTGCTCGCCGATGTCGTCGACCCGGGCGGCCGCGGCGGCGCCATCCCGGTGGCACTTGCCGCACAGCTCGGGCACGTTGGTGGGGAAGGTGGGCGAATCCGGCTGCGCCTTGCCCCGCGTGTAGTGGTGGTCGTGACAGTCGACGCACCGCGGTGCGGCGAGGTCCCGGCGGGCGGCCAGCCGGCCGTGGATGCCCTGGTCGTGGTTCTCCACGGCCTCGGCGTGGCACACCGAGCAGTCGACCTGGCTGACCATGGTCGAGCAGGGGCGGTAGTCCCCGGACGGCGTCCCGCCGATGTGGCACTGAGCGCAGGCCACGCCGCCGTGCATGGAGCCGTGGATCCTCTCCCCGTCCACGTGCAGGGAGAGCGTCTCCCCGTCCCGCTGCCGGGTCAGGGTCGGGTCACCGTGGCAGGCCAGGCACTCCCAGTCGGCCATGCCCTGATCGTAGTAGACCCGGCGAATCTTGTGGGGCGAGTGGCAATCCACGCAGACGGGGATCTTGTGGGGCTCCTCCTCCCACAGCTCGCCGCGGATGACCTTGCGGTGCACCTCCTCGATGAGGATGTGGCACCTCATGCAGGTGTCCGCGATGTTGCTGCTGTGGATCGTCGAGGCGGGGTCGTCGTGGGGTAGCACCTGGTGAGCCGTGTGGCAACTGGTGCAGACCGCCGTGCCGGCGAGGCCCTTCCTGAACAACCCCTCTCCATGCATGGACTGGGAGTAGTTGCTCAGGACGTGGTGCTGCGGGATGTCGCGGGCCTCCTGGACGGGCGCTCCCTCCTCGTGGCAGCTCCCGCAGAGGCGCGGGATGTTGCTGAAGGCGGTCCTGGCCTCCGGATGCGAGGAGTGCCTTATGTCGTGCTTCCCGTGGCAGGCGGCGCAGGAGGGCGCCAGCGGATCGCCCTGTGCCAGGGCCTGACCATGGAGACTGCCGGCGAACACCTCGGCCTCCTCGTCATGGCATTCCGCACAGCTCACGGGCTCGACCGCCACCTCGTGAGGGAAGGACTGGTCCTCCAGGTCCATGTGGCAGTCGATGCACGCGAAGTCCACGTGCACCGAAGCGGAGAGCATCGCCTCGGTCACGTGCAACGAGCGCGTCAGGTCGCCGGTCAGGGGCTCGAGATCGGTCTCGGCGTGGCACTCGAGACAGACCTCGTTGTCCTGGGCCTGTCCTGCTCCGCTCAGCAGGAACGTCATCCATGCGGCGAGGCCGCAGGCCGCGAGGATGCCGCGAGTTCCCTTCTGTTCCATTCCGCCCGATGCTCAGTCGGTATCGGACTCCGAGCGTACCGTATCGCCCCCGAGGATCTTCAACGCAAACTCGAGGTTGTGGATGGGGCCGGCGCGATCCACGCCCTCCCGGAGGATCGAGTCGCCGGCCTCGCGGCGAGCCTCCTCCAGCTCGTCGAGCAGCCGCCTCACGGTCTCGATGTGCTCTTCCTCGTCGTGGCACTCCATGCACTGCGGCACGATCTCCTCGGCGGTGAACCGCCGCGACTCCTCGTGACAATCGGTGCACTCCAGCTCGCCCTTGTGGGGATGGGGAGCGCCGGAGAGCTCCGGGAGGGGCGCGAAGCGGCCGGCCTGGAGGTCGGCCACCTCCCGGTGGCACCCCTCGCAGGAGGCCGCCGGAGTCGGCCCCCCGTCGTGGCAGGCGTGGCAGTTCAGGCCCTCGTGGGCCGTTCCCAGCTCGAAGGGGTGGTTGTACCCGCCCCGCACCAGGAGCTGCGTGCCCTCCTCCTCCTTGTGCTCCATGAACTCGTGGCACAGGCCGCAGTCACGGCTGATCGCGGTCCCGTCGTCGGCCACGTGCCCGTCGTCGTGGCACCGAAAACAGCCGGGGAAGTACTTGTGACCGATGTGATCCGGATGGGTCCTCCAGTCGGTGCGCATCTCGGGGAAGACGTTGTTCCGGAAGGCGTCGACGACGAGCTCCGTGCAGCGCGCCAGCTCCTCCGCCCTGGAGGCGGCGACCTCCGGGTAGTTCTCCCGGTAGAACTCCTCCAGCCCCTGGGTGATGGCCGCCACCGCCGAGGGCGTGTCCTCGTAGGGCTGGGCCATGAGCCGGGCGGCCTCGCGCTTCAGGTAGGGAAGGGACGCATCCAGGAGCCCGTGGGAGAAGAGGACGTTGGTCAGCTCGTCGGGCGTCCGGTAGTTGTGGGAGGGGCGGTTGTGACAGTCGAGGCAGTCCATGCGCCGCCGCTCGCCGGCCGGCGGCGGGGCGTCCGCGGGCAGGCCGTCGGAGCGGTAGATCCGGACGCCGGACTCGGTGGTCACCTTCACCCAGGGGATCTCCAGACGCTTCTCGTCCGTCGCCACGTACTCGGTCTCGTGCGAGGCCAGGAAGTGCCAGTGGATGCCCCGGACCTCCGTCGTCCGGGGGTCACCACCGCCGGTCTTGAGGACCATGCTCAGCGGCCGCCGGGTGTTCTCCTCGTCAGAGGCGTAGTGCGGCAGGTCCACGACTCTCGAGCCGAAGAACTTCTCCGGCCAGTGGCAGCGCTCGCAGGTCTCCCGGGCGGGCCGGAGGTTCCGGATGGGCGTGGCGATGGGCCGGTCGAAGGAATCGAAGATCGCGGCGAAGACCTGCCGGGTGCCCGACAGCTTGGACCGGACGAACCAGGACGCCCCCTCGCCGATGTGGCAGCTCGAGCAGGAGACCCGGGCGTGGGGCGAGACCTGGTAGGCCGTGTAGACCGGCTGCATGGGGACGTGGCAGACCTTCCCGCAGAACTCGACGGAGTCCGTGAACTCGTGCCCGGAGTAGGTGGTCAGCGCCAGGAAGGGCAGGAGGAGGACCACCGACAGGGCGCCGCCCAGCACCAGGCCCTTCCGCGCGCTGGCCCCTGTGGGTCCCCGGGCCGCGCCGCCGGGGGCCTTGAGCCTGCGCCTCTCCCTCAGCGCGCCGATCCCGGCCAGGGCGAATCCGGCGACCACGACGGGCGGGATGAGGATGTGGAACCAGATGTTCAGATAGGGGTTGTGCACCCCCCTGGAGTATTCCAGGGCGAAGAGGCTCAGGTGGAAGGCCCCCGCGACGAGGGCGATCGCGAGCCCGACGCCGCTCA
This sequence comes from uncultured Planctomycetaceae bacterium, assembly GCA_964615935.1. GTDB lineage: Bacteria > Planctomycetota > UBA1135 > UBA1135 > CAZTTG01. The sequence continues at coordinate 31,043 of CAZTTG010000031.1, read as the reverse complement.
GGGTGTTCCTGAAGTAGGCGAACCGGCGCTGGCCGATGGGCCTCTCGGGGTTCCGCTGGGAGTGGTCAGCCATGTCTTCTCGTTGACGGCGATTCGGCCTGATCCCGGTCGAACTGGAGGAGGCCCCCGCAGCCGCGGTGGCCTCCTCTCACCCCCGGGGTGCGCGCGGGCAGCTACCTGTCGGCTTCCCCCTCCTTGGGGATCGGGTGAGCCATCATCTTGAGCCGGGTCTTGAAGTCGAATCCCACCTTCTGGTCGTCCTCGGTGGTGTCCGCCTCGGGATTCCACGTGGGGCTCTCCTCGTTGTGGCACCCGCGGCACAGGGCCTCGGTGGCCTGGAGATAGCCCTTGCCCTCGGCCTCCTTGTGCAGTTTGCCGTCCTCGGGCTTCTTGAAGAACTCGCCGGGGCCATGGCAGGCCTCGCAGGTGACGCCCTCTTCGAGATTGAACTTCGGGCCGTAGTGGGTCTTGCGAGGACCGTAGCCGTGGCCGGTGGTGTGACACTTCAGGCACTCGGGAGCCTCGAAGGCCTTGACCTCGAGGCCCTGCTCCTTCGCCACCTCCTGGGCCCTCTCGGACTTGAGCAGCTCGAAGGCCTTCGCGTGCTTCTTCCCCTGCCAGATCTTGTACTGCTTGCCGATGGAGGACTTCATGTGGCACTTCTTGCAGGACTTGGCCCCTATGTAGAGGGGCGGGAGCTTCTTCTGGCCCCCCGCGTCCTGAGATGCCGTGCCCGGGGATGCCTTGGCCTGCGCGGCGGCCGACCCGATCAGGAGGGGCAGGCATCCGACGAGGACCAGGCCGAGGACCGAAAAGACTCGAATCCGACTCATCTCTTTCTCCGCATTCGCCGTTTTTCGTGCATGGAAGAGCCCGGGATGCCCTGCTGTGCCATCCCGGACCCCGGCCGGATGCTTACAGCTTCCGTGCCACGCGGGCGATTCCCACCGGAAACCGGGCCGGCGAGTCCGGCGGGCTCGAGCGGGATCCCGGACCGACCCGGCGCGAGGGCCAGGATTCCGGCCCCCGGCCTGGCGGCGGTCCGGGTCGGGCGGCGCGTTCTCGCCCGTGAGAGGGGCCGGGAGCTGGATTCTCAGCCGTGAGAAGATCGGGCCGTGCCCACACCCTAGCGGCCGGAAGGAATGCACCGGGAATCTCCCGGCCCCCGGCGAGCTCGCGACCGGGCGCGAACTCTACGGGCGCCCCGGCTGGATCGCTCGGGAGCCGGCCGCGCGGGAGCCGGGGTCGCCTCGGGGCGGGCGGGACCGGATCGGTCCACTCGCGTGGGTTTCCCCCACGAACTTGGGACCGCTTGGCCCGCTCCTTGCCGTGGGTGCCCCGTGGCCCGTGAGGTGCCCCCTGGGGGCCATCCACTTCCCGGACCCGGATCCCCTCCCACCCATCCACGTCCGAGAGAGATGATGAGTCGCGCTGAAGTCAACAGCCCCACGGCCAGACCGCTGCGCGCGGTCTCTGTGTGTATCGCGCTCATGGCCACCCCGGCCCTGTTCGGCGCATGTGCGACCTCCCCGGCCCGGGATCGGGGCACCCTGGAGCCCCTGACCGCCCTCCGGCTCTCGCAGGAGCAGGAGCCGGAGGTCGCGCCGGAGCCCCAGGAGGAGGTACCCCAGCCTGCGCCGCAGGAGGACCCGCAGGAGGACCCGCTGGAGGACCCGCTGGAGGAGACCCCCCAGCCGGACCCCGAGGAGGATCCCCCGGATGCTCCCGTCCAGGAGCCCGAGGCCGCCTATCCCCCGCTCCAGGCGGAGGAGGAGGGGGCTTCGATCCACGGCTCCGTGGCCTCCACCGTCCGCTCCCGCTGGGGCAGTGACGCCGAGGACCACGACCTCCACGCCGTGGCCTCGGTGGACATCGAGACCCCCGGCCCGGATCCCTTCAAGATCCACGTCCTGGGACGCGGCTCCTGGGACTTCGATGGTCGCTCCGACGACTGGGTCTTCCACAGCGTCGACGACACCTTCGACGATCGCGTCACCGGACGGCTCTATCACGCCTACGTCGACGCCCCTCTGCACGATGACTTGGCTCTCGCGCGCCTCGGACGCCAGGACATGTACGAGACGCCCGTCTTCGCGCACTTCGACGGCGCTCGGGTGGAGACCAAGGGCTGGGGCGCCCTGGGCCTGGTCCTGGGCCTGTACGGCGGCGTCCCCGTGCACCTCTTCGAGGGCTCCTCCACGGGAGACGCCCTGGGGGGCGCCTACGCGGCCTTCACCCCCTGGGAGGGTGGGAGGCTCCGGTTCGACTGGATGCACCTGGAGGACGAGACCCGCCTGGGAGACCACAACAACGACCTGCTGGCCCTCGGGGTGCACCACCTGGTCAACCGCAACCTCCGCTTCGAGGGCTCCTACAGCTTCCTCGAGGAGGAGTCCCGCGACGTCCGCGTCGGGGCGCTGTGGACCCTGCCGGAGCAGCAGCTGACGCTCCGAGCCTCATACTACAGCCTGTTCGAGTCACAGGCGGCTCTGGCCAACGAGGTCAACCCGTTCTTCAACACCCTGATCACCACCCATCCCTACGACCAGGGCCAGCTGCAGTTCTCCAAGGGAGTGGGAGAGCACGTCATGCTGTTCGGCGGCCTGGACCTCCGCCGCATCCAGGACGAGGGCGACATCGGGCGCTACAACCGGGATTTCGACCGCTACTACCTCACGGTGTCCCTGCCGGAGACGCTCCCCGAGGAGACGACGCTGAGCCTCACGGGAGAGGTCTGGGACAGCCCGGACAACGAGATCTCCACCTGGGGCATCGATCTGCAGAAGGAATTCCACGAGAAGTACGAGGCCGCCCTCGGATCGAACTTCGCCCTGTTCAAGTACGAGCTGGATCTCGACCTCGAGCGGGAGAACGTCCGGACCTACTACGCGCAAGTCCGCCGGAGATTCTCGAAGAGCACGGACGCCAGGCTCCGATACGAGTTCGAGGACGAGGAGTTCGATGAGTACCATACCCTGCGAGTGGACTTGACATGGCGATTCTAGTGCGATCGATCCAATCAAGGCGTACGGGCGCCAACGCACTTCTCCTCCTGGCGATCCTCTCGGGCGCGGGCTGCCTGGTGCTCGACCAGCTCGGCTGGATGGACTCCGGGGGCCGGCCCTTCAGCCACGAGGGCCACGTCTTCGTCGAGGAGCTCGAGTGCATGGACTGCCACGCGAGCTACGAGGATGAGGAGCATCCCGGGTGGCCGTCCCTGGATGACTGCCTGATCTGCCACGAGGACGGCGATACGGGCGAGCCGGACCCCCGGGTGAGCGTCTTCTTCCCGGACGGGGAGTTCGTCCCCTCGAGCACCGAGAGACTCGCGGAGGAGGTCCTCTTCTCCCACCGCGCGCACGTGACCGACGAGCAGGGCTGCATCGACTGCCACGAGCAGGTGGCCCACAGCGACCGGGTCAAGCCCTGGATGGCCATGGACATGGAGGGCTGTGTCGACTGCCACGCCGACGCGGGCTTCTCAGTGGATTGCGCCTCCTGTCACGAGGAGGTCCGCAGCGACGTCGCCCCCTGGACCCACGCCGAGACCTGGCCCAAGAACCACGGCACGGCGGTGCGACACTGGTCGGACCAGACGGTGGATCGCTGCGAGCTGTGCCACCAGGAATCGACCTGTACGACCTGCCACCAGACCGACCCCCCCGACAACCACGACAACTTCTGGCGGCGCCGGGGCCACGGCCTGACGGCGAGCATCGACCGCCAGAACTGCGCCACCTGCCACCGTCAGGACTACTGCGACCGGTGCCACGAGAGCGTCACGCCCGTGAGCCACCGCGGCCTGTGGGGCGGCAGCCGGAGCACGCACTGCTACGGCTGTCACATCTCGGCGCCGCAGCAGGGCTGCTTCCTGTGCCACAAGGGGACGCCGAGCCACCTGCTGGCCCCGCCCAAGCCCCCCGGACACGATCCGGCCTCGGACTGCCGCTCCTGCCACCTGTGGTTCTCCCACGTCGACAAGGGCGACAACTGCAACCTGTGCCACCAGTGAGGCCCGGAGGGGGCCGCGGGCCCTCACGCCTCAGTCGTCGTCCCCGACGGGATCCGGCGCGGAGAGATCCAGGTCCACGACCGCCCTCTCGCCGGGCGGCACGGACACCGTGCGGAGGGAGTAGGAGCGGGGCTCTCCCTCATCCAGGATCGTCCAGAGGTAGACGTCGTAGGCCCCCGGGGGAATCCCCTCGGCTCCATACCGATCCGCTGCGCGCCGCTCGAGGATCGGGGTCCAGGGACCGCTTCGGGCGATGCTCCGCGAGTGGGACTGGAGCAGGGTCCGGACGACCCGGTGGCCGGCTTCCGAGTTCAGGAGCCGGATCTCCAGCGAGGCGTCCGCCGGCTCGAGGAGCACGAGCTCGGGCAGGGCGGTGCCCCGCAGCTCGACGGGGAGCCACCCCTCGCCCCAGGCGATCAGGAGCCCTCGATGCTCCCCCTCGACCACCAGGACTCCGTCCGCAGCGGTGGGCCCGGCCACGCTCTCCCCGGTCTCGAGGAGGCGGATGCCGGCCACCGGCCGGCGCTCCGCGGAGCTGAGACAGAGCAGCCTGGGTGCGGGGCTGCCCTCCGCCTCCTGGCGGACCGCCGGGGGCGGATCCGGCTCGCCGGGCCGCGCCTCGAGGGGCTCGCGCTCCGGGCGAGCGCCGGAGGAGGCCTCCGGCCCGATGGCCGGCACGCCCTCCGCGGGCGGTCCCTTCCAGTCGCCGAGGATTCTCACCAGCAGGATCGCAACCCCTCCCGCGAGAAGCAGGAGCAGTCCCAGCCACAGCGAGTTCCTTCGTTTCGTCAGACGCATGGGATCCAGGGCAGGGGTGCCACGGAGCCCGCATCCTGCTCCGGGTGAGGGCTCCCGGCGAGGATCCGGCTCGCGTCCGGAGTCTCGCTCCCCCCGCCGGAAAGCGCAAGGTGGGTCCTGACAAGGAGTTGCGTCGGGGCGGCGCCTTCTTCCCCGGAGAGGGCCCTCGGCGCGGTGGGGTGCCCTCCGGTGGCCCGGCGGCCGCAGGTGCGACCGACCCAGGAGTCCCCGGCAGCGGGAAGGCACGATTCCACGCCAGAGGTACGCCGTTTGCAGATGAGGGGGAATCCAGGCTCCCGGCTCGTCGGGTAGCCCCTTCTCCAAACCCCCATCCACCCGGTTGGCAGCTCCATGAACGCCTCAAGGTCCACCCAGCAGAACCAACGACGACTCCCGCGGCGGGGCCTCTGGCTCGCCCTGCTCACCGCCTCGGCCGCGCTCGCGGCCGGCTGCGCCCAGTCGAAGGGCGACGACGACGTAGACCCTTCGCTGAGGGGTAAGGTCTCGGGGCCCTCGGGTTCGGCCGTGGCCGGCGCAACCGTCTACCTGGTACCCGCCTCGGCCGTCTCCACCGAGGAGATCACCGGCGCCGGCGTCCTGGCGGGAACCACCGAGACCTTCGACGAGCCCCTGGAAGACGCCGTCGCCAACCTCGACGACTCCTTCCCCGAGGCGACGACCAACGGCAGCGGGAGCTACCTCTTCAACTCGGTTCCCGACGGTGACTACTTCGTGTACGTCGAGCCGGGGGCCGGCGACACCGAGCACATCCGGGGCGGCAGCCTGTGCCGCGTGTCCACGCCGGCCAAGTCGCTGCGGGGCAAGACCAAGGACATCGTGATGTCCTCCTCTCCGCCGGACACGGCCACCTACACGGGCATGACCACCTGCCTGGCCTGCCACCCGCAGTACGAGACGGAGAAGACGGTGGCGCACCGTCTGGGATTCCGCGTGACGGGGCAGAACAGCCCCCTGCAGGACACCAGCGCCCACCCCGAGATCGACGATGCCCTGGACTACTTCCTCGATGGGGACGACCACGAGGATGGGACGCCCGTCTATCACTACGACTACGACGGGACCCAGAACAGGTTCGACATGTTCAAGACCTCGCTGACGGATCCGGGGACCGACGCGGAGCTGAACGCGATCCTCTGGCTGTGGAGGGACGACATCACGCAGGAGTATAAGATCACCATCGAGAACGTCGCGAACCCCTCCGACGACAACCACATCGTCACCCGCGTGGCGCAGCTCACCTATGGCGGAGCGGTCTACAAGCAGCGCTTCATGATCGACTGGGAGGAGCTGGAGACCCGCGTCATGCGGAACGGCCTCTATCCCCTCCTCCAGTTCCAGCACGAGGGAGACGATTCGCGATACGACCGCACCCGCAAGGTGTTCCGCGACTATCACCTCGACTTCTACTGGGACGACAACGACACCCCGAACACTCCGGGCGACGACGTGATCGCCGACCCCAGCGTCACCAAGAACATCTCCCGCAACTGCATGGGGTGCCACGCCACCAACTACACCCAGTACGACGATACCGTCACGGGCGAGGTCCTGTGCGACTCGGTCGAGGATCCGAACGGCGAGTACGACATCGACCACGACGGCTCCCTGAACGACCTGAACACGGGCTGCGAGTCCTGCCACGGGGCCGGGTCGGCCCACGTCAACAACGGCGAGGGGCGGTACATCGTCTCGCCCGAGTACCTGTCCCCGAGCCGCGACGTCCAGCTCTGCGGTCGCTGCCACAACCGCCAGGCGGGCGCGGACCCGATCGGAGGGGATCACCCCCTGAACGCCGACAGCGAGTTCCCGCCGCCCGGCATCAGCCGCGCCGAGTTCCTGGCCGACTACGTGAAGCCCACCGTCAAGGGCCCGCTGGCCTCCAAGTACTGGGCGGACTTCACGCACGCCAAGAGCCACCACCAGCAGACTCCGGACTTCGTCAAGTCGGCTCACTACCGGAACGACGATCGCCTGATGGGCTGCTCCGACTGCCACGACATGCACGGAGGTACCGGCCACGAGCGGGCGCTCATCGCCGACCCGCACGCGCCCGACTCACCGCTCTGCATGATCTGCCACGCGGACGACATCGGCAGCACGGCCGAGCACACGGCGGCCCTGCTCGGAGTCCCCCACGGCGCCGCGAACACGGCCTGCATCGACTGCCACCAGAACAAGACCTCCAAGACGGGATCGGGCCACTACGGCTTCCTCCTCTCCCCGCCGACCGGGACCTCGGCCGACGACACGGAGACGTACTTCGAGAACGACGTCTCCTCCCACGTGTTCGACGTGCCCGGCAAGGACAACGTCGGGGTGAGCGGAGTGCTGCCCGCCAATGCCATGCCGATCCCCTACACGCAGCGCTGCGGCGTGTGCCACGATCCCTCCCAGCTCCAGTACCAGAGCCCGGACTAGCGCGGAGGGGCCGGAGAGCCGGCTCCACGATCGGCGGCGAGGTTTCCTGCCGCTGAGAAGGGCGAGGCCTCGTCTTCTCGACTTCGAGAAGGCGGGGCCTCGCCCTTCGACTGGCCTGCACCCTTCCCGCCTCGATTCGCCGCGGGGCGGAGAGCTCAGTCAGCCGGGGGGCCCCCGTCGCGCGGGAGCTCGATGATCACCGTCGTGCCGGCGCCCGGTCGGCTCTCGATCCGGATGCGGCCGCCGTGCTCGCGGATCGCCTCGTAGCAGATCCACAGGCCCAGCCCCGTGCCGGCCCCCGGCTCCTTGGTGGTGAAGAACGGCTCGAAGACGTTGGAGGCCGTCTCCTCCGACATGCCGACGCCATCGTCGGAGAACCGGATGACCAGCCGCTCGCCCTCGTCCCGGGCCGAGATCTCGAGGGTGCCGGCGCCGTCCCCGCGGTCGCAGATGGCGTCGTAGGCGTTGATGATCAGGTTGGTGAACACGCCGACCAGCCGGTACGCGTCGCCCGGGACCGGCTCCAGGCCCGGGCCGTAGTCCCGGACGACCTGGATGCCCTGCGAGCGGCGATCTAGCCCGAGCAGGTCCGTGGCCTGGTCGAGCAGCGCGGCGATGTCGACCGCAACCCGGTTCCGCTCCCGCTCTCGGGGTACGCGGGAGAAGACCAGGAACTCCCGCACGATGTTGGAGATTCGCTGGACGTGCTCCATGAGCAGGTCGAGCTGCTCATCGCTCCTGTCGGCCTCGGGCCGGCGGCGCATCATTTGCACGATGGAGGAGATGCTGGCCACCGGATTGGTGACCTCGTGCGCCACGCCGGCGGCCAGGCGACCTATGGCGGCCATCTTCTCCGCCTGCAGCACTCCATCCTGGGCGTTCCTCAGATCCCGATACGCCTGCTCGAAGGCCCTGCCCAGTTGCTGGAACTCCTCGTCACCCGAGATCGAGAAGCCGTCCGGCGGACTGCCGTGCCGGGATCGCCCGATCATCTGCAGGAGCTGGGATACGGGCTTCGTCAGTCTTCGCTGCAGATCGAAGGCCACCAGCCCCCCGAACACCAGCGCCACCGCCAGCGTCGCGTAGAGAGTCACCCACGCCCAGTGGACGATACTCTCCACCTCGCTGCTCCTCGCCGAGAGACCTCGGTGAGCCTGATCCACGAGCGCCGTGGTCAGCTCGACCATGGCATCGGCCTGCTCGAGAATCGCCTGTTCCTGGCTGCCGATGGGCCGCCTCTGCGCATTGGTGCGAACCGGCTCGGAATCGAGGAGCCAACCCTCGATGGACTCCTGGATCGTGTCCAGCTGGGATTGGATCCCCGGCTCGTGGTGGCAGGTCTGGCACTGGAGCAGGGAGTCCTCGAACCGCCAGATCGTGTGCCGGACCCGCTCATCGTCGTATTCCTGGCCGGCCAGCTGGGCCAGGAGGTCGCGCTGGACCTGAACGCTGCTTGAGTTCAGGGAGGACCGCATGGCCTGGATGCGATGGGATTCGGTGAGCCCTCCGAGCCGGCTGATGCTCTGGTCGAGCGCAAGGAGCGCGGCGGCCTGGCCGACGAGGCACAGGGCCAGCAGGATGCCGAGACTGATGACGATGCGTCGTCTCATCCGGTGATGGCCCGCATGGAAACCGTTCTCGCAGCGTCGATCGAGACCGAGCGCATCGTGGGGAGTGCTTCGCCGGTCGCCGGCCGGATGGTGCCTGGGGAGTGCATTACCCCCACCGGGATTGCTAGACTCGCCTCGATGACCTCGTGCATGGTAACGAGCTTGCTGAGGGGACCCTCGGCCCGGCACGCGGGCGGCATTGTACCCGCCCCATGGCCGGGCCGCATCGGGGCTCCCCTCGTTCTCCGGACGGGGGGCGACCCCGTGGGCGGCGATCGCGGAGCACCCGGCCCATGAATCCGGATTCGATCAGAACCCCCGTGCTCCTGCCCCTGGCGTTGGTGTTGGGCGTCCTCCTCGGCGCCCTCGTGCTCAGCGCCTACATGTACGATCGAAACCGGTTCGACGCCGAGGTCGGGGAGCGGATGGACCGGATCGAGGACCGCTGGCGGAGTCACATGTTGGAGGATTGCGGCATGATGAGCGCCACGCTCACCGCCATGGCGCGGGACGAGGAGCTCCGGGCCTCTCTCGGGGCAGGGGACCGGGAGATTCTCCTCCAGCGAGCGGAGCCCCTGTTCCGGAGGCTGCTCAACACGGCCCAGATCACGCATATGTACTTCACCGGAGCCAACCGCGTGAACATCCTCCGGGTCCACAAGCCGGACCGGCATGGAGACCTGATCGAACGCATCACCACGCTGAAGGCGGAGAGCACGGGAAGACCCTCCTGGGGCATGGAGCTCGGTCCCCTGGGGACCCTCACGCTGCGGGTCGTGCACCCCTGGTTCGATGAGGGGCAACTCATCGGGTACGTGGAACTCGGCCACGAGGCCTACCACATGATTCAGGTCATCGACCGCTCGCTCGGAGTGGACGTCTTCCCCATCATGTGGAAGGAACACCTCGACCGCGAGGGCTGGCTGGCCGGCATGCAGATGCTGGGTCGCCGCGCGAATTGGGACAGCTACCCCGACTCCGTGGCCATCGGTGACGCTTCCTCCGAGATGCCCGAGGAGCTCTCCACCCTGCTCTCCACCCATGGTCTCGAGGGCGCGACTCCCGGTCTCCAGGTGACCTACGACGATCGCCGACATCGGATCGCCACTCTGAGCCTGACCGACGTCGGGGACCGGGAGGTGGGGCTGCTGGTGGCGGCCCTGGATACCTCGCAGCAGCGGGCCGCATCGCTGCGGTTCCTGCTCACCGTGGCCCTGGCCGGAGCCGGCATCGGAGGCCTGGTGATCGCCTTCTTCTTCGTCTATCTGAGTCGCGTGCAGGATCGACTCGATCGGGCCGCCTGAAGCCGATTCGCGGCGGCGCCGACCTCCTATTCGTCCCCCTCCGCCTCGTCCCCCAGGTAGCCCAGTGAGCGGAGCTGCTCCAGGCGCTCGACGTTCTCGACGTTGAGCTCCGCCAGCCTCGCGCGCCGGGCGACCCAGGCGGGGTCGTCGTGGGTGGGAACCGGCGCCGGCAGGCCCCGCTCGAGGAGCTCGGGATCCAGGAGCCCGGTCAGGACCCGACCCGCCATGTCCTCGCCCGCCGGCAGGCCGAGCAGGGCCAGCAGGGTGGGGCAGACGTCGGCCACGCCACCCAGGCTCTCGAGGTCCTCGCGGGCGAGCCGGGGCAGCGGCGCCGGCGCGGGCCGCCGGCGGATCCCGCGCCCGGCCGCGATGAGGATGCCGGGCTCGCCGTCGGGGTGATGGCCGGTCACCGGCGGCACGTCGGCGCTCCAGTCGTAGCGCTCGACGTTCAGGGGCTTCGAGCTCATGCCGTGGTCGGACACCACGAGCACCGTGGTGTCCGTCGGGTAGAGCGAGATGAGCTCGCCCATGCGGGCGTCCACGTACTCGTAGGCGGCCGGGATCATGTGGCCGAAGCGCCTCACCTCCTGCGAGTCGGCCTCGAGCGGGAAGTCCTCAGGGTGCAGCGCCGCCCAGAAGCGGTGCGCCACCACGTCGGTGAGCCCCACGTAGACGGCCGTGACCGCCGGGGGATCGCCCGCCGCCGCGCGGCGGCGGGCCAGCTCGAGGTAGGTCAGGTCCGCGCGCAGGGACCAGGCCAGGATGTCCACCCGCTGCTGCTCGAGCTCGCTGAGCTGCCCCGGATCGCCGAAGATCGCCTCGAGGTGCTCGTCGATCGAGGCGTCGTGGGCCTCGAAGAGCTCCACCACGAGCTTCTCCTCGGCCGCGGGCCAGGTCAGTCCCAGCCGCTGCTCCTCGCCGTCCCGCAGCTCGAGGATCGGCCCGAACTTCCGGTCCTTGGTGTTCGTCTGCGCCACCAGCCGGCCGGCCACGGGCTCCGCCGGCCAGGTGGACCACCAGCCGATGGTGTCGCTCTCCAGCCCGCGATCGCCGAGGATGTCCCACCACGCCTTGGCCTTGCGGTCGTGGCTGGTGAGCAGGACCGGCAGGGTCGCGGGCCCGCTCGGCGGCTTGACGAAGTCGGTGATGCCGTGCTCCTCGGGCATCTTCCCGGTGGCCACCGTCCCCCAGATGCGCGGCGACTTGGTGGGGACCAGGGTCTCGAGGAAGCCGAAGGCGCCGCGCTCCATCAGGCCGGCCAGGGTCGGCAGGCGGCCCTCGGCCAGGAGCGGCAGGAGGACGTCCCACTCGAGGCCGTCGATGGCCAGGACCAGGACGGGCGGGCGGGCGCCCCCGGAGGCGGGCTCCTCGGCCCCGCCGCCGCAGGAGGCGACGAGCGTCAGGATCAGCAGGGCTGCGCCGAGCCGGCGCCGCCTGTCGTGCCTTCGGGATCCTGCGGGGGTGGGCATGGGTGGACCGCCTGAGCGGGCGCTGAGGCTAGCATACGGGGCGCGCGCGGCCATGGCCCGGGAGGCGACCCCCACTTCAGGCCGAGAGGTCCGGCGCCTCCCGCGCGAAGGAGCCTCCGCCGGAGGCCCGATCCCCCGACCCGGCCTTGCGCCAGGAGAGGAGTCGGCGCAGGTTGCCCCAGCGGCTGCGGAGCCTGCGGGTGAGCTCCCCCACCCGCCGGTCGCGCTCCTTGAGGAGGCGGCCGAGGCGCTGGGCCTCCTGCAGCGAGTCCCGGAGCTCGCCCTGGAGCCCGCAGGCCACGCCCTCCACCTCGGCGAGCTTGCGCTCCAGCGCCTCGCCGGCCTGGGCGTGCCGATCGCAGGCCTCGTGCAGGGCATCGTCCAGCCCCCTCAGGCGGCCCTCGAGCGCGGTCCCCGTCCGGCGGTGCCGGGTCAGGTCGGCGCGCAGGATCCGGGTGGTGTCGGCGTGCTCGAGCGCTTCGCGCCGCAGCCGGTTCATGACCTCCAGCATCTGCCGCCTGTCCTCGAGCCAGGCCTCCTGCGAACCCACCCAGCCCGCGCGCTCCTCGGCCCACGACTCGCGCGCGCGCTCGAGGAGCCGCATCTCGGCGGCGAAGCGGACCAGCTTCCCGATGTCCAGGGAGTTGGGCTGCTCCTCGGCCGCCAGCTCGTCCGCCGGGAGCCGGGCACCCCCGAAGGCGGCCACGACCACGTGCCGGTACACGGCCCCCCCGCGGTCGGTCAGGTGGATCTCCTCGTTGAAGAAGCGGTGGAAGCCCGCCGCCAGCCACTGCAGGGCCGGGTCGTGGTCCAGATACAGGCCCAGGCACATGCACAGGAGCCAGCGTTCGAGCCTCCCGTGGCCCGTGCTCCTGACCTCCGCGCCCAGGGAACGCAGCTCGCGCTCGATCTCGTCGCGCGCCGGCAATCCCAGGCTCCGGTGCTCCCGCAGGTAGCGGTGCGAGACCCCCAGGCGCTTCTCGAGGAAGCCCTGCAGCAGCTCCTCGGCCTCGACCACCCGCTGCTCGTGGAAGGGCCCCGCCAAGACCACGTGCGTGCGCGCCAGGCGGACGCACTCCGCGACGAAGCTGCGGCGCCGGTCGGGAGGGACGTGCTCCAGGGTGTCCAGGGCGCAGACCACGTCGAAGGTGTCGTCGGCGAAGGGCAGCGCCGATCCGTCGCCCAGCACCAGGCCCGCCTCGTCGGCGGGCTCGCTGTCGACCAGCACGACCTCGTGATCGGGCAGGAACCTGCGCAGGAGCGCCGTGCGCCCCCCCACGTCCAGCACCCGAAGGGGACCGTTCCCGCGCTGCAGTCGCCCCACGAGGTCGGCCACCAGCCGGTAGCGCTGGTACTGGTCGAAGGGGAGGTCCTTGGTGCTGTCCGGCTGGTAGATCATGCTCCCCCGGGGCTCGTGGGCCGTCGGGATCCGGTGTCCCGGAGGGGAAGGTGTGCGGGCGGGTTCCACCTGAAACCTATCACCAGATCGGCGGCGGGGAGGGGCCCGCGGACCGCAGGTCGCTGGAGCGGTTCGAGCCCGGGTGGAAGGTTTTTCCGGCCGGATCGCCGGCGCGGACCCGAGACCCCGATCTCCGCGTAACGGCCGCCCGCAGCCGTCGCAGGAGCAGGGGTCCGGGGCCACGGTGCCCAGGGGCCGGCCCGGACGCACCCCGCGATCCAGAAGCCGAGGAAAGAACCATGAAGTGCTCCATCCAATCCGCCGAACGCGTCAGGGGCCGGGCGGCGACCGCCGCCTCGGTCCTGGTCCTGGCGCTCGCCGCCCTCGCGCCCGCCGCCGGGGCGCAGTGCGAGGTCCAGCAGCTCACCGCCGGGGACGCCTCCGAGGGCGACCTCTTCGGCACGGCCTGCGCCGTCGACGGGGACACGATGCTGATCGGCGCCCCGGAGGCCTCCGGCTTCAAGGGCGCCGTCTACGTCTTCGAGAGGTCCGGATCGGGCTGGACCCAGATGCAGAGGCTCGAGGGGGACCCCAGCGACCTGAGTCGCTTCGGGACCTCAGTCGCCATCGAGGGCGACACGCTGCTGGTCGGAGCTACCTTCGAGTCCACCCAGAACGGCCACTTCAACGTCACCTGCGGCGCGGTTCGCGTCTTCGAGAGGCAGGGATCCCAGTGGGTCGAGACGCAGAAGCTCCTGCCCAGCGACCTCCCCAACCTCACGACCGGAGACCTGGACCACTTCGGCTTCTCGGTGGCGATCTCCGGGGACCGGTCCGTGGTCGGAGCGCCCTGGCACAACGGCACCTCCTGCGCGAGCGGGAGCTGCTACTACGGCGCGGTCTACCTCTTCGAGAAGCAGGGCTCGACCTGGGTCGAGACGCGCAAGTTAGAGAACCTGCAGTTCCCCGAGTTCCGCGACGAGTACGGCACCTCGGTGGACATCGAGGGCGACCTCATCGCGGTCGGCTCACCCATGGACAACATGTACTGGACGGACCAGGGGACCGTACATGTCTACGAGTGGCAGGGCAGCACCTGGCTCGTCAGGGTCCTCTCTCCCACGGGCATTGGCGCCAACGACAAGTTCGGCCAGTCCGTGTCCATCTCCGGCGATCGGGTCCTGGCGGGCGCCCCGGGCGTGGGCGGCTCACCCCCCACGGGAGCGGCCTACGTCTTCCGGAGAGTGGCCCTCGGAGACTGGGTGGAAACGGCGATGATCACCGCCAGCGACGCGGAGCCCAGCGACGACTTCGGAAGATCGGTTTCCCTGGAGGGTGTGCGGGCGCTGATCGGCGCTCCGGGCGACAACCCGGCCTGCCCCTACACCCAGAACTGCAACTCGGGCTCCGCCTACCTCTACGAGCTGCAGGGGGCGTCGGGCTGGGTGGAGACCGCCTATCTCGCACCCTCGGGCGGCGACTTCGGCGATCACGCCGGCACCTCGGTCGCGCTCGCGGAGGGCACCGCCGTCCTGGGCGCCCCCGACGACGACGATCACGGCTCCTCCTCGGGCTCGGCCTGGGTCTTCTCGATGAGCGAGCCCGAGGTGTACTGCACCGCCAAGGTGAACTCCAAGGGCTGCACCCCGGCCATCGGATGGTCGGGCGTGCCCAGCGCCTCCGATCCGAGGCCCTTCGACATCACCGCCGTTCAGGTCATCAACAACAAGAACGGCATCTTCTTCTACGGCGTGTCGGGGCGGATGGCCGTGCCCTTCCAAGGCGGCCTCCTGTGCGTCCAGCCCCCCATCAGGCGCACCCCGGTGCAGAGCTCGGGCGGCAATCCGCCGCCCAACGACTGCTCGGGGGCCTTCACCTTCGACTTCAACGCCTGGCTGCAGGGCGGCGGCGATCCCGGCCTGGCCCCGGGCGGGAAGGTGAACGGCCAGTACTGGTACCGCGACCCCCAGAGCCCCAGCACCACGGGCCTGACCGACGCGATCGAGTTTGCGATCTGCTCGTGAGGATCGAGGGACCACCGGCGCGCCCCGGGCCAGGCTCCGGGGCGCGCCGCTTCGCGTTCAGCCCGCGCTCAGCCCCTGCCAGACGAACCAGCCGCCCATGACCAGCAGGAAGAGGATGCTGATCCGGTTGATGACGGCCCGGTGGCGCGCCAGCAGCTCGTCCACCAGCGAGAGGCCCATCATCGCCGGCAGGGTGCCCACCCCGAAGAGCAGGAGGCCGAGGCCCCCCTTCAGCGCGCCGCCCTGGGCCGCGGCGGCGATCACCGCCGAGTAGACCAGGCCGCAGGGCAGGAAGCCCAGCAGGATGCCGGTCAGGAGGGCGTTGTTGGGGGAGCGCTCCCGGAGGCGGCGGGCCACCCGCGCGAAGAGGCTGCCCCCGGTGCTGGCCAGGAAGGGCAGGAGATCGATCAGAGACAGCAGGGCATAGAGGATGAGCAGACCGCCGGCGATCACCGCGGCCACCCGCTGGAAACCGAGCATGGAGCCGGCCATGTCCACCGCCTGCCCCAGCGCCCCGGCGGCGATCCCCATGCCGGCGTAGGTGAGCATGCGCCCGAGGCCGTAGAGCCCCTGCTGGCCGAGGATGGCGGCGCGGCTCGCCTCCGGGGTGCCGAAGCGCCGCGAGATGTAGAGCACGAAGGGCCCGCACATGCCGATGCAGTGGCCGAAGCCGCCGAGCAGGCCCAGCATCAGAAACCCGAGTAGATCGAGGCTCTCGCGCATCAGTCCGTGCCGGGCGGGTGCAGCTCGACCTGCAGGCGGGCCGCCCGCGGCTGGCCCTCGGCTTCGAAGGTGAGGTCCCCGAACCAGAGTCGGCTGCCGCTGCCGCACTGCGGCAGCACCACGTCCTCCGCCACCCAGGGGCCGGCCTGGTCGCGCACCAGCCGCCAGGCGTGGGGCCCCATGTCCATCACCATGTTGAAGTCGATGCGCGGCTCGGCGACGGCGATCGCCTCCCCATCCCGCGAGAACCGGAAGCTGAAGCGCAGCCGATCGAAGACGCGCAGGGGGCGCGGCCCGGCGGTCACCTCCACCGCGATGCCGTCGACGTCCAGCCGGCCATCGGAATGCGTGAGGTCCAGACCCGCGGGCGGCCCGTCGCCCGCGTCCGAGCCGCGCGTCAACAGGATGCCCGCGGCCAGCGCGACGGCCAGGCCGCCTCCCAGGAGGAAATCCCGGCGGTTCATGCTCCCTCCCTATTGGTGCAGGGCCAGGCACTCCCGGATGCGAGGATCCTTGAGGGGCACGGCGTTGTGCCGACCCAGGGACCAGGCGAAGACCATGAAGAAGAGGCCCAGGAAGCCGGCGGTGACGACCAGCTCCGCCCACGGCAGGTGCCCGTGGGCCTTCTCGCCGCCGTGCCCGACGGTGGGCGCGACCAGCACGTAGAGCTCCCAGAACTGCGCCACCAGGATCAGGACCGCCATGGCCGCCACCCGGGTCGGCTTGCGCTTGTTGTTGCGCGGCGCCATGTAGACGAAGGGCACGACGAACTTGAGCAGCGGCAGGATCAGGAGGTAGGGCAGCCAGCCGTTCCCTTGGCGGGCCAGGAAGTGGGTCGTCTCCTCGGGGATGTTGGCGTACCAGATCAGCAGATACTGGCAGAAGTAGATGTAGGCCCAGAAGCCGGTGAAGGCGAACAGCAGCTTGCCCAGGCTGTGCAGGTGGTTCTCGTTAAGGAAGCCGCCGAGCCCACCGCGGAGGATCAGGACGGCCGCCACCAGCGCCACGAAGGCGATACCGCTCTGCACCATGTCGGTGAAGGTCAGGACCGCGTACATGGTGGAGAACCAGTGGGCCTCCAGGGACATCAGGAGGTAGAAGCTCACCAGGCTGAAGCTGACGGCGAAGAGCACCACGAAGATGGCCGACAGGACCACGTTGGCGCGGCTGAGGCCCACCTCGCCGCTGGCGTCCTGGGCGCGCG
Organism: uncultured Planctomycetaceae bacterium; assembly: GCA_964615935.1. GTDB lineage: Bacteria > Planctomycetota > UBA1135 > UBA1135 > CAZTTG01. The sequence continues at coordinate 14,061 of CAZTTG010000031.1, read as the reverse complement.
AGTTGCGCCCGATGAGGGTGGCGAAGACCAGCCACACCAGGATGCTCGCCCCCACCAGGGCGTAGAACATCCCCATGTTGAGGAAGGGCTCCTTGTGGCGCAGCAGCTCGTCGGCCTGCACCGCGGCCGGATCGGTCCAGTGGTAGAGGTGATGGCCGCCGAGGGCCACGCCCAGGGCCAGCAGACCGCCCGGGAGCAGCCAGCTGGTCATCGCCTCGGGGATCCGGCGCATGGAGACCGACCAGGACCCCTTGGACAGGTAGTTGATGGCGTTCCAGAGCACGCCGAACACCGCCAGGCCGAGGGTGAAGAAGGCCCCGATCAGGTAGGAGCTCCAGGCCAGCTCGGCGTGCCCGCTGGTCAGGGCCCACAGGAAGACACCGGCTCCCGCCAGGGCGGCGATGAGGGCCAGGAGCTTGAGCTGGCCCGACACGGGGATGCAGTCCGGCGGCTGGGGGATCTCTTGGCTGTGAGTCATTGGTCCTCACCTCCTTCCGAGGCGGCGCCCTCGTCCGGCGGCGCCACTGGCAGCCGCTCCTGCATCGTTCGTAGGTAGTGGATGACGGACCAGATGTCGTCCTTCGAGGCGACGCTGGCGTGGCTCGGCATGGAGCCCTGGCCGCGCATCGCCTGGTGGAAGAGGCGCCCGTCGGTCCAGTCGCGCACCTTCTGAGTCATCAGGCTGGGCGGCTTGGGAAAGAGCCGGGTGAGGTTCCCGTCCCCGGCCCCCTCCGGCCCGTGGCAGACGATGCAGACGTTCTCGAAGATGAACTCGCCCTTCTCGATCACCTCCGGGCTCGCCGGCAGGGGATTGTGCAGCTCGGCCGCGGCCAGCTCGACCTGATCCTGCGCATAGGGATACGGCTTCTCGTCGACTGCGATCGCGCCCGCCGGCGGTGTCAGCATGCCGGTCGGGTTCTCGCCCAGGAGGTCGCCGCGCTGCGGTTTGAGCTTGGGCTGGTCCCCCATGTCGAGGAACTTGAGCTCCCCCTGGGGCTCGGATCCGGCCGGAAGACCCATCTCACAGGCGGGGAGCAGGGTGAGGATCACCGGGAGGGCGAAGAGGCGCATCGCGCCGGAGCCTTGCCTAAGCATCGGGCCCCTCCTTTCCTTCCACGAGCTGGACGCCGGCGGCGCCCAGGGATTCGACGAAGCGAACCACCTCGTCGGTCTGGAACTTCGGATCGGTGGCCGAGATCCAGACCACGAACCTGTCCACCGTGGCGCCGGTCCGGATCAGCATGGCCGGGGGCTGCGGGATGGTGTCCCGCTTGCCGGCCCAGATCGCCACGATCGCCGTGCCGATGGCGCCGAACAGGACCATCAGCTCGAAGGTGATCGGGATGAACGAGGGCCAGGACCAGAATGGCTTGCCGCCGAAGTTCATGGGCCAGTCGAAGACCATGATGAAGTTCATCATGACCTGGGCCGTGAGGATCCCGCAGATCACCAGCACGACGGTGGCCAGGGGCACCCAGCTACGCCGCTGCCCCATGGCCTGGTCCATGCCGTGCACGGGGAACGGCGTCAGGAAATCGAAGTGACTGTACTGCGAGTCCCGCACCTGGCGGGCGGCAGTCAAGGCCTCGTCCGGGGTCCTGAAATGCCCGAGCACGCCCTTGTCTGAAGTCGGGTTTGCCATGGCTCAGCCCTCCCCGCGCGCCACCTTCGGATCCATCACCCCCTTGATCTCGGAGATGGCGATGGCTGGCAGCACGCGCACGAAAAGCAGGAACAGGGTGAAGAACAGGCCGAAGGAGCCCAGGAGGATCGACCAGTCCCAGAAGGTCATCGAGAACATGCCCCAGCTCGAGGGCAGGAAGTCGCGGTGCAAGGAGGTGATGATGATGACGAATCGCTCGAACCACATGCCGATGTTCACCAGGATCGCCACGATGAAGAGCACCCAGGGGTTGCGGCGCATGCTCTTGAACCAGAAGAGCTGCGGCACGATGGCGTTGCAGGTGAACATGATGAAGTAACTCCAGCCGTAGGGGCCGAAGGCGCGGTTGCGGAAGATGAAGCCCTCCCACTCGCTGCCGGAGTACCAGGCCATGAAGAACTCGGTGGCGTAGGCGAAGCCGACCAGCAAGCCGGTCAGCATCAGGATCTTGGCCATCGCCTCCATGTGATTGATGGTGATGTAGTTCTTGAGCTTGAAGACCCCCCGCATGATCGACATCAGCGTGATCACCATGGCGAAGCCGGAGAAGATGGCGCCGATCACGAAGTAGGGCGGGAAGATGGTGGTGTGCCAGCCGGGGACGATCGAGGTGGCGAAGTCGAAGGAGACGATGGTGTGCACCGAGAACACCAGGGGCGTGGCGAAGGCCGCCAGGAGCAGGTAGGCCGACTCGTAGTGGCGCCAGGCCCGGTTGGAGCCGTTCCAGCCGCAGGAGAGCGCGTTGTAGAGCCGCTTGCGCCAGGGGTGGGTGGCGCGATCCCGCACCGTGGCCAGGTCCGGCAGGAGCCCCATGTACCAGAAGGTCAGGGAGACCAGGCCGTAGGTGGAGATGGCGAAGACGTCCCAGGACAGCGCGCTGTTGAAGTTGATCCAGATCGGTCCCCGGCCGTTGGGGTAGGGGAAGATCCAGTGCGCGAACCAGAGCCGGCCCAGGTGCAGCAGCGGGAACATGGCGGCGCAGGCCACGGCGAAGAGCGTCATGGCCTCGGCCGCCCGGTTGATCCCGGTGCGCCACCTCTGGCGGAACAGGAAGAGGACCGCCGAGATCAGCGTGCCGGCGTGGCCGATGCCGATCCAGAAGACGAAGTTGACGATGAAGGTCCCCCATCCGACCGGGCTGTTGGTCCCCACGATCCCCACGCCGATGTACGACAGGGCGATGATCGAGAAGACCAGCAGGGCCAGGAAGCTCGAGGAGATGGCGAAGGCGATCCACCAGAGCCGGGTGGGGAACTGCTCGGTGTGGAGGCAGATGTCCTTGTCGACGTCGGCGTACCGCTTGCCGCCGGTCACCAGCGGCTCTTCGATCTCCTCGTCGCCGCCGAAGGGGCCGGCGCCGGGGAGGACGACCGGCCGGCCGGTGAGCTGGCTGTCGTCCTTGACGGTGGCGTAGAGACTAGGCGTTGTCATTGCGCACCTTGGTCAAGTAGGAGATGACGGGCTTCACACCGGTGGACTCCAGCAAGCGCATGGCTCGCGGATCCGCCGCCAACTTGGCTGTCCGGGTGGTCGGATCGTTCAGGTCGCCGAAGGTGATGGCCCCGGTGGGGCAGGACTCCATGCAGGCCGGCACCACCGCGCCGTCGGCGAGCTCGCCGGGCGCACCCTGGCGAATGGCCTCGGCCCGCGCCTCCCGGATGCGTTGCACGCAGAAGGAGCACTTCTCCATCACCCCCCGGCTGCGCACCGTGACCTCCGGGTTGTTCTTCATCTGCATCCGGCCGCGGGTGTTGAGCGCCGCGTGGCGCTTCAGGTCCGGGAAGAGCAGCCTGAAGAACGAGCTGGACTGGGGTTTGGAGTACTCGAACCAGTTGTAGCGCCGCACCTTGAAGGGACAGTTGTTGGCGCAGTAGCGGGTTCCGACGCAGCGGTTGTAGATCTGCTGGTTCAGGCCATCCTCGCTGTGCATGGTGGCGTTGAACGGGCAGACCGTCTCGCAGGGCGCGTTCTCGCAGTGCTGGCAGAGCATCGGCTCGAACACCGTGACCGGCTCCTCCACCACCTCCAGGGGCCCGTCGTAGACGTCGTCGCCCCAGCCCCCCTCCTTGGGAGGCGCGTCGTAGTAGCGGTCGATGCGGAGCCAGCACATCTCGCGGCCGTCGATGATCGCCTGGCGACCCACCACCGGGACGTTGTTCTCGGCCTGGCAGGCCAGGGTGCACTTGCCGCAGCCGTTGCACCTGGAGAGGTCGATGGTCATGCCCCAGCGGTGGCCCTCAAAGGGGTGCTCCGCCCAGGCCGAGGGACCCCCGTGGACCTGCTCGGTGCCGGCCTCGGGGTTCTCCTGGTACTCGCTCAAGGCGGCGATCGGCACGATCGGCCGCGGCCTGCGGTCGACCACGTCGGCGCCCTGGATCTTGGCGAGCGTCTGATGGCCGCCGGCCTTCTCGAGCTCGACCGGCAAGCCGGCGCGCAGCGGCCGACCGCCGCTCACCTGCTGCAGGCCGAACGCGTTGGTCCCGACCTCGACGCCGATCTTGCCGCAGTGGGTGCGGCCCAGCCCCAGCGGGACCGCGATCTGATCCTCGTGCATGCCGGCGTGGCGATAGGCCGGCAGCTCGATGGTCTCGCCCCCCACCGTGAGCGCCACGCGGTCGCCATTGGCGAGGCCCAAGGCGTCGAAGCGGCGCGGCGCGATCGAGGCCGCGCCGCCCCAGCTCAGGCGGGTGATCGGATCGGGGAGCTCCTGCAGCCAGCCGTTGTTGCCGGCGCGTCCGTCGAGCATCGCGAAGTGGGGGTAGAGCTGGAGCTCCAGCCCCGAGGCCGCAGAGGGGGGCTCGAGCAGGGCGGCCAGACCGGCGAGGGCTGCGGCCCCGATCGGGATCGGCGAGGCGGCCTCCCCGGTCGCCGCGGCCCGATGCCCGAGCCGCAGGCACTCCTCGAAGGCCGCTCCCGTGTCCACCAGCCCGGCGGCGATCCAGTGCGCGCGTATGTAGTGGTAGGCGCCGCTCTGCTGCTCCGGCGCCACCTCCCCTTCCTCGGCCGGCCGGGCGAGCGCCTGGGCCGCGGCGACGGCGCCCTCGGCGCCGGCGGCCGAGCCCCAGGCCACCAGGATGTCCCATAGGCCGTGGGTGTCGTAGAGCGGACGGATCACCGGCTGCTGCACCGCCGGCAGGTCCGGGCCGAGGCGCGCGTCCCCCCAGGACTCCAGGGAGTGGCTCGCCGGGGCCAGGTAGTCCGCCAGGGCCGCGGTCTCGTCGATCCGGTCGTTCAGCGAGACGCTCAGCTCCACCGAGGCCATGGCCGCGGCGAAGTCGATGGGCGCATCGTAGACCGGGTTCGCCCCGGCGAGGATCAGGGTCGAGACCTTGCCGGCCTTCATTTCCTCGGCCAGCGCGGTCAGCTCCGCGAGGCCGCCGCCGGCCCCGGCCTCGCCCGCGCCGCGCTCGAAGCACGGGCCGCCGTGGCTGCCGAGGCTGGCGTTGAGCAGCACCACCGCGGCCTCCAGGGCCGGGCCGCCCGCGCCGTAGGACGCCGTGCCTCCGGCCAGGACCACGGCCCGGTCTCCGGCCGCCACCAGCTCCTTCGCCAGGTCGGCGATCACCGCGCCGTCCACGCCGGCCTCGGCCGCCGCGGCGGGGAAGGGGGCCAGGGCCGCCGCCAGGGCGGCGTTCCCCGCCAGCGGCCCGACCCTCTGCCCGACGATGATCTCGTGGGCCACGGCCGCGGCCACCGCGGAGAGCCGCGAGTCGCGCACCCGCACCCTCCGGTCCGCGTTGGCGCCGGTCAGGCTGAGCCGACCCTCGAGCTGGATGAAGCGGCTCATTCCGCCCTCGGCGCCCGGGTCGCGGCGCTTGGCGAACTCGCGCTCGAGGCCGTCCGCCGGCTGGTCGATGAACTCGGCCCCGAAGCCGACGATCAGATCGGCGCGATCCAGCCGCGGCCGAGGGGGCCCGCCCTCGCCGCGGGCGGCCCGCCAGGCCTGGGCCGGCGCGTCCTGGGCGATCGGCTGCCAGACCGCGTGCCGCACGCCCAGGGCCGAGCCCAGCTCGGCCAGCAGCGCGCGGGTGGCGGGACCGGTGACCGGCCCGGTGAGCAGGACCACGTCGCCCGACCGGGAGCGCAGGCGCCGCACCACCTCGCCGCCGACGGTGCTCCATCCGCTTTTCGCCACCGCCCCCTCGCCGCGCTGCACGAACAGCGGCCCGGTGGCGCGGTCCGGATCGTAGAGATCCAGGAGCGCGGCGTGGCTGCGCACGGTCAGGCCGCGGCCGCTGGGATCCCCCGGATTGGGGATGATCCCGATGGGGCGTCCCTCGCGGCAGCGCACCAGCACCGGCGCGCCGTCGAGCACCGTGGCGTAGAGCTTCTGCTGGCCGTGGCGATTGAGATTCTCCGGCCGCTGGTGGAACGGCCGGGAGGTCTCCGCCGGCGGCGAACATCCGGCGGCGGTGATGGCGGCGGCCGCCGCCAGGCTGCTGCTCACCCGCAGGAAATCCCTGCGGTCGAGGCCGGCCGCGGCCAGGGTCGCGTCGTCGGGCACCGAATCGCCCTCGAAGGCGGACAGGGTCGGGTTCTGGTTCTCGGTCATCGTCGGTCCTCAGCGATGGCAGGTCACGCAGTCGGTCGGTGCGGCCATCTCCGGCTTGCGGTGACAGTCGAGGCACCAGCTCATGTTGAACTTGGTCTGCACCTCCACCACTTCGTGGTTCTCCACGTCCATGTGGCAGTCGACGCAGTCGAGCTTCGGCTCCCCGGCGTCGTCGACGGAGTTCAGGTGCGCCGAGTGGTCGTAGTAGACGAAGTCGGGCAGGTCGTGGACCTTGATCCAGGGGATCGGCTCACCCCGCTCCCAGAAGTCGTTGAGCACCAGCACCCACTCCTTGTCCTGACCGACCGTGCTGTGGCAGTTCATGCAGATGTCGGTGGAGGGCAGGGTGGAGTGGCGGCCCTCGTAGGGCATGGTGTGGCAGTACCGACAGGGGATGCCGTAGCCTCCGAGATTGACCTCGTTGCCCTCGGCGTCGGTCTGCCAGTCCGGCTCGGCCGCCATCTTGCTGTGCTGGAAGAGGATCGGCTGCTTGGGGGCGTACCCCTGGCGGGGATTCGCCATCAAGACGCCGATCAGGACCACCACGGCCAACAGGCCGAGCGGGATCAGCTTCCGCATCGGTGTGCGTGCCTGACTCATGGCCTCTCCGTTCCTCTCACGTGCGGGATTCGTGTCATGTTCGTCTACTCACGCGAATCGGGGATGCCCGTCGCCTCGCTGCCGGACGGCGCGAGTCCGGTGTCGGGATCGGTCGCCGGGCGTTCCGGTGCGCCTTCCTCGTCGAAGAGGATCCGATGGGCCGGGGTCTCGAGGTCGTCGTACTGACCGCTTCGCACGGCCCAGATGAAGAGCGCGAGCATGACGCCCGCGATCAGGATGGCCAGCGGCAGCAGGATGAAGATCACCTCCACGATCAGGCCCTCCCCCCGGCGCGTAGCGCCATCTTCATCGGGCGTCGCGCGCGCCTCGCGCCGAAGCTGCGGCCGAGCACCGACGAGAGGATGACCGTCAGCGAGCTGACCGGCATCAAGAGCGCCGCCAGGAGCGGCCCCACCAGCCCCACCAGGGCCAGGGAGGCGCCCAGCAGGTTGTAGAAGAGCGAGAAGGCGAGATTGCGGCGCACCACCCAGAGCACGCGCCGGCTGCCGCGCCAGAGCTCCAGCAGGGGCCCCAGGCCCGGGCGGGTCAGCACCACGTCCGCCGCCAGGATCGACGCGCCGGCGCCCCCTTCCACCGCCACCCCGATGTCGGCCAGAGCCAGGGCGGCGGCGTCGTTGACGCCGTCCCCGACCATCAGGATGCGGCCGCCCGTGCCGTCGGCGTCCCGCGCGGCGATGGCGCGCTCCACGAGCTCGTGCTTCGCCTCCGGGGTCAGGCCGCCGAGGGCGTCCCCCTCGGGAATGCCGAGCTCCCCGGCGATGCGGGTGACCACCGCCGGGTGGTCTCCGGACAGGATCCGCGGCCGCACCCCGCGGGCCATCAGGGCCTGCACCGTGCTCCGGGCGTCGGGCCGCAGGGCATCGCCGATGCCGCCGACCGCGGCCACCTGGCCCTCCACCACGACAAAGACCGGGCTCTGCCCGGCGGCCAGGAGCGCGGCGCCGTGAGCCTCCAGCGGCTCGGGCAGGAGCGCTCCGAGCTCCCGCACGCAGGCCTCGTTGCCCACCGCCACGGCCCGCTGGTCTACCCGACCGGTGATGCCGCGTCCCGGGACCTCGTTGGCGTCCTCGACGGTCCGGACGACGCGCACCGGCTGCGCGCTGGAGCGGCGGAAGGCCTGCGCCACGGGATGGGCCGACTCGGCCTCCAGGGCGAAGGCCAGCTCGATCGCCGCCGGATCCCCCTGCCAGCTCCCCACCGTGGGGGTGCCGGCCGTCAGGGTGCCGGTCTTGTCGAGCAGCGCGGTCTCGACCCGCTCCAGGAGCTCCACCGCGTCCGGGTTCTTGATGAAGATGCCCGCTCGGGCGGCGCGCGAGAGCCCGATGGTCAGGGCCACCGGCGTGGCCAGGCCCAGCGCGCAGGGGCAGGTCACCACCAGCATGGCGACCACCTGCTGCAGGGCGATCCCGAGGTCCTCGCCGCGCCACCACAGGGCCGCGATCGCGGCGGCCACGCCGAGCACCAGCACCGCCAGGACGAACCAGCGACTGATGCGGTCCGCGAGCTGCACGATGGGCGCGCGCCTCGACAGGGCCTCCTCCACCAGGGACAGCAGACCGCCCACGCGGGTACCGGCTCCGCGGGCGCGGGTCTCCACGACCAGGCGCGCCCCCAGGTTGGTGGCGCCCGCAAAGACCGCGTCGCCCGCCGCCACCGGCACCGGCGTGGGCTCGCCGGTCAGGACCGCGTTGTCCACGCTGGAGCGGCCCGCCAGGACCAGGCCGTCCACCGGCACCAGCTCCCCGGAGCGGATCTCGACGCGATCGCCGATCGCCACGGCGCCGATGGGGACCTCCAGGGCCCGGTTGCCGTCGTCCAGGCGCCGCGCGAACTCCACGAAGGCTGCGCTGCGCAATCCCTCGGCCCGCTCCAGCGCGGTGCGCTGGGCGCGCTGCTGGACGAAGCGAGCCCCCAGCAGGAGGGCCACCAGCGCCGCCAGGGAGTCGAAGTAGATGGGTCCCTTCCCCGTGATGGTGGCCGCGCTGCTGAAGAGGAAGGCGCCGCTCAGGGCCACGGCGATGGGCAGGTCCATGTGGGGGACGCGCCGTCGCAGGCCGGCCCAGGCCGCCCGGAAGAACGGCCGTGCGGCGAAGAAGACCACCGGCACCGCCAGGCCCAGGCTCACCCAGCGGAAGAACTGCTCGAAGCGAGGATCCATGCCGTGATGCTCGCCGGCGTAGAGGGCGCCGTGGATGAACATGATGTTCATGGCACAGGCCGCGGCCACGCCGATCTTGATCAGCAGCGCCCGATCCTCGTGGCGTCGGGCCCGCTCGGCCGTGTCCCGCCGCCACAGGTGGGGCGTGTAGCCGATGGCGTCCAGGGCCCGGGCGATGCGCGCCAGGGAGACCTGCCCCGGGTCCCACTCCACCTCGGCCACGGCGTTCGCCAGGTTGAGCCGCACCGAGGCCACGCCGTCGAGGGCGCGGGGCAGCTCCTCCACCAGCCAGACGCAGGCGGCGCAGTGCACCCCCTCGAGGTACAGCTTCGTGCGCCGGGTACCGCGCACGGTCTCCTGGATCTGCTCTCCCACGAGCTCCGGGGCGTCGAGCTCCTCGAAGCGACGGCCGCTGACGCTGGCCGGGCCCATCCGGCCGCCCTCGCTCTCCAGGCGGCGGTAGAAGCCGTCGAATCCCCAGTCGTGCAGGATGCCCCAGACCTGCCGGCAACCCTCGCAGCAGAACTGCTCCTCCTCCCCCTCGCGCACGAGCGCCGGGGGGACCTCGAGGCCGCAGTGGTCGCAGAGGGTGCCGGTTTCCCGGGCGCGCTGACGGCGGGTGGAGCTCATGGCGTGCTCCCTCCGCCCACCACCACGCGCTCGGTGTGTACGAAGTGGGTCTCCCCCCGGCGGGCGTCGAGACTCAGCTCCCACAGACCGGCGGCGGACAGGCGCGCCAGGGTCCGGTAGCGACCCGGCTCGTGGGGCAGCTCCACCAGCGGGCTCTCGCCGTTGAGCCGGGTGTCGGCGGGACGGACGGCCACCAGCCGTCCGGTCAACCCGCGCACCGGCTGGCCCTCTCCGTCGCGGACCGTGACGTCCACCGGGCGGCGGGCGGCCAGGTCGTACTCCTGGCCGGCGGGTACCTCCACCTCCACGCTCCAGCCCAGGCGCCGGCTGGCGGCCACCAGCGCCGCGTCGGCCTCCCACGCCAGGCCGCGCTCGTAGTAGTCGGCGATGGGGCGCGGCGAGTCCGGCCGGGTGGCGACGAAGACCAGCACACCCTGGGCCGCGACCGACATCCCCAGGATGCCGGTGAGGAACAGCGGCCAGCGGTAGGCCGAGATGAAGCGCCGGATCTGCATTTCCCGATCAGCCAGCTGCCAGCCCCTACTGGTAGGGTCCGAGCAGCACGAACTTCTCCTCTATCACCACGTCCTTGTCCGAGCGGATGATGAACACGCCCGCGGCCTGGCCGCGCTCGAAGGTCTCCACCGGCAGCTTGGCCACCACGTCCAGAGTCGCCACCTGGTCCGGCCCCACCTCGAAGGGGGACTGGCTCACCACCAGCTCGGCCCCCTCCGGCTCCACCAGCTCCACGGTGAAGGACTGGGGCTGGTGCAGGTGATTGGTAAGCCGAACCCGCAGCAGGTTGGCCACCTCCTCGGTGGGCAGCATGCGGTACGGCTCCCGGGCGCCGCGCAGGATCTCGACGTCGGCGCCGCTGCGGCCGAAGGTCAGGACCAGGAGCGCCGTCACCGCCCCCGCTCCCAGCAGCCCGTAGATCCATACCCGCGGCCGCCTGAACCGCTTCTCCCCCCCGTCCAGCTCGCGCTCGGTCGTGTAGCGGACGAGGCCCGTCGGCCGGCCGATCTTCAGCATCACCTCGTCGCAGGCTTCGATGCACTGGGCGCAGCCGATGCACTCCATCTGCAGGCCGCGGCGGATGTCCACGCCCGTGGGGCAGGTGGTGACGCAGCGCCCGCAGTCGATGCAGTCGCCGTAGGTCCCCGCCTCGGCCGACTTGCTGTATCCGCGCGGCTCGCCGCGGCGGGTGTCGTAGCCGATGATGAGGGTGTCCCGGTCGAAGAGCACGCTCTGCAGCCGGCCGTAGGGGCAGGCCACGGTGCACATCTGGTCCCGGAAGTAGGCGAAGTCGAAGACCATCGCGACGGTGACGAGGACCAGGACGAACAGCATCCTCCGGTGGTTCAGGGGGTCCGTGAGCAGCCTCTCCCACGTGCCGTCCCAGCCGAGGAAGTAGGAGACGAAGGTGATGGCCAGGAAGCCGGCGATCAGGAAGTAGAGGCCGTACTTGGCGCTCTTGCGCCAGAGGCGGTCCGCGGTCCAGCCGCCGGCATCACGCCGTCGCCGCGCCGACGGCTTGCCCTCCAGCCAGCGCTCGATCGGCCGGAAGGCGAACTCGAGGTAGATCGGCTGCGGGCAGCCATAGCCGCACCAGACGCGCCCGAGGAGCGCGGTCAGGCCGAAGATCGTGATGGCCCCCGTCAGGCCGAGGGCCAGCAGGATCAGGTTGTCGGTCGGGTGCAGGGTGACCCCGAGGATGGTGAACTGACGCTGGGCGAAGTCGAGCAGCATCCCCGGCTTGCCCGCGACGTGGACGTGGGGCAGCCCGACGAACAGCAGGATCAGGGCGCCGCCGAGCACGAGCCGCGCGCGCCAGAAGCGCCCCTTCGTGACGATGGGGTCGATCCACTTCCGGCTGCCGTCCGCCGCCATGCTGTAGAGGAGGTCCTCCTCAGGGGCGACGGAGAAGGGGCTGGACTGCTCCTTTTCGGTCCGCACTGCTCGCTCTCGAGTCAACGTAGCGATGGCTGCTAACCTTGGGGAATGGGCTCAGGCGTCACCGGGTCGCCTTCCGACTGCTTCGCGTCGGGGGGCGCGGACCCCTGCAGGCTGCGGACGTAGGAGACCAGCGCGGAGAGCTCCTCGGGCGCGATGGCCCGGCCCCAGGGGGGCATCCCCTTGGCCGGTACGCCCTTCACCAGGGTGGTGAAGACCTGGCTCACCGTCCCTCCGTGCAGCCAGAACTCGTCGGTGAGGTTGGGGCCGATCAGCCCCTGGGCGACGTCGCCGTGGCAGGAGGCGCAGGTCTTGGCGAAGCGCTCGCGCCCCACGGCCAGGATCGCCTCGTCGCCGGCCCCGCCCAGCAGCTCCGCGCTGCTGGGCGGCACCATCGGGTTGGCGTCGTAGTAGGCCTGCAGGCGAGCGCGGTCCTCCACCGCCGCCGCCCGGTACTCCGCCTCCATGGATGCCGGCCCGAAGGCCAGGGCGTAGTAGCCGATGTAGAGGATCGAGAAGACCAGCGCTCCCCACAAGATGGCCATCAGCCAGCCCGGCAGGGGGTTGTCGTATTCCCGGATGCCGTCGACATCGTGATGTAGGATCTTGTCCTCGTAAGTGGCCATGTCTCAGCGCCCTCCCATCCGTGACTCGTCCTGCGCCGCGAGGCGCCCGACGCCGCGCGCGGGCGGAGCGTCCTCGAGCGGCAGGCGGGCGGCGGCGTCATAGCTGCCCGACCTGCGGGTCAGGACCCGCAGGGCCACCACCGCGAAGACGATGATGAAGAACAGTGTGGAGCCGATGGCGAACAGCTCGGCGCCGGTGTTGGCGGTGAGTTCCCGCAGCATGGCTACCTCCCTTCCTCGTCCGCGCCACCGGGCGCGGAGGCGCCCATGAGGAGCACGTCGAGTGGCTCGGGTGCCCCCTCCTCGGGCGTCCGCCACTTGATGTCGGTGCCGAGGCGCTGCAGGTAGGCGGTGAGCGCGGTGATCTCCTTGCCCCCCAGGCCCTTGGGCCCGCGCTGGGCCTCCACGTCGTCGGCGATGACCTTCGCCTGGCGCTCGATGGACTCCCGGGCGCCGTCGATGTCTGCCTGCTCGTAGGGGACGCCCAGCTTCCTGAGGGCCCGCAGCTTGGCCTCGATGACGTCGATATCGAAGTCGTGCTCCCACAGGAAGGAGTAGGACGGCATCAGGGAGCCGGGGGTGGTCGACGTCGGCTGGTCCATGTGGCGGAAGTGCCACAGGTTGGGGTACTTCTCCCCCACCCGCAGGAGGTCCGGCCCGGTCCGCTTGGACCCCCACTGGAAGGGGTGGTCGTAGACGTACTCCCCGGCCTTGGCGTACTCGCCGTAGCGCTCGGTCTCGTGCCGGAAGGGCCGCACGAGCTGCGAGTGGCAGTTGTAGCAGCCTTCCCGGATGAAGATGTCGCGACCCATCACCTCCAGCGGCGTATAGGGCTTCACCGCCGCGAGCGTCTTGACGTTCGACTTGTCCATGAACATCGGGACCGCCTCCACCAGGGAGCCGACCGCCAGGGCCAGGGTCACCAGCACCGTGAACGCGACGATGCGTCGCTCCAGCAGGCGGTGGACCCCCTCGGAGAGGGAGTGCTGGAGGCGATAGAAGGCATGGTCGTAGGTGTTGGCCGCGGTGGTGGCTCCGGGGGCGACGACACCCATGGGCTCGCGCGCCGGCACCTGCACATCCACGTCCTCCTCGTAGCCCTCAGGGGCGGAGCGCATGGTGCGCACCAGGTTGTAGACCCCCAGCAGCAGGCCGCCGAAGAACAGGACCGCCGCCAGGAGGCGCACCCAGTACATCGGCACCAGCCGGATCACGGTCTCGATGAAGTCGGGATAGGTGAGACGCCCGTCCGGCTCGAAGGCCTGCCACATGGCCCACTGGGTGATCCCCGCCACCCACATGGAGACCTGGTAGAGGATCAGCCCCACGGTGGCGATCCAGAAGTGTGTGGTGGCCAGCGTCTTGCTGAAGAGCCCCGTTCGCCACAGGCGCGGGACCACCCAGTAGAGGATCCCGAAGGCCATGAAGGCGTTCCAGCCCAGGGTGCCGGCGTGGACGTGCCCGATGGTCCAGTCGGTGAAGTGGGACACCGCGTTGACCGACTTGATCGACATCATCGGCCCCTCGAAGGTGGACATGCCGTAGTAGGTCACGCCCACCACGAAGAACTTCAGGACCGGGTCGTCTCGCACCTTGTCCCAGGCCCCCCGCAGGGTGAACAGGCCGTTCACCATGCCGCCCCAGCTCGGCATCCACAGGATCAGGGAGAAGAGCATGCCCAGGGTGGAGGCCCACTCCGGCAGCACGCTGTAGTGCAGGTGGTGGGGGCCGGCCCAGATGTAGACGAACACCAGGGCCCAGAAGTGCAGGATCGACAGCTTGTAGCTGAATACCGGCCGGTTGGCCGCCTTGGGCAGGTAGTAGTACATCAGGCCCAGGAAGGGCGTGGTCAGGAAGA
>CAZTTG010000030.1:0-64420 GCA_964615935.1 uncultured Planctomycetaceae bacterium | reverse complement strand
GTCGGCGCGACCGCCAGCACCCCGGGGGAGAGAGCACAGCCGTGAACCCACCGGAGACCCGCTGCCGCGGCGATTCACCGTAGAGGCACCCCCTCAGAGCGTCAAGCCGGGGCGCACGCAGGTCGCACGGCAGGCCCCCTCCGGCGCCGCAGGGCCCGATCCCGGCCCCCTTCCCCGGATTGCGGGCGGTCGATCCGCTCGACGCCAGAGCGGCAAGGGGAGCGCCGGGGCAACCCGCCCCCGATCGCCCTCAGCCCCGATCCTTCTTGAACGCCTCGAAGGGATCCACGTAGTCGGGCCCGGCCGGATCGCCCGCGGCCGGCTCGGGCAGGGGCGAGGGCTGCGCGACCGGCTGCGCGCTCTCGGGCTCTGGCGCGGGATCCCGCGCCGGGAGCGGGGCGGCGAGGAGTGAGTCGGCGCTCTCGGTCGCCATGCTCAGGGGCGTCGGCGCCTCGGCCGCGACCGCGGGGGCCTCGACCGTGGCCCGGGGCGCGTCCGGGTCGAGGTGGATGCCCACCCGGGAGAGCTTGCCCCGCATGTCCTCCTTGTTGACCGACTTGAGCAGGGCCTCGGCGGGATCCACCAGGCCCTCGCTCACCAGCTCCACCAGGGAGTCGTTCAGCAGGCGCATCCCCAGCTTGCCGCCCATCTGCATCGAGGAGGTGATCTGGAAGGTCTTGCCCTCGCGGATCTGCGCCGAGATGGCGCTGTTCACCACCAGGATCTCCAGGGCCGCCACCCGGCCCTCGGGCTTCTTGCGGCACAGGGTCTGGGCGATCACCCCCTTGAGCGAGGTGGAGAGCATGGTGCGGATCTGGGCCTGCTGGCCCGAGGGGAACTGGTCGATCAGGCGGTCCACCGTGGAGGCGGCCGTGGTGGTGTGCAGGGTGCCGAACACCAGGTGGCCGGTCTCGGCCGTCTCGATGGCGATCTCCACCGTCTCCAGGTCGCGCATCTCGCCCATCATCACGATGTCGGGGTCCTCGCGCAGGGCCGCGCGCAGGGCGCGCTTGAAGCTGTCCGTGTGCCGGCCAACCTCGCGCTGGTTCACCAGGCACCTCTTCGGGGGGTGCACGAACTCGATCGGGTCCTCGATCGTGATGATGTGCTCGGCGCGGGTGCGGTTGATGTGGTCCACCATGGCCGCCAGGGTGGTGGACTTGCCGCTGCCGGTGGGACCGGTGACCACCACCAGACCCTTGGAGAACTCGCACAGCTCGGTCACCACCCGCGGCAGGTTCAGGTCCTCGACCGTCAGGATGTCGGTGGGGATCGCGCGGAAGGCCGCCGCCGGGCCCCTCATGTCCACGAAGAGGTTGACGCGGAAGCGGCCCGCGCCCTCCAGCTCGTAGGCGAAGTCGGCGTCGTGGGTCCGCTCGTACTCCTCGGCGTTGGCCTCGGGAGCGATCTCCGAGAGGATCCGCTGCAGCTGCTCGGGCGCGATCTCGGGGCAGCCCTCCACCGGCAGGATGTCGCCGTGGAGGCGGAAGCGGGGCACCGAGCCCGAGGTCATGTGGAGGTCGGAGGCGCCGAGCTCGACCTGCCGCCTGAGGAGGGTGTCTATCCAGGCCATGCGGGGACTTCCGGGACGAGGGGGGAGAGGGGATCGGGAAACGCTCGTTCTGTCGGCCGCCCCCGGCCGCGGACTCAAGCCCAATGGCCGTCTCGCGCGGGCCGGTTCTCCCGGGGGCCGCCGCCTGCTACCATGGCGCCGACGCCCGGCCCCCTGCCCCACCCGGGCCGGACAGCCCATGAACCTTCGATCGAAAGCACTCCTGGTCCCGGCCCTGCTCGCCGCGGCGGCCGGGTGCTCGGATCCCAAGGACCCGCCCGGCCCGCCGGCGCCCACCGCCGAGGCGGAGGAGGTGACCATGATGACCCTCGAGGTGAAGAGCGAGGCCTTCGAGCACGAGGCCCGCATCCCCGCCCGCCACACCTGCGACGGCGAGGACGTCTCGCCCGCCCTCTCCTGGAGCGGTGCGCCCGAGGGCACGGTCTGCTACGCCCTGGTCATGGACGACCCGGACGCGCCCGTGGGCACCTGGGTGCACTGGGTCGCCTGGAACATCGCCGAGCCGGGCCTGCCCGAGGGGATCCCCGCCGAGGCGGGGGGTGCGGGGGGGCTGCGCCAGGGCCAGAACTCCTGGCCGCGGGCCGGCTACGGCGGCCCCTGTCCGCCCTCCGGCACGCACCGGTACTTCTTCCGCGTCTTTGCGCTCGACTGCGAGTTCGAGCTGGAGCCCACCACCGGCAAGGCCGAGCTCCTCCAGGCCATGGAGGGGCACGTGCTGGCCAAGGGCGAGCTCCTGGGGATGTACTCGCGCGAGTGAGCGGCGGCCCGCGAGCCCCCCCCCGCGCTACGGGCACACCACGAAGCTGATCGCGTCGGTCAGCCCGATCCCGCCCGCGCTCGGCGGATCCCGAAAGCAGCCCTGCGCCCAGCCCGTGTAGCCCACGCCGATGGCGGCGCAGATCCCGGCCGCGTTCAGGTCCAGGGTGAGGATCCCGGCGCAGGGCGGCGAGCCGCCGGAGCCCGAGTCCTGAACCGCGGTGCGCTCGAGGGGCGGGCGGACGCACAGGAGGCCCCCCTGGAAGGGGAGCGCGTCGGCGCCGTTGCGCCCGACGAAGAGGATCCCGGGCTGGCCGGGCTCGACCTGGCTCGCGCGGATCGAGAAGCCGCTGGCGGCCGTGGCGCTGGGCACGCCCGAGGTGCCGATGGTGGGGGTGCAGCCCGAGGAGGTGGTCTTGGCGGTGCAGTAGACCTCCGCGGCGCTGGCGCAGTCCTGGCGGTCGTGGACGAAGATGTCGCTCCAGTCGTTGGTGTCGCCGGGCACCAGGTTGGTGGCCCAGCTCACGAAGGAGACGTACCTCCCGTCCGCCGAGATCGAGGGCGAGATACTGGCCGAGTTCGCCTGATGCCCGGAAGAGTCGACGCTCACACGGGAGGTCAGACCCGTCCGCCGATCGTGCACGAAGACGTCGTCCCAGCCATTGGTGTCGCGCGGGACCAGGTTGGTGGCCCCGCCGAAGAAGGCCACGTACCGCCCGTTCGAGGAGATCTGGTAGCAGTACGAGTGGTCGTTTCCCTGGCCTCCCGACGAATCGACGCTCACCCTGCTTGTCAGCCCCGTCCGCCGGTCGTGTACGAAGGTGTCCATGACGCCGTTGGTGTCGCCCGGCGCCAGGTTGGTGGCCATGCTCGCGAACGCCACGTACCGGCCGTCCCGGGAGATCGAGGAGCGGTAGGAGCCGCCATTCGCCTGGCCGCCGCTCGAATCGACGCTCACGCGCACGGTCAGACCAGTGTGGCGCTCGTGCACGAAGACGTCCCGGCATCCGTTGGTGTCGCCCGGCACCAGGTTCGTAGCGTCGCTGACGATCAGCACGCAGCGGCCGTTGCCGGAGATCTCACAGCCGCCGCTCCAACCGTTCCCCTGCTTTCCCCTCGAGTCGACGCTCACCCGGGTGGTCCGGCCGGTCCGCCGGTCGTGCACGAAGACGTCGTAGACTCCGTTCGTGTCGCCTGGCACCAGGTTGGTGGCCCGACTCTCGAACGCCACGAAGCGGCCGTCCGCGGAGATCGACGGCTCCCAGCCGTGCGCGTTCGCCTGCTGCCCCGCGGAGCTCAGGCTCACCCGGGTGGTCTCGCCCGTCAAGCGGTCGTGCACGAAGCTGTCGATGTGTCCGTGGGTGTCGCCCGGCACCAGGTTGTTGGCCCAGCTCTCGAAGGCCACGTAGCGACCGTCCGCGGAGATCGAGGGCCGGCTGCTGTCGCCGTTGCCCTGGCTCCCCGAAGAGTGGACGCTCACGCGGGTGGTCTCGCCCGTGTGGCGGTCGTGCACGTAGACGTCGAACTTCGCGTTGGTGTCCCAGGGCACGAGCTTGCCGGAGGTGCTGAGGGCCACGTAGCGACCGTCCGCGGAGATCGTGTTGAACATGGTCGAGCCGTAGCACTGCTTGCCCGACGAGCTCACGTTGACCCTCGTGGTGGTGCCGCCCTGGGCCGCCGGAGGCGCACCGTGCAGCAGGGCCAGGACAGCGAGGACCAGCAGGCCCGCGCGGAGGCTCGCCGGCCGGCCATTCGAGGGCTTCGCGGTGGGGATCGCGCCGATCATGTTCTCCCTCCGGGCAATGGGTGAGCGATAGCGCTCGCTCACGCGCGCGGCGCCGGCTCCCCTCGAGCCAGGCTCGGAGGGCAGCCGTGCCGCCTGCAGCCTGCAACTGCCGTGCCCCGGCGGGGCCGAGCCTCAGGCCGCCACCAGCTCCTCGGCCTTCGTGATCTCGCGCTGGAGGAGGCGCTTGAGGACGTCGAAGTTCTGCCGGTTGAGCCCCACCATGTCCACCGCGCTGCCGGAGACGCCGTAGGTGGTCTCGCCCGTGCCCTCGCCGTAGCCGACCGCCCAGGTGACGGTCTCGGCGAGGTGCATCACGCCCGCCAGGGCGGGGTCGCCCTGGGCGTAGTCCGGCTGGTGGTGGTAGCGGATGGAGTTGACCAGCACCGGGGGCAGGTTCCAGGTCATGGTCAGGCGCGCGCCCAGCTCGGCGTGGTGCAGCCCCAGGACGCTCTTCTCGGCCTGCAGGAGGGGCAGGCCGGCCGCCACCTCGTGGCGGATCTCGTCCTGCTCGCTCGAGAGGAAGCGGTCCAGGACCACGTGGCCGACGTTCTGGAGCAGGCCCGCGGTGTAGGCGCGGTCGGCGTCCACCTCGTGCTTGAGGCTGGCCACCAACCGGGCCGCCATGGCGGTGGCCACCGAGCGCTCCCACAGCGTCCGGCGCGACTCGCTCGAGGAGCGGCCGTAGTCCCGGAAGTAGCGGTTGGAGGAGAAGGTGGTCACCAGGTTGACCAGGGTCCTCACGCCCAGCAGGTTGCCCGCCTCGCGGATCGAGGCGATCTCGCGCTGGAAGCCGTAGTAGGCCGAGTTGCACAGCTTGAGCACCTTGCCCACCAGGCCGGCATCGACCTCGATCACCTCGATCAGCTCCTCGGGCGCGGCGTCCTCCCGGGAGGCGATCTGCATGGCCTTGATCGCAACCTCGGGGAAGGGCTCGAGGCTCCTGATCTCGGTGAGGATCTCGCGGGTGATCTCGAGCATGCCTGACCGTCCCCGCCGACCCGCGGGACCATCCCGCGGAGGGGGCGCCTCCGGATCGGTCTTCGGCCCCCGGAGCCGGCCGACTTGAACCCTCCTGGCATCCCGTTTGGAGTAGACTGGCCCGGCCCAAGCCCCCCGACTCCCGCGCCCCCAGGAGCCCCCGTCCCCATGCCGATCGCCGCCCTCCTCCTCGCCCTCATCCCGCCCCCCACCGCCCAGGAGCCCGTGGACCTGGCCGGACCCCTGGTCCCCTGCGGGGTGCTGCGCTTCGAGATCGTCGACGAGGCGGGCGAGCCCATGCCCGGCCGGCTGACCTTCGTGGACCAGGAGGGCCGCGCCCCCAAGCTGTTCCCGCTGGCGCACGCCGCGCCCGACGAGCTGGCGGTGCGCCGCAACGTGGTCTACTCGCTCGCCGGCCGCGGCGCGATCCGGGTCCCGGTGGGGAGCTGGGTCGTCTACGCCACGCGCGGGATCGAGTGGAGCCGCGCGTCGGCGGAGCTCGACTTCGCGGAGGGCGAGGAGGTCGCCTGGCGCGCCGAGTTGGTCCACGAGGTGGACACCGCGGGCTGGATCAGCGCCGACTTCCACCTGCACACGCGCACCTTCTCGGGTCACGGCGACGCCAACCTGAAGGAGCGCGTCATCTGCATGATCGGAGAGGGGCTGGAGCTCGCGGTGGCCACCGACCACAACCACCACACCGACTACCAGCCCACCCTGGACGAGCTGGAGGCCGGCGAGCGCGTCACGGCCGTGACCGGGAACGAGGTCTCCACCCCCCTGGGGCACTTCAACGCCTTCCCCATGGAGCCCGAGGGCGTCGTTCCGGACCACACGCTCGCGGACGCGAACGAGATCTTCCGCCTCATCCGCGCCAGCGAGAACCGCTTCGGCGTCGTGCCGGTGGTGCAGCTCAACCACCCCCGCCGGAGCTGGTCGGACTACCTGAGCCAGACCCGCCTGGATCCGGTCACCGGGCGGTGCGAGGACCCGCGCTTCTCCTGGGACTTCGACTCCCTGGAGGTCTTCAACAGCAACGAGGGCTGGGGCTACTACGACACGGACGTGGACGAGGTGAAGCGCGGCTCCAGCGTGCACTGCGTGCTGCGGGACTGGTTCCACATGCTGAACCGCGGCCGCCGGTTCGCGGCGGTGGGCAACTCCGACAGCCATACGGTCCTCTACCGCTTCGCCGGCTACCCGCGCAACTTCGTCGCCTGCCCGGCCGCCGAGCCGGGCGCGATCGACCCGGTTCAGGCGGTGGAGGCCCTGCGCGCCAAGCGCGTCTTCACCACCTTCGGGCCCTTCGTCGAGTGCTGGGTGAACGACGAGCCCATGGGCAGCGAGCTGACCGACACCGACAACCTGGTCGACCTGCGGGTGCGCGTCCAGGCCGCCTCCTGGATCGACTGCGACCGGGTGCTGTTCATCGTCAACGGGACCGTGGCCGGCGAGATCGCGGTGCCCGATTCGCGCGAGCCTCTGCGGATGGATCGCACCTTCCAGGTGGGGCTGGGGCACGACTCCTGGATCTCGCTGATCGTCGAGGGCGACGATCCCCTGGATCCGATCGTCGTGGGGGGTCGCCGGCCGGCGCGCCCGCTGGCGGTGCTCAACCCGGTGTGGATCGACGTGGACGGCGACGGCGCCTGGACCTCCCCCTGGGACCAGGCCCTGGAGGCCGGCCGCGGCGCGCTGGGCCTCAACGGCTGGCTGAGGATCGAGGCCTCCCTGCTCCCCTCGGAGAAGGCCCTGCTGCTGCTCGCCGCGGGCGAGGTCGGGGGCGAGGGGGCCGCGAGCTACGTCTCCTTCGCCCTGCTCTCGCCCGATCGCGACGCGGTGCTGGCGGCGGCGCGCTCGGCGGAGAGGATCGCCTCGCCGGAGCTGGCGGACTTCGTGGACCGCGCCTGGAACCAGCGCCGCAGGGCCCCCGGCCCGATCGAGGATCCCTACGTGGACATCGCCCTCCTGCGGGCCCGCCGCGCCTGCGTGGAGCAGAGCATCGTCCCCCTCCTGAGGCAGCTCGTCGAGGGGATCCCCGCGGACCGCGCCGGCCAGTACGGGCCCGAGCTGAACGAGCTCCTGGGCCGGCGCTTCGTCGAGGATTGGATGGTGCTGGGCTACCTCCCCGCTCCCGAGCCGGCCGGCTCGATCGAGGGCGGCTTCGACCCCGAGGGACCGTTCGAGCCGGACGCCTCCTGGCCGGGCAAGGGGGACCAGCCGCTGCGGTGGGGCGAGGTCCAAACGGGCGCGGACGGCTACCTCGACCTGCGCCGCTTCGGGCCCGACCGGGACCTCGCCCCGGACTCGGTCGCCTACGCCCAGACCTGGCTTTGCGGCGAGGCCGCGGGATGGGTGGACTACACCCTGGGCACCGACGACGGCTGCCGGCTGTGGGTGAACGGGGAGCGGATCCTCGAGGACGCGGAGCGCCACGCCGCCGATCCGCTGCAGCACCTCGGCCGGCTGCGCCTGGAGGAGGGCTGGAACCGGGTCCTGCTCGAGGTCTCGAACCACAGCGGCAGCTTCGGCGCCTACTTCCGGATCCTGGACGAAGACATACGCTGGTCGGCGCGCAGGCCCTAGCCCGCCCCGGCCCCGCACGACTCGAGTCACCCAACGAAGCGAGGAGTCCCACATGAACCGTCCCACCACCCGCCGGGAATTCCTGGCGGCCGCGGGCTACCTGGGCGCCCTCTCCGCCCTCGGGCCGGCCTGCGCCAGCCAGGGCTCCGCGGCCCAGGAGGGGGAGCCGGATCCCCTCTTCCGCATCTCCCTGGCGCAGTGGTCCCTGCACCGAACCCTGGCCGCCGGCCGCATGCAGAACCTCGACTTCGCCCCCCGGGCGATGAACGACTACGGCATCGAGGCGGTCGAGTACGTCAACTCCTTCTTCAAGGACAAGGCGGAGGACCGCGAGTACCTGGCGGAGATGAAGCAGCGCGCCGACGACGCCGGGGTGCGGAGCCTGCTGATCATGATCGACGGCGAGGGCCAGCTCGCGGACGCCGACTCGCAGAAGCGCGCCCGGGCGATCGAGAACCACCACCGCTGGGTCGAGGCGGCGCACCTGCTGGGCTGCCACTCGATCCGCGTCAACGCGGGCGGATCGGGCGAGCCCGAGGAGCAGGCCGCGCGGGCGGCCAACTCCCTGCGCAAGCTGGCCGAGTTCGCGGACGGCTTCGCTCTGAACGTGCTGGTCGAGAACCACGGCGGCCACTCCTCCGACGGCGCCTGGCTGGCGGGCGTCATGCGGGCCGCCGACCACCCGCGCGTGGGCACCCTGCCCGACTTCGGCAACTTCCGCATCCGCGGCGACGAGTGGTACGACCGCTACCAGGGGGTGGCCGAGTTGATGCCCTTCGCCAAGGCGGTCAGCGCCAAGTCGCACGAGTTCGACGAGGAGGGCAACGAGACCCGCACCGACTACCGGCGCATGATGAAGATCGTGCTGGACGCCGGCTACCGCGGCCACGTGGGCATCGAGTACGAGGGCGGCGCGCGCTCCGAAGAGGAGGGCATCCGCCTGACCAAGAGCCTGCTCGAGCGGGTCCGCGAGGAGCTGGGGCGGGAAGCCGAGGGCGGCTGAGGGTAGAATCCCCCCTCGCCCTCCCCCTCCCCTTCTGGAGCCCGCGCCATGACCGAGTTCAACCGCCGCAGCTTCCTGGGCGGCAGCCTGGCCGCCTGCACCGCCACTCACATGCAGGAGTCCGAGGACCTCTCCCAGCTCGGCCGCACGCCCATCACCCGCTTCGCCGTCAACGTCGAGATGTGGTGGCGGAAGCTGCCCTTCCTCGACCGCATCCGCCAGGCGGCCGCCCTGGGCTTCCCGGGCATCGAGTTCTGGCCCTGGAAGGGCAAGCCCCTGGACGAGACTCGCGAGCTGTGCGAGGAGCTGGGGGTCGAGGTGGCCCAGTTCACCGCCTGGGGCTTCGTGCCGGGCATGAACGACCCCAAGAACCACGACGACTTCGTGCGCGCCATCGAGGAGGGCTGCCAGGCGGCCCACCGCGTGGGCGCGAAGCTGATGACCGTGGTGGGCGGCAACGACCAGCCGGGGATGACCCAGGCCCAGATGCACGAGCACATCATCGCGGGCCTGAAGCGCGCCGCCCCCATCGCCGAGGCCGAGGACGTGACCCTGATCCTCGAGCCCATGAACATCCGCGTGGACCACAAGGGCCACTGCCTGTACGGCTCGCCCGAGGCGGTTCACATCTGCCGCGAGGTGGGCTCCACCCACGTGAAGCTCAACTGGGACCTCTACCACATGCAGATCAGCGAGGGGGATCTGTGCGGTCGGCTGCGCGAGGGCTTCGACCAGGTGGGCTACCTGCAGCTCGCCGACCACCCCGGCCGCAACGAGCCGGGCACGGGCGAGATCCACTACCCGCGGGTCCTGAAGGAGGCCCACGACCTGGGCTACCGGGGGCTGGTGGGGCTGGAGTGCAGCCCGCGGAACGGCGAGCTGGAGGCCGCCCGGGCGGTGTCGCGGGCCGGCCGCTGGTAGTCGGGCCGGCCCCCAGGGGTCGCCATCCGCGCCCGGCGTCCACCGGTCCCCGGAAATGCGGGGGTCGGGGCCGCCGCCCACTTCCCATTTGCTAGCTTGTAGCCGGATTCCAAGCTTCGCTGGCATTTGCGATTCAGGAGAAACTTTTGATGAAGCACACCAGATTCCTGGGTGTGGTCGCGGGTCTCGTCGTCGCATCGGCGACCCTCGCCTCCGCACAGCAGGTAGTCATTCAGCAGGGGAACGACGGCTGGCAGACCCTCCCGCCCCGCGAGCTGTTGACCACCGAGATCGACTTCGGCACCACCCCGCTTCCGGCCGACTTCTTCGGCCCGGGATCGGATCCCTTCGACGGGGTGGTGGTCCTTCAGGGCAGCCCCCTCGACACGGTCCCGGCCGGCGCGCTGGGCTCCACCGACACCATCTACGAGCGGCTGGCGGACTCGCTGCCCATGGACATCGGCGGATCGGACACGGTTCCGATCGAGATCGTGGCCCTGAGCCTGACCTCCTGCGAGCCGATCGAGGTCAGCTTCAACGGCGGGACGGCCATCGAGGAGTGGGTCGTCGACGTCCACCTCTCGCCCACCGTGGCCCAGACCCCGGGCACGATGACGATCTACCTGAAGCACGCCGACGGCGGCACCTTCGACTCCGACCTCCCGGTCGTGCCCATCCTGGAGTTCAGCCAGGTCTCGGGCACCGCCACCGCCGCCATGGACCCGGGCCCCACCCTCGCCATGGCCTCCTCCGACACCGGGTGGGTCATGCCCTTCGGCCCCGCCGGCTTCGACCCGGCCACCCTGGGGATCGACCCCCTGCCGCCGGGCATCCCGGTCGACGGTGACGGCGACGGTATCTACGAATACAACACCGTAGGCGAGTCCAACTTCCGCGGCGGCGTCAGCTACAGCTCCTGCAGCTTCGACGCCTGGTTCCACGAGGAGTACGCCTCCGACGCCGAGCACGGCATGGGCGTCCCCGGCGACATGGAAGGCGACGGCTGGCCGGATCCCCTCGACAACTGCCCGGCGACCCCCAACCAGGGCCAGGAGGACACCGACGGCG
Source organism: uncultured Planctomycetaceae bacterium (assembly GCA_964615935.1). Lineage (GTDB taxonomy): Bacteria > Planctomycetota > UBA1135 > UBA1135 > CAZTTG01. The sequence goes on along the minus strand of CAZTTG010000030.1, from coordinate 53,749 downwards.
ACGGCCTGGGCGACGCCTGCGACCCGATCGACGGCTACCTCCACATCAACGAGATCTACGCCAGCCACACCGGCACCGATGATCAGGAGTACGTCGAGCTCGTCGGCCCCCCGAACATGCCCCTGGACAACTACCTGATCCTGATCGTGGAGGGCGACGGCTCCGTGGCGGGCACCCTGGACCGGGCCTGGGACCTCACCGGGCTGACCATCCCCGCCTCCGGCTACTTCGTGGCTGGTGACACCGCGGTGGCCAACGTCAACCTGGTGACCGGAACCAGCAACACGATCGAGAACGGCACCGAGACCTTCTATCTCGTGCAGCACAGCGACCCGGCTGCCATCGTCGCGATGGTCGGATCGGACGTCGATCCCGAGGACGACGGCATCACCACCCTGCGGTGCGTGGTGGACACCATCCTGGAGACCTGCGCCATGACCGACGGCGGCGGCGGCGACCGCGTCTACGACGGCGCCGAGGCCAACACCCTGGGCCCCGACGGCTCCTACTTCCCGGCCGGGATCTTCCGCGGGGACGACTTCCCCAACCCCTGGTGCGGCGACTGGCTCGACTACGACGACGTCGTCAACCTGGCCGAGCCGCGCACCCCCGGGGCGGCCAACAGCCCCTGCAACAACCCGGTGGTCCCCTGCATCTGCATCGGCCAGTGCGCTTCGCCGGTGGTCTACTGCACCTACACCGACGCCAGCACCCTCACGGCCTGCGGATTCATGCAGTGCCCGAGCTCGAGCGGCTGCCTGGCCATGATCTCGACCTCGAACCCGGCCGACTGCCCGGTGAGCGGCGCCAACGACTACGACGCGATCGTCAGCACCACCGAGAGCGACAAGCCGGGCATCATCTTCTACGGCTACACCCGGACGGCCATCGCCCCCTTCAGCAGCGGCACCCTCTGCATCAAGCCTCCGCTGAAGCGCACCCCGCCGGTCTCGACCGGCAACGTGGGCGGAGCCGCCTGCACCGGCTCGATGACCCTGCGGATCAACGATCCTGCGGGCGTCGACCACGCCGTGGGCATGGTGGTCCAGTTCCAGGGCTGGACCCGCGACCCGATGAGCGTTCCGACGACGGACCTCTCGGACGCGGTCGAGGTCACCTACCGGTGATCGATCGCTGAGGGCCGGAGTCCTTACCGGCACGAACGGCGGGCGGTCGATGCGCGGCATCGGCCGCCCGCTCCCTTGCGAGGGCGCCCGTCGCCGGCGGGCGGATACCCGGGGATGGGCCGCAACCGCCCGGGGGGTGGGGCAGTCCCCGGGCGGTGGGGCCCGGTGGATGGGAGCTCCGCGAGGCCTTCCCGCCCGGCGGCGGGTATGCTGGTGCGACCTCGGCGCGAAGCGCCCCACCCAGCCGACCCGGCGAGGAGCCGATCCATGCTCGAGATACCGATCCTGCTGCTTCTCTGCGCCCCCACCGCGCCGTCCCTCGAGCAGGAGGAGGCCGCGCCGGTCGTCGGCCTGCACGCGCTCGAGCGGCAGGCCGGCTGGGAGCTGCTCTTCGACGGGGAGAGCGCCGACGGGTGGCGGGGCCTGGGCCTCGACCGCTTCCCGGAGCGCGGGTGGCGCGTCGAGGAGGGCTGCCTGCACCGCGTCCCCGGGCCGAGCAGCGGAGACATCGTGGCCGAGCGGAGCTTCCAGGACTTCGAGCTCGAGCTCCAGTGGAAGCTCGCCGAGCGCGGTAACAGCGGCATCAAGTACCGGGCGGGCATCGACCCGGAGGGGCGCTCCATGCTGGGCCCCGAGTACCAGCTTCAGGACGACGCGGCCCACGGCCGCTCCGCCACCTCAGCGGGCTCGACGGGCGCGCTCTACGCCGTCTACCCGCCGCAGGTCGGAGCCGCCCGACCCGCCGGGGAGTTCAATCGCGCCCGGATCGCGGTCCGCGGCGAGCGGCTTGAGCACTGGCTCAACGGGGTCCGGCTCCTCTCCTGCCGCTGGGGCAGCGAGGACTGGCTGGAGCGGGTCGCGAGGAGCAAGTTTGCCGAGGTGGAGGGCTTCGCCGGGCCGCGGCCCGGGCTCATCGGGCTGCAGGACCACGGCAGCGAGGTCTGGTTCCGCGACATCCGCGTCCGGGACCTCGGCGCCCTGCCGGGGGAGGCGATCGCCCTCTACGACGGAGCCAGCCTGGCGGGCTGGAAGGCCATCGGCGACGCGCGCTACCTGCCCGAGGCCGACGGCATCCTGGGGGAGACCGGCGGAGGCGGCCACAGCTTCCTGGTCAGCGAGAAGAGCTACGGCGACTTCATGCTCGACGTGGACGTGCGGCCCGAGGCGCGCGGCAACTCCGGCATCCAGATCCGCAGCCACATCCGCGACACCGGTCGCCTCTTCGGCTACCAGATCGAGATCGACTCCTCGGAGAGGGCCTGGTCCGGCGGCCTGTACGACGAGGGGCGCCGCGGATGGCTGGACAACCTGGCGGACAACGAGGCCGGCCGCGCGGCCTTCCGCTTTGGCGAGTGGAACCACTACCGGATCGAGTGCCTGGGCCCGTGGATCCGCGTCTGGGTGAACGGCATCCCCACCGCCGACTACCTCGACCACCTGGACATGGAGGGCGCCTTCGCCCTGCAGGTGCACAGCGGCCAGGATACTCGCGTGCGCTGGGGCGGCCTGAAGCTGCGCGACCTGGGCACCCGCTCCTGGCTGCCCCTCTTCGACGGGAGCACGACGGGGGGATTCTCGAGCGGGCGAGCCGACGCCTGGTCGGTCGAGGAGGGCGCGCTGGTCGGCCGCACCGGAGCCGGGGGCGCGCCGCTCGTCTCCGAGCGCGAGCTGGACGACTTCAGCCTGCGCCTCGTCTTCCGGGAGGAGGGCGCGCGCCTGGGCCTCGCCTTCCGCTCCCTCGGCGAGGGCGCGACCGATGCCGACGGCTTCATCGAGCCGGTCCCCGGACTACAGCGCACGCCGGCGTGCTGGAGGTTCGACCTCGCCGCCTGTTCGGAACGCCTGAAGGAGGGGGAGTGGAACGAGCTGGCGATCATGGCCTACGGCTCGAGGATCGCCGTCAACCTCAACGGCCGCCAGGAGGCCGACCTGCGCGGGGCGGCCGGGCCGAGGCGGGGGAAGCTGGTCCTCGAGGCCCGCGGCGGGGCCGAGGGCCGCGTCCAGATCCGCGAGATCGAGCTGCTGGGCGAGCCGCGCTGATCCCCTGCGGCGCCCGCTAGAGGTCTTGGGCGTCCGTTGCGCGGGCGAATGCGTCAAGTCCGGCGCCCAAGGCCTCCAGCGCTCGCCGGGAGGCGAGCGCTGGCCCCGTCCGCGCCACGCGAGCGCAGCGAGCATGTGGCGCAGCCGCGCGCAGGAGCGCGCGGCGCGATCACCGGCCTGCCCCGGCCCCCCTGGCTCGTCCGGCCCCGGGCCGAGGCGGCGCCTGCGGAGCAGGCGCCCCGAGGCGGATCTGCAGCATGCCTGGGCGGGCGGAGGTGGAGCCCCGCTAGGATGGCCGGGATGGCGCGAGCCTTGATCGCCCACCTCGGCCGGCAGGACGCCGACCCCGAGGGCCTAGCCTCCGTGCGCGCGGAGCTCGCGGGCCGGCACCCGGGCTACTCCCTGGACTGGCTCTCGAGCCCGAGCGGGCTGGCCCCGGCCCCCGGCTCCCGCGTGGCCTTCGCGCACCGCGGCCGGGCGAGCGCCTCCCTCTCGGGCCCGCGCGCGGCGCCGGTGGAGATCGAGAGGGGCGATGCCCTGCTCCTGCGGCCGGGCGAGGGGCTGGAGCTCCAGGGCGAGGTCGACCTGGCGGTCTTCGACGTGCCGGTGGCGCTCCCGGCGAACCTCCCCACCTTCATCCGACCGGCCCGGGATCCGGCGATCCGCGACGCGCCCGGCGGGTGCGCCGGCGAGGGCCCGGTCCTGCGCCGCCGCCTCCTCGCCTGGGACTCGGAGAGCGGCCCCTACGTCCTGCAGGGCCTGAACGCCCACCGGGTGCGCATGGCCGACTCCCCCACCCACTACCACCCCGACCGGGACGGCTTCGACGAGCTCTACCTGGTGGAGGAGGCGCCCGAGGGCGCGCGCCTGATCAGCTCGGAGCGCGTCGAGAGGATCGAGCGGCCGGCGGGAATCCGCCGGCGCGAGGCCCCCGGACTCCTGCGGGAGGAGCCCTTGCTCCCGGGCGACCTGGTCTGGCTGTCGCGGGGCATCGCGCACCGCACCCTCGGAGGCGTGCTGGCCCAGGTCGTGGCCATCCCGGGCTTCCGCCCGGGCGCGGTGATCGGCATCGACCACCACCTGCGCGCCATCAACGAACGGCTGGGGCTCGAGGGCGGCGCCGCCCTGCCCTACTGCGAGCGCGTCTCCCGGCGGGCGACCGTCGAGTAGTACCGAAACGAGGAGATCCCATGCGCTGTCTTCGCGCCGCGGCGAGCCCGCTCATCTGCCTGATCCCCGCGCTCGCCCTGGGCCAGTCCGAACCCGCTCCGGCCGAGGGCGTCGAGCCCCCGGAGGTGCCGGTGGAGTACCTCCACGAGCTCGCGGTGCCGGCGGGCCCCCTGGACGAGCCGGTCTGGCTGGAGAGCCCCACCCGCGGGCGCGTCGTCGCCCAGCGCATCTCCGCCGAGCGCTGTCTCTTCGCGAGCACCGCCCCGCCGGACGCGCCCGTCGACTTCCGCCCCGGCGAGCCGCTCGACACCGACGAGCTCCCCGCGGACGGCGTCCGGATCGCGGTGGGCGAGGAGTCGGTCTCGATCTGCGTCGGGAGCAGCCTGGTCACCGAGTACCGCTTCCGCGACGGTCACCGCCCCTTCTTCCATCCGGTGCTGGGCCCCCGCGGAGAGAGCCTCACCCGGCACTGGCCCATGTCGGAGGAGGTGAAGGGCGAGGCGCACGACCACCCCCACCACCGCGGGATGTGGTTCACCCACGGCGACGTCAACGGCTTCGATTTCTGGCACGGCGGGATCGAGCCGGCCCGGATCCGGCTGGTGGAGATCCGCGAGGTCGTGGAGGGTCCGGTCTTCGGCGCCTTCCTCGCGACCCACGAGTGGCTCGATCCCGAGGGAGGGGTGGTCTGCACCGACGAGCGCCGCTTCCGGCTCTACGCCCTGGACGGGGCGCGCTTCTTCGAGCACGAGATCGCCATCCGCGCGTCGGGCGGCGAGCTCCGCTTTGGCGACACCAAGGAGGGCAGCATGGCCCTGCGCCTGACCCCTGCGCTGCGGCTGCAGGGCGAGGTGGCCGCGGGCAAGGCCCTCATGAGCACCGGGGTCGAGGGCAAGGAGGTCTGGGGGAAGCGCGCGGCGTGGGTGGACTACTCCGGGCCGGTCGGGGGTCGGGAGCTGGGCGTGGCCCTCTTCGATCACCCCGGGAACCCGCGGCACCCCACCTGGTGGCACGCCCGCGACTACGGCCTGGTGGCGGCCAATCCCTTCGGGATCCACGACTTCGAGAGGAAGCCCGCGGGCACGGGCGACCTGGTGCTGGCGAAGGGCGAGACGCTGCGCCTGCGCTACGCCGTCTTCGTGCACCCGGGCGGTCCCGAGGAGGGCCGGGTGGAGGCGGTGTACGGCGCCTGGTCAGGGCGCTGAGGCGCTCGCTCCTCGCCCGGGTCGCGCCTCGTCGCGGGCGCGGGGGGCGGATCCTGTGGGCGCGCGGCCATAACGGTTTGCCCGTCCGCAACCCTCCACCCGCCCGGGGACTCGCGGGATCCCGCCCGGTTGCGGGGATTCGCCCGGGAAGGCGGGCCGATCGCCCCGCCCGCCTCAGACCTCGTCCGGTACCGCGAAGGGCTCGCGGTAGTTGCGCGAGAGCAGCATGTCGGCCATGGGCTGGTCGATGAAGCGCTCCCTCGCCGGGTCCACCTCGAGCGACAGGCCCGCCACCGGGGGGTACTCCGCCAGGTCCACGCCGCGCTCGGCCAGGTGCTCGAGGAGGCGCTCGATGGGTCCGGCGGGCAGGATGCACTCCTCCAGGCTGGCCCCGAGCGCCTCGCCGTCCACGGTCCGCCCCAGGAGGTGCGAGATGTTGCCCAGGTGGCAGAGGGCGCTGGAGACGTGGCCCTCGCGGATGTCCGAGCTCAGCTCCTCGGCCTTGCGGCTGCGCAGGCAGTCGATGAAGTTCTGGAAGTGCGAGCCGACCTCGAAGCCGAGGCCGTCGAAGTCCATCTGGTGGTTGCCCTCGGGGTCGTAGAGCGCGGCCCGGCTCCCGTCCATCCGCACCTGCCCGCCCTCGCAGTCGATGACGTTGCCGATCTTGATGCCGCGGTAGCCCTCCGTCTCCGCGTTCTCGTTGTCGGCGTAGAGGCCGCGCACCTCGAAGATCAGCGGGGGGCCGTCCTCGAAGTCGTGGACCACCACCTGGGTGTTGGGGGTCTGGCCGTCGTCCACGTAGCCGAAGCGGCCGCCCATGCTCGTGACCCTGCGGGAGAGCCCCGCCTGCCCCAGGGCCCAGCGTGCGACGTCCATCTGGTGGATGCCCTGGTTGCCGATGTCGCCGTTGCCGGTGGACCACACCCAGTGCCAGTCGTAGTGCAGCCTGGCGCGCCGCAGCGGCAAGAGGTCGGCCGGGCCGCACCAGAGGTCGTAGTCGATCCCGTCGGGGATCGGCTGGGGGCCGTTCGAGAGGCCGATCGAGGGGCGCGACTTGTAGCAGAGGCCGGTCGCCACCTGCACCGCGCCGAGCTTGCCCTCGTGGATGTGCTGGATGGCCTGGCGGATGCGGGGGGCCGAGCGGCTCTGGGTCCCGGTGGCCACGATCCGCCCGTAGCGCTTCGCCGCCTCGACCGCCTTGCGCCCCTCCCAGACGTTGTGGGAGACGGGCTTCTCGCAGTAGACGTCGAGCCCCGCCTGGCAGGCCCACACCGTCATCAGCGAGTGCCAGTGGTTGGGCGTGGCGATGGCCACCGCGTCGATCTCCGCCTTCTCGAGCATCTCCCGGAAGTCCGCGAAGGTCGCCGCCTGGCCCCCCTGCTCCTCGATCCAGGCGGCCCGCTGGCCGAGGATCCCGCCGTCCACGTCGCACAGGGCGACCACGCGCACCCCCTCGAGCTTGTGGAACTCCTGCATCAGACCGTTGCCGCGGCTGCGCAGCCCGACCACGCCCATCCGGACATCGCCCCCCGCGCCGATCGGTCGGGAGTGCGGTCGGGGCATGACGCGGGGCGCCAGGAAGGCGCCGGCGCCGGCGGCGAGAGTTCCCCGGAGGAGCTGGCGACGGTGCAGTTGGCTCATGACTCGTCTCCCGATGGGCCGCGAAGGGAAGAGCCAACCTTAGCAGGTGCCGCCTGACCGGCAAGGGCCGTAGGATGGCCGCAGCCCGGCGCCCCCCCGCAACAATTCGCATGGAGACGACATGCTCCTCTGGCTCGCCATCCACCTCGCCCTCGCCCCCGCCCCCCTCCAGAAGGAGGCGCCGGCCGAGCCGCCCAACATCGTCTTCATCCTGGCCGACGACCTGGGCTGGGGAGACCTCGGCTGCTTCGGACAGGAGCGCATCCAGACCCCCAACCTCGACCGCATGGCCGAGGAGGGCCTGCGCTTCACGCACTTCTACGCCGGCAGCACGGTGTGCGCTCCCTCCCGCGCCTGCCTGATGACCGGACTGCACACCGGGCACGCCCGCGTGCGCGGCAACGCGCGGGTGCCCCTCGAGCCGGAGGACGTCACCGTGGCCGAGGTCCTGCGGGACGCCGGCTACCAGACGGCGCTCGTGGGCAAGTGGGGGCTCGGCGAGCCGGAGACCACCGGGGTGCCGCCGGAGCAGGGCTTCGATCGCTTCTACGGTTACCTGAACCAGCGCCACGCCCACGACTACTACCCCAACTACCTCTGGCGGGGCGGCGAGAAGGAGCCGCTGGAGGGAAACGTCTCCGAGGGCGGGGTGGCCAGCGAGCGCGCGAAGTACTCCCACGACCTCTTCACCGCCGAGGCCCTGCGCTTCCTGCGCGAGAGCGCGAAGCGGCCCTTCTTCCTCTACCTCGCCTACACCATCCCCCACGCCAACAACGAGCGCGGGGCGGCCGAGGGCAACGGGATGGAGGTCCCCGACCTCGGCCCCTACGCCGATCGCGACTGGCCCGAGCCCCAGAAGGCCCACGCGGCCATGATCACCCGCCTGGACCGCGACGTGGGGCGCGTGCTGGACCTCCTGGTCGAGCTCGGGATCGACGAGCGCACCCTGGTCCTCTTCTCGAGCGACAACGGCACCCACCGGGAGGGCGGCGCCCGACCGGACTTCTTCGAGAGCTCCGGACCCCTACGCGGCTACAAGCGCTCCTTGCACGACGGCGGCATCCGCGTGCCCACCATCGCCCGCATGCCCGGGCGCGTTCCGGCCGGGGCGGTCTGCGAGGCGCCCCTGGCCTTCTGGGACCTCCTGCCCACCGCCGCCGAGCTGGCGGGAGTCTCCGCGCCGCCCGATCTCGACGGCATCTCCTTCGTGCCCGCCCTCGAGGGCCGCGAGCAGCCCGCTCACGAGCACCTCTACTGGGAGTTCCACGAGCGCGGCTTCTCCCAGGCCCTGCGCATGGGCGACTGGAAGGTGGTGCGCAAGGCGCCGGACGCTCCGCTCGAGCTCTACGACCTCTCCCGGGATCCGGGCGAGGTGCGGGACCTCGCCGCCGAGCACCCCGAGCGGATCGAGCGCGCCCGCGCCCTCCTCTCGACGGCGCGCACCCCCTCCGAGCACTGGCCGGCACCCGTGCGTTGAGGGGAACATGCGCTACCCCGGCCCCGGACGGCACCGCCAGGTGGAGGACTTCCGAGCGGAGCTCCGCTCGATCGATCCGGCCATGGACTGCGACCTCGAGCTCGAGGGCGCCGACGGACCCCTGGGCCGGCCGATCGAGCTCGGCGGGCGCACCCTGACCAACCGCTTCTGCGCCCACCCCATGGAGGGCTGGGACGGGACCGAGGACGGGCTGCCCACCGAGCACACCCTGCGGCGCTGGCGCAACTTCGGCCGCAGCGGCGCGCAGCTCATCTGGGGCGGCGAGGCCTTCGCCGTGCAGCGCGACGGGCGGGCCAACCCCAACCAGCTCTATCTCGAGCCCGCGGCCGATTCCGCCGGCGGACTGGCGGCCCTGCGGGAGGAGGTGTTCGCCGGGCACCGCGAGGCCGGGGGGGATCCCGAGCGCCTGTACCTCGGCCTGCAGCTCACCCACTCCGGCCGCTGGGCGCGGCCGGACGCGCGCGGTCCCGCCCCTCGGGTCGCCAGCCATCACCCCGTGCTCGATGGGCGCTTCGCTCCCCAGCACGGCCTGCGGGAGTTGACCGATTCCGAGCTCGAGGGGATCGGCGAGAGCTACGTGCGCGCGGCGAAGCTGGCGCGCGAGTGCGGCTTCGACTTCGTGGACCTGAAGTCCTGCCACGGCTACCTGGTGCACGAGCTCCTGGGCGCGCGCTTCCGCGAGGGGCCCTACGGCGGCAGCTTCGAGAACCGCACGCGCTTCCTGCGGCGCCTGATCGAGGAGGTGCGCGCCGCCTGTCCGGGCCTCGAGATCGGCGTGCGCATCTCCGCCGGCGACCTCTTCCCCTTCTCCGTCCATCCCGACACCGGCGTGGGAGAGCCCCTCGGCTGCGAGGACCACCTGCCCTACCTGCACGGCTTCGGCGTGGACCCCGACGATCCCTCCCGCATCGACCTCACCGAGCCCCTGATGCTGCTGCGGCTCCTGCGGGATCTCGACATCCGCCTGGTGAACGTCAGCCTGGGCTCGCCCTACTACACCCCCCACCTCCTGCGCCCGGCCGCCTACCCCCCCAGCGACGGCTACGAGCCGCCCGAGAACCCGCTGGTCGGCGTGGCGCGCCACGTCGAGACCGTCCGCCGCTGCAAGCGCGCCTTCCCCGACCTGATCCTCGTGGGCTCGGGCTACACCTACCTGCAGGAGTGGGTCCCCCACGTGGCCCAGCGCGAGCTACGGCAGGGCAACGTCGACTTCGTCGGCCTGGGCCGGATGATGCTCACCTACCCCGAGCTCTGCCGCCACGCCCTCGAGGGCCGCCCCCTCGACCGCCGCCGCATCTGCCGCACCTTCAGCGACTGCACCACCGCCCCGCGCAACGGGCTGATCAGCGGCTGCTACCCGCTGGATCCCCACTACGGCGAACTGCCGGAGGCGGAGCGGGTGCGCGAGCTCAGGAAGAAGCGGCGGTAGGCGGGGAGCCTCGACTCAGCCGCGTCTACCCCTCCGGCTCGGTGCCCTCGCTCAGGATCTGCAGGTAGCGGTCGTATCCGAAGAGACGGTTGCGGCGCCTGCCCGTGAGCTCGCGCACGACACCCACGTCGGCGCTCTCGAGGGCCTTGAGGGAAGCGGTCACGGTCGGGATGGACAGGCCCGTCGCTTCGGCTGTGCGTGCGATGGTCAGGATCGGATGCCGTTGGAGGGCCTCGTGCACACGGAGGGATGAGCCTGCCCGTCGGCCCAGACCCTGGATCCGCTCGCGGTCTTCCCTGAACATCTCCGCCAGCCGCCGGGCCGCCTCAACGGCCTGCTCGGCAGTCTGCTGAACACCTTCCAGGAAGAACGAGAGCCATCCCTCCCAGGCTCCTTCGGTCCGAACGCGTTGGAGGGCGTCGTAGTACTCCTCACGATGCTGCTTGAAGTACAGGCTCAGATAGAGAAGCGGCTCGCGCAGAACGCCCTGAGCGCACAGCAGGAATGTAATGAGCAGGCGCCCCAGCCGGCCGTTGCCATCCAGGAAGGGGTGGATGGACTCGAACTGGACGTGGCTCAGGGCGGCCTTGAGGAGGACCGGAGCTGGATCCGATTGGTCGTGGAGGAACTTCTCCAGCTCGCCCATCAGCTCCGGTACGCGCTCGGCCGGCGGAGGAACGTACACCGCGTTGCCGGGGCGCGTACCACCCACCCAATTCTGGGACCGCCGGAATTCGCCCGGTGTCCGATCGAAGCCGCGGCCATTCGCGAGCAGGATCGCGTGGATCTCGCGCAGGAGTCGGTTCGAGAGGGGGAAGTCACCGCGAAGGCGATCGAGCCCGTGATTCAGGGCCGCAACGTAGTTCGAGACCTCCTGGACATCGTCGATGGGAACCCCCGGGGCTTCGTCGATCTCGAACAGGAGCAGGTCCGAGATGGACGACCGGGTGCCCTCGATCTGCGAGGACAACACGGCCTCCTTGCGGACGTACATGTAGAGGAACAGCCCCACGTCAGGTAGCAGCGCCGAGACGCTGTCCAGCCGCCCCAGGTTCAGCAGGACCTGATCGGACTGGTCCCGCAGCGGCCCGCTCCAGTCCAGGGGCGGATCGGGAGGTAGGGGCCGAGGTACGAATGCCCGGACCGGTTCGCCGCCGGCAGTGGTGACGGTCTCGTAGGTACCTGTGGGCCCGCGCTTCACCGCTCTCCCCGCTTGCTGAGGATTCTTGAGTAAGGCGCGGCCCTATTCAAGAATAAGGCCCTTTCCTTTATTACTTGGGCCGGGTGGGCCCTGGAGGCGCCTGTGAGGCCGGTTCCCGACCGGCGCCGCGGCCCCCGGGCTATCCCGAGACGCGGCGCTCCGGCGGCCGCACGAAGTGCACCACCACGGCCAGGGCCAGGAAGAGCCCGAGGGCCAGGAGGCCCCAGCGGCCGGCCTTGGACCACGCGCTCCACAGGCTGGCGAGGGTGGCGACGGCCGCGGCCGGCAGCATCAGGGAGTTCCAGAGGACGCGCGAGCCCCCCGCCGGCCGGTGCTCGCCCAGGAGCGACCGGCTGTTCATCATCAGGAAGAAGGTCCAGTAGGCGATGGGCAGGAGGACCATGCCGAAGACCGAGGTGGGCACCGCCAGGTAGACCGCGGCGGCGCTCCAGAAGAAGGGGCCCAGGGCGCCCGTGCAGGCGACCAGGGAGCCCCAGCGCAGGGCGCGGCCCTGCGGCGGCAGGCCCAGCATCTCGGCGACGACGAAGCCCGAGATCAGCATCAGGATGGTGATGGTCGAGAGGGCCATGGCCAGGACGCCCACCCCGAAGAGCACGTTGGCGAAGAGGTCTCCGGTCAGGGGCTGCAGCGACTTGGCCAGGTCGAAGGCGTCGCGCTTGACCAGCATGGCGGCGAGGCGCTTCTCGGCCACGGGCAGGGCCTCGGCCCGCGCGGAGCGCTCGGCCGAGCTCAGGGCGGCCCAGATCTCGGGGCCCAGGTCGTGCCGCGCCTTGGACGCCAGGCGCCGCTCGTAGTCCGCCACCAGCTTGGGCGCCGGGGGCTCCACCTCGACCTCGGAGAGCTCCGACACCAGGCCGGGGACGGGCACGGTGTGGAAGCGGCTGGCCGAGGCGATGACCACGCAGCTCGTCGCCAGGAGGAACGGGATCAGCATGCCGGTCGCGAGGTCGAAGCTGGCCAGGCCCCGGAACTCGCGGTTCCACCCGCGCGAGAGCAGGGTGTAGGGCAGGAGGAACGTCATGTTGATGCCCACGGCCGTGGCGGCGCCGGCGATCATGACGTCGCGCTGCATGGCGATGAGCTGGCTCGACCAGAAGGCCCGGGCCGGATCGCCCAGCGCGTCCAGGAAGGGCGCGAAGGTCTCCGCCGGGTGGCTCAGGCCCCGGAAGCTCGGCACGAAGCCGGAGAGCACCGCGCCCCACTCGAGGCCCTCCTCGGCCAGGGACAGGCGGACGACCACGCCGAAGAAGCACAGGACGATCAGGGCCACCAGCACCTTGAGGGTCCGCTCGTAGATCCGCACTCCCCGGCTGCCCCGGCCGTAGGCCCAGGTGACGGCGATGGTGAGGACCAGGACCAGGCCGGTGACGACGGCCTTGCCGCCGAGGTCGCCGAGCGGCCCCTCCTCGCCGAGCAGCCCCGGCAGCAGATTCTGCTGCATCACCCCGTTGGCCAGGGCGTACTGGGGCAGGCACCAGACCATGCTGGCCGCCAGGCTCGCCAGGGCCCATCCCCAGCCCAGGACCGGGTTGACGTGGCGGTTGATGGCGGCGAAGGGACGCTCGCCGGTGGACAGCACCACGTAGGCGATGGCGGAGAGCATGACGATGCCCAGCGCCATGGCCAGCGGCTGCAGCCACAGCATGCTGAAGCCGGCCAGGACGCCCAGGTACAGGCTGGCCGAGAGCGAGCCTCCTCCCAGGGTGATGGCGCTCTGCAGCCAGCCCGGACCGGAGAGCGAGACCCAGGTCTTCAGGGTCGCCGCCGGACCGCGCCGGCGGGCGTCGCAGAGGCGCTCCAGGTCGGCTGCGACCTTGTCGGGCTTGCTGTCCATGCTGCTCTCCCGCGATGGAACGGCGGCGGCGGGCGCGGCGGGCCCGCCGCGCCCCTCAGATCTTGGCACCCACGCCGTCCAGGAGGGATGCGGCGGCTGGATCCAGCAGCAGCTCGACGTCGGCGTGCCCCCGCACGAAGGTCACGGGAAGCTCGGGGCCGACGGGGTCCTCGACCACCCGCTTCACGATGGCGGCCTTGGCCTCGCCGAAGGCCAGCAGCCGGAGGCGGCGCGCGGAGAGGATGCTGGCCACCCCCATGGTCAGCGCGTAGCGGGGCACTCCGTCGGGAGCGAAGGCCGTGCGCAGCCCCGCTCGGGTGGCGGGATCGAGCTCCACGCGTCGGGCCCGCGAGCGCCGCCGCGAGCCCGGCTCGTTGAAGGCGATGTGCCCGTTGCCGCCGATGCCCAGGATCTGCAGGTCGATGCCCCCCGCGTCGGCGATGCGGCGCTCGTACAGCTCGCAGTACTCCGGCGCCATGGCCGGGTCGAGGTCGCCCCGCGGTACGTGCGCATGGCCCGGCTCGAGGTTGATCCGATCGAAGAGCTGCTCGCGCATCTGCCGCGCGAAGGATCCGGGGTGATCGGGCTCGACCCCCTCGAGCTCGTCCAGGTTGAAGGTCACGACCCGGGAGAAGTCCAGCCCCTCCTCGGCGCGCAGGCGGCAGAGCTCGGCGTAGACGCCCACCGGGGTCCGACCGGTGGCCAGGCCGATCACGGCTCCGGCGCCGGCCGCGGCGCGCCGGCTGATCAGATCGGAGATCTCCCGCGCCAGGGTCCGCTCGGCCTCGGCTCGGTCCTCGAAGATGCGAATGGGCAGGCTCACGGGCTGTTCTCCTGGGGGTTCATCCCAGGGTAACCGGCCGGGGCCCCGCTGGCGCCCGGGACCGACCCGGACCGGGCCCTTCCCGGGCCCGTGGAGTCCCTCGGGCCCGGATCAGGGACCGGATCTGGCCGAGAGGACTCGAAATAGGGTCCATCTTGCCGTAATAGTGTCGTGCAGACCCTACCCGGAACCTCGATGCCGCCCGCGGGGCGCAGCTTGGGAGGTGGACATGCCCGTTCTCGACGTCGACGGACTCATCCAGGACCGCGTGCGCGCCCTGCGCGCCTTCCATGATCGGGCCGGCACCGAGCGCGCCGAGCTCGACGTGTCCGGTGGGATCGACTCGGCCGCCATGCTCGGCCTTCTGGCGCGCGCCCTGGGGCCCGCCAGCGTGACCGCCGTGCACACCGCCATCCACAGCGACCCCGCCGCTCTGGCGCGATCGCGGGAGGCCGCCGAGGCCTTCGGGGTCGCGCTGATCGAGATGCAGCTCACCGCGACCTACGAGGGCCTCCTGGAGGGGATGCTCGCGGCCCTGCAGCGCGCGGGCTACGACCGCAAGGAGGTCCTCGCGCGCATGGAGTTCGATCCCACCGTGCAGGGCTCGCTGCGCTCCTGCCTGCGCGCGCCGGTGGGCCGCGGCTTCAACCGCCTGACCGGCGGCGGCATTCGCCACGGCACGGGGAACGAGTGCGAGGACCGCTGGCTGCGCTTCTACCAGAAGGGCGGCGACGGCGAGGTGGACACCAACCCCATCGCCATGCTGACCAAGGGCGAGGTCTACCAGCTGGCCCGCGGGCTGGGCGTGCCGCGCTCGATCCGGACCGCGGTGCCCACGCCGGACCTGTGGGCCCGGGGCGATCGGCACACCGACGAGGACGAGCTGCGCGGGCTCACCGGCGTGGAATGGACCTACAGCCGGGTGTCCCCCGACACCGGGGAGTACACCGAGCTGGGGACCATCGAGAGCCTGTCGCGCTTCCTCGATGGCGGCGGCGAGGCCGCCCTCTTCGGCGAGGAGCGGCCGGACTGGGAGTCCCTGGGCGAGAGGGCCCTGCCCTTCTTCCCCGGGCGAGGCCCCGAGCAGGTGCTCGGGCTCCTGGAGTCGGCGCGGGGGATCGAGCGGGCCTCGCGCCACAAGATGAACCCCAACCTGCCGGCGCTCGGCGACCGCGAGGCCCTGATCGCCGCCGGCCTCCTGACCAACGCGCTGCCGGACACCTCCCCGGCCGCCTGAGCGGCTCATGTCCGACGCCGAAGAGCTGCCCGAGGAGGAGGCCGCCTTCCTGCGCGAGTACGCGCGGAGGAGCTGGCCGCGGCCGTCGGTGACCGTGGACCTGGTGGTCTTCACCGTGACCGACGCCGACCTGAAGGCGCTCCTCATCCGCCGCAAGGGGCACCCCTTCCGCGGCTGCTGGGCCCTGCCGGGGGGCTTCCTCGACGTGGGCGACGCCTTCGAGGACCAGGGCGAGGACCTGGAGGAGGCCGCCCTGCGGGAGCTTCACGAGGAGACTGGCCTGCCGCGCGGCGCGGTCTTCCTGGAGCAGCTCCGGACCTTCGGCCGCGCCGGCCGCGACCCGCGCACGCGGGTGATCACGGTGGCCTACCTCGCCCTGGTGCGCCCCGACCTGGCCCCCCTGGTGCAGGCCGGCAGCGACGCCGCCGACGCGCGCTGGCACTCGGTGGAGAGCGAGGCCGGCGAGCTGCAGCTGGCCTTCGACCACCGCGAGATCCTGGACGTCGGCCTGGAGCGCATCCGCGGCAAGATCGACTACGCCCCCATCGCCTTCGAGCTGGTGGGCGGCACCTTCACCGTGGCCGAGCTGCGCGCGGCGCACGAGGCGGTCAAGGGCGTCACCTACGATCCCGGCAACTTCCGCCGCCGCTTCAAGCGCATGCTGACCGACGGGGCCATCGAGGAGGCCCCTGGCAAGCGCCACACCGGCACGCGCCCGGCCCGGGTGTATCGCTTCCACCGTCCGGAGCGTTGAGGCAGCATCGTCCGGCGGAGCACGCGCGGCGGTCGTACTCCAGACGGCCGGTCCGGGTAGAATTCCTGGATCATGAAGCCGCTCCTCTCGACGTTCTGCGCGCTGCTCCTCGCCTCCGCCGTCGCGGGCCAGGGACTCCGAACCGATCTGGTCGTGGAAGGCCTGCTCACGCAGGCACGAGTCGTCGAATCGGCCGACGGCGAACAGAGCTGGTTCGTTCCCGGCGAGAACGAGCTCGAGTTCGCCTGGTCGGACGAGCCGCTCGTCGTCCACGTCCCGTTCGCCGTGGACGCGCCCGCGGGCGAGCCCGTCTGGATCGTGGTCTCGCTCGGCTTCGACGGCTTCTCCGGCGAGGGCCAGGGCTTCCTCCACGGCAAGGACGAGATCCGCTGGAACGCCGGCGGGCCCGACGGCCCGAGCGCCTCGATCGGCGTCGCGCGCCGGGACGGCAAGAAGTGGCACGACGGGATCCGCCTGGAGGGCGACGGCTCCGACGCGCTCGTCCTCGAGGCTGGAGAGGGCTGGCCCGTCGCCACCGCGCGGGAGGCGGACGGCCACGCGCGCTGGCTGCGGCTCTTGCGGGTCCCGGAAGGCGAGAGCCTGGTCGAGAAGGCCGTGCGGCAGGTGATCTACTTCCCGCCCGACGCGCCGCGCGGCGCCTACGCCCTCTGGTTCACCGTGCCGGCCGGATACATCCAGAGCCGCAACGTCCTCGTCCAGCCGGAGGAGATCACCGGCGAGTTCCGGGCCGTGGTCTTCTCCACCCAGGAGGAGGAGCCGCCGAACTTCCACGAGCTGATGGTCGCCGCTGGCCACCGCGAGCAGACCCGCCCGGACGAGCCCAACCTCTCGCTGTGGAAGCGCCTGCCCGACGTCCAGGTGCCGGTCACCTGCCGAGCCAACGGCTGGGTGCTCGACAAGACCTGGGTCAAGGAGGAGTCGGGCCCCGAGAAGGTCGATCGGAGCCTCTCCGGTTCACAGGGGACCGTCACGGGTAGCGGCGCGCACTCGCGCGAGGGCTGGGCGTTCACCACCGAGTATCGCCTCCTCTTCCCGGAGCGCGTCCTCGACGGGTCCGTGGTCGACATCCAGGTCTCCGGGAACCTGACGGTCCACGAGTGCTGGACCGATCCCTTCGGGCCGTGGGAGGTCGAGCTCCTGCGCGGCTCCTCCTACTTCGAGGACCGGATGAAGGAGGTCGGCCTGCCGGGCGAGTGCATCCTCGATGCGGCGGGTCGCGAGAAGGTCCACACGCCGCCCCTGCTCTTCGACGACGACAAGGGGCTCCGGGGCGGGGGCCCGGCGACCATCGAGGATTGTCGCAGCCGGCAGCCCGAGGCCGAACCGTACTGGACCCCGCCCAACGACTGGGGCGGGGACGCGCCGGGAGGCCGCGAGGGGGTCTTCCGGGTGGTGAACGGGACCTCGCCCTGCGGCGAGCACGGCGCCCTCGAGGACCAGGGCCCGTGGGCGCTCTTCCACGTCGAGCTCTCCTGGGTCGGCGAGGTCGTGCAGACCTACCGCCGCCGCTCCGACGTGGAGTCGAACCACAAGGGCGCCGCCCAGCCGCCGAAGGTCGATCCCCCCAAGGCGGTCGCGTACAAGGACGACGGCTTCGAGGAGTGGTTTCCGACGTACTGCAAGACGGTCGCGAGGGTCCACCAGACCCTGAACACGGCCGACTCGACGGCCGCGGCCATCGGCGGGGCGGTGGCCGGGAACCGCAAGCACCTGCGGATCCTGAAGGACGCCGCCTCCGTGCAGAGCGAGCACCGGTCCCAGACGGCCTGGAACCGGATCCAGAAGCGGATCAACCTCCTCGAGCACGGGGTCAAGGACGACCTCGGACGCCTCCAGATGACGGTCCGCGAGGCCGACGAGGCGATCGAGGAGGTCCGGACGATGCTCGCCGAGCAGGAGAGCCGGAGCGCGAAGATCCGCCGCGAGCGGGAGCAGCTCGTGCGATGGCGCAAGGAGTGGGACGACCGCAAGTTCCGCAAGGCGCTCGAGCTCTGCCTGAAGGGCGAGGACTTCGAGGCTCACGAGGCCCAGCTCACCGAGCGCGACTTCTCCGCGCTGCAGCCCCGTCACCAGTGGGAGCTGGCCACCGCCTACCTCGACCAGAAGCGGGTGGCCCGGGCGACCTTCGTGATGCGCAGCCACATCACCGTCGCGCCCCACGCTCCCGAGGCGGAGAAGGCGAGGGCGGCCCTGGGCGCCCTGGAGGCGAAGTTCCTCCGCGCGGTGGCGGACAAGATGTCGGGCGAGGTCGCCGAGGCCCGGCAGAAGTTCTTCGGCTGGCTGGAGTCCCGGGGCATCGGCCAGGATCAGCCCGTCGGCTTCTTCGCGGACCGCTTCGAGAAGTACTGGACGATCCTCTCGACCGGGCCCGGGGCCTTCGCCTCCTGGGTCGCCGGGCGCGCCGACGCGATGGAGGGGGAGTCGCAGTCGATCCAGGAGGCCGGCACCGGCATCTGGCTCGGCCTCTAGGCGATGGAGGCCCTCGCCGGGCGGGACACCACGCTCGAGGAGATGGACGCCGGCCTCTCCGTGGACGAGCTCCGCCGGACCCTCCACCTCGAGCGGGCCGGGAGGGTCTACACGGACGAGGACTACCGGGCGCTGGGCGCCCAGATCCGCGCCGCCCTCGCGCTGCCGGAGGTGCGGGCTCTCGTCGCGGGCAACGAGCGGGTGTTCGAGATGGAGCTGGCGGAGGCGTCCTTCGACCTCGAATCGGTGGACATCAGCGAGTCCCTGGCCGACGCCTGGGAGTACCGCTTCGACCTCTTCAGCGTCAAGAACCAGGCCATGCTCCTGCTGCCCATGTCCGTGGGCACGATCGGCGGGAAGCTGGTGCCGCTGTCGTGGCGGCCCTGGGGCTTCAGCGAGGCGACCAACGCGCTCAAGGCGGCGCAGATGCTCGGGAAGGAGGTCCGCACCGGCCAGGAGATCCTGGCGGCCGCGATCGGCTGGGAGAGCGCGCTCGCCGGCCTGGCCACCTCGAAGGTCGGGCTGCGCCTCCACCAGCAGCTGGAGCTGGTGCACGCCTCGGGCGGGCTGGTGTGGAAGGCGACCTGGGCCGCCTCGCCCCTGCTCGCCGACATCGCGCTGGGCTACGGCATCGTGCAGGTCGCCCACGAGTACGGCGGGCCGCACGTCGCGGCCGCGGCCGAGGCGGTGGTCTACACATTCATGTGGGACCCCACGCTCATGGTCACCCTCATGCGCCGGGCGAGGACGACGGAGGCGATGGTCGCGAGGCTGGCCAAGCGCTACGGCCGGGAGGTGGCCTACTACGAGCGCGAGATGGTCAAGACGCGCAAGCACCTAGTGGAGATGCAGGAGGTGCTCCGGGAGCAGAGGCTCGACCCCAGGCGCATCAAGGACCTGAAGAAGCAGGGTCCGCCCCGGACGCAGACGGCTCCCCCGACGCCCACCACCCCTCCGAAGAAGAAGCCGAAGACGGAGGTCCCCGTAGACCCCGACGCCGACACGGCCGTCGATCTCTCGGTCCCGGGCTCCGACTACCACCCCGGCCAGAACCACCTCGACAACCAGCGCTACGCGGCGCACGAGGCCATGGTCGCGCTCGAGGCCGGCGACACCGAGGCGGCCCGCCGCTGGGCCAAGGCCGCCTCGGCCATGGGAGAGCCCGTCGAGGGCCAGTTCGGGCGCCTGCAGTGGGTGAAGGCGAACCTCGACAAGGCGGTCGCCTGGCTCGCCAAGAACAAGATCGCCAAGGCGTTCAAGGTCGCCATCGACGACATCGTCGATCTCGCCTGGCGCAAGGACCCCGGCGACGGGACCTCGAGGGACCTCATCGCGGACGCGGACTTCCTGCGCCTGCAGGGGGACTTCGACGGCGCGGCCAAGCAGTACCGGGCGGCCATCGCCACGCACGGGATCGAGCACGGGAGCCTCGAGGGCGCGGAGGCCGTGCTCAAGAAGCTGCACGTCATGGAGGAGGCCATCCGGAACGGCAAGCTCCTTCCGAAGCACGCCACCGACATCATCCCCTGGCAGACCTATGGCCGCCCCTCGCGCGAGATGATCGAGACCGCCTCCCGGCAGACGGAGCACATCAAACCCCTGGGGGGCAGCCTGAACGACGTCTATCCGATCGTGCTCGGCGAGCAGAGCTACGCCCTCAAGCGCATCTCCGTGGCGAACCTCATGGCCAAGCAGAACCTCACGGCCGAGCAGGCGGAGCTGGCCGTCGAGAAGATGATGCGCTCGGAGCTCGCCGCCTCGAAGCTCGCGGACCTCTTCGGCGTCTCTGTCCCGCCTACCGTCGGTCGAGTCACGCGGGATGCCAACGGCCGGATGGCGGGCGACCTGCTCCAGCCCTGGGTGGCCGGGAGCGACCTCGAGAAGGAGGGCATCGGGCGGCTGCTCGCGCTCAAGGACCAGTACGCCGAGCACCGCGTCTTCAGCATGCTGCTCGGGGACTACGACCGCCACCTGGGGAACTACATGCTCCTGGACGGCAAGCTGGTGACGGTGGACTGCGGGCAGGGCCAGCTCATGCGCTGGCCCGACGACATGGGTGAGGGCATGCAGGAAATGATGGAGGGCTGGATCGTCGAGCACTGGTGGAAGCACCGCCCCAACCAGATCTCCAAGAACCACAAGATGCTCGAGCAGTCCCTCGTCCACCAGGACCTCGAGCCCGCCTTCGCGCGGGCCCGCAAGGTCTTCGCCGAACGGGAGGACGAGGTCCGCGACCGCCTCCAGCAGGCCATGCACCAGCTCTACCCGGATGACGCGATCCTGGCCAACAAGGCGGCCACCGAGGCCTTCGGGGTCATGCGCGGCCGCATCGACAAGCTGGAGGATCGCGTCAAGAGGTGGAACGCGGACCGCAACGGCTTCCCGTCCGACGCCAAGGTGAAGGGCGTCGGGTGGGTCGAGCCGGAGCTCTCTCCGATGCCGCGATGGGGGCCGCTGCCGGGGCGGCCCGCGGCCCGGGCCGCCTAGCCGTCCGCAGCGGCCGCGCGCACGCGCGGATCCGGATCGCTCGTCGCCGCCTCGTGCAGGGCGCGCCCGATCCGCCGCTGGTCCTCCCGCTCGGAGAGCGCGGCGACCTCCATCAGGGTCCGCACCACCTCCAGGCGCACGTCCGCCTCCCCGTCCTCGAGCGCGCGCAGGAGCGCGGGGACCGTCTTGGTCAGCCCCGGCGCGGGTCCGATCTCGCGCAGGGTGGAGGCGGCGGCCGCCCGGACGATGGCCGAGCGATCGGCCAGCGCGGCGGCGAGAGCGGGCACGACCGGGAGGGCGGTGGCATCGAGGGTCCCGATCTCCTCCACGGCCTTGGCGCGCTCCTCGGGGTCCTTCGAGCGGAGGCGCGCGAGGAGATCCTCGAGCGCCGACGCATCGCTCTCGGGCTCGTCCACCTCCCACTCCTCCTCCACCAGGGGGATGACGAGCACCTCCTCGCCGCGCACCAGGCCGAGGCAGAGCTCGGCGCCGCCGCGCAGCCCGCCGAGGTGCTTGCGGAGCTCCTTCACCGAGTGGAGCTCCACCTCGGTCGCGTCCTCGTCGGGGAGGATGGCGAACACGATCAGGTCGCCCTTCCGCAGGTCGAGCTCGCCTCGAGGGCGGCCCTCGACTGCGAGGACCTCAATCCCGTCCGGCCCGTCGCGCAGGCTCAGGCCCGCGAGGGGATCTCGCTCCCCCGCCGGAGGGGGCGGAGGGTCCTTCGGCTTGGGTTCGGGCTTCGGCGCGGGCTCGGGCGGCTCGGCCCCGAGCTCGACGAGCGCCTCGTCCTGCGCCATCGCCCACGAGTCCATGCCCCGCAGCACGACCTCGACCACGGCGCGGTACTCGCCGGCCGCGAGCTCGCTCGGGTCGAAGACCAGGTCCCGGCCGAGCACGACGGACCGCTCGCCGTCCTGCGCGACCTCGAAGCTCGTCGTCCGGGGGGGAATGCGCTCGTGCTCCCGACCCTTGGCCGTGGGGAAGAGGCGGAGGCTCACCACGCCTCGCAGCGGCTCGGACACGCCCGTGATCCCGAGGTCGACCTGCCCGGCCAGGGGCTGGTCGGCCGGAGCCCGGACGGAGAGCTCGACGGTCGTCTTCAGCTCGTCGGCGGCGGCCCAGGGGGAGAGGAGCAGGACCAGGATCGCGTAGCGGGCTGCGGCGCGCATGGCATCACCACACGAGGGCCGCCGCTTCGCGTACAGGCGCCGACGTGGCGGGCCGGGAGGGGGGCGGGTAGCATGGCCCTCCGCCATGCCCGGCCCCTCGCTCCTCTGCGCCCTCCTGGCCGCCCTCTGCAGCGCGCTCCCGTGCCGCTTCACGGTGCGCGACGTGGCCTACTGCGACCTGGGGGACGAGGGCTACCGCCTGCGCGCCTGCGTCTCCGAGCGGTCCGCGCCCGGCCTGACGGAGGCGGCGCGCGAGGCGGGCGCGAGTCTCTTCGCGGATTCGAACGTCCGGCTCGAGGTGGTCGATCCCGAGGGGAGCGAGGCATCGATGAGGTGGGCCGAGGAGCTCGAGCTCCCGCCCTTCCCCTGCCTCGTGCTGAGCGGCCCACGGCTGCGACCGCTCGCGCTCCCCTGCTCCGGCGGGCTGCATGGCCCCGAGGGCATGGAGAGCCTCCTGCGATCCGCGGCCGACTCGCCCCTGCGCCGGGAGATGCGGGAGTCCCTGCCCGAGCTCTTCTGCGCGCTGATCCTGGTCGAGGGCACCGACGAGGCGCGCAACCGCGCCGCGACGCAGGCCGCCGAGGCGGCCCTCGATCGCCTGGCCGCGGTCTACGACCGGATGCCCAAGGAGGTGGGCGAGCCGCCGCGCCTCCTGCGCCTGGCCGTCGAGGATCGCGATGCCGAGCGCGTCCTCGTGTGGAGCCTGGGCCTGGAGGCGGATGCCGGGGAGCGGCCCGCCCTGGCAGCCATCATGGGCCGCGGCCGGTGCGCGGGCGAGGTGCTCGTGGGCGACGCCATCAGCCCCGGCAGTGTCTTCGGCATCCTCTCGCTGGTGGGCGCCGACTGCGAGTGCGACCTGGACCGCTCGTGGATGCGCGGCGCGCGGCTGCCGATGCGCTGGGACGCCGCCGCCTCCCGCCGCGCGACCCGCGAGCTGGGCTTCGATCCGCAGAGCCCCGGGGTGCTGGCGGAGATCAGCGGCATCCTCGCGCGCGGGCCCGGGGCCTCGCCGGCGAATCCGAGCGGGGACATGCTGCTCGAGGAGCTCCTGCTCTCGTACAGCGAGGAGAGCGAGGAGCCGGGCCCGCCCGCAGGAGATGGGGAGACCGCGGAAGCGATCGCCGCCGAGACCGGCGTCGAGCCCCCCGTCGAGCGGGGAAGCGAGGAGGCCGCAACCCTGCCATCGGAGGAACCCTCGCCCGTGCGCTCCTCCCTCTGGACCCTCGCCGCCCTGGGCGCCGTGATCCTCTTCGGCGGCTTCCTGATCCTGATTCGCGCGCGGTGCACATGAAGGTTGCGCTCCTGATCGCCCGTGAGGCGGTGCACCGCCGGCTGCAGACGATCCTCGCGCTCGTCGCCGCGAGCTTCGCCGTGGCCCTGCCGGTGGCCTTCTTCACCACGGGCGAGGCGGCCGGCCGCGAGACGCGCGTCTTGATGCGCGACATGGGCTACAACCTGCGCATCATCCCCCGCGAGACCGACATGGAGCGCTTCTGGCGGGACGGCTACTCCGAGCTCACCCTCTCGGACGAGGGCGTGGCGCGCTTCGCCGAGCGGGGCGACCTCTCCTTCAACCACCTGATCGCCATGCTGCAGCGGCGGGTGGACTGGGAGGGCGCGCCCGTGCTGCTCACCGGCATCGCCACCGAGGTCTCGCCGCGCGGGAAGAAGCAGGGCTCGATGCTCTTCGAGGTCGAGACCGGCAGCCTGCACGTGGGCTGGGAGCCGGCGCGGCGCCTGGGCCTCGAGGAGGGGCAGGCGGTGCGCCTGCTCGGCCGGGAGTTCCGCGTCGAGCGCTGCCTGGTCGAGACCGGCACCGGCGACGACGCGCGGGTGTGGGCCGCGCTCACCGACGCGCAGTCGCTCCTGGGCCTCGAGGGCCGCATCAACGAGGTCAAGGCCCTGGACTGCTTCTGCGGCGACCCGGCGGTGGACTCGCGAGAGCGGCTGCGCTCGCAGCTCGAGGAGGTGATCCCCGACGGCAAGGTGATCCGCCTACAGGCCGTGGCCGAGGCGCGCCAGAAGCAGCGGCGCATGGCGCAGGGCTGGTTCGCCCTGATCATGCCCGCCGTGCTGGTCGCCTGCGCCGCTTCCATCGGCTTCCTGGCGCTGCTCAACGCGCGCGAGCGCAGGGGCGAGATCGGCATCCTGCGCGCCCTGGGCCACGGCTCGGGCCGCATCGCGGCGCTCTTCCTGGGCAAGGCGGTCCTGATCGGGGTCCTCGGAGCGCTGCTGGGCTTCCTCGCGGGCACCGCCCTGGCCCTCGAGCACGGGCCGGAGATCTTCCAGACCACGGCCAAGAGCATCCGGCCCTCCTGGACGCTCCTGGGCCAGGCCCTGGTGCTGACCCCGCTCTTCACCGCCCTGGTCAGCCTGATCCCGGCGCTTCTCGCCACCACCGAGGACCCCGCGCGCTGCCTGCGCGCCGAGGGCTGACGCCATGATCCGCCTGGAAGACGTGGGCCACACCTTCCGCCGGGGCTCGCGCCGTACGGTCGCCCTCGAGGGCGTGCGGCTGGAGGTGGAGCGCGGCGAGTACGTCTGCCTGCGCGGCCCCAGCGGGAGCGGCAAGACCACGCTGCTGCTCGCCGCGGGCGGGATGCTGGGCCCGGCGAGCGGTCGGGTGGCGCTCGACGGCACCGACATCTACGCCCTCTCCTCGCGTGAGCGCGCCGCCTTCCGTGCGAAGCACGTGGGCTTCGTGTTCCAGCTCTTCCACCTCGTGCCCTACCTCACTGTGGAGGAGAACGTGCGCCTCGCCGCCGGCCGATCGAGCGGTGGGCGCGACCCCCGCGGGCTGCTCGAGGAGGTCGGCCTGCTCCCCCGCGCCGATCACCGCCCGGCCGAGCTCTCCACCGGCGAGCAGCAGCGCGCGGCCATCGCGCGCGCCCTCTGCCCCGGCCCCTCGATCGTGCTGGCGGACGAGCCCACCGGGAACCTCGATCCGGAGAACGCCGAGGCGGTCCTGGACCTGCTCTCCACCTTCCACCGCGCGGGCGGCACGGTGCTGCTCGTCACCCACGGCGGCCGCGCGCAGCAGCGCGCGGACCGCGTCCTCCACCTCGAGGAGGGGCGCCTCCTGGAGGGCGCATGAGGCCGGGGTCGTCGGAGAGCGGCCGCATCTCCCCCGCCGGGGCCGTGACCCTCGCGACGGTCCTCCTCTTCGCCGCCCTCGCGGGCTGGCTCTTCCTCACCGGCAGCCCCCCCTCGCCGGGCGATTCCGCCGATCGGCTGAGCCTCTTCTGCGCGGCCGGCCTGAAGCCTCCAGTGGAGGCCGCCGCCCGCGAGTACCGCGAGCTCTACGGCGTCGAGGTCGACCTGCAGTACGGCGGCTCGGGCACCCTCCTGGGCCAGCTCGAGGTGGTCCGCCGCGGCGACCTCTACCTGCCCGGCGACGACTCCTACATCGAGTTGGCGCGCGGGAAGGGGCTGGTGGCCGAGGTCCTGTCGGTCGCCACCATGCGCCCGGTCATCGGCGTGGCGGCCGGCAACCCGCGGGGCGTCGCCTCCCTCGCCGATCTTCGCCGCGCGGACCTGGCCGTGGGCCTGGCCGAGCCCGAGGCGGCCGCGGCGGGCCGGATCGCGCGCGACGTCCTCGCGAGTGAGGGGCTGTGGGACGCCGTGCGCGCGAACGCCAAGGTGCTCAAGCCCACGGTGACCGAGCTGGCGGGCGACCTCGAGCTGGGCGCCCTCGACGCCGCCCTGATCTGGGACGCGACCGCGGCCCAGTTCGCGGGGATCGACTGCGTGCGGGTACCTCCCCTCGAGGCCGCCCCGCGGTCCATCGCCCTGGGGGTCCTCGAGAGCAGCTCGCACCCCACCGAGGCCCTGCGCTTCGCGCGCTTCCTCGCCGCGCGCGATGCGGGCCTGGCGCACTTCGCCCGCCTGGGCTACCCGCCGGTGGAGGGCGACCTCTGGGACCCCTCGCCCGAGCTCCTGCTCATGAGCGGGGCCATGCTCAGCGACGCCATCGACCGCACCGTGACGGCCTTCGAGGAGCGCGAGGGCGTGCGCGTCACCCGCGTCTACAACGGCTGCGGCATCCTGGTCTCGCAGATGCGCGCCGGCGAACGGCCGGACGCCTACTTCTCCTGCGACAGCTCCTTCATGGACCTGGTGGCCGACCTCTTCGCGGCGCCCGAGCTGGTCTCGGAGAACCGCATGGTGATCCTGGTCGCGGGGGGCAACCCGAAGGGGGTCGCGAGCCTCGCCGACCTCGCGCGGCCCGGCCTGCGCGTGGGCCTGGCCCACCCCGAGAAGTCGGCGCTGGGGGCCCTCACCCGCCGGCTCCTGGAGCGCCTGGGCTGCGCCGCGGACCTCGACGCGAGCGGCAACCTCGCGGTGGAGAGCCCCACCGGCGACTTCCTGGTCAACCAGATCCATACCGGCTCGCTGGACGCGGTGGTGGTCTACCGGAGCAACGCGGCCCACGTGCTCGACGATCTCGACATCGTCGCGATCGAGGACGCCTCGGCCCTGGCCCACCAGCCCTATGCCGTCGGGCGCGGCAGCGATCACCCGCACCTCATGCGCCGCCTGCTCGACGCCATCGAGACCGAGGACTCCCGGGCCCGCTTCGAGTCCCTGGGCTTCGGCTGGCGGGTGGAGGCGGCGGGGCGATGAGCGCGAGCCCGGCGCCCGCTCCCGAGGGGGCCGCGCTCCGAGGGCGGAGGGGCGCCGACGCGCTCTTCGCGGCCGGCCTGGCCACGGCCGTGGCGGCCTACGTGCTGCTCATCCTGGCCATGCTGGCCGCGGACGCGACCTACACCTCGCCCGCGGACCTGTGGGAGGCGATCGGCAGCCGCGAGATCCGCTACGCCATGCGGCTCAGCTTCGCCTCCTGCACCCTGACCGCGATCCTCTCGCTGTGGTTCGCGGTGCCCATCGGCTACCTGATGTCGCGCCGCGACTTCCCGGGCAAGCTCCTGATCGACGGGATCCTCGACATCCCCATCGTGCTCCCGCCCATGGTCATCGGGCTGAGCCTGTTGATCCTGTTCCAGACCCCCTTCGGCCGGGCGGTCGAGTCCCTGGTGCCGATCACCTACGAGGTGCCCAGCGTGATCCTGGCGCAGTTCGCGGTGGCCTGCGCCTTCGCGGTGCGCACCATGCGCGTGACCTTCGACCAGATCGACACGCGCTGCGAGCGGGTGGCCCTGACCCTGGGCTGCAACCGCGCCCAGGCCTTCTGGCACGTGGCCCTGCCCCAGGCCGGGCGGGGCGCGCTCAGCGCGGCCATGCTGGCCTGGGCCCGAGCCCTGGGCGAGTTCGGGCCCATCCTGGTCTTCTCCGGCACCACCCGCATGCGCACCGAGGTGCTGCCCGCGACGGTGTACCTCGAGTTCTCGGTGGGGCGCATCGAGGCGGCGGTCGCCGTCTCGCTGCTCATGGTGACCGCCGCGGTGGCGGTGCTGATCCTGGCCCGCCTCTTCGGCCTGCGCGGGGCGCGCCCCGAATGGAGCCCGCGATGATCCGGCTCGACTCCCTCGGCCTGCGCGCGGGCGACTTCCGCCTCGAGGGGATCTCCCTGGAGGTGGCCGAGGGCGAGTGGGCGGTGCTGATGGGCCGCACGGGCTCGGGCAAGACCAGCATCCTGGAGGTCGTCTGCGGCCTGCGGCGGGCCCGCTCCGGCCGGATCCTGCTCGGCGGCGAGGACGTCACGCGCGAGCGCCCGGCGGCGCGGGGGATCGGCTACGTGCCCCAGGACGGCGCGCTCTTCCCGACCATGAGCGTGCGCCGCCACCTGGGCTTCGCCCTTCAGATCCGCGGCTGGAGCGAGGCCGAGATCTCCCGGCGCGTGGCCGAGATCGCCCGCGAGCTGGGCATCGCCCACCTGCTCGACCGACGGCCCCGCGGCCTCTCGGGCGGCGAGCGACAGCGCGTGGCCCTGGGCCGCGCCCTCTCCTTCGGGCCGCGCCTCCTGTGCCTCGACGAGCCCCTGACCGCGCTCGACGACGAGACCCGCGAGGAGATGTACGAGGTCCTGGGCGCCGTGCGCGACTCGGGCCGGATCACGGCCCTGCACGTGACCCACAACCGCGAGGAGGCCCGGCGCCTGGGGACGCGCGTGTTCCGGCTCGAGGCCGGGAGGATCGCCGAGGCCGAGCGACCGAAAGAAGTGAGGGGCAAGCCATGAAGATCTACGTCAGCGCCGACATCGAGGGCATCGCGGGGATCTCGCACTGGGACGAGGCCGACCCGGAGAAGCCCGACTGCGCGCCCTTCCGGGAGCGCATGAGCGAGCACGTGGCCGCGGCCTGCGAGGGCGCGGTAGCGGCCGGGGCGAAGGACATCCTGGTCAAGGACGCCCACGCCGACGCCCGCAACGTGGACGCCGCGCTCCTGCCGACCTGCGCCCGCCTCATCCGCGGGTGGAGCCGCCACCCGCTGGGCATGGTCCAGGACCTCGACGAGAGCTTCGACGCCCTGGTCCTGGTGGGCTACCACTCGGGCGCCGGCTCGGGGGGCAACCCCCTGGCCCACACCTGGTCCAGCTCGCGCGTCGCCCGGGTGGAGATCAACGGCCTGGCGGTGTCCGAGTTCCACGTCAACGCCATGGCGGCGGCCTCCATGGGCGTGCCGACGGCCTTCGTCTCCGGGGACGAGGCCCTGTGCCGGGAGGTGCGCGCCTTCAGCCCGAGCACCCGGTGCGTGCCCGTCCTCGAGGGGGTGGGCGCCTCGACCATCAGCATCCACCCGCGGGTCGCGGCCGAGCGCATCCGCGCCGGCGTCGAGGAGGCCCTGCGGGGAGACCTCGCCGCCTGCCGGATCGAGCTCCCCGCTCGATTCGAGGTGAGCGTCCGCTACCGCAAGGCCGAGCAGGCCTGGCGCATGGCCTGGTTTCCCGACGTCCGCATGCTGGACGACGAGACCGTGGCCTTCGAGCGCGCGGATCTGTTCGAGGTCCTGCGCGCTCTGTCCTTCATCCTCTAGCCCCCCGGGAGCCGATCGATATCCGTCCTCCTTCGCTGCGCCCTCCTGATCACCGCCCTCGCTGCGCCGGCCCTGTCCCAGCGCGAGCTGGACCCCGAGCTCGCCACCCGCGAGGAGGGCGGGGCCGTGTCGTGGTACGACCTCCGCCACCTGGGCATCGAGGGCCAGGGATGGTCGGACGTCGCCGCGCCCTACGACCGCTTGCCGGCCCGCGCCGAGGGCGTCGTGCGCGACGCGGTCTGGGGTCTGAGCCGGCACACCGCCGGCCTGTGCGCGCGCTTCGAGACGGACGCCACGAGCCTCCACGCCCGCTGGACCCTGACGTCGGCGACGCTCGCCATGCCCCACATGCCCGCCACCGGGGTTAGCGGGCTGGATCTCTACGCGAGGACCGACGAGGGGGGCTGGCGCTGGCTCGCCGTCGGCAAGCCCACCGGCCAGACCACCTCCGCGAGGCTGGTCCAGGACCTCGTGCCGGGCCGTCGCGAGTACCTGCTCTACCTCCCCCTCTACAACGGGGTGAGCTCGGTGGAGATCGGCGTCCCCGAAGGGTGCGTCCTCGCCCGCGCCGCGCCGAGGCCTCCCGAGCGCTCCCGCCCCATCGTCTTCTACGGCACCTCCATCACCCAGGGCGGCTGCGCCTCGCGACCCGGCATGACCCACGCCGCCATCCTGGGCCGTCGCCTCGAGCGGCCCGCGCTCAACCTGGGCTTCTCGGGGAACGGGAGGATGGAGCTCGAGGTGGCCGAGCTCCTGGCGGAGCTCGATCCGGCGATCTGGGTCGTGGACTGCCTGCCCAACATGCGCGCGGCCCAGATCGAGGAGCGCCTGGCTCCCCTGGTGCGGACCCTGAGGCGGGCCCGAGCCGGGATCCCCATCCTGCTCGTCGAGGACCGCACCTACGCCGGGTCCTTCCTGCTGGAGGCCCGAACGGAGCGGAACCGCACGAGCCGCGAGGCCCTGCGCCGGGGCTTCGAGGAGCTCTCGAGCGCTGGCGTCACGGGCCTCCACTACCTCTCCGGCGACGCCCTCCTGGGCGACGACGGGGAGGCCACGGTGGACGGCTCGCACCCCACGGACCTGGGATTCGTGCGCCAGGCCGACGCCTTCCAGTCGGCCCTGAAGCCCCTGCTGCGCCGCGAGGAGGGCTAACCGGCGCGGAGCTGGGTGCTCCCCCTACCCAGGGCGCGCCATCCGGCGAGAATGGGGGCGTGATCTCCGGGAGCGCGCGGCCGTGGCGGCGGACGGGCACCGGCCCGCGACGGGCCGGTGCGCTCCGCCCGCTCTGGCTGGCGCCGATCCTCCTGGCGCCGATCGCGGCCGCTCAGCTCGCGATCGAGGAGATTCCGGCCCCGCGACCGGCTCCCCGGACGCAGTCCTGGTGCATCACCTCCCTGCTGGGGGGGCCCGACGACCGCCGGCAGGACGCCCTGGGCGAGGCCGCCATCTGGTACCTGGACTTCGAGCCGGAGGGGGCCGTCTGGCTGGCCACCTCCAACGGCCTCTACCGCTACGACGGATACGACTGGGAGCAGTTCGATTCCACGAACGGGCTGCCCAGCGACTACGTGCGCTGCGTGCGCAGAGCGAGCGACGGCCGGCTCTGGGTGGGCACCGACCGCGGCGCGGGGGTGTTCGACGGGGAGCGCTTCGATCCGGCGGGCACCGTCGAGGGGCTCGCCGGACCCAGCGTGCGGCGGATCGTCGAGGATCCCGACGGGACCCTGTGGTTCTGCAGCGATCGCTGGCCCGACCGAACGGCGAGCTGCGGGCTGGCCCGGCTGCGCGAAGGGGTCTGGACCCGATGGGGCGAGGCCGACGGCCTGCCCAGCGACTACGTCTCGGACTGCTTCCTCGACTCGCGCGGGCGCCGCTTCGCCCTGACCAGCCGCGGGCTGGCTGAGCTCGTCGGCGAGCGCTGGACGCGGCCGCTCGAGGACGCCGGCCTGGCGGGAAGCGACGGCTACTTCTGGGACATGGTCGAGAGCCCCGAGGCGGGCGTGCTCACGATCACCGATGCCGCGGTCTTCCTCCTCGACGAGAGCGGCTGGCGCCGGATCCCGATGCGGATCGCGGGCAAGCCAGTTCCCAAGCTCGCGGTCACCGCCGACGGCGAGATCCTCGCGTGCTCCTCGGGTCCCTCGGTCCGCTTCCTGCGCTGGGAGGGGGAGGGCTTCGCGCCCGCCAGCGAGGCCGCGCCCGGGGTCCATCCGTCGGTCGAGCTCCTGAGCGGGGCGCCCGACGGCTCGGTCTGGGCGGCGGGGGTCGGCATGCTGCTGCGCTGGGAGCGCGGCGGCGGCGAATGGACGGCCTACCCCGGGCTGCCCGTGCCCGCCCTCCGGGATGGGCGCGACCGGATCTGGTTCGCCGATCGCGAGCGGGCCCTGCGGGTCGACGGGGAGCGCTGGGAGGGCCTCGACGGCGCCGTCGGTCCCCTGCGACTCGCGGCCTCGGGTGACGTCTGGAGCGCGAGCGCGAACGGGCTGGCCCGGTGGCGCGACCAGGGCGGGGAGGAGCACTCCGCCGGGCGCATCGGGCTCGGCCCGCCCCTGCAGCACGAGCTGGATGGCGAGGGGCGGATCTGGGTCCTGGGGCTGGGCGACGACGGGCGGCAGAGCCTGGCTTGTCTCGAGGGCGAGTCGTGGCGGCGGTTCCCCCTGCCCTTCGAGGCGCAGGAGGAACGCGTCGCCAGCTGGAGCCCGCATCCCTCGGGCGGGATGTGGTGCGTCCTCGAGGACCGGGGCCGCGATCACCACCGCCTGGTCCTCCGCGATCTGCATGGCGCGCACGAGCTCCTGCTGGCGCCCGAGCTGGGCCGGATCTCGCGTCCCGGTTTCCTGGCGGACCGGCAGGGGAGGTTGTGGACCTTCGGGCGATCGGGGCTGTGGCAGCGCCGCATCGAGGCCGGGGGGTCGTGGAGGCGAGTGGACCTGCCTGGACGCCACGTCAACTGCCTGGTGGAGTCGGGCGAGGAGATCTGGTGCTCCTACTGGGGAACCACCGGCGGGTTCAACGGCGTCTCCCGCCTACGCGGGGACGAGTGGACCCACCTTCCCTGTACGGTCGGCGACCGGGTACCGGGCCGCTACGAGGAGGGAACCCTGGTCTTCGCGATCCGCGACGAGCTGGTCCTCTTCTCGCGCGAGGAGGGCGTCCGACCGTCGCGCCTGAGGCTCCCCGAGGGGGGGACCGCCCGCTCGGTGGTCCGGGGTCCCGGGCGCGAGCTGTGGGTCGGGGTGGAGGGGACCTGCCTGCGCTACCGTCCCGACGGCGTGCCTCCCCGCACGCGGGCGAGCCTGGATCGCTCGAGCGCCCTCTCCGGCGAGGCCCCGATCCTGACCGCCGAGGGGGTGGAGCGCTTCCGGCCCCGCTCCCGTCCCACCGCCTTCCGCTTCGCGGTGGAGAGGGACGGCCGGTGGAGCCGCTTCACGGCGCTTCCCGAGGGAGGCCTCGAGCTCCTCGGCCTTCCCGTCGGCCGGCACGCCCTGGCCGTCCGCGCCCAGGACCCGGGCGGGGACGTCGATCCCACCCCGGTCCGGCTCGAGCTCGAGGTCCGGCCCGTCCCGCTGCGCTCGCGCCCCTGGTTCCTGCCGGCTCTGGCGGGCCTCCTCGGCCTGGGCCTGGCCCTGACCCTCACCAGCCTCCTGGCGCGGCGCCGGCTGTCGCTGCACGCCCGCACCCTCAAGGAGACCGTGGAGCGGCGGACCGCCGAGCTGCGCCTCTCCGAGGGCAAGTATCGCGGCCTCTTCGAGCAGTCCCGCGACGCGATCCTGCTGGTCGACCTGGGGGAGAGGGTGGTCGACGCCAACCCCGCGGCCTGCCGCCTTCTGGCCTGCCAGCCCGGCCAGCTCATGGGGCTCCCCGCCGCGCAGCTCCTGGCCGATCCGGACGGCTTCGAGGCGCTGCGCAGCGGGCTGCAGGCCTCCGGCTCGGTGCGCGACTTCGCCTCGCGCCTGATCACCCGGGACGGGCGCAACCCCTACGTGCAGATCACCGCCAACCTGCGCCGCTCGCAGGCCGACGTGCGGCTCGGCTACCAGATCCTCCTGCGCGACGTGACCGAGCAGCGGCGGCTGGAGGAGCGCCTGCTGCAGACCCAGAAGATGGAGGCCGTGGGGCGCTTCGCCGGCGGGATCGCCCACGACTTCAACAACCTGCTCCTGGTGATCCAGGGCTTCGGGGAGATCCTGTGCGGCCGTCTCGGCCCGGACTCGCCCCTGCAGGCCCGCGCCGAGGCGATCCTCGAGGCGGCCGGGCGGGCCCAGGCCCTGACCCGGCAGATCCAGACCTTCAGCCGGGGGCAGATCATCGAGCCGCGGACCATCGACCTGAGCCAGGTCGTCTGCGGCCTGGAGGACCTGCTCCGCCGCGCGATCGGCGAGCACATCGAACTCGTCATCGACTGTACGAGCGAGCGGGCCCTGGTGCTGGCGGACCCGGGCCAGCTCGAGCAGGTGATCCTCAACCTGGTCTTCAACGCGCGCGACGCGATGCCCGAGGGCGGCCGGCTGGATCTGGCCACCGGCGTCCTCGAGCTGGACGAGGAGGCCGCGCGCGAGCTGTCGCTCTCTGAGCCGGGGCGCTTCGTCGTGCTCCGGGTCGACGACCAGGGCCGGGGCATGGACGAGGACACGCGAACCCGAATCTTCGAGCCCTTCTTCACCACCAAGGCCGAGGGGCGTGGCACCGGCCTGGGCCTGACCACGGTGAGCGGGATCGCGAACTGCGCCGGGGGGGCCGTGCGCGTCCAGAGCTCCCCGGGCCGGGGCACGCGCCTGGAGGTCCTGCTCCCCCGCGCCGAGGGCAGCGCCGAGGAGGCGCCCGGCGCGGACCTGCGGCCCGGAGTCGCCGGCGGAAGCGAGACCCTGCTGGTGGTCGACGACGAGCCGCGGATCCGCCACCTCCTGCGCGATCTCCTGCAGGGCTGGGGCTACACCGTCCTCCTGGCCGGCGACGGCGAGGAGGCCTTCGAGGTGGCCCGAGGGCGCCTGCGCGACATCCACCTGGTGCTCACCGACATCGTGATGCCCCGCCGCGACGGTCGCGATCTCGCCGCCCGCCTGCGCGGCCTGCGGCCGGAGCTGCCCGTCCTGTTCATGTCCGGCTACGACGAGGGCGCCGAGAGCGCCGAGCCGGGCGCCGAGGACGGCTTTCTGCGCAAGCCCTTCTCCACCGAGATCCTCAAGGCCCGGGTGCGCGAGGCCCTCGACCGGGGCGCCTGAGGGCTACAGGGCCACCGCCAGGACCAGGAGGACCGCGGCGATCACCGTCAGCCCCAGGAGGACCGCGAGCGCGATGCGCGCGATCGAGTAGGGCGCGCTGCCCTCCACGCAGGAGGCGTCCTGACCGCAGACGACCGCGCGGTAGAGCTCGTCCTTGTAGCGGTATGCCAGCACGTAGGCCGGGAAGGCCAGGCGGCGGGTGCTCAGGCCCTCGAGCAGGGTGGCGGTCTTCACCTTGCGGTGGCGCGTCCCCGGCATGCAGTCGGCCTCGACGCGGGCGGCCGCCACCCGCTCGATGGCGGCCAGGATGCGCGCCCGCGCCTGGGAGCGCTGGACGTCGAACTGCTCGACCGTGGCCTCCTCGCCGGCCCCCTCGGGCGCGGGGCGAGCGCTGGCGAGGTCGTAGTGCCCCCCCAGCCGGGCGGTCTCGCGGTCGGTCAGCCCCCGCGAGGCCGAGACCAGCAGATCGTCGAAGGCCAGCTCCACCTGACCGGAGTGGGGCGCCCAGTCGGAGCGCCGCGAGCCGGCGTTCGAATCCGCCGTCCAGCTGATCCGCGCCCGGGCGTCGAAGGCCCAGCCCACCCACCACAGGGGGCGCAGGCTCTCGAGCCGCGCGCTGGGGGTGAGGTCGGCGGGGCGGAACCAGCCCAGGCCGGAGAGCCAGCGGCCGAGCGCCTGCCGCGCCTCCCCGGCCTCGGCCGTGAAGGGCAGCCAGGCCTGGGTCTGCTCCATCGGATCCTCGATCGACTCGAGGTGCATGACCGAGTCGCAGAAGGGGCAGCTGAGCCCCTGGGTGCGCGCGTCGAAGCTGGCCGCCGCGCCGCAGCCCTCGCAGCGCAGGACCTCGACCTCGGCCGCCTCGCGGGCCTCGACGGCGCCGGCCGGAACGACCTGCCCGCAGATGGCGCAGCGCAGGTCGCCCCGCTCGAGCGGCGAGCGGCAGCGCTGACAGGAGGTCTGGTGCGGGGCTTCCATGGGGATCAGCTCCGGGAGAGCACCAGCACCAGGGCCGCGACCAGGGTCAGGACGAAGAGGATCGCCAGGGTGATCTTGATGGCCGAGAGGGGCACCCGGCCGCCGATGCTGCCGGTCTGCCCGTTCAGGAGGATTCGCACGGGGGGCTTGTCCTCGGCGTAGCGGACCGCGAAGACCCACAAGGGCAGGAGCACCAGGTCGGCGGTCTCGTCCTCCACGGCGACCCGGTACTCGAGGGCCCGGTGGCTGTCCCCGGGCATGAAGCCGTCCAGCTCGCGGCCGATCCCGTCCTCGGCCTCGCCGTGGGCCTGGGCCACGCACTGCTCGCGCAGGAGCGAGGGCTCCTCGGCAATCCAGCCCGACAGGAGGGCCGGGCTGTAGCGGCGCAGGGCCCGCAGGTCGAAAGGCTCGATGGCCTCGAGCTCCTGGTTGGGCACGCCCCGCGAGGCGGTCACCACCACGTCGAGCACGTAGGAATCGCGCAATCCCGAGAGGGAGCGCCACTCGGTCTTGACGACCGTGCGCGTGCGCGTGACCGACTTGCCCTTCGAGTCGGTGGTGGTGTAGGTCTCGGTCTCCGTGTAGTTCTCACCGATCTGGGCCCGATAGTCGGCCCGCGCCCGCGCGCCATAGAGGTAGGCCGGCAGGTAGACGCCCCGGGTGCTCCCCACCACCGCCTGCTTGAGCCCGGAGTGCGCGAAGAGCCCGCGGCTCTTCAGCCAGGCGCCCAGGCGGGCGCTGGCCCGCTCCCGCTCCACGGTGAAGGCCAGGACGAAGGCCGGCTCGGGTCGGTCGGGGGAGGGCGGACGCTCCACCACCGAGTGCGAGGCGCAGTAGGGGCACTCGGCCGTGCGCAGGCGAGCCTCGACCACGATCCTCGCCCCGCAGGTCTGGCAGGTGATCTCGAGGTCACCGGTGGCGGCGGGGGGCGGCGGCGGGGCGGGCATGCTGACTTCCTACGCGGGGAGCGCGGCGACATTCATCGCCGCGCCCAAGCTAGCCTCCGCAGCGGCGGGCGGCAACGCAGCCGGGGGCGCGGCGCCCGAATGTCCCCACGCGGCTAGAATGGCGGCATGCAGAAGAGGAGAAACCGCCTGATCCTGCGCGCCCTGGCGATCGCCTGCGCCGCCGTTCCCTGCTCGTCGGCCCCGCCCTCCCAGGATCCACCCGAGCCCCCGGCCCTGGGCCTCAACCTCGCGGGCGTTGCCGACTGGAGCAGCCAGTGGGTCTTCGTGGACGTGTTCCGTCACGCCCGCGCGTGGATTCCCCAGAAGCCCGTGGGCGGGCCCTGGAACACCGGCGAGGTGCTGGAGCTCACGCCGCAGGGCTGGCCCCTGCTGAAGCCCGATCAGGCGGCCGGGACCCTGATGTGCCGGGACCTGAACGGGCACTACCCCGGCGGCGTCTACACCTGCCTGTACGAGGGCAGCGGAGCGATCGAGCTCGGCTTCGACGCGCACACGATCTCCCAGGAGCCGGGCCTCATCCGGATCCAGGTCAGCCCCGCCAGCGGCGGCATCTATCTCAAGATCGTGGCGAGCGATCCCGCCGATCCGGTGCGCGACATCCGGGTCATCATGCCCGGCTTCGAGCAGAGCTTTCAGGCCCAGGTCTTCCATCCCCTGTTCCTGGAGCGCCTGGAGGGATTCGGCGGCCTGCGCTTCATGGACTGGCAGCGCACCAACGGCTCGGTCAGCGGGCGCTGGTCGCGGAGGGCGGCGCTCGACTACTTCTCGCAGGCCACCGAGCGGGGCGTGGCGCTCGAGCACATGATCGACGTCGCCAACCGGCTGGACGCGGACCCCTGGTTCTGCATGCCCCACAAGGCCGACGACAACTACGTGCGCCGCTTCGCCGAGATGGTGCGGGCGCGGCTCGACCCCGAGCTCTCGGTCTTCGTCGAGTACTCCAACGAGGTCTGGAACGGCCAGTTCGCCCAGGGCGACTGGTGCCAGGAGCGGGGCCTGGCCCTGGGCCTCTCGTCGGACCCCTACCAGGCGCGGCTCTTCTACCAGTCGTTGCGCTCGGTGGAGATCTTCGCCATCTGGGAGGGCGTCTTCGGCGCCGCCTCCGATCGCCTGGTGCGCGTGCTCGCCTCCCAGAGCGCCAACCCCTGGACCGGGATCCAGGTGATGGACTTCCAGGATGCCTGGATGCGCGCCGACGCCCTGGCGGTGGCGCCCTACTTCGGCGGACACCTGGGCACGCCGGCCCACGCGGTCGCGACCGTGCAGATGAGCGTCGACGAGGTCCTGGACGAGTGCGCGCTCCACCTGGACGAGGTGGCCTCGAGGATCGCCACCAACCGCGGCGAGGCCCGACGGCGCGGGCTCGGGCTCCTCGCCTACGAGGGGGGCCAGCACCTGGTGGGGGTCGGCTCCTGGCAGTCCGATCCGACCCTGATGGCGCTCTTCTTCGCCGCCAACCGCCACCCGCGCATGCGCGCGCTCTACCTCGACTACCTCGGTCGCTGGAGCGCGCTGGGCGGCGGCGCCTTCCAGGCCTTCAGCTCCTGCGGCCTCCCCTCCCAGTACGGGAGCTGGGGCGCGCTGGAGTGGCAGGACCAGCCGGCGCGGGACGCGCCCAAGTACCGCGCCCTGCGGGAGGTGCTGGGGGGGGACGGCTAGTCCTTGCGCCGCGCGCGGGAGCGCTCCATGCGCTCGCGCAGCTCGGCGTTGCGGCGGCGCACGTCCTCGTCTCCCGCGTACCACGGGGGGACGTCCTCGTAGTGCGGCGTGCCGTCGTCGATCAGGTAGCGCGCGTTCTCGTGCCGGGGATAGTCCGCCGGCACGGCGCCAGCGCAGAGCACCAGGAGGTCGCAGCCCTCGGCCGCCTTCAGCGCGCGACGAGCCGGCGGCGCCACCCGGACGTGGTCGCCGCGACGCAGGGGGATCTCCTCGCCGTCGACCCACAGCAGGCCCTCCCCCTCGAGGGCCGCGTAGACCTCCTCCTGCTCGGCGTGGCTGTGGGTGAAGGTGTAGCCCTGCCCGTCGGTCAGCCGGATCCAGCCGAGCGCGACCGCGCGCGCCGAGAGCGCCCGCCAGGGGTTGGTGAGCAGCGGCAGTTGGTCCAGGTCCAGGTGATGGCGGGTGTAGCGGGGCTCGCTCATGTCGCACTCCTCGGGACCGGAGATTCTAGTCGCGCGCTGCTCGGCGCTCGGGTGAGAATGCCGGCATGAAGCCTCGAGCCCCCCGATCCCCGCTGGCGGCGCCCCTCCTGGGCGCCCTCCTCGCCCTCCCGGCCCTCGCCGCCCGCCCCGTGCAGGACGTCGACTACGTCGCCGACGTGCGCTTCGCCCTGGAGGCGCTCGAGAAGCAGTGCGGGCACTTCTTCCGCGTGAAGGACATCGACTGGAAGAAGGTGTCCAAGGAGATGCTCAAGGCGGCCAAGGCGGTCGAGACCGACGAGGAGCACCACGCCCTCCTGTGGCGCCTCCTGGCGCGATTGCGCGACGGGCACGCGTCGGTGCGCCCGCTGGCGAAGGGCGAGGGGGCGCGGCGCGCGGCACGGGGACTGGACGCACTGGGGCGCGGGCCTGGAGCAGCAGCTCGAGCGGCGCGAGCAGTGGGTGCCGGCCGCGGGGCTCCTCCTCGCCACGCCGCTCTTCTTCGCCTTCGACGAGCGCTTCGGCCGCGCCGGCGACCAGCGGGACCGGGTCACGGCGCTCGGGGACGGGGCCGGGCTCGGCATGGCGGCCCTGGCCGCGGCCGCGGGCGGATGGGAGTGGGCCCGGGGCGATCGGGGCGAGACCCTCGAGGTGGTGGCGGAGTCCATCGTCGCCACGGGGCTCTTGACCTCGGTCCTCAAGGGGACCACCGGTCGCCGGCGACCCGAGGGCGCCAGCCGCCGCCCGTTCCCCTCGGGACACGCCTCCTTCGCCTTCAACGCGGCCACGCTGCTCGCGCGCTACCTCGAGGACCGCGGCGACACGAAGCTCGGCTACCTGTTCTACGCCCCCGCCGCCTACGTGGCCTACAACCGGGTCGAGGCCGATCGGCACTACGCTTCGGACGTGGCCGCGGGCGCCTTCCTGGGGGTCTTCCTGACGAACTGGATCTGGAACGCCCACTTCGGCGAGACCGAGCGCGGGCGGGAGGGCATCTATGGCCGCGGCGGTGCGATCTGGCGGGTCGGACCCCAGGTGGAGGCCGACCGACTGGTGTTCGGGCTGAGCGTGAGCTTCTGAGCGAGCGCGGCCCCGAGGCGGGGATCAGTCCGAGCTCTCTTCGGGCAGCTCGCCCGACAGCAGGTAGACCCGCCCGGAGCGGGGCCCGCCGTCCGAGCTCCACGCCGCGCTGATCAGGAAGTCGATGCTCCCGTCCCCGTCCACGTCTCCCATGCCGGCGGTGTCGTAGCCAAAGGCGCAGCCCTCGCGGCCGCCGGTGAAGGCGAGGAGCACCGATCCGTCCTTGCCCGAGATCAGGTAGGCCTTGCCGCCGAGCTCGACGTGCTCGCCGTGGGTCCAGGCGCCGATGATCAGGTCGTCGTGCCCGTCCCCGTTGGCGTCGCCGCAGCTCGCCTGGCCGGTGCCGAAGCCCTCGCTGCCGGCGAAGCCGGTCAGGGTGTGGATGCGGGAGCCGTCCCGGCCCGAGTGAACGAAGGCCCGGCCGGTGGACAGGGGTCCCTCGCTGCCGGGGGCCTTGTTCATGTAGTCCGCGGCGTACACGTCGGGCGTGCCGTCGCCGTCCACGTCTCCCACGACCCCGACGAAGAAGCGGCCCAGGGCGACGCTGGTGTCGTCGGGCTCGACCTCGAAGAAGGGCTCGGGGGTGGTCCCCACCAGGCGATAGACGCGCACCAGGCCGCGTCGCTGCTCCCCGTAGTTGTGGGAGCCGACCACCAGGAGTCGGTGCGGGCCGCGGACCAGGCCGCCGATGCCCGAGCCGAAGCCGTTGCCGATGGCGGCCCCCTCGACCGCGAAGAGCTGCGAGCCGTCCGCGCCCGAGAAGCCGTAGACCCTCCCCGAGGTGGGGCCGTTGGTCTCGTCCATGGGCGCGGCGACCAGGAGGTCGGCCTGGCCGTCGCCGTCGATGTCGCCCGGCCCGAAGACGTGCTCGCCGAAGGCGTCGTTGTGGTTCTCGCCCTCGAGCACCAGGAGGGTCGAGCCGTCCTCGCCGGAGTAGACGTAGGCCTTGCCCGTGCCGCGCAGCATGCGCGGAGCGCCGGCGATGACGTCGGGCACCCCGTCGCCGTCCACGTCCCCGGCGGGCGCCACCGCCATGCCCAGGTACTCGTCCACGTCGCCCGTCACCGTGAAGAGCGCCTCGCCGGACTTCCCCGAGAAGGCGTAGAAGCGCCCCGCGGGGTTGTTCTCGACCTGGTGGTAGGGCGCGCCCATGATCGCGTCGTCGGCGCCGTCCCGGTCCAGGTCCCCCGCGTTGGCGACGACCCAGCCGAAGACGTCGCCCCCGGCCTCGCCGATCCAGCTGTGGATGATCCTGGGGTTCTCCCGGATGGGCAGGAAGGTGTCGGTCGAGACCGGGCGGAAGGCGTCGAAGCGCGGGTCCGCGTGCAGGCTCTCGAGCTCCGGATCGCGCAGGAGCCGCTCGGTGTCGTCGAAGCCCAGGTCGACCGCCGCGTGCAGGAGCTCGAGGGCCCGATCCACCTCTCCTCCGAGCGCCCGGGCGCAGGCGAGCTGGTAGCAGGCGGACCCCTCCATCTGGGGGAAGGCGCGGGCGCGCTCCAGGGCCTCGATGGCCCGCTCGAGCTCGCCCAGCGACTTGAGGGTGCAGCCCAGCCGGAACCAGGCCGAGGCGTTCTTCGGCTGCCGCCGGGCCACGGACTCGAAGGCCACGACCGCCTCGCGGAGCCGCCCGTACTCCAGCAGGGTCTCGGCCTCCAGCATCGTGGGCCCGCTCGGCTGGGGGTCGGCCCCCCCCGCGACCAGGTGGACCCGGGCGCGACCTTCTCCGCCGGCCAGCGCGCCGCCGGCGGCCAGCAGGAAATCCGCGGCGCCGTCGCCGTCCACGTCGCCCATGCCGGCGACCTGCCAGCCGAGGCGGGCCTCCTCCAGCGCGCCGGTCCACGCGCGCAGGGGCTTCCCGTCGGCTCCGGAGACGACGCAGGCCCTGCCCGCCCCCGGCCCCCCCGCATCGTCGAGCCACGCGCCCAGGATCAGGTCCTCGCGACCGTCGCCGTCCACGTCGCCGACCCGCTCTCCGACCGCGCCTCCCACCTGGCCGACGGCCTCCATTCCCAGGGTGAGGGGCTCGCCGCTGGCTCCCGACCAGGCGAGGCCGCGGCCGTCCGGGTGGGGGACGAAGAGGTCCGCGGTCCCGTCCCCGTCCAGGTCGCCCAGCACCGACAGGCCGCGGGCGCCCAGCCTCCCTCCGAGGGAGTCCCCCTCGAGCGAGAAGCGCGGTTCGGCCTTTGCGCCCCGGTACGCGGTGACCGCTCCCTCTCGCGCCGCGCCCGCGTGGGGGGCGCCGACGAGCAGGAGGTGCTCCTCGCCATCGGCGAGGCCGGCCACCGCATGGCCGAAGCGATCTCCCTCGCGCGCGCCCTCCAGGCGGAGGAGCACCGAGCCGTCCGCGCCCGACAGCACCTGTACCGCCCCGGCGCGGCCGGCGGCCCCCCGGGCCAGCGGGGCCCCGACGATCGCGTCCGCCCGCCCGTCGCCGTCCCAGTCGCCCGGGATCGCGACCGCCTCGCCGAAGGCGTCCTGCTCGCTCGCCCCCTCCCAGCGGTGCAGGCGGCTGCCGTCGGCGCCGGAGATCGCGTACGCCCGCCCGGCGCCCGAGCCCGTGCGAGGCGCCCCCACCACCAGGTCGCCGCGCCCGTCGCCGTCCAGGTCGCCGCCGCCCGCGATCGACCAGCCCAGCAGCTCCCCCGCCTCGCCGGCCACGTCGAGAAGCCGCTCGCCGGTCCGACCCGAGAAGACGAGCAGGCGGCCGGCGCGCGCGCCATCGTGGGGCGCTCCGATCGCCACGTCCCGCGCTCCGTCCCCGTCCACGTCGCCGGCGTCGGCCACCGCGTGCCCGAAGCGATCCCTCTCGGCCTCGCTGACGAAGGTGTGGAGGGCGCGAGCGTCCTCGGTCCACTGGGCGTGCGCCGGGCCGAGGAGGCCGATCAGGAGGAGGAGGAGCGGGGCGGGGGTCTTCATGGGGGAGGGATACGGAGCCGGGGGCCGGGAGTGGGAAATCGGGGGGCAAAGGGTAACCGAGGCGGACGGGAGGGGGTCCCTGGGTGGGAGGGTGGGGGGTGGGTGGGAACCCCCGAGGTGCCGCCGGCGGCCTCCGCGCGAGCCCCGAGGCCGCCGCCTTCCCAGCCCGCGGCGCCCCTGCGAAGCCCGCGGCCCGCCTGCCGGCTCACCGCGGCGGAGGCAGCCGGATCGAATCCCGGGCGGCTGCCAGCCGCCCCCTCGCCTCCTCCCCCACGTACCCGGCCACCTGGAAGTGGATCCTCAGGAGGCGCCCCCCGACCGAGGTGATCAGCATCTCGTCCTGGATCTCGGTGCCCTCCCGCAGCCGGTCGAACTCGAATCGGATCCAGCTCTGGCCCGCCAGCTCGATCGGGCCCCGGCTGCGCCACCTCACCCGCGTGTGCTTGCGCTCGATCCTCGCGGCCTGGATCCGCTCGAAGCTCTCGAGGCGGTCCGCGCCCAGGCGGACCGGTCCCCACGAGCCGAGCACGCAGATCGCATGGCTGCGGTTGCCGAAGAGCTGGTCGGTCGGCGCAGCGTCGGGGTGGAGCGTCTCGCGCTCCCGTTCGTCGAGCGCCTCCAGCCCCGGAGGCAGGACCATGGTGACGCGTTCCCCGTCGATCTCGCCCAGGGCCACCTCGGCGCCGGCCCACGGAGCGGACTCGACCTCGGCGCCCCACAGCCGGATCGTGCCATCGCTGCTGCCCGAGGCCAGCACCCCCGCGCTCCGCCCTCGAAAGGCCACGGCCTGCACGTGGTCCATGTGCCCCGAGAGGACCTCGTGCTCGGGGCCGCCCTCCGCCGGCCACAGGCGGACGGTGAAGTCGGCGCCCGCCGTGGCCAGGCGGCTCCCGTCCTCGGAGAAGGTCGCCGCGTAGACCGGCGCGCCGTGGCCCTCGAATGTGGCCAGGACCCGCCGCTCCTCAAGGGCCCAGACCTTGGCCGAGCCGTCGTCGCCGGCCGTGGCCAGACGGCTCCCGTCGGGGGCCAGGGCCAGGTCGTTGATCGGGCCGTCGTGGCCCCGAAAGGCCTCGGGCGAGGAGGCGCCGGAGAGATGGATGAGGTGCAGGAGGCCCCGCTCGTCACAGGCCAGGAGCTGCTCGCCATCGCGGGACCACTCCAGGTCGAGGATCCAGCCCTCGATCTCCCAGGATCCCTCGAGGGGCTCCCCATCCGCGACTCCGAAGCGGGCCACGTGGCTGCTGTGACCCTCGTCGGTGATCTCGATCGAGGCCGCGGCCAGCTCCCGGCCGTCAGGGGCGAAGGCGACCGCGACGACCGGCCGACCGACATCGATGGCGCGCAAGGCCTCGCCCTCGGCCGCGTCCCAGAGGCGCACCCTCTGGCCCAGCAAGCCCGTGGACGCGAGGAGCGCCCCACCCGGCGCGAAGGCCAGGGCGAAGACGATCCCCCGGTCCCCCTCCAGCTCCCACCTACGCTCTCCCGTCCGGCCGTCCCACACCAGCACGCGACCCCGGTCGTCGCTCGACGCGAGCCAACGCCCATCGTCCGACCACGCCACGTCCTCCACCTCGTCCCGGTGCCCGACCAGCACCGT
Organism: uncultured Planctomycetaceae bacterium; assembly: GCA_964615935.1. Lineage (GTDB taxonomy): Bacteria > Planctomycetota > UBA1135 > UBA1135 > CAZTTG01. The sequence continues at coordinate 9,794 of CAZTTG010000030.1, read as the reverse complement.
CGGGGCGGAGCGGATGTCCGCCTGCTCGCCGGCCACCGAGCCTGCGTCCCCACCTCCCCGCTCGCCCTGCGGCTGCGGACCGGCGACGAGCGCCGCGGCGGCGAGGCAGCCGAGTGCGAGCGTACCTCCGCCACGCGATCGGCTCGGAGAGCCGGTCGAGGAGGTGGGGTGGAGCAGCATCGAGGCAGCCGTCGCGGGGTCGGGCCGCGCCCGCTTCGGTGCGAGCCGCGGGATCGCGCCCGGCCCGGCCGCGACCGGGTCTGTGATACCATCTCGGGTCCGCCTCGACCCACCTCAGCCAGAGCATTCCACCCCCAGCCGGCCATGACCACGCCCCGCGAACCCGCCCGTTCCCTGGCGCCGACCGCCGTTCGTTCGCGGCGCGGCCCTGGTGAGCGCCCTTCGGGGCGCGCTCGCGGAGGTCTCGCGCTCCTGCTCGGCGCGCTCGGCCTGTGCGCCTCCTGCGGCGGCGGGGCGGAGGATCTCGGCGGGATCCGGCGGCAGAACCTCGAGCTGGAGTCGCTGGCCGAGGAGGCCGAGCGCCCGGAGTCCCGCAAGGTCGCCACCCTCGCCATCCCCGAGCAGCCCGAGACCTGGCTGATCAAGCAAGGCGCCGCCGAGATCGTCTCGGCGAGCGGGGACCCGGAGCGCCGCAGCCTGTTCGTGAGAGGCCACGAAAACGCCCTGATCTCCATTCCCCTGCCGCGCGACGCGGGCCACTTCAACCGGATCGCCGTGACCGTCCAGACCCATTCGACCGACTCGAAGCGGGGACTGCGGCTCAACCTGCTCCTGGAGACCGGGCGGGTGATCGTGGGCGATGGAGTGGTCCCCGAGCTGGTCAAGCACTCGCAGACCCTGTTCTTCGACTTCCCCCACGCGCGATTCCTGGAGGGAGAACCCCGGCGGATCTACCTGCGCACCTTCGGGCCCAAGGTGAACCTCTCCGTCGAGCGGATCGACCTCATCGACTCTCCCCTCTCGAGCTGGCTGCCCGATCCCTACCAGGGACCCGATCTGGTCACCATCGGCGAGGAGGCGCGCCGCTCGGTGGGCCTCTCCAGCCTTCGCCCCATCGGGTGCGAGCTGGTCGTGCCCCGGGGGGCGCGCCTGGCCTTCTCCTACGGGATCCCCAAGCCGCTCCGGCTGCCGGGAGGCGATCCGCGGCTGCAGCTCCAGATCCAGCCGGAGGACGGCCCGGGGCGGAGCATCGAGATCCCCAAGCGGCGAGCCGCCAAGGAGGACGACGGCTGGAGGGAGGCCGAAATCCCACTGCGCTCCCTGGTCGGGCAGAAGGTCCGGCTGCGCTTCGAGCTTTCGGGCGAGAGCGAGCACGAGATGCTGTGCGCCATCGCCGAGCCCGCCCTCCTGATTCCGGCCGCCCCCCCCCGGACGGTCCTCTTCGTGACCTCCGACACCCACCGGGCGGATCACCTGGGCGCGGCTCGATCGCAGGTCGAGGTCCGGACGCCGGTCCTCGACGCGCTCGCCGATCGCGGGCTCCTCTTCGAGACCTGCTTCGCGACCACCAACGTGACCGTGCCCTCCCACGTCACCCTGATGACCGGCACCCACCCCCGGGACACCCGGATCATCAGCAACGTGCACGCCCTGTCCTCGGAGGCCAGGACCCTGGCGGAGCACTTCCAGGGCGCGGGATACTCGACCTGGGCTCTGGTCTCCGCCTCCCTCCTGAGCCACGGCAACTGCGGCATCGGCCAGGGCTTCGACCGCATGTCCACGCCCGCCCGGCCGCACCGGATCGCCGACGAGACCATCTCGGTCCTCGAGGGGTGGCTCGAGGGCAGCGCCGACCAATCGCTCTTCGTGTGGCTCCACCTCTACGACGCGCACGGCCCCTACGGCCCGCCGGAGCCCTTCGCCGGCCGCTATTACCCCGAGGGCAAGGACCCCTGCGATCCCGCGCTCCCCCGGCTCGAGCTGCCCAAGAGGGTGATCCCGCCCTACCTGCCCGGCCTGAGGGACATCGACTACCCGGCGACCCAGTACCGGGCCGAGGTGGACTATCTGGACAGCCAGCTCGCGCGCGTGCTCCAGCATCCGCGGCTGCGAGACGGCGTCATCGCCGTGACCGCCGACCACGGGGAGTGCCTGGGTCAGCACGGCCTGTACTTCTGCCACGGCGAGCTCTACCCGGACACGGTCCACGTCCCCCTCATCCTGGCCTTCCCGGGAGCGCCCGCCGGCACCCGGGTGAAGCGGCTCGTGGGCCACCTCGATCTCGGCCGCACCCTCCTGGACCTGGCCGGGCTGCACCGGGCCCGCTTCGCCGGCCGCAACCTGTTGAGGGCTCTCGAGCGGGTGGATGAGCCCGAGCGGCCGCACTTCGCCGTCTCCATGTTCGCCCTCAGCGCATCCGTCACCCACGGAGGCTGGCATCTGATCCTGCACCTGAGGGCTCACATGCGCCCGCAGTCGGTGAGCCCCAAGGAGAAGCACCAGGTCGAGCTCTACGACCTCTCCGCCGATCCCGGCTGCCTGACCGACCTCTCCGAGGAGGAGCCCAAGCGGGCGCGCGGCATGTGGCTGGCGCTGGTGGGCTGGCTCAATAGCGCCGTCGACACGGGCTGGCTGACCGAGGGCCAGACCAGCGAGACCATGTTCGAGGACCTGGCGGCCCTAGGCTACGCGGACGTGGCCGGCGAGGACGATGCCCTCGAGCGGCTCAGCTTCCCGGTCGGCTGCAGGTGCGAGCGCTGCCAGCCGTTCCGGTAGCGGTCATGGAGCGAGCAGCTCCCCTGCGATGCGGCTGGCGGTGCGCCCGTCGATCTCACCGCGGTGGCGCACCATGAGCTCCTTCATCAGCCGGCCCATGTCCTTCCTGGACTGCAGGCCCAGCTCGGACACAAGGGCCGCCATCAGCTCGCGGACGTCCTCCTCGCCGAGCTGTTGGGGCAGATAGGCCTCGATCACGGCGATTTCGGCCCTCTCCTTGTCCGCCAGCTCCTGCCGCCCGGCAGCCTGGAACTGCTCCACGCTGTCCTGGCGGGTCTTGACCGACTTGCGCAGCACCTCGAGCAACTCGACCTCTTCGAGCTCGCGGCCCAGCTCGATCTCGCGGTTCTTGATCCCCGCCAGCAACATGCGCAGGGTGTCGCGTCGCAGGGCGTCGCGGTCCCTCATCGCCTGCTTCAGGTCGGCGCCGATCCTCCCGGGCAGGGCCTCGCTCACGGCTCCTGCTCCTCTCCGGCGCGGACCTTCCCGTTCCCTGCGGCTCCGTTCTCGGCGTCCCCATTCCCTGCGGCCCCGTTCTCGGCCGGGCCGAAGGCTTCGATGTCCCGGGCGGTGACCACCTCGGCGGCCACCAGGGTGTCGCCCCGCTTGAGGTTGACCAGCCGCACCCCCTGGGTGCTGCGCCCCATGGGGCGCATGTCGGTGATCGGGGAGCGGACGATCATCCCGCTGGCGGTGATGTAGATGGCCTCGTCCTCGTCGCGGCACAGGGCCAGACCGATCACCGGACCGTTGCGGCCCGCGGTCTTGATGTTGATCACCCCCTGGCCGCCGCGTCCCTTGATCGGGTACTCGGTGATGGGCGTGCGCTTGCCGTACCCGCTCCGGCAGGCGGTCAGCAGGTAGGCGTCGGCCTCGGCCACGATCAGGCCCACCACCTCGTCGCGGGCCCGCAGGCGAATGCCGCGCACGCCGCGCGAGACCCGACCCATGGAGCGCACGGCCTTCTCGTCGAAGTGGATGGCCTGGCCCCGGCGGGATCCCAGGACGATCGTGTCCCCCGGGCGCACCAGCCCCACGGACACCACCTCGTCCTCCTCCTCCAGCACGATGGCCCGGATTCCGCCCTTCTTGGGGCGCGAGTAGGCCTCCAGGGGGGTCTTCTTGACGGTGCCCTTCTTGGTGCAGAAGAAGACCGAGCTCTCGTTGTCGAACTCCCGCACGCGCAGGACGTTGGTGATCTCCTCCCCCGAGGACAGCGGCAGCACGTTGGACATCGCCCGACCGGGCGAGGTGCGCGACGCCTCCGGGAGCTGGTAGGCCTTGCGCCAGTACACCTGGCCGCGGTTGGAGAAGCACAGGATGTAGTCGTGCGTTCCGGCCACGAAGAGGGAGTGGATGGCGTCCCCCTCCTTGGTGTCCGATCCGCGGATGCCGCGCCCGCCGCGGCCCTGCGCGCGGTAGGTGTCCAGCGCTGTCCGCTTGACGTAGCCGCCGGAGGAGAAGGTGACCACCATCATCTCCTCGGTGATCAGCTCCTCGATGTCGAAGGCGCCCTCGATCTCCTCCTCGGACACCTCGGTGCGCCGATCGTCGCCGAAGCGCTTCTCGAGGTCGTCGAGGTCCTCGCGGATGATGCTCACCACCCGCTCGTCGCGGGCCAGGATGTCCTTGAGGTCGGCGATGTCCTCGGTGAGCTTCTGGTACTCCTCCTCCAGCTTCTCGCGCTCCAGGCCCGTGAGGCGGCCCAGGCGCATGTCGACGATGGCCTGCGACTGGCGGGCGCTCAGGCCGAAGCGCTCCGACAGCCCCGCCTTGGCCTCCTCGGTGTTCTGGCTCCCGCGGACGATCTTGATGGTCTCGTCGATGTCGCCGACGGCGATCCTCAGGCCCTCCACGATGTGGAGCCGGTCCTCGGCCTTGGTCAGCAGGTACTGCGTGCGCCGCCGGATGATCTGCTTGCGGTGGGCCACGTAGCAGTCCAGGAGGCCCCGCAGGCTGAGGGTGCGCGGCTGCCCCCGGTCGATCACCAGGTTGATGATGCTGACGGTGGTCTGCAGCGAGGTGAACTGGTAGAGCTGATTGAGGATCACCTGCGGATCCTCGCCCCGCTTGAGCTCGATCACCAGGCGCATGCCCTTGCGGTCGGACTCGTCGCGCACGTCGGAGATCCCGGTGATGCGCCCGTCCTTCACCACCTCGACGATCTTCTCGATGATGGTGCCCTTGCGCACCTGGTAGGGCACCTCGCTGACGACGATCTGCTGCTTGCTGCGGAGGTCCTCCACCGCGCAGCGCGCGCGCAGGCGCACCAGGCCGCGGCCGGTGGCGTAGGCCTTCACGATCCCGCTCCGGCCCATGATGATGCCGCCGGTGGGGAAGTCGGGTCCCGTGACGATGCCGCACAGATCGGCGATCGTGATCTGCGGATCGTCCAGCACCGCTCGCAGGGCGGCGACGATCTCGCGCAGGTTGTGGGGCGACAGGCTGGTGGCCATGCCCACCGCGATACCGTCCGAGCCGTTGCACAGCAGGTTGGGGAAACGGCCCGGCAGCACCACCGGCTCGGTGCGCGACTCGTCGTAGTTGGCCTGGCGGTCGACGGTCTCCTTGTCGATGTCCTCCAGCATGTCGACCGAGGTCCGGGCCATGCGCGCCTCGGTGTATCGCATGGCCGCCGGGGGATCGCCGTCGATGGACCCGAAGTTGCCCTGCCCGTCGATCAGCGGGTAGCGCATGGAGAAGGGCTGCGCCATCCGCACCAGGGTCGGGTAGATGACCGACTCCCCGTGGGGGTGGTAGTTGCCCGAGGTGTCGCCGGCGATCTTGGCGCACTTCCTGTACTTCGAGCGCGGGCCGAGGTTCAGGTCGTGCATCGCCACCAGGATCCTGCGCTGCGAGGGCTTGAGCCCGTCGCGCACGTCCGGTAGCGCCCGCGAGTGAATGACGCTGAGGGCGTAGGTCAGGTAGGACTCACGCATCTCGCGCACGATGTTGCGCGGCAGCGTGCGGTCGTTCCCCGATGTGAGCTGATCCGGTGCGGTCATGAGTTGCTGTTTCCTTCGTCGGCGGGCGGCTCGCCGGGCCGCCGGACCCCGCCCCCTCGCTCCGGGGCGCCCGCAGAGGCCCATCGCCGGGGATGGGGCCGCTCATTATCCGCGCCCGCAGGGACCCGATCCAGGCTCCCTATTCCGTTTAATGCGAGCTCGCGATGGGGCCGCTGCCTCGGGGGTCCCGGATGGATGGAGCGGGGCTCTCAATCCCCCTCGTCGCCGGGACGATCGCGGCCCTCGGCGAGCCGCGGGGCCAGGAGCGCGGCCCAGGTCGGCCCCGCGCCGCTCAGGGCGGCGCGGGCCTCCTCCCACTTCTCCTCGTGCGCCAGCTCCAGCGCCCGGGCGGGCGCGAGGAGGTGGTCGGCGCCGCGCAGCCAGGCGAGCTCGAGCCACTCCAGGGTAGCCGCACCGTCGCCCGCGAGGAGCGCCGCGCGGGCCGCGCCCTCGAGGGCCGCGGCGCTCGGGGCCTCGCCCAGCCCTCGCTCCAGCTCGGCGGCGCGCCGCGCGAGCCGCACGAGCCCCTCCTCCGGCTCCTCCATGGTGGCCAGACGCTCCTCGGCCGCGACGTAGCGCCCCAGCCGGAGATCGGCGGTCAGATGCCCCTCCTCCCAGCCCATCGACAGGCTGGCGAGTTCCAGCGCCCCGGCTGCGGCGAAGACGACGATGCCGAGCCGGCTGAGGCGCTTCAGCCGTCGTCGCAGGGCCCGGGCCACCTCCGGCCGCTCTCGCGCCCGGCACAGGAAGGCGATCCGGTCGGCGGTGCTGAAGTGGCGCCAGCTCGATCGGCGGCGGGTCGGGCCTCCCCCCACCCGCTCGAGGGCGCTGACCAGGGCCGGCGTGTCGCCGGTCAGCTCCGCTCCGTAGAGGTCCGCCTCCAGCTCGAAGCGACGCGAGAGGAAGCCGAAGGACAGGAACCAGAGGAGCGAGAGGGGCAGGAGGGTCGCGGCGGTGGTCAGCTCGTCCTTCCCCACCACGTGGGTCGCCAGGAGGTCGGCGATCATGAGGAAGCCCAGGACCCAGGCGCCGAAGATGGGCACGTGACGTCGCGCGACGTGGCCGATCTCGTGTCCGAAGACCGCCGCCGCCTCGCGCAGGTCGAGCTGCGCCAGCAGGGCGTCGGAGAAGAGCACCAGCCGCTGCCAGGGGAACACCCCGACGACCGCGGCGTTGGCCATCAGGCCGCCCGTGCGCCACAGGAGCAGCTGGCGGCAGCGGAAGCCGGCCCGCGCGGCCACCAGGCCCAGGACGTCGCGCAGGGGGCCCGGGGGCAGGGGGCCCGTATCCCAGCTGAGCCGCAGCATCCCCGGCAGGCCGATGACGAAGAGCAGCAGGAGGCCCACGTAGAAGGCCGCTCCGAAGAGCCCGATCTCCTCGATGGACACCCGCAGGAGCTCGCTCTCGCCGACCGGCCAGGCCACCAGAACGTAGAGGGCGAGCGGCGCGAAGATGGAGAGCAGCATGCGCGCGTAGAAGCGTCGATGGGCGCTTCGGCCGGCCGGGGTGAGCTCGATCACGCGAGCGCGCGCGTCGATCGCGAGCAGGCACCAGGCCAGCAGCGGCGCCAGCGCCACGAGCGCCGCGGGGTGGGGCCACTCCATCAGCGAGGGGCTGGCCCCGAGCCAGGCCTCGACCGTCTCGAGCCAGCCCAGGGCGCCGACGGCCAGGGCGAAGAGCGCCACCGGCAGCCAGTGCAGGAGCGCGAGGCCGGCGTCCGCCCACCGCGCGGAGCCTCTCGCCAGGAGGCGGCGGATCCCCGCGCCCAGGAGGTGGGGGGCCGCGAGGAGGGCCAGCATCCACAGGGGCGCGACCACGCCCGTGCGCAGCCCGACCTCGGCCAGAGACTGGACGAGGATCGCCAGGAGAAGGTGGCCCAGGTAGCCCATGGGTTCGGTGGCCGACGTTCAGAGCCCGTGAGGAAGCCCCAGGTGCCGCCCAGGGCTCCCTGGATTTGGGCTGGCTAGGCGCGGTGATGACGCGTATTCCACGGTAATACTCGGAAGTGCCGCAACGCCGCCAGCGCGGATCCAGGGGGCCCTGGGGGGTGCTTGGGGTTTCCTCACGGGCTCTCAGCGCGCGGGCGACCACTCGAGCTCGCCGAGCCCCTCGCACGGCCCGGAGAGCCAGAGCTCGCCCTGGCCGTCCCATTCCACGGTGAGGCGCCCGCCGGGCAGATCGACTTCGACCGGCGAGCTCAGGTGGCCGCGGCGGACGGCGACCGCGGCGGCCGCGCAGGCCCCGGTTCCGCAGGCGGCGGTCTCGCCCACCCCGCGCTCCCACACGCGCAGGGCCAGGCGGTCGCCGCGCAGCTCGGCGAACTCGACGTTGGTGCCGTGGGAGAAGCCGGGGTGACGCTCGATCGCGGGCCCCAGCGTCTCCACCGGGGCGGACTCGAGGTCCTCGACCTCGATCACGCAGTGGGGATTGCCGACGTGCAGGCAGGTGATCTCGGCCGAGATCCCGATCCGGTCGAGGGCGGGCCCCTCCACGAACGTCGGCTCGCCCATCTCCACCCGCGCGCCCCAGGGCTTCCCACCCCGTCGCAGCAGGCGAGCTCGGCGCGCGCCGACGTCCGTCTCCAGGACGCAGCCCTCCTCCGCGGCCGCGACGCCCTGCCCGGCGAGCCACAGCACCGCCGCCCGCAGGCCGTTGCCGCAGGCCTCCGGTCGGCTGCCGTCCGCGTTCCGGAAGGCGATCCGGGCGTCGCCTCCGGCCCTGGGCGGCGAGGCCAGGATGAGGCCGTCGAGGCCCTCCCCGACGGCGGGCTGCGATCCTCGCGGCCCGGCGGGAGAGCCCCGTCCGCCGCAGAGGGCCCGCGCCGCGGCCGAGGCATCGGCCAGAACCCCCTCGCGGCCCTGATCGAGGAGCGCGAAGCGGTTCCCCGCGGCGGAGTAGAGGCGCAGCCTCATCGCCCTTCCCCGAGGAGCTTGCGGGTCGTCTTGAAGTGCAGCTTGGCCACCGCGCCCAGCTCCTCGGGTCCGTGCAGGGCCAGGAAGCGCCGCGCCGAGGCCTCGGTCGGGCTGCCGGCGCCCTTGTGGAGGTCCACGGCGTACTCCCGAGAGAGCTCCTCGATGCCGTCCAGGAAGGCCTCGCGCGCCAGGATGCTGGCGGCCGCCACGGCGGGGTGGCTCTCGGCCCTCGGCCGCTGCTCCAGGCGCACGTCGAGGCCCTGCAGGGCGCGCCGCATCAGCCCTTCGGGGCCGAACTGATCCACGATCACGTGCAGGCCGGCCTGGGCGATCCCGCGCAGAGCCCGCGCGTGCTGCTCCGCCAGCAGGAGGTTGAGGTTGCCGACGCGGGCGTACTCGCGGTTGTACTCGGGCGGGTCCAGGCGCTCGACGGCGTGCGGGCAGCGGGCCCGCAGGGCTGCGCCGGTGCGCCGGGCGGCCTCGTCCGAGAGCTTCTTGCTGTCCCGGACGTGGGGCGACGTGGCCAGCTCATCGAGCAGCTCCTCGTCCAGCCGCACCGCGGCCACCACCAGCGGGCCGAAGTAGTCGCCCTTGCCGGCCTCGTCGCTGCCCGCGGCCGGCCCACGAGGCGCGGCGGGCGGGTGGGCGCGGCCCTCGCCCGCGGGCCGGATCGCCGGGTCGAGGTAGCGCGCCGCGAAGAGCTCCGGCTCGGGCCCCTGCACCACCAGCTTGCCGCTTCGATAGAGGGTGGCGGTGACCCCCTCTCCCCGCGCGCTGAAGAGGGCGTGGGGAATGGACCGGAAATCGAAGGGGCCGCCGGCCAGGCGCCGGCGAAGGCCCTCCTGCTCACCGGCGGGCACCTTCAGGACGAGGGTCTTCTGAGGCATGGCCGTCGATTCTGGCACGCCCGCGCGCCGCGGCCAAACCCGGACGGGCTCCGGTCGCGGGAGAGCGGGAGCCGGGCGCTCGTTTTCGCGGCGTGGATCGCAACCGACGGGCCGTCGGCGACTCTCCCGGGCGGTCGGGGGGTGGTCCCCCCGGGGGGGGGTCGCTGCCCCCCCCCCCCCCCCCCCCCCCCCCCCCCCCCCCCCGGCCCCCCGCGACCGGGCCGGGCCCCACCCCCCCCCGCCCCCCCGGCCCC
>CAZTTG010000029.1:0-67128 GCA_964615935.1 uncultured Planctomycetaceae bacterium | reverse complement strand
GCCAAGCGATCCACGTTTCCAGCCCGGAGGGGCTGGGCCTCCATAGCGTCTGAGGCCCCGGCCGTGGGGCCGGAGCTCGGTAACCGGTCGAGCGGGCTCGTGGGGAGGGAGGAATCGAGGATGAATGACCAAGCCGCGCCCTTCGACGCCACCGCCATCGTGCGGCCCGATCGGCTGCTCCTGACGTACTACTTCATCGTCGCGGCGCTCACGGTGGTGGGCTTCCCCTTCGTGATCGTGCCCCTGCTGATCAAGTACGCCACCCTGCGCTACAAGATCGACGAGGAGGGGGTGTCGATGGCCTGGGGGGTGCTCTTCCGGCGGGAGATCCTGCTGACCTACCGGCGGATCCAGGACATCCACGTGCGCCGCAACATCGTCCACCGCTGGCTGGGGCTGGCGGCGGTCTCCGTCCAGACCGCCTCGGGCACGGCCGGGGCGGAGATGACCATCGAGGGCGTGCTCGAGCCCGAGAAGCTGCGCGACTGGCTCTACTCGAAGATGCGCGGCGCGTGGGGAGAAGCGGAGCCCGCCCCGGGGAAGCCCGCCGACGAGGCCCTCGCGCTCCTGCGCGAGATCCGCGACGAGCTGAGGGCCCTGCGGACCTCGAAGGGCGGCTCGGCGTGAGCGGCCCCATCGGCACCCGGGTCGATCGCGCGGCCGAGTGGGTCTACCGGGGTGTCTGGAGGGTGCTGGTGGACCTCTTCCGCGTGCCGGCCACCGGGCCCAGCCTGCCGGCCGGCGCGGGCGAGGCGGTCGAGCAGTTCCACCCCGCCCGGGGCTTCCTGAGCTGGCTCAAGTTCTACTTCTGGCTGGTGCTGGTTCTGATCGACGGCGCGCTGGTGGTCGGATGGATCGCCCTGTGCGTCCAGGAGACCTTCCTGGCCCTGATCCTGGCGCCGGTCTTTCTGGTGGTGATCGTCGTCCCCGACGTCCTGGCCTACGTCGCGATCCACCTGCGCTACGACACCACCTGGTACGTCCTCAGCGAGCGCAGCCTGCGCATCCGCCGGGGCATCTGGGCCATCAACGAGGTCTCCATCACCTTCGAGAACGTGCAGAACGTCAAGGTCAGCCAGGGGCCGCTCCAGCGGGCCTTCGGGATCGCCAGCGTGCTGGTGGAGACCGCCGGCTCCCACGCGGGCTCGGGGCAGCCCGGCGCGGGGGTCACCAACCAGGGGCTGATCGAGGGGGTCTCCGACGCGCCCGGGATCCGGGACCGGATCATGGAGCGCGTGCGGCGCTCCCGCACGGCGGGGCTCGGCGACGAGCGGGACGGGCGCCCCGCCCCGTCGTGGTCGCCGGCCCATCTGGAGCTCCTGCGGGAGGTGCGCGACGAGGTGGCGGCGCTGCGGGGGTAGTAGCCTCCGGCCGGCCGCCCGCGGCGCGGGGCGCGCGGCGGCGGCCCGATCGCAGCCCGGCCGGGGCCTCCAGCGGGGTTCCGCGCCGGATCGGTCCCCATTCCCGGCCGCGGTCGTATTCTATGGAGGATCGTTCCTCCCCCCTCCCGTCACCCCGAGCGGAAGCCCCACCATGATCGCCGCCACCCTGCTCTGTGCCCTCGCGAGCTCTCCCGCCTTCCCGATCGCCGCGGCCCCGCCGCCCCCCCGCGGCGAGACCTCTCCGGCCCGCGACGTCGAGGTGGTCGTCGAGCACGCCGGCGACTCGCACCTGCGCGACAAGCTGACCCGCGACATGAACCTGTGGTGCGACGCGGGCGGCTTCCTGGTGGGGGCCGCCGATCGCGGCCTGATCCGGACCCTGCGCGGGATGGGGCTCGGGGTGGTCGAGCTTCCCGAGCTGCGGGAGGGCGAGGAGCTCTACCTGTACGAAGCCCGGATGCTCGAGACCCTGGCGCCGGCCGCGGTCCGCAGCCTGTACCGCAGGGGAGGGCAGGTGGTGGCGGCGGCGCCCCCCGGGGCCTGCGGCGCCCACGCCGGATTCATGGGGCCCGTGGCCATCGAGCGGCGGGCCGTCCGGCCTCCCCGGCCGCTCCCGCCGGGCGCGCCCACCCTCGAGGGGGTGGACGCGGGCTCGCACCCCAGCGACCCGCGCGTCCAGGCCCTGGTCGATCAGGTGAGCAAGGCCAACATCGAGGCCACCAACGCCTCCCTGGCAGCTAACTACAGCCGCAACTCGACGGTGTCGTCCTACATCGACGCGGCCCGTGACCAGCTCATCGGCCAGCTCCAGGGCTACGGCCTCAGCCCGACCACCCAGCACTACTCCTCCAGCCACGGCGAGAACGTGCTGGTCGAGATCGCCGGCACGCGCTACCCCAACCAGTGGGTGGTCCTGGGAGCCCACTACGACTCGCGCAACGGCGGGGGTGCCAGCCTGCCGGCCCCGGGCGCCGACGACAACGCCTCGGGCAGCGCCGGCGTCATGGAGCTCGCGCGGGTGCTCTCCGCCGGCGGCCCCTACGAGCGCAGCCTGCGCTTCATCTGGTTCTCGGGCGAGGAGTACGGCCTCCACGGTTCGAAGGCCAACGCCCAGTCGTCAGCGAGCGCCGGCCAGGACATCGTGGGCATGATCAACCTGGACATGATCGCCTACCGCGCGCCCGGCGACGCCCTCGACTGCGACTGGCTCATGAGCAGCACCTCGCTCGACCTGACCAACTACTGCGACCGGATGGCGAAGCAGTACGTCTCGAACTGGGCGTCGAGGAAGGGGTCCATGCTCGCCGGCACCTCGGACCACGCCTCCTACTTCGGGCAGGGCTACCCCACGGCCTGGCCCTTCGAGGACGTCGGGCAACACTGCCCCTGGATCCACACGGCCAACGACTCCTACCCGCAGGCCACCAACGACTTCGACCTGGCGCTGATGATCACCCGCGGGACCGCGGCCGCCGCCGCCAGCCTGGCGGAGCTCATGGACCTGGAGATCCAGCACACGCAGCTCGCCGACACCCAGACCGATCCCGGCCCCTACGACGTGAGCTGCCAGGTCACGAGCCTCACCGGCTCCCAGGTCACGGCGGCGCGGGTCTACTACTCGGTCGATCAGGGCAAGAACTGGTTCAGCTCTCCCCTGAGCGGGGCCGGCAGCACCTGGTCGGGCCAGATCCCCGCCATGGGAACGCCGGTCTGGATCCGCTACTACCTCATGGCGCAGGACGACCAGGGCGCCCTCGAGTTCCTACCCGAGCGGGCCGACGCCACCGAGGAGCCCTTCGAGTTCCTGGCCTCCGCCCGCACCCCCATCTTCTTCGACGACTTCGAGACCGCCGGCTCCAACGGCTGGGTGCACGGGATGACGCTCAAGCAGGATGACTGGCAGAAGGGCGCGCCGCAGGGCAAGGCCGGCGATCCCGGGGCGGCCTGGTCCGGGTCGCAGTGCTGGGGAAACGACCTGGGAGGCGGGGGCTGGAACGGCTACTACGACACCCTGGTCAACAACTGGCTCCTGTCGCCGCCCATCAACTGCACCTACGCCTCCAGGGTGCTCCTGGAGTACCGGCGCTGGAACACCGTCGAGGACGGGATCTACGACCGCACCAAGGTGAAGATGGGCAACAGCACGATCTGGACCAACCCCCTGTTCGGCGAGCACATCGACACCGCCTGGGAGCTGGCCCGCCACGACATGACCGAGATCGCCGCCGGTCAGCCCGCGATCCAGATCGAGTTCCTCCTCGAGACCAACATGGCCACGAGCTACGGCGGCTGGAACATCGACGACTTCGGAGTGTACTCGCTCGAGCCGGTCCCCGCGGGCTGCCCCGCGCCGGTGCCTTACTGCACGGCCAAGCAGAGCTCCCAGTCCTGCACGCCGAGCATCGCCTACCTCGGCGAGCCCAGCCTGAGCAGCCCGGCCCCCTTCGAGGTCGTGGCCACCCGGGTGGTCAGCAACAAGAACGGCGTCCTGTTCTACGGCTACGACTCCAACAACAAGACCTTCCAGGGCGGCTGGCTGTGCGTGCAGCCCCCGGTGAAGCGGACCGCGGTGCAGTCCTCGGGCGGCAACGCGCCCCCGGACGACTGCTCCGGCTCCTTCAGCTACGACTTCAACGCCCTCATCCAGTCGGGCGCTGATCCGCAGCTCGTCCTGGGCCGGAAGGTCTACGCCCAGTACTGGTTCCGCGACCCGGCCGAGCCCTCGGGCTACGGCACGGGCCTCACCTCGGCCCTGCAGTTCGAGGTGTGTCCCTGAGTCGGGCTCGCCCCCGGGGGGCGGGCCGGCCGGAGCTCTCGGCGAGCTCCGGCTGAGGAGGAGGAGAGCGGTTGGAGGAGGAGCGGGACGATCTCGACGGGCGGGTGCGGGCGCTCCTCGCCCGGGTCGCGGAGGGCGACCAGGAGGCCGTGGACGAGCTCTACCGCCTCCACCAGAGGGAGATGATCGCCGCGGCCCACGCGCGGCTGGGGCAGACGCTCCACGGTCTCACCGAGAGCATCGACCTGGTGCAGTCGGTGTGGACCGACATCCTCGACGACATCGAGGACTTCGAGTACCGCGGGCCGGGCTCCTTCCGGCGCTGGCTGCGCTCCTGCCTGCTCAACAAGATCCAGGCCAAGCGGCGCTACCACCACGCCGAGAAGCGGGAGACCGGCAAGCTGGAGCGGCTCCCCGCCGTCGGCGTGCCGTCCGCGAGCCGCACCGATCCCACCCCCAGCCAGGCGGCCGCCGGCGCCGAGGAGGTCGCCCTGCTGAGGCGGATCCTGGAGCGCTTCCCCGAACCCCAGCGCCAGGCCCTCAGCCTGCGCATGCGGGACGAGAGGAGCTACGCCGAGATCGGGGCGGAGATCGGCCGCTCCGCCGAGGCGGCCAAGAAGCTCTACCAGCGGGGCCTGGAGCGGCTCATCGAGATGCTGCCGCAGGAGTGGCTGGGCCGGACGCGCTGAGGCGCGCCGCGCCTACAGGATGTCGAAGCTCCGGCTGGCGAGCAGGAACAGCGGCTTGATCCAGATCCCCAGCCCCACGGTGAGGATCCCCAGCAGCAGGAGCAGGGAGGCCAGCCCCGGCTGGGGAGGGGCCTCGCAATCGGAGGGATTGGCCAGGAACAGCGCCTTGGCCACGCGCATGTAGTAGAAGAGGCTGATCACGCTGTTGAGGGCCATGCAGATCACCAGCCAGCCCAGGCCGACTTCGATGCCCTCCCAGAAGAGCAGCCACTTCCCGTAGAAGCCCACCGTCGGGGGGATGCCGGTCAGACTGATCAGGAAGGCGATCACCACCACCGAGATCAGCGGCGCGCGGGGACCCATGCCCCGCAGGCTGTCGATGGTGCTCCTGCCGGTCACGCCCTCGAAGTACAGCAGGAAGCCGAAGGCTCCCAGGTTCATGAAATAGTAGGCCGCCAGGTAGTACATGGCCGCCTCGAAGCCCGCCTCGGTCATGCACGCCAGGCCCACCAGGGCGTAGCCGGCGTGGGCGATCGAGGAGTAGGCCAGCATGCGCTTCAGGCTCTCCTGCCCCAGGGCGGCCAGGTTGCCCAGCGTCATGGTCACCGCCGCCAGGATGCCCAGGAGGAGCCCCACCTGGGTGCCGTAGTCGGCCAGCACCTGCTGCACCTCGGTGCCCATGAACACCGTGGCCACGAAGCGCAGGAGCACCGCGAAACCGACCGCCTTGGAGGCCACCGCCAGGAAGGTGGTCACGGGGGTGGGCGCCCCCTCGTAGACGTCGGGCGTCCAGAAGTGGAAGGGCACCACCGCCACCTTGTAGGCGAAGCCGGCCAGGGTCAGGATCACGCCGATGGCCACCGGCAGGGGGCTCTGGGCGAGCTGGGCGGCCAGACCCAGGGGGAGGCCCTCGGAGCCCGCGCTGCCCATGACCCGCATGTCCAGGGTGCCGGTCAGCCCGTACAGCAGGCTGATCCCGTACACCATGACGCCGGTCGACAGCCCGCCGAAGACCACGTACTTCATGGCCGCCTCGGCCGAGCGCTTGTCCCCCTTGTGGAAGCCGGCCAGCGAGTAGCTGCACAGGCTGAGCAGCTCCAGGCTCAGCACCATGAGCAGCAGGTTGGTGGTGCTGACCATGAAGAAGGCCCCGACGCCGGCCCCCATCAGCAGGAAGTAGTACTCCCCCACCTCGTTCTTGCGCTCGCGCCGGTCGCTCATCACGAACAGGATCACCACGACCAGCGAGGCCGCCGTGAAGAGCTTGAAGAAGTTGCCGAACTGGTCGATGACGACCATTCCGAAGACCGGCCCCTCGGGCACGGGCTCGCCCCACTTGAAGGCCACCACCAGGCCGGCCAGGACCAGGCCCGCCAGGCTCAGGTAGCCCAGGTGGTCGCAGTTGCGGCCGCGGGTGACCAGATCCCAGGTCAGGACCACCAGGGCGGTGGTGGTCAGGATGATCTCCGGTGCGAGCTGGCTGAGGCCCTCGAGATAGGTTTCCACCGTTGTGTCCTCGTGCGCTCGGCTGCTAGGTACGGGTGGCCACCAGGATCTCGACCAGGTGCCGCATGCTGGGCTCCATCCAGTCCAGGATCAGGAAGGGGAAGATGCCCAGCACGATGCACAGGATGAGCAAGGGGGCCTGGCAGAAGACCTCGCGGCCGCTGATCTCCGGCAGGTCGGTGTACTTCTCGTTGAGGGGCCCCAGGAACACCCGCTGCATGGCGTACAGCAGGAAGACCGCGCAGAAGACGATGCCCAGGAGCGAGATGACCACCAGCACCTGGAAGCGGGCGTCGTCGGCCTGGAAGACCCCGATGAGGGTCATGGCCTCGGAGACGAAGCCCGCCAGGCCGGGCAGGCCCAGGGCGGCGAAGAAGCCCAGGGTGGTCAGGGCCCAGTAGCGGGGCATGACCTGCGCCAGGCCGCCGAAGCCGTTGAGGTCGCGGTGGTGGGCGCGGTCGTAGATCACGCCCACGACGAGGAACAAGGCAGCCGAGGACGTCCCGTGGTTGAACATCTGCAGGGCCGCCCCGCTCATCCCCCAGTGGGTCAGGGCGGCGAAGCCCAGGAGCACGTAGCCCATGTGGCTGACCGAGGAGTAGGCCACCATCTTCTTGAAGTCGGTCTGGCCCAGGGCCACGAAGGCGCCGTAGACGATGTTGATCACCGCCAGGATGGCCAGCGCCCAGTAGAAGGAGTGGAAGGCCTCCGGCACCAGCGGGAACAGGCAGCGCAGCATGGCGTAGCCGCCCAGCTTCAGCAGGATGCCGGCCAGGATCACCGAGATGGGCGTGGGGGCCTCGACGTGGGCGTCGGGCAGCCAGGTGTGGAAGGGGAAGATGGGGACCTTGATCGCGAAGCCGATGAACAGGAACCAGAAGATCCAGGTGGTGAAGCCCATCCCCAGGATCGCGCCCCCGCCCGGCAGGCTCGCGCCGGTGAGCTGCCCCTGGCTGGCCAGGTTGATCAGGGCCGGGATGCTGAAGGTGTCCGCGTCCAGGCGCAGGGCGGCGATGGCCACCAGCATCAGCACCGAGCCGGCCAGAGTGTACAGGAAGAACTTGATGGCCGCGTACTCCCGCCGCGGCCCGCCCCAGATGCCGATGAGGAAGTACATCGGCAGCAGCATGATCTCCCAGAACACGTAGAACAGGAAGAAGTCCAGCGAGACGAACACGCCCAGGATGCCCACCTCCAGCAGCAGCAGCAGGGCGTAGTAGCCCTTGCCGGCCTTCTCGATGCTGAAGCTGGCCGGCACGGCGACGAAGAGCAGCAGCGCCGTCAGCCACACCAGCGCCAGGCTCAAGCCGTCGACGCCGACGAAGTACTGCGCCCCGATGGAGGAGATCCAGTCCACCTGCTGCACCAGCTGCAGCTTGTCGCTGAGCTTGTCGAAGTCGTAGAAGTAGAGCTGGGTCGCGAGCCACAGGGGGATGAAGGTCGCGGCCAGGCTCACCCCCTTGATCGCCGTGAGCGACTGCCTGGGCATGAACAGGATGACCGCCATTCCGATCAGCGGAACGAAGGTGATCCAGGACAGGAGGCTCGTCTCGTTGATGGGTGCGAGGAGTTCCATGGAAGGCTGGGGATCTGCGAGCCCGGGGGGTTACGGATTGAGGATCAGCCAGGCCGCGGCGAGGAGGCCGCCCGCCACGGCGAAGGTGACGTACTGCTGAACGCGGCCGGTCTGGAACAGCCGCGCGATCGCGCCGAAGACCTGGGTCACGGCGGCCACGCCGTTGACGGCGCCGTCGACGATGCGGAGGTCGGCCCAGCCGGAGACCTCTCCGGTGCGCATGCCGCCCCTCCCCACCAGATTGACCAGGCCGTCCACGATGTGGGCGTCGATCCAGGTCAGGATGCGGGACAGCACCATGGAGCCGGCGATGACGGTCTTCTTGACCGCCTCGTCGATGTAGTACTTGTTGGCCACCGTCCGGTAGAAGCCGCCCAGGGCGGCGACGATGCGGGCCGGGATCTCGCGGCGCCACATGTACAGGCACCAGGCCAGGAAGACCCCCAGGCCCGCCACCAGGAGCGATGTGCCGAAGGCCAGGTTGTGGGCGGTGTGGGCGTCGTGCCCGGAGATGGAGGGGGTCAGGTGGCTGAGGTAGGCCGCCACCGGCGCGGCCTCGTGCTCGGTCTGCAGGTGGTGGTCGGGGACCGGCAGGACGCCCTCGTACATCCGCTCCACGCTGTTGAGCTGGGCGAACCAGGGCCGGGCGTCGTGGTCCATGCCCAGGGCGCCCGTGGGCGTGGGAGTGGTCAACCACAGGTGGCCGCCGAAGAGGGCGAAGGTCGCCAGGATGCCGAGCGCGATGGTCACGGTCTTGGGCGACTCGTGCGGCAGGTGGGCGTGAGCCTCGCCGTGCTCGTCATGACCGTGAGCCTCGGGCGCCTCGTGGCCCCGGTACTCTCCGAAGAAGGTCATGAAGATCAGCCGGAACATGTAGAAGGCCGTCAGCAGGGCCGCCACCGCCAGCATGACCGTCGCCACGATGGCCACCAGGCTGGAGCCGCCCACGGCCTTCTCCATGCCCGCCAGCAGGATCATGTCCTTGGAGTAGAAGCCCGAGAAGAGGGGTATGCCCGAGATGGCCAGCGTCGCGATCAGCATGCAGACGAAGGTCACCGGCATGTACTTCCACAGCCCCCCCATGTAGCGCATGTCCTGCTGGTGGTGGCAGCCCAGGATCACCGAGCCGGCGCACAGGAAGAGGCAGCCCTTGAAGAAGCCGTGGGTGACCATGTGGAACATGCCGGCGGTCACCCCGCCCAGGCCCACGGCGGCCACCATGAAGCCGAGCTGGGAGATGGTGGAGTAGGCCAGCACCCCCTTGATGTCGTTGACCGTGGTCCCGATGGTGGCGGCGAAGAGCGCCGTGAAGGAGCCCACGATGGCCACCACCACCAGCACCTCGGGGGAGAGCAGCGGGTAGGCCCGGCCGAGCAGGAACACGCCGGCGGCCACCATGGTGGCGGCGTGGATCATGCAGGACACCCCGGTGGGGCCCTCCATGGCGTCGGGCAGCCAGATGTGCAGGGGAAACTGGGCCGACTTGCCGACGGTGCCGCCGAAGATGAACAGGCCCCCCACGGTCATCCAGGTGGGCCAGCCGCCCTCGGCCGCCACCAGCTCCTGGGACAGCTCCCACAGCTCGGTGATGCGCAGGGTCCCGAAGTGCTGGTAGAAGATGATCAGGCCCAGCAGCAGGCACACGTCCCCCACCCGGGTGGTCAGAAAGGCCTTGGTGCCGGCGGCCGTGGCCTGGCGGATGCGCGGGTGGGTCGGATCCTGCGAGAAGTGGCCGATGAGCAGGTAGCTCATCAGGCCCATGATCTCCCAGAAGATGAACAGGAACAGGAAGTTGTCGGCCAGCACCAGCCCCAGCATCGCGAAGGTGAAGAGCGAGATGTTGGCGAAGAAGATGTGGTAGCGCCGGTCTCCGTGCATGTACCCGATCGAGAACAGGTGCACGCAGAAGGACACCACCCCCACCACCGCCATCATCCCGGCCCCCAGGCCGTCGTAGAGGATGCCGGCCACGATGTTCTGGGCCACGTCCCCGGTGAACAGCCAGTGGAAGGCCTGGCCGTGCTCCACCGACTGCCACTGGAACTCCTCCCCCGCGTAGGCCGCGCGCAGGGCCTTGATGGCCATGAACACGGTCACCGACGCGGTGAAGAACAGGCCGCTGGTCAGCAGCCAGTCCCCCTGCCGGGGCAGCTTCCTCCCGAAGAAGATCTGGACGACGTAGAGGACGAGGGGGGACAGGAAGGCCGCCAGGAGCAGCTTGAAGTCCACCTCGGGGTTGAATTCGAACAGGTGCATGGCGGAGGTCTAGTCGCGGAGGATGTCCGCCTCGCCGGGCTTGACCGAGTGGAAGAGGTGGAAGACGTTCAGCACGATGGCCAGGGCCACGGCCGCCTCGGCGGCGGCCAGGATGATCACGAAGATGGCGAACATGCGCCCGTCCAGCCCGTCCCCGCCGAAGCGGTTGAAGGCCACGAAGTTGATGTTGGCGGCGTTGAGGATCATCTCCAGCCCCATCAGCACGTAGAGCAGGTTGCGGCGGCTGATCACCGCCACCACGCCCAGGCCGAAGAGGGCCGCCGAGACCGCCAGGTAGGCTTCCAGACCCATCAGGCCTCTCCTTCCTCGCTCAGGCGCTCGGGGGTCAGGTCGGTCTGCTTGCGCCGGGCGATGTAGACCGCGGCCACCAGCGCCCAGGTCAGGAGCACGGCGGCCAGCTCGAAGGGGACCACGTAGCCGTCGGGGTTGATGAACTCGACGCCGATGGTCCGGACCTGCGAGGCGACCTCGGGGAGCTCGTCGGCCCGGGCCCAGGAGACCGTGCCGGCCACCTTGAGGGCCACCCAGCCGAAGGTCAGACCCACCGCCACCAGGGCCGCCAGGACCCGCGGCAGCTTGCGCTCCGTCAGGTCGGGGGGGGTCAGCATCACCCCGAAGAGCAGCAGCGCCAGGATCCCGCCGACGTAGATCAGGATCTGGATCATGGCCAGGAAGTCGCTCCCCAGGAGCAGGAAGAAACCCGCCGCGCCCACGAAGGTGGCCATCAGAGCGAAGGCGCTGCGCACCACCGAGCGCTCCCAGATGCACACCAGGGCGCCTCCGAGGGACAGCACCGCGAAGAGGCCGAAGGCGACCCCCTCCGCGCCGGCGGCCTGCATCCCCCAGCCCAGAAGGGCCAGGGTCAGCACCGCGAGGGCGCCGTAGAAAGCCTTGGCAGAAACCTCCATCCGGTGGGCTCCTCTCTATTCCCCGCCCTTGTCCTTGTCGGGCGCCTTCTCGGCCTTGGCGTCGCCGGTCTTCTCCTTGCCGGCCTTCTTCTCGGGGGCCCCCTCCTCGGCGGCCTCCTTCTCGGCCTTGGCCTTGGCCGCCGCCTTGGCGGCCTTCTTCTTCTTGGCCTCCTTCATGCGGATGCGGGCCTCGCGCGACATCCCCCGGTAGGACAGCAGGTCCATGTGCATCTGGCTGCGATCGAGGGTGGTGAAGGCGAACTCGCTGCCCATGTGGATGCAGGAGGTCGGGCAGGGGTAGACGCACAGCTCGCAGAACATGCACTTCTGGTAGTCGAGGGTGAACAGCACCCACTCCAGCTCCTTGCCGTGCCGCACCGCGTCCATCTCGATGCAGTCCACCGGGCAGGCCTTCGCGCAGGCCTGGCAGCAGATGCACTTCTCCTGCTCGAGGTAGTGGACCCCGCGGTAGCGATCCGGGATCCTCAGGCGCTCGTCCGGATACTGGACGGTGATGGGCTTCTGAAGGAAGTACCTCCCGGTGATGCGCATGCCCACCAGGGTCGACCACAGACCGTCCCAGACGTTCTTGAAGTACCGGCGGGTCGCGCTCGCAGCCCTCATCCGAACAGCCTCTCCGGGAGACCCAGGCGGACCCACAGGGCCTCCCAGATCGCCGCGCACGCCAGGCAGGCCAGCGCCAGCGGTGTCAGGTACTTGTACCCCATGGTCATGACCTGATCGATGCGCACGCGCGGGACGGTCCAGCGGATCCACATCATCAGGAAGATGCCCGCGAAGGTCTTGGCCAGCAGGGTGACGCCCGCGACCACCTGGTAGAGCAGGTTCAGGAGCAGGTTCCCGTCGCTGGCCAGGTACAGCTCGCGGGCGCCCCAGGTCAGGGGCGACTCGAAGCCGCCGAACCAGAAGATCGCGGCGATGGCCGAGATCAGGAACATGGCCGCGTACTCCTCCATGAAGAAGAAGGACCAGCGCAGGCCCGAGTACTCGGTCATGAAGCCGGCCACCAGCTCCGATTCGGTCTCGGGCAGGTCGAAGGGCGCGCGCTTGGTCTCGGCCAGTCCGGCGGTGAAGAACAGCAGGAAGGCCGGCAGCATGAAGGGGCTGCGGAAGATGTACCAGTTCATGCCCCACAGGCCCGCCTGGTCCCCGCTGACCTCGAGCAGGTTGAAGCTGCCGCACACCAGGACGGGCACCATCAGGGAGATGCCCAGCGGTATCTCGTAGGCCACCACCTGGGCGGCCTGCCGCATGGCCCCGTACAGCGACCACTTCGAGTTGGAGGCCCAGCCGGCCATCACCACCCCGATGGTGGTCATGGAGGCCATGGCCACGATGAAGAAGACCCCCAGGTTGACGTCGGCGAAGACGAAGCCGGGCGCCAGGGGATAGGCCACCACGGCGCCGATGATGCTGCCCAGCACGATGGCCGGAGCCAGCACGAAGAGCAGCCGATCGGAGCCCTTGGGGATCATGTCCTCCTTCATGAAGAGCTTGAGCGCGTCGGCCAGGGACTGCGCCCAGCCGTGCCACACACCGACCCGCATGGGCCCCAGGCGGCACTGGATGTGGCCGGAGACCTTGCGCTCCATCCACACCGCGAACAGCGCCACCAGCGAGATCAGGCCGATCGCGATGGCGAAGGCGACCAGCGCGGCGCCCAGCCACAGGAGCCAGCCGGGGAGGTGCCCGCCCAGGAGGGACTCGAGGCCGTCCAGGATGGCGTTGCCGGACTCGACGGGCGCGATCGGATCAGGAGTAGGTTCGCCTTGCAGCATGGCTCAACGGTCCGTCTCTCCCATGACGATGTCCGTCGAGCCGATGATGGCGACGGAATCGGCCAGCAGGGTTCCGGGCATGATGTCCTCGACCACGGCCAGGTTGGCGAAGGAGGGCCCGCGCACGCGGCAGCGGATGGCCACCTTGCCGCCCTCCGAGACCACGTAGTGCCCCAGCTCGCCTCGGGGGTTCTCGACCCCCACGTAGGCCTCGCCCGGCGGCACGCGCAGAATCTTGCCGACGGCCCCCAGCACCGGTCCCTCGACCAGGTTGTCGAGGCACCAGCGGGTGATCTTGACCGACTCCATCATCTCCATCACGCGCACCCAGGTGCGGTCCCAGTTGTCGCCCAGGGTGCCCTTCTCGCCCTTGGCCACCATCACGTCGAAGACGCCCTGCTCGTACATCTCTCCGTACAGCATGTAGGGCATGTCGCGGCGCAGGTCGAAGTCGACGCCCGAGCCGCGCAGCATGGGGCCGGTGAGGGCGAAGTCGAGCGCCATCTGGGGCGGGATCACCCCCACGTCGGCGGTGCGGCCGATGAAGATGCGGTTGAGCATCAGGAGGTCGATGTACTCCTGACAGCGGCCACCGAAGTCGTCGCAGAACTGGGCGACCTCCTCGAACCAGCCGGGGGGCGCGTCGTTGTAGACCCCGCCGATGCGGATGTAGCTGTAGGTCAGGCGGGCGCCGCAGAGCTTCTCGAACAGCGCCAGGATCCACTCGCGCTCGCGGAAGGTGTACATGAAGGGCGTGAAGGCCCCCATGTCCAGGCCGTAGGTCCCGAAGGCGACCAGGTGCGAGGCGATGCGGTTGAGCTCGGCGCACAGGGTGCGGATGAGCTGGGCCCGGCGCGGGATCTCGATGCCCAGGAGGGCCTCGACCGCCATCGCGTAGCCCAGGTTGTTGTTCATCGCCGCCAGGTAGTCGTAGCGGTCGGTGTAGGGCAGGAACTGCAGCCACTCGACGTTCTCGCCGATCTTCTCGGCGCTGCGGTGCAGGAAGCCCAGGTGCGGCTGGGCCCCGGTCACCAGCTCGCCGTCGGTCCGGATGAGCACCTTCATCACCCCGTGGGTGGCGGGGTGCTGGGGGCCCATGTTGATCTCCAGGTCGTGGGTGCGCACGTCCAGCATGAACTCGCGCTCGCCGCCGGGGAGCGTCCGCGCTTCGGCGGGGACCGAGGGAGTCGGCTGGGGCTGAGGGGACCGGAGGCTGGCTTCTCGGGACATGGCAGTGGCTCGCCGTCGGCTACTCGCAGGAGACGCCGCGATACTCCTTCGGGTACTCGTAGTCCTTGCGCAGGGGGTTCCCGACCCAGTCGTCGGGCAGCAGCATGTGGCGCGGATCGGGGTGCCCGGTGAAGGTGACGCCGAACATCTCGGCGCACTCCCGCTCGAACCACTGCGCGGAGCGGTACACCCCGCTGGAGGTGGGCATCTGCGCGTCCGCCTTGGGCAGGTGGCACTTGATCGCCAGCCGGTGTCGGTGTTCGACCGACAGGAGCTGGACGTTGATCCACAGCTCCTCCTCCTCCGCCTTGGGGTCGGTGGCGGTGAGGTCCATCAGGATCTCGAAGCGCAGCTTGGGATCGTCGCGGCAGGTCTCGAGGAAGGCCGGGAGCTGCTGCGGATCGACGATCGCGTAGGCGTCGCCGGCGCGGCCCTTGTCCTTCTTGTCCTCGGGATCGGGCGGGCGCGGCAGGTCGACGTCGGAAAGCCCCGGCGCGCCCACCGCCCTCAGGCGGTCGTGGATGCCTTGGAATTCCATGGGGGTCGGCTGTGCGGGTTGGGGCGGGAGGGGTGCGATCAGCTCAGGCTGGCGGGCTTGCGCACCACCGCCGAGCTGCGGATCTTCTTCTGCAGGGTCATCAGGCCCTCCAGCAGCGCCTCGGGGCGCGGGGGACAGCCGGCGACGTACACGTCCACCGGGATGACGCGGTCCACCCCCTTGACGACCGTGTAGCCGTACTTGTGGTAGGGACCCCCTCCGGTGGCGCAGGCGCCCAGGGCCATCACGTACTTCGGCGAGGGCATCTGCTCGTAGAGCCGCTTGACGCGCTCGGCCATCTTGAAGTTGACCGTACCGGCCACGATCATCAGGTCGCTCTGGCGCGGAGAGGGGCGGAAGGCCCCCGCTCCGAAGCGGTCGATGTCGAAGTGAGCGGCCCCCACGGCCATCATCTCGATGGCGCAGCAGGCCAGGCCGAAGGTCATGGGCCACAGGCTCGAGAGGCGCGCCCAGTTGAGCAGCCAGTCGACGCGGGTGGTGAGGACGTTGTCTTCGAACTTCTCTTCCAGGAATCCCATGGCTGTGCCCGTGGCTGCGGCGGTCAGGCGGCCGAGCCCTCGTCGCCCTCCGGTTTCTCTCCGGTCTTCTCGGGTACGCCGGCTGCTGCGGCCGGCGCGTCGATCAGGGGAATCACGAGCTCGCGGCTGGGTGGGTTGTAGTCCGGCTGGTCATAGGTCGTGATCCAGTCCAGATCACCCTTGGCCCACACCGAGACCAGGCCCATGAACAGCACGATCACGAAGACCAGGACGTGCAGGAGCGAGACGTAGCCGATTCCGCTCCCGGCCGCGGCGCCCTGGTCGCGCAGGACGTCGCCGATCACGACCATCACCGGGAACAGGAAGGCGATCTCGATCGCGAAGACCAGATAGACCAGCGCGACGGTGTAGAAGCGGATGTCCCAGCGGACCCAGGCCTGGCCGAAGGGCAGCTCGCCACACTCGTAGATCTCCAGCCCCTGGTCCTGCTTGCGCTTCGGTCGGAGGATGGTCCCCAGCACCATGGTGGCGAACACGAACGCCAATCCCACGGCCGAGAACACCAGGACGTTGAGATAGTCGAAGTACATGGGGATCGCGCGGGCCGGGCGTTCCCGCGCTGAGGCGGTTCCGGGCGCGGGGCGGCGGTGGGGACAGGGAACGTCCGGGTAGCCCGAGAGAGCCGGGGGAGCGATGGCCTGGCTGGGACCGTTCGCTCGGCGAGGCTCGACCCGAGGGGCCTGCGCTCGCCCGCGCTGGGGGCGCCCGGAATGCGGGGGTCAAGCAGCTTAAAGGTGGCCCGGCGGGTGTCAAGCCGAGTCGGTCGATGTGCCGCGAACCATCGGGAGACGGGCCGCAACCGTCGCGGTCCCGAGCCGTCCACCCGGCGGAGACTGGAGATGTCCGACTCACCAGCCGAGCGCACCGAGGCCGATGCCGCCGATCCGCCCATCGCCCTTCGCCCGGGCCCGCTGGCCCCGTGGCTGACGGCCGCCGCGCTCACCTGGCTCGCTCGCGCGATCACCGACGGGCTGCAGCCGGCCTTCGGCGAGCCGCTGGTTCTGCGCTGGCTGCGAGCTGCGAGCGACCACCCGCTCCGCCTCGCGGGGGGGATGGGGCTTCTGCTCTGGGCGTTCTGGCCTCGACGCGCTCGCGGCGTCCGAGCCGGTCGCGCGCGAGGACTCCGGGAGCCTGCCGAGGGGCCTCCGACAGGGCGCCCAAGGCCGATCCCCGAGCCCGAGCTGGCCACGACCCCCCCTGAGAGGGTATGATATTGCCCTTTTCGTGCCCCACCCCCCTCCTCCCGGCCCCTCGCCGCCTCGGCGGCGCACAGGGGTGGGCACCGGATCCGGCGAGACGAAGGGTGCCACCATGATCGCCCCGGAACAGCACACGGTCGTATATGGACCGGTCAAGACGACCCGCTTCGGCAAGGCGCTGGTCGTCGACCCGGTCCCATGTCCTCCCGACGAGGCCGCGACCGCCGTGGCGGTGGGCGGCCGGGACCGCCCGGCCGATGACAGCAGCAAGCCCCACCCCATCTCGGTGGTGTGCACCGGTGGTCGGATCCCCAGCGGCGGCGTGGTGGTGACCTCGGCCGCCCGACGCCTCATCGAGCTCTCCAAGGGAGGCGAGAAGCTCGAGACCATCCTGGTCACCGGCGTGGCCGACCCGACCCTCCACCCGGGGCTGCGGGAGATCGCCGAGAACCTCCGCGACCTGCGGGACAAGTGGTACGCCAAGGCGGGCCTGGCGGTCCTCTCGGACTCCCTCCACCTGGACCGGGCGGACACCCGCCGGGCCCTGGCGATCTTCGACCGGCCGGTGCTGCGATTCGACTGGGGCAGCGCCCGGACCTTCGCCTCCATGACCGGGGAGCCCCAGACTCGCCTCAAGGAGGTGGTCGACCACCTCACGGACATGGACCGGGTGATCCTCCACACCACCTTCCGCCGGGGCACCCCCGACAACACCACCCCCAACGAGGTTCGCGGCTGGCTGAAGCGCATCCAGGCGGTGCGCCCCCTCGAGGTCGAGGTCAGCACGGTCAAGCGCAAGAGCACGCGCAAGCCCGGGATCCCCAAGCCCGTGTCCCCGAGCTTCCTCGAGGACGTGGTCGAGACCCTGCAGGCCAAGACCGGAATCCCGACCCGGATCTCGGCCGTCCCGGTCTGAGACGGGGCGCGAGCCCCGACCCGCCTTCCCCGCCCGGGGCCGGCCTGCTAGCCTTCCGGCATGGCCCTGGCCCAGCTCCAGTCGGTCCGCAAGGCGTTCGACGAGTGCGTGGCGCTGGTCGGCCTGGACCTGGAGCTGCGCGAGGGCGAGGTCCTGGGCCTGGTCGGCCCCAACGGCGCCGGGAAGACCACCGCCCTTCGGATCCTCTGCGGCCTGCTCCGGCCCGACGCCGGACAGGCCCGGGTCTGCGGGCACGACTCGCAGCGCCAGCCCCTGGAGGCCCGCCGGCAGCTCGCCTTCGTGCCCGACGGGGCGCCGCTCTACGCCAACCTCTCGGCGCGGCAGCACCTCCAGCTCGCCGGCCGCCTGCACGGGCTGGGCGAGGGGGGCATCCGGCGGGAGGCCGATCGCCTGCTGGGCTCCCTGGGCCTCGCCGGGCGCGCGGACGACCCCGTGGGCCAGTTCTCCCACGGCATGCGCCAGAAGACCGCCCTGGCCTGCGCCCTCCTGCCCCGGCCCCAGGTCCTGATCCTGGACGAGCCCCTCTCCGGGCTGGACGCGCCGACAGCGGGCATGGTCAAGGAGGTGCTGCGGGCCTGGGCCGAGCGCGGCCGCGGGGTGCTGTACACCTCCCACCTCCTGGACGTGGTCGAGCGCGTCTGCCACCGGGTGGCGATCCTGGACGGCGGCGAGCTCGTGTCCGAGGGCAGCCTGGAGGAGCTGCGCGAGCGCGCCGGGGCGCAGGGGACCCTCGAGGAGGTCTTCCGTGCGGTGACCCGCGCCGAGGACCCGGTCCGGCAGGCGCGGAGGGTCTTGGGAGAGGAGTGAGGAGAGGGCCCCGCCCGGCCCGCCTCACTCTCCGCCCCGCAGGTGCGGGGGCTCGGGCGGCAGCCCGTCCAGCACCTTCTGGAGGCGCTTCCCGGCCGCGCGGGCGCTGACCGTGAGGGCGGAGCCCTCGAGAGGCGACTCCTCCTCCGGGTCCCGCTCGCAGTCGAAGAGGCGGCCGTCGTCGTAGAGCTTGTAGCGCTCGTCGCGCGCGAAGAGGACGCGGGGGTTCTTGCCGGGCTTGTCGGGGCGGGGATTGGAGTAGATCGCGATCGCCTCGCGGGGCCGCCCTCGCTGGCCCAGGAGCTGGGGCAGGAAGCTGCGGCCGTCGAGGACGCGCCCGGCGGGCAGCTCGGCCCCCGTGACCTCCACCAGGGTGGGCAGGAAGTCGGAGAAGTCGATCAGGTCCTCGCACACCGTCCCGGGCGAGATCCTCCCCGGCCAGGCGGCGATCAGGGGCACGCGGATGCCCGCGTCGATGGATCGGCCCTTGCCGCCCTGCACCTCGCGGCCGTTCATGCGGGAGGTGATCGACTTGTGGGTCCCGTTGTCGCCGGTGAAGATCACCAGCGTGCGCTCGGACAGGCCCAGCTCGTCGATGCCGGCGAGGATGCGCCCGACGATGGCGTCCATGTAGCTCACCATGTCGGCGAAGCACTCGGCCTTCTCCAGCTCCCCCTCCCGCGAGAGCGGCGTGCGCACGAAGGGGTCGTGCACCAGGGCCATGGGGTAGTAGGCCAGGAAGGCCTCGTCCCGGTGCTCGGACGCGAACTCCAGCAGCCACTCGCAGAAGAGGTCGGGCCCATAGGCGCCCGCCACCTTGCGGCGCAGCTTCCCGTCCACGTCGACGGTGGGCTTCCAGTAGCGCGGCCCGAGCACCTCGAGCTGCCACAGGCACCAGCGGTCGAAGCCCGCGTCCTGCGGGCGGGCCCCCCGGCCGGCCCAATCGCCGTAGCTCGGAACCCCGTGGAGCTGCCACTTGCCGGCCACCGCGGTGGCGTAGCCCGCCTCCCGGGCCTGGTGGGCGAAGGTGCGCTCGGCCGGGTCCAGGATGGAGAAGTGCACGTAGTTGCGCAGGTTCCCGCGGCCGGTCATCAGCTTCACCCGGCTGGGCGTGCACAGCGGCTGGGAGAAGGCGTTGGTGAAGCGGATCCCGCCCGCCGCCAGGGCGTCGAGGTGGGGCGTCTCGTAGCTCTCGCCGCCGTAGCAGCCGAAGGCCTCCACGCCGACGTCGTCGGCCATGATCAGGACGACGTTGGGGGGGATCTCCGCCCCGTCCTGCCCCGCCGCCGCGCAGGCGAGCAGGGGCAGGAGGGCGAGCAGCGCCGGGGACCCGGTGAGGTGCGAGCGGCTCATCGGCTGACGCCGGGGACCCGGCCTCCCTCGTCCAGGGGTTTGCGCGGGAGCTCGGACGGACGCCAGTCGTCGTCCAGGGCCACCAGGGTCACCTCGGCCTGGGTGACGTGCACGCACTGGCTGCGGTCGCCCCGGCGCTGGGCCCAGACGTCCACCCCGACGGCGATCGAGGAACGCCCCAGGTGCCGCACCTCGCAGAACAGCGAGACCAGATCCCCCACCCGCACCGGCTGGTGGAACTCGACCCGGTCCATCGCCACCGTGACCATCTTCCCGGGCCAGTAGCGGTAGGCCTCGGTGGCCGCCGCGAGGTCGATGTGGGAGAGGATCACGCCCCCGAAGATGGTCCCCAGGGCGTTGGTGTCGCGGGGCATCATCACCACGCGGATCGAGGGCTGCTTGCCCCTGGGAAAGCTCTCGGCCTTGGCTTCGCTCATCGGGTATCTCCCCGCGGGCGCTCGGCCGGCGACCCCTCGAGGGCGCGCGTCGCGAAGGCGCGGACGCGCTCCTGGAGGTCGCGGGTGAGCCCGCGGAACAAGTGGTCGGCGCCGGCGATCTCGTCCAGCTCGAGAGCGGCCGGCAGCTCGCCGCATCGGGCGCGCAGGTCGGCCAGGTTTCCATGCACGTCCGCGCCGCCCGTCAGGATCAGGCCCGGGATCCGCAATCGCTCGAGGGCGGGGCAGCCCCACACGAGGGTGGGGAGGGCGATGCAGACGAGGCGCCGGATGCGCGGCTGCGCGATGGCCAGCGAGCTCATGGTCCGGGCGCCGAAGGAGTAGCCCGCGCCCCACAGCTCGAGATCCGGAAAGCGCCGCTCGAGCTCGTCCAGGGCCGCGCTCGCGTCCAGCTCCTCGGCCCCGCGGCCGTCGTGGGTCCCGGCGCTGCGGCCCACCCCCCGGAAGTTGAATCGCAGCACGGCCAGACCGGCCTGCTGCAGCCCCCTCGCCGCGCGGTAGACCACTGCGTTCTGCATCTCGCCGCCCTGGGCGGGATCGGGGTGGCAGACCACCGCCGCCGCCCGGGGCGCGACCTCGACGCCCCCCTCCGGGGGGGGCATCCAGAGCTGCGCCTCGAGGCGGCCGACCGGACCGGGCACGAAGAGGTCCATGGCCGCGTACTGTACCGCGTGCGGGGGGGCCTCGCCGGCCCGGGAGGCCGCAGGTGGGTGCAACCGGGCACCGCGCCCCCTACCCTGCCCCGCGAGACGATGGCACGACGCATCCTCGCCCTCCTCCGCGCCCGGCTCTCGAGCGCCCAGCAGGGGGCCGCCATCCCGGTGGCGGCCCTCCTGATGCAGGCGACCGTCGCCGGCGTGCTCTGCGGTCTGGTGGCCGATCTCCTCCCGCCCTACGCCTTCGGGCTCTTCGCCCTGGCGGTCAGCGCCGCCCTGGTCGCCCTGCCCCTTCTCGGTGAGCTCGGCTACCTGTTACGCGCGGACGAGGCGGGCGACTGGGTGGAGGCCCTGCCGGCGCGTCCCTTCGAGCTGAAGGCCGCGCGCACCCTGCACCTGCTCATCGCCCTGGCAGTCCTCTCCCTGGGCTCCCTGCTGCCCGCGGCCCTCCTGCCCGGCGCCCCCCTCGGCCTCGCCGCCCGGCTGGCCCTTCCGGCGCTGGGCCTCTTGCAGGCCCTGGTCCTGGCGTCGGGGCTCCTGGCCCTCCAGGCCGCGCTGGGCGGCCGGGCCCAGGGGCTCCTGCCCGCGATCCAGACCCTCCTCTTCGCGGGCCTGGTGGTGGGCGGGGTGATGGGCCTGCGGCTCGTGGGCGACCTGCTCGCGGTCGAGGGGCCGGGCGAGCTCTCGCCCCTCGCCTTCGGGTGCCTGCCCCCGGCCTGGTTCGCCGCGCCCCTGGCTCCGGGGCTCTCCGCGCACGCCTGGCTGGCCCCCCTCGCCACGGTGGCGGCGGCGCTCCTGCTCCTGGCGGTGCCCCCGCCGCGGGTCGCGGCCGCCCGCCGCGGCGGAACCCTGCTGGGCCGCCTGCTCGCGCCCGCGCGCGCCCTGGCGCGCCGCCTGTGGCTCGCCCGCGACGAGCGCGCCTCCTTCGAGCTGGTGTTCGAGGCCCTGCCGCGCGAGCGCGAGTTCGTGCTGCGCAGCTACCCCCTGCTGGGCATCCCCATCGCCTTCCTGGCCGTGGGCGCCCGCGGCGAGTCCGGCCCCCAGGGCGAGGGTCTCCTGGCCCTCCTGCTCTTCACCCCGCCCACCTACCTGCCGGTCCTGCTCAGCCAGGTGCCGGGCACCCTCTCCCACCGCGCGCGCTGGCTGCTCGACCTGGCCCCCCTGTCCCCCTCCGCCATCCACGCCGGCACGGTCAAGGCCCTCGCCGTCCGCTTCCTGCTGCCCTTGTATGCGCTGCTGTTCGTGCTCTGCGCGAGCCTGGGCGGGATCGCCACGGCCGTGCGCCTGGCCCTCCCGGCCGCCCTCCTGGCCCTCGCCGTGCTGCGCTTCACCTACCCCGCCTTCGCCGTCGATCCCCCGCTCTCGGTCGCGCCCGATCGGATCCGCACGCGGCGCAACATGTTCGAGCTCATGATCGGGCTGGCCATCCTCACCACCCTGGCCGCGGTGCTGGCCCTGAAGCTGGTCGTCAGCGTGCCGGTGGCCCTGCTCGTCAGCGCCGCCCTGCTCTTCGTCAAGCCGCGGCCGGACGAGCTGGAGCCAGGCAGCTCCTGAGGGGGCCCGGGCGGGCCCCCGGATCACCGATCGTCGTCCTTCTCGCCCGCCTCGAGGATCTCCGCGATGGCCTCGACGCGGTGGTTGCGGCGCAGGATCTCCACCTCCAGGCCCGGGCGATCGGCCTCGTCGGCCTTGGCGAGGCTCTCCTCGAGCGCCTTGGTCTCGGCCTGCAGGTCCTCGCGCTCGGCCCGCAGCTCCTCCAGCTTCTCCGCCTGCTCGGCCTTGTCGAAGATCAGCTCCTCGGGGATCGGATCGGCCGCCGCGCGCGCCGGGCGGGGGGCCGTGTCGGGCGGAACCACCTGCGATCCCTCGGGCTGGGGCCGCTGGTTCATGAAGGCCGGCGAGACGATCTCGATGCCCCCGCCGTGCAGGGTGTCGAGCATGGCCTTGCGCAGGTTAGAGCGCGCGGAGAGGAGGTGCTTGACCTCGGGCAGGAAGCCGGCCACGCGGTAGGTGACCGAGAAGTCGCCCAGGTCCACGACCTGCACGAAGGGCTCCTGCAGGCGGGCCTCGCCGGCGGCCCGGGCCAGGAACTCCTCGACCTCCGCGTGCGGGTTCTCGTAGCCCAGCGACACCCTCGCGGAGACGATCGTGCCCGAGGCGCGAACGACCACGATGGGGTGGGAGATCATGTACAGGTTGGGGATGGTCGTGAGGTCGCGGTCCTCGGTCTGGATCTCGACGTGGAAGAGTCCCCGCTCGGTCACGCGCCCGACCTGCTCACCCACGCGCACGAAGTCGCCCGGCCGGAAGCTGCGCACCGCCCGCAGCATCATGCCGGCCATGGCGTTGGCCACGAGCGTCGTCGACGAGAGCGCGATCACCGCGGTGAGCGCGAGGCCGAACAGGCCCAGGAGCTGGCCGCGGGTCTCGCCGCCCACGGGGAGGTCGAGCACGATGACCACCAGGCCGATGCCCGCGAGGAGCACCATGGCGATCCGCCGCGGGAATCGGCTCTCCTCCCCGAGCCCCCGGTGGCGGCGCAGGAGCAGCCAGTTGGCCGCCCAGAGCGCGAGCAGGACGGCGACCAGGACGGCCAGGGTCGTCGCCAGCTCCATGGGCTCGGCGAAGAGGTCCTCCAGGAATCTCATCGGCCCTCCGGGGTGGGAGAACGCGCGTGCTCGGAGCTCGTGCGGTGGGAGCGCCCATGATACTCCCCGCTGCCGCTATACTGGCCCGTCGGGAATGCCCTTCGCCGCGGCAGCGCCCACGAATGGAGGGCCTGGCGCAGCGCCCGAGTTCCCTGGAGCGCCCTGCGAATGCGCACATGACAAACCCGAGTCCCCCCCTCCGACCGGCTTCCGCGCGCTCGGCGCTCGGCGCGGGCCTGCTGGCCCTGGCGGCCGCCAGCGGCTGCGGGGATGGCCCGCTCGTCGCGGGGGGCCCGGCCGCCGGGGGGCGGCTCGAGCTCCGTCCCCTGGCGGAGGTCCCCGGATCCCCCGAGCCGGTCCTCTACCGCCGCCTCACCCCGCCTCCCGGGCTCGCGCCGTGGGAGGTCCGGTCCGGCATCGCCGCGGTGGGGGCGGGGCCTCGGGTCGAGGGGCGGGCGCCGGCTCGGCACCTGCGGGTCTCCGGCGGCGACCTCCAGCTGTTCATCCCGGGATCCTTCCTCCCCGGCGAGTTCAACCGCCTGATCGCGCACCTCGTGCGGCGGAGGGGATCGGCGTACGCCGAGTTCCACCGCGGGGGAGAGGCGGCGCTCCGCTCGGAGTGGCGACGGCAGCCCCTGAACGCGGACGCCGTCCTCGACCTCCCGGGAACGGCCAGCCAAGGTGAGCCCTTCGACGGGATCCTGCTCAACTTCCGCGGACACGAGGAGTCCTGGATCCTGCGCTCGGTGGACCTGGTCCAGACCCCCCTGGTGACCCTCCTCCCCGATGCGTCCCGGGGCGCCGCGCTCGTGCGCCTCGCCCAGGACGCCCGCCGGGGGGGGGGGGGGCTGTCCGCAGGGGCGCCGCTGCGTGGGATCGCGCTGGTCCCCGAGCGGGGCCGCCTGACGTTCTCGCACGGCTGGCCGGACGATCCTCGAGCGCCGGAGAGCGGCGCGGAGCTGATCGTCCGGCTGATCGGAGCCGCGCAGGAAGAGGTGGTGCATCGCCTGCCCCTCGCGGGTGAGGCGGGAGGGATCGGCGTCTGGCGCCACGAGGCCCTGCCCCTCGACCGCTGGAGTGGAGAGAGACTGGAGGTCCGCTTCGAGCTCGAGGTGCGCGGGGGGGAGGGGGAGCAGCTGGCCATCGCCGAGGTCGCGGTCCATCCCGCCGCCCAGGATCCCACGACGGTGTTGCTGGTGACCTCGGACACGCACCGCGCCGACCACCTGGGGGCCGCGCGAAGCCCGGTGGCCGTGCAGACCCCGGTCATCGACCGCCTGGCCGCCCGGGGAATCCTCTTCGAGGACTGCCTGGCCTCCTGCAACTACACCAATCCCTCCCACGTCGCCCTGATGACGGCCACCCATCCGCGGGACAGCGGGATCCTGGACAACGGGACCTC
The DNA here is from genome assembly GCA_964615935.1 of uncultured Planctomycetaceae bacterium. Lineage (GTDB taxonomy): Bacteria > Planctomycetota > UBA1135 > UBA1135 > CAZTTG01. Next base: position 42,430 of record CAZTTG010000029.1, on the reverse strand, counting down.
CCTGGCCGACGAGGCGATGACGCTGGCCGAGCGCTTCTCCCAGGCGGGCTTCGCCACCCTGGCGGTCACCAGCATCTTCCACCTGTGCGATCCGGTGAGCCGGCTGGGGCAGGGCTTCGATCGCATGTCCTGGCCGAGCGACCTCCTCAGGGATGCGGGCGAGGCCGTGGACGTGCTGGATTCCTGGCTGGTGGACTTCGAGGACCGGCCGCTGTTCCTGTGGCTGCACCTGGCCGACGCCCACGCCCCCTACGATCCGCCCGAGCCCTTCGGCCGCCTGAGCTACCCTCGGTCGCGGGACCCGCGCGACCCCGCCCTGCCCGAGCCGACCCTCCCGGTGCCCCGGCACATGCCCGACGTCCGCGACGTCGAGTGGGTGCGCGCCCAGTACCGCGGGGAGGTGAGCTACCTGGACGCCCAGCTCGGGCGCCTCCTCGATCGACCGCGCATCGCCTCCGCCATCGTGGCCCTGACGGCCGACCACGGCGAGAGCCTCGGGGAGCGCGGGAGCTACTGGAACCACCACGGGATCTACCTCGACACCCTGCACGTCCCGCTGCTCCTCGCCTTCCCCGGGGCCCCGGCCGGCGCGCGGGTCAGCGCGCCCGTCCGGCACCTGGACACCGGCCGCACCCTGCTCGACCTGGCCGGCCTGCAGCGGGTCGAGTTTCCCGGCGGCAGCCTCCTGCCCGCCCCGGAGCGGGCCGCCCGGTCCGACGAGCCGCGGTTCGCCCTGCGGTGCCTGGGCCGCTCGGCCTCCGTGACGATCGGCAGGTGGCACCTCGTCCTGCACCTGCCGACCCACCTGCGTCCGGACCCGCTCCCACCGGAGGAGGCGGTCACCCGGCCGGCGTCCGCGCCCCTCGCCGTCCACTCGGTCGAGCTGTACGACCGCGTGGCGGACCCGGCCTGCGAGAACGACCGGGTCGATTCCGAATTCGAGCGAGCGCGCCGCATGCGCGTCGTCCTCGTCGATTGGCTGGGCCGGGCTTCGGAGACCGGCTGGGCCGTGGCGGCCCCGCTGGACGACGTGTCCGTGCAGCAGCTGGCCCTTCTGGGCTATGCGGACGCGGAGGAGTCGGGCCCGCTCGCCCGGCTCTTCGACCCCGATTGCGATTGCGCCGGGTGCCAGCGCTTCCGCTGAGCGGGTCAGCCCTCCGCCGGCGGCTGCCCGTCCAGCCAGTCTCGCAGGTCCTCGGCCAGCGGGCTGCTCACCTCCACCCGGCGATCGCCGTCGGGGGTGGTGAAGACCAGGCGGTGGTTGTGCAGGGCGTGGCGGGGCAGGCCCAGCTCGGTGAGGTCCCGCTCGGTGAGCTCGTTGCGCATGCCGCGCTCGAAGGCGCCCTCGGGAGCGCCGTAGAGCTTGTCGCCCACCAGCGGGTGGCCGATGGCCTCCATGTGCACGCGGATCTGGTGCTGGCGGCCGGTCAGCGGTCGACAGGCGAGCAGGGCGCAGTCGCGCCGGCGCTCGAGGACGCTCCACTCGGTCCGCGAGGGCAGTCCCGCGGGGACCACCGCCATCTGGAGGCCGATCGCGGCGCCGCGCGCGGATCCCAGGTCGTGGTCCACCAGGCCGCGCTCCAGCTGGGGGTTGCCGCGCACGATGGCCAGGTACTCCTTCTCCACCAGGCGGTTCTCGAACTGACCCATCACCGCGCTGTGCGCCTCGGGGTCCTTGCCCACCAGGATCAGGCCGCTGGTCTCGCGGTCGAGCCGGTGACACAGGCGCGGGCGGGCGGCGCGCTCGCCCGATGGAACCGGGTAGAGCCGGTAGATCTGCTGGATCAGGGTGTCCGTGAGATGGCGACCCGCCGGGTGGACGACCACCATGGGGGGCTTGTCCACCGCCACCACCCGCTCGTCCTCGTACAGGATGGCGAGATCCTCCGCTCGGGCGCGCGCCCGGGGCAGGCGGCTGGCTTCGGGAATCGCGATCACCACCCGGCTGCCGTGGCGCAGACGGCGTCCGGGCCGACGCTCGACCGCGAGGGTGCCCGATCCCTCCGGGCGCGCGGGGGCGGCGGGATCGACCGAGACGCGCCCCCCCCGGATCAGGTCCTGGATCGAGGTGCGCGAGCGCCACTTCAGGGCCCGCTGGAGGAACTGATCCAGGCGCAGCTCGACCCGCTCGATCGGGAGCTGCAGATCCCGGGCCTCCACCCGCAGCTCGACCTCCTCGGGAGGGAGGTTGAGGTCTCGATCCCTGGGGAAGACCTTCATCCCGACCGGCGCGGCGCGGCGCCCCCTCGAAGGGATCGGCTGCCTCCCGGCGGAGCGCAGGCGAACCCGAGGCGATTGTACGCGCTCGGGGCGGGCTCCGCCGGACGGGCGGGGCTCAGCGGCGGCCCCGGGTGCTGCGGCGGCGCGCGGCGCCCCGGCGGGTGCTCTTGCCTCTCAGGGCGAGCTGGGCCAGGCGGGTGGCCCGCTGGATGGTGCGCAGGCGCTCACGGCGCTCACGCCGGCGGGCGTCCGATCGCTTCTCGTGCCAGGTCCTCGACTTGGCCAGGCGGAAGATCCCGCTGAAGTTGCACTGCCGCTTGAACCGCCGGAGGGCGGCTTCGAGGGACTCGTTGGGCTTGACCTGTACTTTGATCGACAAGGCGGGATACCTACTCCGGGAGAAAACGGGCCGCAGAGTGTAGGAGGGGCCCGTTTCGCCACAAAGGCGATTCTGGAAAAGCGGACCTCGAAGCGGGATCCTGGCCGGGTGGCGAGCCGGGATCGGGAGGGCGACGCGAAGGGAGATTCCTCGCGGAGCCGGAGCTCCGAGGTCCTGCAGGGCACCGTCCAGTCGCTGATCTACCACGACGAGAGGTCCCTGTACACGGTCCTAAGGATCTCCCCTGAAAGGGGTTATAGCGACCCCGATTCCACCGATCTCTTCCCCGCGGGGCGCCTCACCGCCGTGGGACAGGCCGAGGCGCCGGACCCCGGCCAGCGCGTGCGCCTGGGCGGACGCTGGGTCACCCACCCCGAGCACGGGCGGCAGTTCGACTTCGCTCTCCTGGAGCTTCTGCCCCCGGCCACGGCCGAGGGCATGGTGCGCTACCTGGCCGGCCGCAGCTTCCCGGGCGTCGGCCCGACCCTGGCGCGGCGCATCGTCGAGAAGCTCGGGGCCGACGCGCTGGAGGTCATCCGCACCCGACCGGAGGCCCTGGAGGGCGTCCGCGGGCTGCGACCGGCGGTGCGGGAGAAGCTCGCCATCGCCGTGCGGCAGGCCGCGGGGCAGCACCGGGCGCTGGCCTTCCTCCGCGGCCTGGACCTGGGCCCGGTCCAGGCCCTGGCGGTGGTCCGGACCTTGGGGGAGGACTGCGAGGCGATCGTCCGGCGCGATCCCTACGTGCTGGCGAGGCGGGTGGCGGGCTTCGGCTTCCGCTCCGCCGACAAGGTGGCGGCCGAGCTGGGCTTCGAGCCGGACTCCCCCGAGCGCTGTGCGGCCGCCCTGGGGCACGCCCTCGAGGAGGCCTCCGGGGACGGCCACTGCCTCCTTCCCGAGACGCGCCTGGTCGAGCGGGCGGCCGCGCTCCTGGGGATGGCCGCGAGCGAGGAGGTCCTGCGGGCGGCGCTGGATCTCGCCGGCCGGCAGGGCCATCTGGAGCTCGCGCCGGATCCGGCAAAGGAGGAGGGAGCCGAGCGCTGCGCCTGGCTGCCGCACCTGGCGACCAGCGAGGCCGGGGTGGCCGGCAGCGTCGCCGCCCTTCTCGCCACCGCCCCCGTCTCGGCCCTGGCCGGGGAGGGGGAGCTGGAGCGCGCCGAGCGCTCCAGCGGGCTCCGCCTGCACCGTCACCAGCGCGAGGCGCTGCTGGGGCTGCTCGCCGCTCCCGTCGCCCTCCTGACCGGGGGGCCGGGGGTCGGCAAGACCACCATCGTCCGCCTCCTGGTCTCCCTGGCCAGGGGAGCGGGCGCGCGGGTCCTCCTGGCCTCCCCCACCGGGCGCGCCGCCAAGCGCCTGTCCGAGGCCACCGGCGAGGAGGCCAGCACCCTCCACCGCATGCTCGGCTTCGAGCCCGGAACCGGCCGTTTCCAGCGCAACGCCCGCGACCCCCTGGAGGCCGACCTGGTGGTGGTGGACGAGGTCTCCATGCTGGACGTGGTCCTGGCCCATCACCTGCTCAAGGCCATCCAGCCGCCCTCGCGCCTGGTGCTGGTGGGCGATCCCGACCAACTCCCCTCGGTCGGGCCCGGCCAGGTGCTGCAGGACCTGATCGCCTCCGGGTGCGTTCCCCTCTTCCGGCTCACGCAGATCTTCCGCCAGCGCTCCGGCAGCCGCATCATCGAGAACGCCCACGCCATTCTGGAGGGCCGGCTCCCCGGCCTCCCCCCCCCGGGCGACCTGGGATCGGACTTCTACTTCTTCCGGGCCGAGGATCCGGAGCGCTGCGCCGAGCGGACGGTGGACGTGGCCGCTCAGCGCATCCCCGAGCGCTTCGGGATCCCCTTCCTGGAAGGGGTGCAGGTCCTGGCCCCCATGTACCGCGGCCCCTGCGGGGTCGACGCCCTGAACCGTCGTCTGCGGGAGGCGGCCGGGATCGGCGGGCTCGAGGTGCGCCGGGGGGAGCGCATCTGGAGGGTGGGCGACCGCGTCATCCACACCCGCAACGACTACGAGAAGGAGCTCTTCAACGGCGACATGGGCCGGATCGCGCGGGTGCGCGAGGACGGCAGCCTGGACGTGCGCTTCCCCGAGCGGGAGGTGGCCTACAAGGACACCGAGCTGGACGACCTGCAGCCGGCCTTCGCCATGACCGTGCACCGCTCCCAGGGCGGCGAGTTCCCGGCCGTGGTGATCCCCCTCGCCGTCCAGCACCGCCAGATGCTGCAGCGCAACCTGCTGTACACCGCGGTCACCCGGGCCCGCGAGCTCCTGGTCCTGGTGGGCTCGGAGCGTGCCCTTCAGATGGCGGTGGACAACGCCGAGCGGGGTACCCGCGCGAGCCGCCTGGCGGCCCGCCTGCGCGCGGGCGGCTGAGCCGGCATCCTCCGCCGGCTCGACGCCCGGATGGGCGGATCTGGCCCGCCCCGGCAGGCCCGGCCCGCGCCCAGGCCCCGATTCGGGCCCTCCAGCCCTCCCTCGGCGGCCCTCGCTTGAAGTGGCCCGCGGTTTGCGTCGAGAAGGAGAGCCCACGACCGGCGGCCCTGTCGCCGGCGGGACCCGGCGGCTATCCTGCGCCGCCCTTTTTCGTCACCCGCCCCCCCTCCGAGCCCCCGAGAAGCCCATGAAGCGCGCCCTCTCCACCTGCCTGGCCGTCCCCCTCCTGCTCGCCTTCGCCCCGGCGGTGGCCGAGCTGGGCTTCCACCCCGAGTCCGGCACCACGATCGCCAAGGAGTTCAAGATCGAGCTGGACCTCGCCATGGACGACCTCGTGTTCACGCTCGATGGCCAGGACATGGGGGGCATGATCCAGATGGACTCCGAGCCCGCGATCAACCTGGTCCTCAGCGCGGAGATCACCGACACCTACAACGGGGTGAGCGACGGTCGGCCCACCGACCTGGTGCGCGAGTTCGGCGAGGTGAGCGTCGAGTACGACTCCGGGGAGGACTCCGGCTCCGAGACCGTGGACGAGCTCGAGGGCACGGAGGTCCGCTTCCGCTGGAACGACGAGGAGGAGGAGTACGACGTCAACTTCGTGGACGAGGACTCCGATCAGGACGAGGAGGTCCTGCAGGCCCTGGGCGAGGACATGGACCTGCGCGCGCTCCTGCCGCCCGACGGCGACCCGAGCGAGGGCGAGAGCTGGGAGGTCGCCAACGAGCTGATCCCCGGCCTGCTCCTGCCCGGGATCGACTACTACAGAGGTCTGGACGCGGCCGCCAGCTCGGCCGACATCGACGAGCAGGGCGCCCTCTTCCTCGAGCTCCTGCAGGACCAGCTGACGGACCTCCCCTCGGGCTTCACCGTCACCTGCCAGTACAAGGGCACCCGCGAGGCCGACGGCGGGGAGGCCGGGGTGATTGCGGTGGAGCTCGCCGGCAGCGGCGCCCTCGACCTGGCCGAGGTCATCCTCGAGGTGATCTCCCTGCAGGGCGGCGAGATGGGGATCGAGCCCGACATCTCGCACGCCGACGTCGAGATCGAGCTGGAGGGCGAGGGCGAGCTCCTGTGGAGCCTGGAGGGCGGGCACGTCCTCGCCTTCGAGATGAGCTCCGACGTGGCGTTCTACTTCGACGCTGCGGCCTCGATCGACGCCGGCGGCGAGGTCCACGACATCGAGGGGACCATCGAGTTCTCGGGCGGCGCGTCCTGGAGCGTCGAGGCCAGCGCCGAGTAGCGCCGGCTCACGGCGGCCCTACCTCCACACCGCCAGGATGACCTCCTGGAGGGTGGTCGATCCGTCGCGCGCCTTGGCGAGCCCGTCCTCCGCCAGGGGGACCCAGCCGGCGTCCCGGGCCGCGCAGCGCAGCTCCTCGGTCCAGGCCCCGCGGCGGATCTCCCGCGCGAGGTCGGCGGTGACCGTCATGATCTCGTGGAGCGCCACCAGGCCCGAGAGCCCGCTCCCGCGGCAGCGGTCGCAGCCGGCGCCCTCCCGGAAGGCGCCCTCGGCGCGGGAGTCCAGGCTCACGCAGGCCAGGAGCTGGGACGAGGGTCGGACCGGGCTGCTGCAGTGGGGACAGGGGCGGCCCACCAGGCGCTGGGCCACGACGCCGCGCAGGCCCTCGGCCAGCAGGTAGGGCTCCGCGCCCAGATCGATCAGCCGCGCGACGGCCTCGATGGCGTCCGCCGTCTCCAGGCTCGAGAGCACCAGGTGGCCGCACAGCGCGGCCCGCACGGCGAGCTGGGCGGTCTCCCGGTCGCGGATCTCGCCCACCAGGATGACGTCGGCGTCCTGGTGCAGGGCGGCGCGCAGGCCGGCCGCGAAGCCCAAGCCGGCGCCGGCGTCCACGGCGATCTGCGAGGCGCCCTCCAGCTCGAAGGCCACCGGATCCTCCAGGGTGACGACCTTGCGCTCGGCCGAGCCGATGCGATCGAGCATGGCGTAGAGCGCGGTGGTCCGGCCGCTTCGCGGAGGACCGGTGGTCAGGATCAGGCCGCTCCGGCTCTCGAGCAGGCCCTCGATCCGCGCGAGCTGGCGATCCGAGAGGTCCAGCTCCTCGAGGGTCCGCGGCTCGCGGTCGCGCAGGATCCGCAGCACGACCTCCTCCCCCTCGAGGGTGGGTGCGGTGGCCACCGAGAGCCCGATCCGCTCCCCCCCGATCCGGCTCTCCATGCGGCCGATCTGCGGGAGGCGCTGGCGAGCGAGCGCCAGGCCCGCGAGGCCCTTGAGGCGCTCCACGAGCGGGCGGGCCCAGGAGGGCGGCAGGACCCGGTGCTCGCCCAGCACCCCGTCCACCCGCAGCCGGACCACCAGGCGTCCCGACCGGGGCTCGAGGTGGAGGTCGGTGGCCCCCGCCTCCAGGGCGTCGGCGAGCAGGTCCCGCAGGTGGCCGTCCGCCTCCCGATGGAGGTCCTCGCGGCCGCAGGGGTGGGGCGTCGGACCGATCGGGGCGCCGGGCCAGGGGAGCGGGGGGGGGTAGTCCACGGATTCGTCCTCGGGGTGGCCCCCCCCTCATCGGAAGCCGCGGAACGGCCGATTGAGCCAACCCCCGATCCCGGCGGAATCCGGGGGGGCTGAAGTTGACCGCCGATTCCGCTCGATACCGGGGAGATCCGGCCCGCTCCGCGCCCACCCCCTCACCGGTAACCGTTCCGATGTCAGAACCCGCACCCTCCGTCCCCCCGGCGGACCGCCCCGAGCTGGGGGCCATCGACCCCCTGCCGCCCGCCCTGGAGGACACCCTCTCTCGCAGCACCGAGGCCGACGAGCGAGTGATGTGGGAATTGCATACGCACCTGCGATCCCTGAAGGGGCAGCTCTCGGAGGAGGGTGCGGATTGCTTCGCGCCCCTGTGCGAGGTGGGTCTCTCGCTCCTCGATGCCGTGATCACCCGCGGTCAGGTGAAGGCCGGGGAGACGCTGGCGGCGATCCGGCAGATCCTGGGCTATCTCCAGGAGACGTTGAAGCCCGCGGAGGAGGAGGGCCAGCTCGAGGAGCGCTTCTCCCACCTCCTGAAGGCCATCCGCAACGGCGAAGGCCAGGGCCAGCGGGTGAGCAGCGGCCTCAAGCTGATCAACCGCCGACGTCTGGGGGAGATCCTGGTCAGCCTGTCGATGCTCACGAGCAACGAGCTCGAGCGGGCCCTGCGGATGCAGCAGGTGACCGGCCGGCGCATCGGCGAGACGCTCCTGGAGATGGGCGTGGTGAGCGAGGATCAGATCGAGTCCGCCCTGCGCCTGCAGGAGTCGCGCCTGCGCGACGCGGAGCAGGGCGAGCAGCGCTCGGGCTTGGGCTGAGCCGGACGGACCTCAACCCTCCTCGTCCTCGGACCGCCGGCGCTCGGGCGCGGCGAAGTAGCGCCGCCCCTGGAGCGAGGGGGGCAGGCAGGTCATCTCCTCGCGGGCCTCGGGGTCGTCGTGGGCGTAGCGGTACCCCTGGCCGTAGCCGGCCGCGCGCATCAAGGAGGTCACGGGGTTGCGCAGGTGCAGGGGCACCGGCTCGGCGGCGGTGCGCTCGACGTCCTCGCGGGCCCTCCCGAAGGCCTTGTAGATGGCGTTGCTCTTGCGCGCGCGCGCCAGGTACACCGCGGCCTGGACCAGGGCCAGATCGCCCTCGGGGCTGCCCAGGCGATGCCAGGCGTCGGCGGCGTCGAGCGCCAGCCGCAGGGCGAAGGGATCGGCCAGTCCCACGTCCTCCACCGCCATGCGGATCAGGCGCCGCGCCACGTAGTTGCCGTCCTCCCCCGCCGCCAGCATGCGCGTCAGCCAGTAGAGGGCGGCGTCGGCGTCGGAGTTGCGCACGCTCTTGTGCAGGGCCGAGATCAGGTTGAAGTGCTCCTCGCCGCTCTTGTCGTGGAGCAGGGCCTTGCGCTGAAGGGCCTGATCGAGGAGCCCGGAGTCCACCCGACCGCCCTCTCCCGCCAGGGCGGCGGCCGACTCGAGGAGATTGAGCGCCCGGCGCGCGTCCCCGTCGGCGGCGTGGGCCATGCGAGTGAGCTCGTCGGGACCCACCTCGATGGCCGCGGCGAGCCCCCTCTCCGGCTCCTCCAGCGCCCGGCGCAGGATGGCCTCCAGGTCCTCGACCGCCAGCGGCTCGAGCGCCAGCGTGCGGGCGCGCGAGAGCAGGGGGCCGATGACCTCGAAGGAGGGGTTCTCGGTGGTGGCGCCGATCAGGAGCACGTCGCCGCGCTCGACGAAGGGCAGGAAGGCGTCCTGCTGGGCCTTGTTGAAGCGGTGGATCTCGTCCACGAAGAGCAGGGTGCGCGCACCCGACCGGCGGCGCTCGGCGCCCGCCTCGGCCATCACCCCGCGCACCTCCTTGATGCCGCTGAGCACGGCCGAGAAGGGCACGAAGCGCATGTCGCTGCGGGCGGCCAGCAGCCGCGCCAGGGTGGTCTTGCCGCTGCCCGGCGGTCCCCACAGGATCAGGCTCTGTCGCAGGCCGCCGCCGAGCGCTCCGTGCAGGATGCGGCCGGGCGCCAGGAGCTGGCGCTGGCCCAGGAACTCCTCGGGGGTGCGGGGCCGCATCCGATCGGCCAACGGGGCGTCGGCGGGGGCCTCGCTGAGCGGATCGCGCTCGGCCCGCGGCCCCTCGGGGAAGAGCGCGTCGCTCACGGCCGATCCCCCCCGCTGCGCCCGCTGGCGAACATCAGGATCGAGGCGGCCACGGTGACGTTGAGGGACTCGGCCCTCCCGCTCATGGGGATGGTGACGCCCTCGAAGTCGGCGGTGGTCACGGGCAGCTCGCCGGTCTCCGAGCCCACCCACAGGGCGATGGGGCCCGACCAGTCGAGGTCGCGATAGTCGGCTCCCCCGCGGGTCGCCGCCCGGAGCTGTCGAAAGCCGCGCCGGCGGAGCTGGCCGGCGGCCCGCTCGGCGTCGGGCTCGACGGCGATGGGCAGGCGCAGGAGGCTCCCCATGGACCCGCGCACGGCCTTCTCGTTCCAGGGTCCGGCGCCCCCCTCGACGACGGCGACGCCCCGCGCTCCGGCCGCCTCGGCGGCGCGCACCAGGGCCCCCAGGTTGCCCGGATCGGCGACCCCCGCGATCACCAGGACAAGGGAATCGGGGGCGCCCCCCAGCTCCGACAGGGATCGCGGTCGGGGGGCGCGGACGAGGGCCAGGACTCCCGGCGAGCTCTTCAGGGCGCTGACCTTCTGGAGGAGGTGGTCCTGGACCAGGCGTACGGGATGGCCGGCGAGCTCCCCGGCTCGTGCGGCGCGCTCCTCGGCCAGGAGGACCAGGTCCAGCTCCAGGCCCGCGGCCCGGGCCTCCTCGATCAGCCGATCCCCCTCGAGCAGGAGCCACTCCCGCTCCAGTCCGGCCCGCACGGCCCGCACCCGGCGAAGGGTCGGATTGGACGCCGAGCGGATGACCGCCTCCGGTACCATGGCGATGGGTGTTCTAGTGTGCTGTCCCTGGAATTCGTGTACATAGATCGCGTTCCTGGTGGTTCCTGGCCAGGCGCAGCGACGACGCGTATTCGCAGGCAATACTCGGAGGAGCTGCAACGCCGCCAGGGGCCGCCAGGGACGCGAGATATGTGCACGAATTCCTGGGACAGTACACTAACACATCCCGTCGCCCGGGGCGCGGGGCGCCCGTCCTGAATGGTGGAGCTCAGGGAAGGAAGGGTGATCCGGACGGACGCCAAGGTCTGCCACGTGGACTTTGGCGACGAGGTGGTGCAGTGCGCCCCGCGCGGCAAGCTCTTCGAGCATCTGTGGCTGCAGAAGAACCCCATCGCGGTGGGTGATCTCGTGCGGGTCGACCTGCGGAGCGAGCCTTCCAGCATCGAGGAGGTCCTCGAGCGCCGCAACTGGCTGGGTCGCATGGCCTCCTCGCACGATCCGCGCGAGCAGGTCCTGGTGGCCAACGTCGATCGCCTCTTCGTGATCGGCTCGGTGGGTCGTCCGGGTTTCTCCTCCAACCGCACCGACCGCATCCTGGCGGCCTGCGCCTGGCACGACATACCGGCCAGTCTGGTGATCAACAAGATCGATCTGGCGCGCGAGGGTGAGCTGGAGACGCTGGGCGAGACCTATGCCGGGGCCGAGGTCGAGCTGATCCACACCTGTGCGCTGGATGGGCGCGGCCTGGACGTCCTGCGGGACAGGCTCGTCGATCGCACCTCGGTGTTCTATGGCGCCTCGGGGGCCGGGAAGTCCACCCTGCTCAACGCCCTCCAGCCCGATCTGGGCCTCAAGGTGGGCCAGATCAGCGGCCACTGGAAGACCGGGCGGCACACGACCAACTACTCCCAGCTTCACCGCCTGGACTGCGGGGGTTGGGTGGTCGACACGCCGGGGATTCGGGTGTTTCGCCTGCACGGCATGCACAAGAACGAGCTGCGCGCGTTCTTTCCCGAGTTCGCGCCCTACCAGGAGGACTGCCACTTCCCCGACTGCACGCACGACCACGAGCCCGACTGCCGGGTGGCCGAGGCGGTCGAGGCCGGTCGGATCCCGGCGACGCGCTACCAGAGCTACATGGAGGTACTCGACGAGCTGGCTCCCCCGCCTCCCGACGACACGCCGGTGGAGCCGCCCGAGGGGGACGTGGACCCCTGAGGGATCTCCCGCTCCTCACCCCCCGCGGACCTGGATGATCTTGTAGATCCAGGCCGCGATCAGGGCTGCGCCGGCGAGGATGGCCCAGGGCAGGGGATCGCGGGTCCGGAGGTCGAGGTAGAGGTCGCGGCCCCTCGAGTGACCCCAGGCGGTCCACGCCGCGAAGGCCACCGCGCCCAGCGCGAGCAGGAAGCCGAAGGGCTGGGTCCGGAGCGAGTCCACCGGTCTCCCCCTGGCGAGGAGGGAGACCGAGGTGGTCACCCCGCAGCCCGGGCAGGGGAGGCCGAAGCTCTCCATGGCGGCGCAGGCTCCCAGGCCGAGCTGCTCGTGCGTGCCGTGGCCCGCCTGGGCGGGTCGTGTCGCGAGTCCGAGGAGCGCCAGCGCCAGGATCCCGCAGGCGGCCAGGGCGAGGACGATCCAGTGGCCGCGGCTCCGGCGGCGGCGGTCGGGGGTGTCGCTTCCAGCCGGGGCGCTCATGGCAGACCCATTCTGCACTTCGGGATCGGAGCGGGGACAGCCGCTTTCGAGCCTGAAGGGTCCCCGGCCCTCGGCGGGGCTTCCCGCGGCCCCTCAGCGCCGCCGCATCAGCACCGAGTACCCGGCCGGATTCGAGTGCAGGAAGGCCCCCAGGCGCCCGTGGATCGCCCGCAGATCCCCCTTGCCCCAGGGATCCACCCCGCGCGCCGCGACTCGATCCGGAAGCGCCACCAGCAGGTTCGACAGGAACCACCCCACCTGCTTGAGGAACCACGGCACCGGGGCGGACAGCAGGATCTGCTGCATGGCGAGGACCGGAGTGGTGAACACCGTGTTGCTGGCCCGCAGGCCCTCGATCGACAGCGGGAGCTCCTCCGGCAGCCGCCGATAGTAGAACTCGGTGAAGCGACAGAAGTCCCGCGGCCGGCCGTGGATCGGAAAGGCGAAGGGCGACGAGACGAAGAGCTCGCCCCCCGGCTTGAGCACCCGGCAGGCCTCCTCCAGCGCGCCGCGCGGATCGGGCAGGTGTTCGAGCACCTCCGAGAGGATCACCGCGTCGACCGAGGCATCCCCCAGCGGCCAGCCCTGAGACACGTCCACCGCCACGTCGGCAGCCGAGTCCGAACCCAGGTCCAGCCCGACGAACTCACACCCGGACGGAAACAGCCCCCGGAGAGGCTTCCGACCGCATCCCACGTCCAGCACCCGCGCCCCCCGCACGCCCGCGAGACGGGCCCCCATGCGCTGCAGGACGGCCAGATTGGCGCGCGTGGTGAACCAGCAGGGATCCCACAGCCGGGGAGCGGCGCGCATGCGCGTCATCCGGTCGCGCAGATCCCTCGCGCGATCGCCCGAGGGCCAGCCCCCACGACGCACGCCACGCCCGACCGACGACGGCAGGGGCGCCGGGGGCTCCGGGAGCCGGGCGGGACTCTGCCTTCGAGAGGCAACCGGCGCCATGAAATCCTCCTCCGACCGTCCCGGCTCAGTTGAAGTCGTACACGTACGACAGCCGCGCCTTGTTGACGATCATGTACGAGAGCTCGGTGAGCTGCTTCAGGTCCTTGTCGCTCTTCGGCTCGAAGCCGCGGAGCACCGGCCGGCGCATGACGAAGAAGCGCCGGGTGGCCTGATCGTCGACGTCATAGCAGCCGGGACGCACCTCCCCACCCACCTCGACGTTGAGGTGACCGGTGAAGAAGGCCCGGATGCGCACGTACTTCTGGTTGCGGTAGAGCTCGGCCGCGATCTGATCGTTGGCGCTGTCCAGGTACTCGTGCGCCACCAGGATCTCGTCCAGGTTGACGTGCAACAGGGGCGTGTTGATGCGGTCACAGGTACCCAGATCGATCAGCGTCGCGTTGCGCACCCGCAGGAAGTACTTGCGGTGCTCGTCCAGGATCTGGCTCAGCCGCGCGTACTTGTTCTCGATCTCGCCCTTGATCAGAAACGAGTCCGTCAGCAACAGATCCGAGACGATGGTCAGCATTCGGCCTTCTCGCGCGGAGACGTCAGCAGGGGTCGGAGCGCGCCAGCGAGGTACAGGGACCCGGTCGCCAGGACCCAGCCTCCGGGGCCGGTGTGCTCGAGAGCTCTCAGGTACGCGTCCCTGGGCACGGCAGCCGTTTCAGCCGCCAGGCCGACCCGCCTCGCCCCCCCCGCGAGTTCCTCGGCGGAGAAGTGCAGATCGGTGCCCACGGACGTGCACAGGACCCTATCGGCCTCGCCCAGCAGGGCCTTGAGCACACCCACGAGGTCCTTGTCCCGGGCCAGACCCAGCACCACGACCGGCCGCGCCTGCAGGCCGGGACGCCCCCGCAGCTCCTCCAGGAGGGCCCGCAGGCTGCCGGGCACGTGGGCGCCGTCCAGCACCACCGTCGGCCGGGCCGGGCTGGCCTCGAAGACCTCCATCCGACCGGGCAGGCGCGCCCGGCGCACCGCCTCGGCGTCCAGGAGCCCTCCCGACAGGCGCCGGCCGTCGCTCCCCCGGCACCCGCGCCGGCCGAGCTCGTCCAGGGCCAGGGCGGCCAGCTCCCGGTTGCGCTCCTCCATCCCCACCGCGCCCGGAGAGCCGCCCGCCTCGATCCGCGGGGGCCTCAGGAGGGCCAGCCCCAGCTCGGCCGCCCGCTCCTCCAGCACCGCCGCCGCCTCGTCCGGCCCGCCGTCGGGACCGGAGACCGGCAGACCCGTGAGGGCCGCTGCCCCGGGCTTCAGGATGCCGGCCTTCTCGCGGGCGATCTTCGCCCGGGTGTCGCCCAGCACCTGCGTGTGCTCCAGCTCGATGTTGGTGACGACGGCGAGCTCCGCCGCCAGGGCGTTGGTCGAGTCGAGCCGTCCCCCCAGGCCGCACTCCACCACCGCCCACTCGACCCCCGCCCGGGCCAGGATCCGGATCGCGGCCGCAGTCAGGACGTCGAACCAGGTGGCCTCGGCCGCCGCGCCACCCTCGCTGCGGCCGGCCTCCAGGGCGTCCAGGGCCCTCGTCAGGCCTTCCGCCAGGATCTCGTCCGAGACCTCCCGCCCCCCGATCTCGACCCGCTCGTTCACGCGCTCGACGTGAGGGGAGGAGTAGCGCCCGACCGTCAGCCCGGCCGCGAGGAGACCCTGCGCCACCAGCGAGGCGGTCGAGCCCTTGCCCTTGCTCCCGGCCAGGTGCACCACCCTCAAGGAGCGCTCGGGGGAGCCCAGCCGCCGGAGGAGGTCGCGGGCCGGCTCCACGCTGAAGCGGGCCGCGGACCGATCGCGGCGCTCCCAGTCGACCAGGCGGTCGAGCCGGGCCAGGGCCTCCTCCAGGGGCGGACCCGGAGGGTCCGCGGGATCCGCTCTTCCCACATCCATCGCCGCGGCTCCGGTCCAGAGGGCACCTGGATCGATAGGGGGCAGTACACTGACGCCGATCGGCCCGGCCGCGGGCCGGGTCCATCCGCGACGCATCCTAGCAGGCCCACCGCCGTGATCCTCGAGCTGCTCCTGGCCCTGTCCCCCACCGGCGCGCCGGCAGGCGGCTCCGGTCCGGAGCCGGCCGCGGCGCAGGAGCCGGCGGGCCGGTCCGATCCCCCCCACTCGCGCGAGCACAACAAGCGGCTCCAGGCAGCCCTCGAGGAGCGGCTGGTCGAGGGCCTCTACGAGCACCGCCCCTGGCTCGCCACCGAGCGCGGCGACCCGCGGTACGATCACCTCCTGGGGAGCCGGGACGGGGCGGCGGTCGGGAGGTGGTCCCGCCTGCTCGAGGCGTCCGAGGTCGCCATCGAGACCATCGACCGCGGCGTCCTGCACCCCTCGCGCCAGCTCGACCTGGACTGGCTGCGCGCCTGGGTGCGACAGGAGCGGATCCTGCTCGCCGAGCGCGTGCCGCAGCGGCGCGACCCCCTGTTCTACTCCGAGGCCGTCGAGCGCGGCCTGAGCTCGCTGCTCGCCCGGCGCTCGGGGGCCGACGACCGTCGCCGAAGGGACGCCCTGCGCGACCGCCTGGCGCAGGTGCCCGGCCTGTGGGCCAGCGCCCGCGCCAGCCTGGACCGCTGCGCCGAGCCCTGGACCCGGACCGCCGCGGTGCGCATCCAGATCATCCAGGAGCTCCTGCGAGAGGGAGTCCGCGAGTGGGCCCGCGGGGCGATCGTGGAGGACTCCGAGCGCGAGGCCCTCGCGGCGGTGATCCGCGAGGCCCGGATCGCGACCGACGCGCAGCTCGCGTGGACGCTCGAGGAGCTCCCGAGCGGCACCATCCATCCGCACCACCTCTCGGCCGAGCGCTGGGAGCTCCTGCTGCGCGAGGCCACCGGGCGCCCGTGGAGCACGCCGACCCTGAGGCTGATGCTCTTGCGCGAGCTGGGGGAGCGGACGGCGCTCATCGGTCCCCACTTCCGCCCGCAGCCCGGCCCGCCCTCCGAGCGCAGCCCCCGGGCGATCGAGGCGCGGGTGGTGGAACTGAGCCGGTCCACCGCCCGGTCGGCCCTGGCGCGCTCGATCTTCGGGCCCTCCCGGCCGAGCCTCGAGGTGTCCGCCCTCGCGCCGGGCCTCGCGTGGAGGGAGCTGGCCTGCCTGAAGCGCATCGACATCGCCACCTGGCGGCTCGAGATCGTGCTGGCCGGCTCCCGGTCGGCCGAGGAGGTGCGCCGCACCCGCGAGGGACAGCTCGGCGCCGCGGCCCAGGCGACGCTGGCCCTGCGCTGGGGGCCGGCGGGCGAGCTCTCGGCTCGCCGGGCGGCGGCGGCCAGCACCAGCCTCACCGACGTGCACTTCACCAACCCCGTCCGGCTCGAGGGCTTCGGCCTGTATGTCACCGACTGGGCGGCCGAGCTGCAGCTCGTCGACCGCGGCGATCGACTCCTGATGGCCGAGCTGGAGCGAGCGCGGCTGGTCGAGGCGGCCCGGCTGCTGGCGACCCTCCAGCTCCACGGGGAGGGCGAGTCGCTGGAGGAGGTCGCCGCGCGCTTCCAGGTCCACACCGGCTTCGACCCCACGACTAGCACCCACGAGGTCCTGGCGTGCAGCCGGGATCCCCGCCGCGGCGCGGGATTCCTGGCCTACCTGAGCATGCTGGACCTGGAGCGCGAGCTGAGAGGCGAGGAGGGGGCGCGCGGAGCCGCGATACGCAAGGCGCTCAAGGTCCTCCTGGCGAATCCCAGCGCGCGCACACCCGACCTCGCGCGCCAGCTCGCCGACGGCCGGTGACCCGGTTCGCCGGGAGCCGGAAAAAGCTTCCGAGCGAACGCGGATCGGGAGCGATCCGAGGAAGGTCAAAACCGGCCGGTCCCACGCCCGATATATGGACCGGAAGAGGGGGGAGGAGCGCCCGCAGTCGTACTACAGGAACCCGAGCACATCGAGGTTCGGAGATGAACGAGCTCCTCCACCGGATCAAGGTCTTCGTCTTCCGCCTGGAGGAGGGTCTGCCCGACTACCTCCTGCTGCGCGGCGGAGGACACGAGAGCTTCTGGGGACCCATCCAGGGTCCGCTGGGCTTCGGGGAGAAGCTCGAGACCGCCATCCGGCGCGAGGTCCTGGACGACCTGGGGATCGCCCGCCCCCTGGACCTGATCGACCTGCAGCTCCCCCACCGCTGGCTGGTGGGCGACGAGGAGATCATCGAGTGGACCTTCGGCTGCCGCGTGCTCCCCCGACAGGAGCCCGTCCGCATCGGCGATCGCTGGAGCGAGTTCCGCTGGGCCGGTTTCTCGCTGGCCTACCCCTGCCTCGAGCTGGAGCCCGATCGCGTGGCGATCATGCGCCTGCACACGCTGCTCCTGGACGCGGCCTGAGGGAAAGCCGGCGGGATTACTCGTCGTCCGTGTAGCCGAGGGCGTTCATCTCGGCTCGGGTCTCCGGGTCCAGCTCCGGATCACCGCTGGCCGCGGCCAGGTTCTCCTCGTAGCCGCTCCCGCGCACCCAGCGCTCCAGCATGTCCCGCATGACCTCCGTCCGGATCGGCAGCTCGGCGCTCAGGTCGCGCCGCTCCGCGGGATCGCTGCGCAGATCGAAGAGCTTCGCGCCGCTGGACTCCTTGCCCTTGAACACGATCAGCTTGTGGCCATCCAGCACCAGCCCCACCTGGCGGGGAGGGGCGTCCTCGCGATAGTGCCCGGTGAGGAAGAGCGGCCGATCCCAGGCGGGCTCGGCCTCGCCGAGCAGCGGGAGCACGGAGCGGCCGCGGAGCGAGCGGGGGGGCGCGGGCAGATCCAGCAGCTCCACCAGGGTGGGGAAGACGTCCAGCAGGCTGGCCCGGCTCCGCACCACGCGGCCGGAGGGCAGCTTCGAGCCGGGGGCGTACAGGATCAGGGGCACCCGGACCTGCTCCTCGTAGACGTGGGAGCGGTGTCCGATGGTGCCGTGCTGCATGAAGGCCTCGCCGTGATCGGCGGTGTGGAGGAACAGGGTCCTCTCGCCCATCCCCGCCCCCTCCACCTCGGAGACCAGCCCCCCGATCCGCTGGTCCGCGTAGGCCAGGTACTCGTCGTAGAGCGCCACCAGATGCACCACGTCCGGATGGTCGGCCTGGTGTCCGGCCTGCAGGATCGCGCGCACCGAGGGGCCCGAGCCATCGGCCTCGCCGCGATACTCCGGATCGAACTGATCGCGGAAGTCATCGGGCATCAGGAACGGGCTGTGGGGCGGGATCAGGTGCAGGTAGAGGAAGAGCGGGGCCTCGCCGCCATCGAGGATCTCCCCTCGCGCCTGCTCGAGCAGGTCCTCCAGCGCGCCCTCGACATCCCAGGGGAAATGCTCGTAGCGATCGAAGCCACGGTCCAGACCGGGCTTGGCGACCAGCAGGCCGTTCTGGATCAGACCCACCGTGCGGTAGCCCGCGCGCCGGAAGGCCTCCGCCAGGGTCGGGTGCTCCGCGGGCAGCTGGGATTCCACGCGGGCCACTCCGTGGTACTCCTGCTCGAGGGAGGTGAAGATCGTAGCCACGCTGGGGACGGTCCAGCAGGTCTGGGAGTACATCTCCTCGAAGCGCACGCCCTCGGCGGCCATCCGATCCAGGGCGGGGGAGGTGCTGCGGCGGTTACCGTAGCAGCTCATGTGGGCGGCGTAGAGCGCGTCGGTGAGGATGAAGACGACGCTGCGACCCTTCAGCGCCCCGATCAGCTCGTCGCCGGCGGGCGCGGGCTCGTCGGCGGGATCCCGCAGCAGGCGCGCCGATCGCCACCGGAGCTCGCCCTCGAGGCTGAACTCCAGCCGGACGGGGCGGCGCCCGCCGCCGGGGAGGGCGACCTCGGCGTCGAGCCGCGGCGACCGAAGCTCGGCGACGACCTCGCGGCCTCCGTCCTCCTCGACGAGCTCCACCCTCCCGGACCCCGTACCCCGGGCCTCGAGCTCCAGGTGAACCCGACCCTCCAGCCACGCGGGGATCGCGAAGGACCGGGAGCGACCCTCTTCGGGCAGCTCCAGCGCCACGGGGATCGTCCCGGGCGCTCGCGCAGCGGGATCCTCCCTCTCCGCGCAGCCGCTGCAGGACAGGGCTCCCAGCGCGAGGTATGCCAGTGCGCGAAGCCGAGGTGAGGACACGATGGTGACCGCCAGTCCAGTGATCCTAGTGGCGACCCACGGGGCTGACAACCAGCCCCACCGTGGTGGCGGCGACGATCGGCTTGACGCCCCTCCGGTCAGCACCTAGGCTGCTCTTTCCTGCGGCGGTGGCCCAGGCCCGTCGAGGGCGGCGTGAAACCCAGACTCGCAGTCATCCTCCCGGCCCACGACGAAGCCTCCCGCATCGCTCCCACCATCGAGCGGATCCTCGCCTACTCCGCACGGTCGCTGGAGGCTTGCGAGCTGATCGTCGTGGACGACGGGAGCACCGACGGCACGGCCCGCCTGGTCCAGTCCCGCTTCGGCGAGGCGGTGCGCATCCTCCGCCACGAGGAGCGCCGCGGCAAGGGCGCGGCCATTCGCACGGGCGTGATGGCCGCCTCGGAGCCCTGGCTCCTCTTCGTGGACGCCGACCTGTCGATTCCCATCGAGGAGCTCGAGCGCTTCCTGCCGGCCGCCGAGGAGGCGCCCATCGTCATCGGCTCCAAGCGCATGCCGGGTCAGACGATCAGCTACCCGCTCCACCGCCGACTGGGCGGCTGGATCGGCAACCTGGTGATCGGGCTGCTGGTCGTGCGCGGCTTTCGCGATACGCAGTGCGGCTTCAAGCTGTTCCGCGCCGACGTGGCCCGCTCGATCTTCCAGCACCAGCGCATCGACGGCTTCGGCTTCGACTTCGAGGTCCTGTTCCTGGCCCGCCGCTTCGGCCACGCGGTGGCGGAGCTCCCGGTGAGCGGCGTGCACGTGGGCAAGGGGAGCGTGTCCCTCGCGAGCTACCTGAGCACCCTGGCCGAGGTGGGGGCGGTGCTCTGGAACCGGCTGCGGGGCCGCTATCCGCGCCAGCCGGCGCCGCCCGAGGCGGGAGACTACGAGATCATCCCGCGGACCCGGCCGCGCGAGGGAAAGGACTCGGGGCGGCGGTCCGACTCGGAAGCCCGGCCACCGAGTCGCGGCTCCACCAGGCCATGAATCCCCGGCGTCGCGCGCGGGCCTGGTGGCCGATCCTGGCGCTGGTCGTCCTGTCCACCCTGCCCCGGCTCCTGCTGATCCTCTGCCCGGGCAAGTACGTGGATCCCAGCTGGGTCTACCAGGAGGAGGTGCACCGCGGGAACATCGCCCAGGAGATCATCGACGGCCCGCTCCTGAGCCTCCAGGACTACCACCACGCGCCCAACGTGGGCGGCTCCCTGGTGGTGGGGATCATGGCGGTCCCGCTCTTCCTGCTCCTGGGCCCGACGCTCCTGGCGCTGCGGATCGTCCCCTTGTTGTTCAACGCGGCCACGGTGGGCCTGCTGTTCCTGGTGCTGGACCGCCACGTCGGTCGGCGAGCGGCCTGGATGGGCGGGCTGCTGTTCGCCCTGGCGCCGCCGGGCTACAGCATCATCTCGGTGACCGCCTGGGGAACCCACCTGGAGACGGGCGTCTTCGCCATGGCCTGCCTGCTGCTGTTCCTGGAGCTCGGGAAACGACCGACGGGCGGCCTGTGGCTGGCCTTCCTCCTGGGGCTCCTGGGCGGCTTCGCGATGTACTTCGGGTACATCTCGGTCATCTTCCTCCTGACCCTCGCGCTCTTTCAGCTCCTCTACCAGAAGCTGTTCTTCCTGCGGGCGCGCTTCGCGGTCTTCGCCGGCGGCTTCGCGGTGGGCTTCCTGCCCTGGATCACCTACAACGCCTCTCACGGCTGGAAGGGGCTCTTCGTCTACCAGAGCTCGGTGGCCGGCCGCGTCCGCCCGGCCGGCTCCTTCCTGGATCACCTGGTGGGGGTGCTGCTGGAGCGGGCGCCCCGTTCGTTCTACTTCAGGAGCTCCACCTGGGCCGAGCACCTCTTGCTCGAGTGGTCCTGCTACCTGGCGCTGCTGGCCCTGGCGGGGGCGGCCGTGTGGAGCCTGCGCCACTCGGTGGGCCGCGCCTTCCGGGCTCTCGCCCGGGCCCGGATCGACCCGCACTCCATCCATCCCGGCGTGATCTTCCTGGCCTACCTGCCCATCTTCGCGGTGGTCTACAGCCTGATGGGTCCGGCCAACGTGAGGGACAACTTCGCCCATGACGAGAGGTACATGACGCCGCTCTTCCCCTTCCTGTGCCTCTCGGGGGGGGTGGGTCTGGCGGCCCTGTCCGGCTGGAGGCGGGGTGGAGCTCACCTGGCCCGCGTCGTCACCGCGGCGACGTGCGCGCTGTTCCTCTCGGGGACCCTGGCCTCGGCCGACGTCTCGAGGTACGGGAGCCGCAATCGCCCCCACGGCACCTCGATCGTAGAGCTCGCCAAGTGGACGGCGGCCTACTATCGGCTGGACCTCGATCGCATGGAGACCGCCTACGAGCGGCTCCTGGCCCACCGTCCCGCCCGTCTTCACGATCCCTATCTCTACGTGCTCGGCCAGGCGTACCGGAACTGCATCAAGCCGGGTCCGGGCGAGACCCCCGAGCAGCGGGCCCGGTACCTGGAGAACCTCGGCGCCCTGGATCACATGCGCAAGAGGGTCGCGCCGCGCTTCCGACCGTACTTCTCGAGGCCCTTCCCGGGCGAGCTGCGGGTCTGGTCCCTCTATGACCGCCGGCCCTTCCTGAAGGACTACCGGCGGTTCCTGAGGGAGAAGCGCGAGGAGGCCGGGAGGTGAGCGTGGGGGGCGCTAGGGACAGAAGGCCACCGCCAGGGCATCGGAGAGGTTGAAACCGCTGCCCCCCGGTCCGGCCGGATCGCGATACCAGTACTGGAAGTTCCAGGTGACCCCCGGGGCCACCTGGCCGGCGCCGCCGCCCATGGGGGGGGCGGTGTAGTCCAGCGCTCGCCCGACCGCGCCCAGGGGATCGGCCACCACCGGAGGGGAGAGGCGCACGAAGCCGCCGCCCACGCAGCGCCGGCCGTCCCCGAAGGGGACCGAGGCCCGCTGCGGCCCGTAGAAGAAGATCCCGCTGGTGCCCGGCACGGCGCCCGCGGCGAGCAGATCGAGGTCGTTGGCGGCGACGCTGGCGCTCCCCGCCCAGCCGATCCGGGCCCCCGCGCCGAAGGAATTGGGGAGGCCCGAGCAGTACGTCTCGATGCCGCAGAGGACGACGGTGGCGGCGACCTCCTGGAGGAAGGCGGCCTGCTGCGCGCTCAGCCCTCCGGTGAAGCCGAGCCCCACCGGGCTCTCGTCGAAGATCACCGCGTAGAAGACGCAGGCCGCGAGATAGCTGCCAGCGAGATTCGGGTGGGAGCCATCGGTCTCGTGGAGCGCGATCGAGGGGTCGAGCCGTCGCGCCCACCGCCACGCCTCGCCCACCGGCGCGACCTCGGCCCCCACCCGCTCCGCGCACTCCGCGTAGGCTGCGGTCAGGGCGTCCTGCATCTCGTCGAAGTCGGCGAAGCTCGAGCAGTGGCCCAGAAAGCAGAAGGTCCCGCCGTCACGGCGCCCCCAGGTCTGGAACAGCAGCGTGCGCGTCCCGGCGCTGCTGGCCTGGATCGAGCTGACCAGGCTGCGGGCACCGGTGAACATGAACTGCGTCCTGGCGTAGGGAATCGTCGGCAGGGCGCTCTGATCCTGCAGCACGACCACCTCCCAGTCCTGCGCGGCGATCTTGGCCAGCGAGGTCGGATGGGACTTGTGGGGCCACCCCGCCGGCTGCGGCGCGCCCAGGGTGTTGCCGCCGGGCGTGTTGCTGTCCGAGGCGTATTCGTAGCCGCCGGCCGCGGCGAGTTGGCGGACCAGCCAGGGCAGGTTGTTGTAGCCCGTGTAGCTGTTGCCCAGGTACAGGACCTGGGTGTCCTCGGCGAGCGCCGGGCAGGCGAGGAGGAGGACGAGGGCGACGAGGGTTCTCATGGGGAGCGGACGGGGTGGGTAATCGAGCGCCACGAGGATACCTCCCCCCCGCTCTCGCCGTCCACGCGTCCCGCGACCTCTGCGCTGGGAGGGGGCGAGGTGACCCGACCGCCGCTATGATGCGGCCTGCGCAGGCCCGCCCGCCATGCCCACCGCACCCGCCGACCTCGCCTCCTTCGCGAAGCTCCTCCGCCGCGAGGGGGAGCTGGTGGAGGTCGCGGTCGAGGTCGATCCCGAGCTCGAGGTGGCCGAGATCCACCGCCGGGTGATCGCCGCCGGGGGGCCGGCGCTGCTGTTCCGGCGCGTGAAGGGCTCGCCCTTCCCGCTGATCACCAACCTCTTCGGCAGCCGCCGGCGCATCGAGCTGGCCTTCGGGCGGCGTCCGGAAGAGGTGATCTCCGGCGCCGTTCGGCTGGTGCAGGAGCGGATGCCGCCGGCGCTCAGCGACCTGTGGGCCCGGCGCGGCCTGCTGGCCTCCCTGGCGCGCGTCGGCCTGCGCTCGCCGCGCTCCGGAGCGGTGAGCGAGGTGATGCAGTCGCCCCCCAGGCTGCTCTCCCTGCCGGCCATCCAGAGCTGGCCGCGCGACGGGGGGCGCTTCGTCACCCTGCCGCTGGTCTACACCGAGCACCCGGTCACCGGGAGCTCCAACCTGGGCATGTACCGCCTGCAGCTCCAGGCCGAGGATTGCACCGGCCTGCACGTGCAGATCCAGCGCGGCTGCGGCTTCCACCTGGCCGAGGCCGAGTCCCGCGGCCAGGCCCTGCCGGTCAACGTCTTCGTCGGCGGCCCGCCGGCGGCCATGCTGGGAGCCATCGCGCCGCTGCCCGAGAACGTGCCCGAGCTGCTCCTCGCCAGCCTGGCGCTGGGGCGCCGCCTGCCCCTGGCGCGCAACCCCTTCGGCCCCCTGCCGCTCCTGGCGGACGCCGACTTCGCCCTGGTGGGCGAGGCGCCCGCGGGCGTGCGCGAGCCCGAGGGGCCCTTCGGCGACCACTACGGCTACTACTCGGAGACCCACGACTTCCCGGTCTTCCGCTGCCGGGCGCTGCTGCACCGCCGGGACGCGATCTGGCCGGCCACGGTGGTGGGCAAGCCGCGCCAGGAGGACTTCTTCCTGGGCGACTACCTGCAGGAGCTGCTCTCGCCGCTCTTTCCGCTGGTCATGCCGGGCGTGCGGGACCTGTGGAGCTATGGCGAGACCGGCTACCACTCGCTGTCGGCCGCGGTGGTGCGCGAGCGCTACGAGCGCGAGGCCATGGCCTCGGCCTTCCGCATCCTGGGGGAGGGGCAGCTCTCGCTCACCAAGTTCCTGCTGGTGGTGGACGGCCCCGTCGACCTGCGGGACTTCCGCGCCACCCTGGTGCACGCCCTCCAGCGGACCGACTTCCGCACCGACCTGTACGTCTTCCCCAACCTGGCGATGGACACCCTGGACTACGCCGGCCCGCGCCTCAACCGCGGGAGCAAGGGGGTGCTGCTGGCCCTGGGCGAGGCCCGCCGCGAGCTGCCCGAGGCCTTCGAGGGCCAGCCGCCGGCGGGGATCCGCGCGGTCCGCCCCTTCTGCCCGGGGGCGCTGGTGGTCGAGGGCCCCGCCTTCGAGGCCGAGCCCGAGGCGGCCGCGCGCGTGGCCGCCGCCGAGGCCTTCGCGGACTGGCCCCTGATCGCGCTCACCGACGACGCCGAGCGCTGCGCGCGCAGCCCCATGAACTTCCTGTGGAGCGTGTTCACGCGCTTCGACCCGGCCGCCGACCTCCACGGCGCGCGGGTGGAGCTCCGCCACAACCACGCCTCCTTCCACCCGCCGGTCTGCATCGACGCCCGCATGAAGCCCGGCTACCCCGAGGAGCTCTCCTGCGACGAAAAGACCGCCGAGCGCGTGAGTCATCGCTGGCGTGAGTACTTCCCAGGGGGGGGAGTGGAGATGGGCGACTCGGACCGAGGACATCTGGACTGACACGATGCTGCACGCTCGCCGCGATCGGTTACAATCCCGCCGAGGACCCACGGTGATCTCCGTCTCCCGAGCTTCCTCCGGCCCGGCCGCGGTCGCATCGCCCCAGGCGCCGCCCCAGGTCGAGAGCGAGACCCGCACCCGCCGGATGCCGCAGTACAAGGTGCTCGTCCACAACGACGACGTCACCCCCATGGACTTCGTGGTGGCCATCCTGCGGCGGATCTTCCACAAGTCGGAGACCGAGGCCCTGCAGATCATGCTCGAGGCCCACCAGGGCGGCCTCTCGGTGGCCGAGATCGCCCCCTTCGAGCACGCCGAGCTGCACGTGGACCAGACCCACGGCCTGGCTCGCACGCGCCACTATCCCCTGACCCTCACCATCGAGCCGGCCTGAGCCGGGACCGAGCATGGGGGGGATCGCGTCGATCGGGACCGCCGGCCAGGGGCTGGCGGCCGGCGACTGGGCGGTGGTGGCGGCCTACTTCGCCCTGATCTTCGGCCTGGTGTACTGGTCGTGGAGGAAGCGGCGCAACACGGCCGACGACTACTTCCTGGCCGGCCGGCACCTGGGCTGGTTCGTTGTGGGCGCCTCGGTCTTCGCCTCCAACATCGGCTCCGAGCATCTGGTGGGGCTGGCCGGCTCGGGCTGCACCGACGGCGTGGCCATGGCCCACTACGAGCTGCACGCCTGGTGCCTGCTGGTCCTGGCCTGGGTGCTGGTGCCCTTCTACGCCCGCTCGCGCGTCTTCACCATGCCGGAGTTCCTCGAGCGGCGCTTCTCCCCCGCCGCCCGCTGGGTGCTCTCGATCATCTCGCTGATCGCCTACGTCCTCACCAAGATCGCGGTGGGCATCTTCGCCGGCGGCGTGG
Organism: uncultured Planctomycetaceae bacterium; assembly: GCA_964615935.1. Taxonomy (GTDB): domain Bacteria; phylum Planctomycetota; class UBA1135; order UBA1135; genus CAZTTG01. The sequence goes on along the minus strand of CAZTTG010000029.1, from coordinate 16,702 downwards.
TCTTCGGAACCCTGCTGCCCGAGCTGCACCTCTCCGTCGCGGGGCTCGAGCTGGACAGCTTCTGGATCGGCTCGATCCTGGTCCTGGTGCTCACCGGCGTCTACACCGCCCTGGGGGGCTTGCGCGCAGTGGCCTACACCGAGGCGCTGCAGACCTTCGTCCTGATCCTGGGCTCCACCCTGGTGGTGATCTTCGGCCTGCAGGCCCTGGGCGGCTGGGGCGAGCTGCGCGCCAGCCTGGCGGCCGACCCGCACACCGAGGACTGGTTCAACCTGTGGCGGCCGCTGTCCGATCCCGCGGGCGAGGTGCCCTGGTACTTCAACCGCGACTATCCCTGGCTGGGGATGCTCTTCTGCGCGCCGATCATCGGGCTGTGGTACTGGTGCACGGACCAGTACATCGTGCAGCGGGTCCTGGGTGCGCCCGACGAGCGGCAGGCGCGCCGCGGCAGCCTGTGGGCCGCCTGTCTGAAGCTGCTCCCGGTCTTCCTCTTCATCATCCCGGGCATGATCTGCTTCGCCCTGGCCAAGAGCGGGCGGATCGAGGCCCTCTCGGGCCTGGTGCAGGCGGACGGCACGCCCGACGCCGAGCAGTGCCAGCGGGCCTTCCCGCTGATGGTGATCCACGTGCTGCCGCCCTACGTGCGCGGCATCGTGGTGGCCGGACTGCTCTCGGCCCTGATGAGCTCGCTGGCGGCGGTCTTCAACGCCTGCGCGACGCTCTTCACCATGGACGTCTACCAGAAGCTCAAGCGCGGCGCCGCCCAGCACGAGCTGGTCTGGATGGGCCGCGCGGTGACCTTCGCCATGGTGATCGTCGGCCTGATCTGGATCCCGGTGATCCGTGGATCGCGGGGCCTCTACGACTACCTCCAGAGCGTGCAGGGCTACCTGGCCCCGCCCATCTTCGTGGTCTTCTTCTTCGGCGTCTTCATGAAGCGGCTCAACAGCAAGGGCTGCCTGGCGGCGCTGATCGGCGGCTTCCTGATGGGCCTCTTCCGACTAGCGGTGGACACGCCCACCCAGTGGGTCGAGGGCTTCGCCTGGGAGGAGGGCTCCTTCTTCTGGTACGTGAACCACATCTACTTCCAGTACTACAGCATGCTGGTGTTCCTCTTCAGCGCGGCGCTGATGGTGTCGGTCAGCTACCTCACCCGCGCGCCGGCCGAGGAGCGGCTGGAGGGGCTGACCTACGCCACGGTCGGCGCCGAGGACCGCGCCCGCTCGCGCTCGAGCTGGGGAGCGGTCGAGGTGGGCATGACCGCCTTCGTGCTGCTGGCGATCCTGGCCTGCTACCTCTACTTCACGGGCTGAGGGGCCGAGCGCTTGCCGAGCAGCACGGTCTCGCCGCCGCCCTCGTCGCTGAACAGGGTCTCGAAGCCCGGGAGGCCCCGGGACAGCTCGCCCGCCTCGAGGCGATAGCGCAGGGGCGGGCGGGGGCCCGGCCAGGATCGGGTGTAGCCCTTGACCACCGCGTGACCTCCCGGCGAGACGAGCAGGCCGAGATCGGCAAAGAGCTCCCGGTCGAGGTAGTCGGCGATGAGCACGAGGTCGAAGGGCTCGCCGAGGCCGGGCGGCTCGAAGGGCATGAGGTCGACGACGTGCGTCGGGATGGCCAGGCCCCGCTCGGCCGCGTGGCCGCGCAGGAGCTCGATCCCCGCCGGGCTGACGTCCCAGCCGGTGCACTCCCAGCCCGCGGCCGCCAGCATCAGGGCGTGCCGCCCCGCCCCGCAGGCGAAGTCGAGCGCGCGGCCCGGGGGCACCTCGTCGAGCTCGACGAGCGCACGCACCACGAGCTCGTCCGGCTCGCCGAGGCGGTCACCCCGCGGCCCGCTCCACTCTCCGTCCCAGCGCTCCCGATCGCCCTGCATGAGCCGCCTCAGACCTCCCGCAGCTCGCCGGCCGAGAGGAAGAGAAGACTGGCGCGGATCGCAGCCCCATCCAGTCCGGTCATGGCCGCGAGCGCCTCGCGGTAGACCTCGAGCTGCGGGCGGTAGTGCTCGATGCACGCGGCCAGCGCCTCGCCCGAGACGGCGTCCGTCTTGAAGTCGATGATTTCGGCGGAGACGAGCTCCCCGCCGTCCCGATGGAGAACGACCCGGTCGAAGGCTCCGCTCACGAGCTCCCGGCCGTCCTCCCGCGGCAGGGGCAGGCAGAACACCCGCTCCCTCCAGAGCTCGCAGTCGCCAGCCGGCCTGGCGAGGGACTCCCTCACGGCGGGGAGCCGAAGTGCCTCGAGGAAGGACGCGAGGGCTTCCCTGCGGCGCGCCTCGTCGGGCTCGATCGATCGGCCGATCTCGAGGAGCCGCGCCTCGTCCGCCTCGTCGAAGTCCTCCAGCCACTCGATCTCCTCCATCCACCGATGGAGCAGGCTGCCGCGGCGCGTCGCGGGGGTGGAGGGGCCGCGGAGGAGATCCGCGCCGGCGCGCCGCCTTCCCCCCTCCGTCGCCGAAGGAGCGCGGCGCGGGAGGCGGCGGGGAGCGGTCGTCGGCGCGAGGCGGAAGGACGGAGCCGGCTCGGCGGGCCTGGTCTCCAGCTCCTGCTCGGCCGGCATCCACTCCTCCGCGGACTCCGGGCGACGCCACAGGATCCCCTCTTCACCGGTGGGATCGTCCAGCGCGTGGCGCAGGATGCCCGCGTGGCACAGGCCCCCGTCCTTGTCCCCCTCGCGGTGCTGCACGCAGAGCTCGAGGCGGTGCCGGGCGCGGCTCATGGCGACGTAGAGGATGCACAGCGCCTCCTCCACCTCCCGCGTGACCTGCCCCTCGTAGAGCTCGCGCATCCCCGGGTCCATGAGGGCCACCTCCTTGCCGGGATGGAGCGAGACGCGCGTCGCGGGCAGGCGCGGATCCGGCCGTTCGACGAGCATGGAGGGTCCTCCATGGGACCACGACTCGTCGAGCTGCGGCAGGATCACCACGTCGAACTCCAGACCCTTGGAGGCGTGGATGGTCATCACCTTGATCCGCGAGGCGGTGGGGTCGTCCACCCTCTGCTCGCGCACGAGGTCGACGAAGCGGTCGGTGCGCAGGCCCGTCCGCTCCCCTCGGGAGAAGGCCAGGTCCACGAGCTGGCGGAAGCGGCGCCGATCCCACGGCCCGTAGCCGTCGTGTTCGTCCACTGCGCGCTGGAAGCTCGCACAGAAGGCGCCGAGGCCTTCGAGGGCGAGCCGCTGGCGCACGCGCCTCGAGATCTCGGCCGGATCCTCGAGGCCGATCGCCTCGAGCAGAGGCGAGGAGCGCAGGTGGAAGGCCGCCAGCCGGTCCGAGGGATGGTCCGCAAGGTGCAGCAGGGAGAGCATGTGCTGGACCGCCATCGAGTCGATCAGCGGATTCCCGCCCAGGCCGCTGGCCCGCAGCCCCTTGCGCAGGAGACGGTCGATCAGGCTCGGGATGGGCTTGTTCGCGCGCAGGAGCACGCCGATGCTCGCCTGCGGCCGCTCGCGCGCGAGCTCCTGCACGCGCTCCACGGCGAGCTCGAGGACGGGATCACCCGCCTTCTCGCCGTCCCCCTTCGGCCTCGCCTCGCGCAGCACGGCTGCGCCCGGGAGCTCCCGGGCGGCCTCGTGCTTCTCGAAGCGTGCCTGCACGCGCTCGGCCGCCTCGCGTTGAGCCCGCTCGCCCTCGCCGTCGAAGACCGGGTTCTCGGCGATCCAGAGGAACACCAGGTTCAAGGCGTCGAGCACCACCTGGGAGGAGCGGTAGCTCAACGCGAGCGAGTCGGGCACCAGGTTCAGGTTCCCTCCCATCCGCTCCAGGAGCCGCGGCTCGGCCTCGCGCCAGCCGTAGATCGACTGCTTGACGTCTCCCACGCAGAAGAAGCTGCGCTCGCCGGTTCCGTCGGCGGCGAGCTCCTCGGCCAGGGGCCGGAGGATGCGCCACTGGGAGGGCGCGGTGTCCTGGAACTCGTCCAAGAGGAGGTGGTCGACCCGCCCGTCGAGCCGGAACCACAGGTCCAGCTCCCGCTCGTCGATCGGACCGGGCTCGCCGTCCGCCCCGGGGGCGAGAGCGCGCGGGACGTCGCCGAAGGCGTAGGCACCGCGCTCGCGCTTGACCTCGGCGAGGCTCTCCCCGTAGGCGGCCAAGAGCTCGCGGGTCCGCTCGTTGCGCTCGGCGACTCGCTTCAGGATCCCGTGCACAGCGCTCTCCGCCGCGACACGCACGGCATCGGCGTACTCCTCGGGAATCGCCACCCTGGAGTACTGCTGCTTGCCCTCGAACACGTAGCCAACCAGCGTGAGCCCCATGAACTCCCGCCAGAGCTCATCGGTGATGGTCCGGAGCACGTTTCGGTGGGCCCGATCCCAGTTCTTGTTGGGCTTCTTGGTGGACTTGGTGATCGGAACCTCGAACGCCTGTAGGTACTGCAGGGTGGCCTCGAGATCCTGCTCCGATGCCGCGGGTGGAACTTCGATCCTGCTCCAGGCGTCCGGCCGGCTCTCCAGGAAGACCGACCATGCGTCGCGGATCACCCGCTTCAGCGCCTTGTCGACCGAGCGCTCGGCGCCGCCCTCCCGCTGGATCCCGCGCAGGAGCTCGACGAAGGACTCCTGGTCCGCCCCCTGGAAGAGCCGCGCGATGGCCTCGTCCTCGAGGGCCGATTGGTCGGGCCCCACGGCGATGGCCCAGTCGGGCGCCAGGTCGAGGTCCAGGGCGAAGAGCCGGCCCAGGTGCACGAAGAAGGAGTCGAGGGTGCGCACCTGGAAGCGGTTCATCCCCCTCGTCAGGCGGGCGAGCAGGGATGCGGCCTCTCCGGCCTCGAAGGGCCCGCCGAAGGCGCGCCCCTCGGCGAGCTGAGCGCGCAGGATCGGATCCTCGGCCGCCTCCAGGAGCCGCCCCAGCACCCGATCGAGGATCTCGCCCGCGGCCGCGCGGGTGAAGGTCGTGGCCAGGATGCGGCCGGGCTCCGCCCCGGCGAGCAGGAGGTCGACGAAGCGCCCGCTGAGCTGCCAGGTCTTGCCCGTGCCGGCCGAGGCCAGGACCACGCGGTGCACGGCGCTCACGGCTCGTCCTCCTCGGCACCGGCGAGCAGCCCCTGGCCGCAGACCGCCGCGAGGATCGGGTCGTAGAGGACCGGGCGGCCCAGCTCGGGAGCGATTCCTCCGCGCACGATCGCGCGCACCTCGCGGACGATCCGACGCGCCTCCTCCTCGGCGGAGGCCAGGAAGTCGGGTCCCCAGCCCTCGGCGACGCGCACGGCGACGTCCTCGCGCGAGCGACCCAGGTGGAAGTAGCCCAGCTCGACCGGGCCCTCCCCCACCAGATCGCGCGCGAGCAGGACATAGAGCGGGAGCTGCAAGTCCTTCCAGCGCTTGCCCCTCTTGTCGAAGTGCTCCTTCTCGGGGTCCTTGGCCCTCTCGCCCACCTTGTAGTCGAGGATCGCCCAGCGACCGTCCGCGCAGCGCTCGATGCGGTCGATCCGGCCGCTCAATCGCACGGTCTCCCCGTCCACGTCGAGCTCGACGTTTTCGGTCGGCGCCCACTCGACCTCCTGGATGCGCCAGCCGGCCTCTGCTCGGGCCGCCTGGACGTCGGCGAAGCGGCGCAGGCGCCAGGCGAGCTGACGGCGCTGGAGCTCGACCGCGGGCAGGGCCCCGCTCCCGAAGCGGCGCCGGAAGAGCGCCTCGAGCGTCCGGTCGAGGAACTTCGCGATGGCCTCGGGATCGGTGGAGTCGGCCAGCGCGCTGCAGCCGAAGGCCTGCAGGACCTCGTGGGCCAGGCTGCCGAAGCTCAGCGGGTCCAGCTCCCGCGCGCGATCGTCGAGGGACTCGAGCCCGGCGAGCTGCGTCAGGCAGAAGACGTAGGGGGACTGCAGGTAGGCCTTGAAGACGGTGACCCGGAAGCTCTCGGGCTCGGAGAGGTCCGCCGGCAGCGGCAGCTCGGCGGGCGCGCCGGCCTCGACCGCCCCCCCGATGCCGCGCGTGCCGCCGCCCTCGAGGGCGTGCCGCACGCGAGCGAGGATCTCGTCGGCCGGGCAGTGAAAGGCCAGGCGGCTCGGCCGCAGGGGATCCCCCTCGAGCGTGCGCCGGCCGGTGACGAAGACCGCCTGCTCCCGGGACCGCACGAGCCACTCGAGGGTGTAGAGGTCGCGCGCCACGCGCTGCTCGTCGTCGGGCAGCCCCAGCTCGCGGCGCAGCCCGTCGGGCAGCCAGCCGTCCCCGGCCAGGGACTCGGGCACCTGACCCTCGTTGAAGCCGGTCACGATAAGGGCGGGGGCCTCGTCGAAGGCGAGCTCCAGCCAGCCGAGCAGCTCGATGGCGGGCTCCCCGGGCCTGGATGCCCGCGGGGCGAGCGTCACGCTCCCGCTCTCGGACAGCACGACCGCCAGGGCCTCGGCGGCGGGCACCTCCGGCGCGGCCGAGGGCGGTAGCTCGTGCAGGCCATCGAGCACCCCGGCGAGCCCGCGCAGCCCCTCGGCCAGGAGGCGGTCCTCCTCGGCGTCGAGCTCGCGCTCACCATACACCTCGCGCAGGAGGCCGCGCACGGGCGCCGCCCACTCCCGCAGGGGACGGGGACCGCCGGAGAGGGGCTCGAGGAGCTCGTCCAGGACGGCGACCGCCGCCCTCAGGCGCTCGCGCCGCTCGCCGACGCCGCCCCGCCGGCCGGTGCGCAGCCACTCCCGCGGAACCGGGCCGGGCAGGTGCTCGTCGTGGTACTCGTCGAGCATCTGCCCCAGAGCGCCACCACCCAGGTCCGCCCGCTCCGCGATGAAGGCCTCGAGATCGGGATGGCGCAGCAGGGCGGCGAGCTCGGCGAAGCTCCCGCGGGCCAGGTAGCCTCCGATGGCGCCGATCAGCAGGGCCGGTGCCGCGCGCGCCAGGCTCGTGCCGGCGGCGTCGCGGGCGAAGACCCCCCGCTCGGCGAGGTGACGCTCGAGGAAGGGGACCACCTCCTCGTCGCCCGCGCCGATGGTGATCTGCTCCGCGGCGAAGCGGCCGTCCCAGCCGGAGATCACCTCGAGCGCGCACCGGGCCTGGTCGTCCGGTCCCTCGGCCATGCGCCAGCTCTGAAGGGGCAGGCCGAAGGAGCGCTCGAGCCAGGCCGCGGACGCGACGCAGCCGAGCTCATCGAAGGATCCGGCGAGCTCCTCGGGCGCGAAGATCAGCGCGGTCACGTCGTCGAGGACGCCCAACAGCCGGCGCAGGAGTCCGGTCGCCTCGGCCACGCCCACCAGTACCACGCGCGCATCGCCCTGCACCTCACCCGCCTCGATGGCCGTGAGCCGGCCGCGGTGCGGATCGCAGAAGCCCGCCCGCGCCAGGAAGTCCTCGGCCTCCACCTGGACCCGGGCCAGCGCCTCCCAGCGGAGCCGCTCCCCGGTCGAGCACCCGGCCAGGGGGCCCTCGCGCACGGCGGAGAAGTCCAGGCACTCGGCGGCGAGCGCGCCGAAGAGCCCGCGCACCTCGCCGGCCAGACGCCGCCATCCGGCCGGATCGTCGTCGTCGGGCGGACGGGCCACGAGCCGAAGCAGGAGGGCGGGGTCCAGGGAGCGCAGGCCGTGCTCCCAGGCGAGGGTGCGCAACAGGCGCGGGGCGGAGGGGCGGTCGAGCCGGACCAGCTCGTCGGTCAGGTGGCCCGCGGTCAGGATCCTCGGCGGCTGCCAGGCGGGGCCCAGGGCGAGGGCCAGCCGCTCGCGCAGCAGCCGGCCCGCCCGCGCGCCTGGAAGGGCCAGGGTGACCCCCTCCATGTCGGTTCCGAGCTCCCCCTCGAGCCACTCGACCGCCGCGTCGATCGGGGGTAGGTCCCAGCCCAGGAAATGGCGCCGAGCTTCGGGCATGGTGGAGGCAGTCTAGCGGCGGGGCGATACGGAGTCACGGCATGCGGGAAGCCCCAAGCGGGTGTACGATCATTTCCGGCCCCGGGGGCCGGCCGTGCCGCTTCGGCGCGGGGAGCCCGTCCGGGGAACCGAGGAGGAGCCGCGATGTCCAGCCGCTATCGCATCAGCCTGAACATGGAGTACTGCCGCAGCGCGGACATGAGCTTCGAGGCCGGGGTGAAGCAGGCCGCCGACCTGGGCTACGCCTGGATCGAGCCCATGGTGCACACCGGCTGGGAGCTCCTGAGCGAGGTGAACTACTTCCACTCCTTCTCGATGGAGGAGGATCCGCTGCTGATGGGCGAGATCTGCGCCCGGCACGGGGTGCGGGTCAGCTCGCTCAGCGCCCACAGCCCGCTGATGAAGCCCGAGGCGGCGGTGCCCCGGCTGACGCGCGCCGCGGTCCTGGCCCACAGCCTGGGCGCCGGCTTCCTCAACACCGACGAGATGGTCAAGCCCGACTGGATGAGCGACGACTTCGCCCACGAGGTGATGCGCTACACGCTCACCAAGGCGGCCCAGGTCGCGGAGCGGCACCAGGTGTACGTGTGCATCGAGCCCCACGGCATCTACACGCGCACCGCGGCCGGGCTGCTGAAGATCGCGAAGCTGGTCGACTCCCCCTGGATCGCCGTCAACTGGGACACCGGCAACGCCTGGCTGGCGGGGGTGGAGGACCCCTACGGAGGGCTGCACGACGTGCGCGACCTCGTCCGCCACGTGCACGCCAAGGACATCAGCGTCGAGCACGGCGAGCGCGACCGCGGCAAGGTGACCGGCACGCCGGTGGGCTGCGCCTGCGGGGACGGCGTGGTGGACTGGGGCCGGGTGCTCGACATCCTGAACCCGCTGGACCGCGAGCTCTTCCTCAGCGTGGAGTGCGGCTCCATCGAGCAGGCGGCGCGCAGCCTGGAGTTCCTGAAGGGCGAGCTGGGCGACCGCCTGATCGACGAGCCCGCCCCGGCGTTCAGCTGAGGAGGCGGGGAGAGGGCGCTCAGCCCCGGGCCTCGCGCGCCGGGCTCCCCCGCGTGAGCAGGACCACCACCACCCCTGCTGCGAGAGCGATCATCCAGGCCGCGAAGCGGTGGCTGATCGCCGTCTCGAGCGCGTCCACCTGCTTCCATACGATGGTCCCCAGGGTGCCGGCCAGCATGGTGGCCAGGGCACCGTGGCGGTTGAAGTCCTTCCAGATCAGCATCAGCAGGATGACCGGGCCGAAGCTGGCACCCAGGCCGCTCCAGGCGTAGCTCACCATGCCGTAGACCGTGTCGCCGCTGGCCAGGGCCAGGGCGAAGGCGGCGCCGCCGACCAGGAAGACCACCAGCCGGCTGAGCGCCACCTGGGCCTTCGGCGAGAGCTCCAGGCCCAGGATGCGGCGACTGATGTCCTCGGAGAAGGCGCTGGTCACCACCAGGAGCTGGCTGTCGGCGGTGGACATCATGGCCGCCACCGCGCCGCTGATGACGATGCCCGCCATCCAGCCCGGGAGGAGCCGGGTCGCCATCTCGGGCATGATCTTCTCCGGGTCGTCCACGAACATCTCGTGGCCCAGGAGGCCCAGGGCCACCAGCCCGATCAGGAAGGCGCCGCCATAGGCGAGCACCGTCCAGGCGCCCGCCAGCCAGCGGAGCTTCTTCACCTCCTCGGCCCGGGGCAGGGCCATGAAGCGCACCAGGAGGTGGGGCTGCCCCATGTAGCCCAGTCCCCAGGCCAGACCGCCCAGGACCAGGGCGAAGGCCTTCCAGCCGCCCAGGCCGGCGGTCCACGACGCCTTCTCGGGTCCCACGGCGCGGAGGGCCCCGCCGATGTCGCCGTGCGCCTCCTGCAGCTCGATGAAGCCCACGATGGGGAGCGCCACCAGGGCCACGATCATGATCGAGCCCTGCAGGAGGTCGGTCCACACCACCGCCCGGAAGCCGCCCAGCAGGGTGTAGCCGATCACGATGAAGGCCCCCAGGATGATCCCCCACACCTCCGGACGGCACCAGTCCGGCCAGGCGTCGGTGATGATGCCGGTCTTCTGCAGGATCTTGCCCGCACCCAGCATCTGGGCGGCCACGTAGAAGCTGAAGAAGAAGATGATGATCAGGCTGGCCAGCCAGCGCACCCGGTGGCCCGGATCGTCCAGGCGCCGGGCCAGGAGCTCCGGCACGGTGAGCGCGTCGCCGCCCTCGCACAGCTCCCGCACCCTGCGCCCCAGGAAGAACCACAGGAAGAGGATCCCCGCCACGCAGCCGATCACCGTCCAGACCTCGCCCAGGCCCACGGTGAGGGCCGCGCCGGTGAGCCCGAGCAGCAGCCAGGCGCTCTCGCCGCTGGCCCGCTCGCTGATGGCGATCACCCAGCCGGGCAGATTCCGCCCCCCCAGCAGGAACTCGGACTGCGAGCTCATGCGGCGGCTGCTGACCGCGCTGATCAGCACCACGATGCCCAGGTAGACGAGGAAGGCGACGATGAGGGCGCTCATCGGTACTCCTTTCGCTTGGCGGACAGCCTAGCACGGCGCCCAGCAGGACGCCGCGGTTGCGCGGATCTACCCGAGCTGCCTGGGGTATCATCGGGCCCGGCTCCGAGCGCGAGCCGTCACCCATGCACCGCCGACACATCCGATCGATCGCGCTGGTGCTCCCGTGCGCGGGAGCGCTGCTCCTCCAGGGAGGCTGCGCGCCCGGGCCGCCGGAGGTGCGCCCCCTCGAGAGAATGGCGGAGAGCCCCGAGAGGGTGCAGCTCCTGAGGTCCGGAGCGCCGCCGGCGGCGGAGACCGCGGTCCATCGCTGGACCGGCGCGCAGGTCGGGGAGTGGGATCGGAAGGCGAGCGAGGGATGGGTGACCCTCACCAGCCCCGAGCTCGACTTCGAGAGCCTGCTCGAGATCGACGCCATCCGCGTCGAGGTGGCCGACTTCCGCGGGCGGGATCGCCTGACCCTGCAGTGGAACGACCGGCCGGTCTTCCGCGGCACCGACGGCAGCCGACAGCGCCGTGAGCTGACCGCCCGGCCGGGCCGCGAGGGGGGCTCCTTCCTCATCCGCGGGGACGACGTCGTCGACGTCGACATGATCGAGACGGCCGATCAGGAGCGGGCGCCCCGCTTCCTCTTCCTGCGCTTCCGGTCGGACCCGGTGGGCGACGTCGCCTTCGAGAGCGTCGAGATCGCGAGCCGGGACGCCGTCCTCGGCGCCCGCGACTGCGGCTGGACGCGGATGTCGGTCGCGGGCCGCATCCGGGATGCCTTCTTCCTCAGGACTCCGGGCGCCTTCCGCTGGCGGGTCGACCTCTCCCGGGGAGGGGTGCTCGACTTCGGCGTCTGGGGCGGAGAGGGGGGGGCGCCCATCCGGATCGCCGTCACCGCCGGCGAGGGCGGGGAGGCGCTCCTGCGGGAGCGCCTGGTGCCCACCGGGAGCTGGCGCGACTTTCGCGTCCCGATCCCGCCCGGATCCGCCGGCGAGCTCCGCTTCGAGGTGGACGGCGAGCGCCCCGGCCAGACGGTCTACTGGGCCAACCCCATGCTGGTGCGGGGAGCGGCCGAGCGCGAGCGGCCCAACGTCATCCTCTACGTGGTCGACGCGCTGCGGGCCGAGCAGATGAGCCTCCACGGCTACCCCCGCGAGACCAGCCCCGTCCTCGATGGGCTCGCGGAGCGCGGCGTGGTCTTCCAGAACGCCTACTCGCCGGTGTCGTGGACCAAGCCCTCCGTCGCGACCCTCCTGACCTCGCTGTATCCCCAGGTCCACGGCGTCGGCGAGCGCAGCTACGGGGACGTCCTGCCCGAGGGCGTGCCCACCCTGCAGGACGTGCTGCGCGCGCACGGCTACGTCACGGCCAGCTTCTGCGCCAACCCCCTCGGCTGCACCCTGTCGAACCTGGACCAGGGCTTCGACGAGACCTTCACCCCCAACTCCTTCCGCATCGAGGGGCGCGAGGCCAAGCAGGGCAAGGTCCACGCCGATGACCTGAACGCCGAGATCCTGCCCTGGATCCGGGCGCACGCGCGGGACCGCTTCTTCCTCTATGTCCAGGCGGTGGACACCCACGTCCCCTATTCGGCGCCGGAGACTCCTCGGCACCTCGTCGGCGAGAGGACCGAGATCGATCGCTACGACGCCGAGAGCCTCTTCGTCGACCGCCAGATCGGGCGGCTGTGGGAGGAGCTGGGGGAGCTCGGCCTGGCCGAGGACACCCTGCTGATCGTGACCGCCGACCACGGCGAGTCCTTCGGCGAGCACGGCCAGTCCGGGCACGGCACGCACGTCCATCAGCAGGAGACCTGGGTCCCGTTGATCCTGGTCCATCCACGGCGGCTGTCCCCCCGGCGGATCGCCACGCCGGTCCAGCTCATCGATCTGATGCCGACGATCCTGGCCCACCTCGGTATCGACGGCGAGGGGCTCTGGATGCAGGGGAGCGACGTCCTGGACGAGGCCTCGCTGGCCGGCCGGGGGAGCGTCTTCCTCTCCCGCTTCGTCTACCCCGAGGACATGGACGTCGCGCGCTTCAACCGGGTGGAGTACCACGCCGTCGTCGATGGCCGCCTGAAGCTGATCGCCGGCAGCGAGGAGGGGCGTCCCGATCCGAAGCTCGAGCTCTACGACCTGGCCCGCGATCCGGGCGAGACGCGCGATCTGAGCCGGGCCGAGCCGGGCCGGACCGAGGGAACGCACGCGGAGCTGCGCGCCTTCCTCGAGCGGCAGGCCCGGAGCCGGGCCGCCTTCCTGGCCGCCTACGGCGGGGAGGCGGAGGAGGGCGGCGCCTCCCTGAGGGAGACCGTCTCGGAGGGGGCCCTGGAGCAGCTCCGGGCCCTGGGCTACCTCGAGTAGGACCGGGTCCGGATCAGGGCCAGATGAGGAAGTGGAGGGCGTCGCTGAGGCCCGTGCCGGAGACCGGATCCAGGGGGTCGCTGAACCAGTACTGCCCGTAGATCCCGTCCGTGGCGCTCAGGCCCTTGGCGGCCATGTACCCCTGGCTGAAATGGAAGTCGAGGCTGCCCGAGCAGTCCGGCCCGCCGGCGCCGCCGCCGGACGCCTGCACCGGGGTGCGCGCGAGGGGGGGCTGCACGCACAGGGTGCCGCCCTGGAAGGGGACGCCGGTCCAGCCGAGGCCCCAGAAGAAGACGCCGTTCTGCTGGTTGACCACCTCGCGCGCCACCACGTGGAAGTCATCGGAGCCCGTCAGCCCCGGCTCGCCGGTCCAGTTGATCTCGGGGAGGCAGCCGGCGCTGGCCGCCTTGGGCGCGCAGTAGACCACCGGCGTGGGGCGCCACCCGGTATCCCACCAGTAGGGCCCCAGGTCGGCGATCGAGCCGCCGGGATCCGGCGGGCTGGCGGGATCGCCGGCGTCGATTCCCGGTGAGCTCGGGTCGGCGAAGTGGAAGTCGTGACCCAGGCCCCCCGCCCCGTAGGGGGACCACCAGAGCTCCGGCGCGTCGATGTTGCCCGTGCCCGTCCAGCCTCCCTCGACGTTGCACCAGGTGACCGCCGGTCCGCCCGCGATCTGCGAGCCCTGGTTTCCACGCAGGATGGAGTTGTGGGCCGAGGCGCCGTCCTGCATGCCCACGCCCTGATTGTTGAAGACGGTGCAGTGCTCGAGCGACGTCGAGTGGACGCCGGCGCCCTGATCGGCCGCGTTCTCGTACACGGTGCAGCGCTCGAGCTTGCTGGAGTGGGCTCCGCCCCCCTCTCCGGGGGCCAGGCCGGTGGTGGCGATGTTGTAGTACAGCGCGCAGCCCACCAGGGTGCAGCCATAGGCGCCTCCTCCCTGGGCCACCTCCGCGGGGCTGGTCGTCCCGCCGATCACCTCGTTGTTCCACAGGCGGCAGTCCGTGAGGGTGCTGTCCATCGCCCCCGCGCCGCGAGCCGCCAGGCCGGTGCTGCCCGGGCCCACGCGGTTTCCGTGCACGTCGCAGTCGATGAGGGTGGCCCGGTAGACCCCGGCGCCCTCGCCCGCGATCAGGTGGTCGGCGATCTCGCAGCCGGTCAGCACGGCGGGGCCGTGAACCCCCCCGCCGAAGTCCTGCGAGGCGGTGCTGTAGCCAATGTTGCCCCGGATCCCGCACTCGCCGAGCTGCAGCTCGGCCCCGGTGGTGTAGACGCCCGCCCCCCGCCAGGAGTAGTTGGCGTCGATCGTGCACCCCTTCAGCATGGCCGATCCGCTGCTGAACCACCCGGGCTCACAGTACACGCCGCCGCCGGCCCACTCCGCCAGGTTGTCCTCGATGAGGGTCTCGCTCACCGTCACGAGCGTGCCGAACTGGACCTGCGAGCCCACGACGGACAGGCCGCCCCCGGTGCCCACATAGGCCCACTGATCGTCGCCGGCGACGTTGCCGATGATGCTGCACTGATCGATCGATCCCGAGGCGGTGCAGTAGGCCAGACCCCCGCCCGAGGTCATGTGCCCGATCACGAGGTTCTCCGCCACCGTGCAGCCTTTCAGGTGGGCGTTCGTGCCGGTCGTGATCTCCTCCGCGTAGAGGCCGCCGCCGCGCGAGGCGATCGAGCCCCACCCGGTCCACTCGGCCCGGTTGCCCTTCAGCGTGCAGTCCTCGAGCCGGACGTCGCAGTCGATCACCGCCAGGCCCGCCCCGTCTCCGGCGCAGCGGTTGCTGCCGATGGTGCAGCGGACGAGATCGACGGGTCCAATGGCGCTGATGATGGCCGCGCCGCCACCATCACCATCGATCGATGCGGACGGATCGTCGAGGGCGGTGTTCTGATAGAAGTCGCAGTCCTCGATGGTCAGGGGGCCCCCTGGTACACCCCCAGGCCACCGCCGGTCACCGCCCGGTTGCTGCGGACCACGCAGTTGCGCACCGTCATGGGCCCGGTCTCCCCGATGACCGCGATGCCTCCGCCGAAGCTGGAAGTCATGACACCCGCGGTCCCGCTTCCCCCTCGGATGGTGAAGCCGTCGAGGAGGCTGTTCGCGGCAAGGGTCACGGTCGTGCCGGACAACAGCGCGTTGATCGTCGTCAGCGAGGCCCCCTGGATCGACTGCAGATCCAGCGCCTTGCCCAGGAAGTCCACGGTCTCCAGGTAGATGCCCGAGTGGACCAGGATCGTATCGCAGGGCGCGGTCGTCGGCTGGGAGATGGCGAACTGGATGCTGGTGTAGGGGTCGATCTGCGTGCCCGAGCCCGGTGGAGTGCCGTTGACGTCCACGTACCAGGTGCTCTGGGCGGCGGTGGCCGCGGCCAGGAGGGTGGCCGCCAGGGCCGACCACAGGGAGCTGCGCGCGTTGATCATCTCAGGGGCTCCTTCCTCGATCGTCGTCGGGCCGGTCCCGGCAGGCGGCCGGCCCGATCCCCACCTTATGCGGAAATCGGAGTGTGGCGAGCAGAAACTCGCGGGGCCCGCAGGCCCCCCGTCCGGCGGAATTCCCGTCCGCCTGTTGCCCCGGCCCGGCTCACCCGATAGGGAAGGCGGCGCCATGCTCAAGAGCGCTGCGTTTCGGGCGGGAGCGGCCGTCTTCCTGCTGGCCTTCCTGGTGAGGGCCGTCTACCTGCTCGAGAGCAGCGACAATCCGACCTTCGACGTCCCGGTCGTGGACTCGATGAGCTACGACCGGATGGCCCGTGATCTCGCGGGAGGCGAGGGCCCGAGCCAGGAGCTCTTCTGGCAGCCGCCCTTCTATCCCCTCTTCCTCTCGGCGGTCTACTGGCTGACGGGCTCCTCCATCCTCGCGGCGAAGCTCGCGCAGATGGCGCTCGGCGCGCTGACCGCCGCGCTGGTCTTCCGGTTGGCTCAGAGGGTCTTCGACCGTCACACCGGGATCCTGGCAGGAGTCCTCGCCGCCCTCTACGCGCCCTCGGTGTTCTTCGACGGCGAGCTCCTGGCCACCGGCTGGGCGAGCTTCTGATCGGTGGCATTGGTGCTGCTCCTCCTGGGAACCCGGGAGCGGGCGGATCGATGGCGCTGCGCGGCGCGGCCCTGGTCGGCGGCTTCCTCCTGGTGGCCGCGCCGATCGGACTCCTGAACCTGCGCACCACCGGAAGGGCGAGCATCCTCCCCTACTCCGGGGGGGCCAACCTCTACATCGGCAACAACCCCGACCGGCGGGAGACGATCACCATCCGGCCGGGGCTCCAGCGGGAGAAGCTCATCGAGCTCCCGGCCGGCATCGGGCTCCAGGGCGGCTACCGGCAGGAGCGCTACTACGTCGGGAGGGTGGTCGACTACGCGAAGAGCGATCCGGTGGGCCTCCTCGAGGGGCTGGGCGCCAAGACGCTCCAGTTCGCGAGCTCCCGGGAGCTGCCTTGCAACGTGGACATCTATCTCTTTCGCAGGTGGTCCCTCGTGCTGAGCGCGGGGATCTGGAAGGCGGGCCTCCTGGGCTTCCCCTTCGGCGCGCCGGCGGCGCTGGCGGCGCTGGGCGCCCTCCATGGCCGGCGGAGGGTGCCCGCCCCGGTGTGGCTGTTCCTGCTCCTCTACCCCGCCGCCGTGGTGGCGGTCTTCGTGACCGCCCGCTACCGCGTGCCCGCGGTCCCCATCCTCTGCGTGCTGGCGGCGGCCGGCCTGGCGGGCGCGTGGCGGATCGCAGCGGCGCGGCGCTTGGTGGAGCTGGCGGTCGCCGCCTGCCTGGTCGGGGGCGTCGCCCTGGCGAGCAGCTTCGCCGACCCTTCAGCGCGGAGACGATCGACTTCGAGTCCGAGCTGCACTACGGCCTGGGCGGCTCCCTCGAGGGACGCGGCCGCCATCGCGAGGCGGAGGATGCCTGCCGGCGAGCCCTGGAGATCGAGCCCGGCCATCCGCGGGCGCGGGAACTCCTACGGACGCTCCTGGCGCGGCAGCGACCGGGCCGCTGAGGCGAGCGCGGGCCCCGTCAGGGGGCCGTCGGCGACACGCGAGCGCAGCGAGCACGTGGCGCAGCCGCGCGCAGGAGCGCGCGGCGCGAT
>CAZTTG010000028.1:6080-68235 GCA_964615935.1 uncultured Planctomycetaceae bacterium | reverse complement strand
CTCCTGTGGGAGCGCCTGGAGGAGCGCGAGAAGGACCGCGACCTGCTCGACGACCCCTGACCCGGATGTCTCACCCCGAGGAGCTCTCTCCGATGATCATCGCCAACACCGACTTCGTTCCCGGCCATCAGGTCGTCGAGTGCCTGGGCCTCGTTCGGGGAAGCACCATCCGGGCCAAGCACCTGGGCAAGGACTTCATGGCCGGCCTGCGCATGCTCGTGGGCGGCGAGATCAAGGAGTACACCGAGATGCTGGTGGAGTCCCGCAGCGAGAGCATGCGGCGCATGGAGGCCCAGGCCCAGAAGCTGGGGGCGGACGCCATCATCAACGTGCGCTTCGTCACCTCCCAGGTGATGGCCGGCGCGGCCGAGCTCCTGGCCTACGGCACGGCGGTGAAGCTCGAGGCGGAGGGCTAGCCGCCGGGTCCGCGCGGTCGTCCGCCCGGCCGATCGGCGCGGGGGTGCGTCCGCTCCTCCCCGGGCTCGCGTCCCTCGCCCTGGCGGCGCCCCCCGCCGGGACGCTCCCGCCGCGTCTTCATCTCCCGCGCGTGCTCCTCGATCAGATCTCGAGCCGCGGCGACGAACTCCTCGCCTTCGAGCCGCGTCAGGCGATCGAGCTCCTGCTGCGGCAGCCACCCGGCCGACTCGAGCTGCGGCAGCATCCGCTCCTTGATGCGGGCCGTGATGATCGCCCGCCGCTTCCCCGGAGGGAGCCCCTTCAGCTCCTCCCGCCAGGCCTCGTCGGGATCCAGCGCACGCCGCAGGCGCTCCAGGCGCGGTTCGGGGAACGGCTCGCCCGACCGGGCGCGCACCTGCTCGACCCGCCCGCGGATCGCCCTGGCGAGCGCCTCCTCCACGTTCTCGCCGGGCACGGCCTCGAGGCGCGCGAGGTCCTCGCTCGACACCCAGTCGAGGGTCCTCGCGACGGGCAGCACCTGCCGACGCAGCTCCTCCCCCATCCGGCGGCGGCGCTCCGCGGGCGCGAGATCCGCCCACTCCCGGGCCACGGCTGGATCTGGACGGATCGCCTGGTGCAGGAGCTCCAGCTCAGCGCGCAGCGCCTCGCCCTCGGGCGTGGGGGGCAGGCGACCGGGGGCGAAGAGGCCGCGCAGGCGCCGGCCCTGACCCGGGAGCTGGCCGCGCATGCGGTTCCAGCGCTGGTGGAAGCCCCGGTCGTCGAGCGTCTCGAGGCGCTTCCAGTCCTGCTCGCTGAGCAGCGAGGGCCGGCCCTCGCGCTCGACCCAGCGGCGGATGGACTGGCGCTCGAGCTGCAGCATCACCTTCAGGGCCTGCTCCGGCGGCAGCTTCTGGATGCGCTCGACCTCCTCGTCGGTGAGATCCAGCTCGTCGGCGAGGAAGCGCAGCCAGTTCTGGCCCCGCTCGTTCCTCAGCTTCTGCAGGAACTCGTTCTGGATGTGGAGGCGCTCCCGGGGGCTCTTCGCGCTCTCCAGGCGCTCGATCAGGTCCCGGGGCAGCAGCTCGCGGATGCGCTGCCCGCGCTCCTGGGACTCGGCCCGCAGCCGCTCGTGCAGCCAGGCCCGGCGCTGCGAGGCGTCCATCCCTTCCAGCGCCTCGCGCTCCTCCTCGCCGAGCTGCTCGAGGAAGCCCTCCTTGATCCGCTCCAGCGCCCGGCCGCGCTGCTCCAGCTCGCGCCGCTCCTCCTGGTCCCGGCGCTTCAGCTCCTCGAAGCGCTCCAGCATGCGGGCCCGCTCCTCGGGCTTCATCTGCTGCCAGCGCTCGCGCGCGCTCCCGGCGCTCGGCCGCCGGCCGGCCGCCGGCCCGCCTCCCTGGGCCAGACCCGCCGGGGCCAGGACCAGAAGCGCCAGGAGGGCCGCCGGGCCGCTCGCCACCATCGCTCGCTGGAGGGCTCGCGCGCGCATGGTCGAAGCTCCCTAGCGGGCCTCCCCTTCGGCGACGCCCCAGTCCGGGGCGAGGCCGTCCTCCTCCAGGGCCAGGAGCACCTCGTCGGCGGGGTCGAGGGAGGCCAGCATCACGTCCAGGTTCTCGTCGTGGAGCAGCTCCCAGTTCTCGAGCACGTCGAGGTACGCCAGGAGCTCCTCGGAGGGGTCGATGGCGTCGGGCCGGGGGAGCTCGGGATCCGGCGGCGGGGTCTCGGGCGGAAGCAGGGGTTCGGGCACGTCCGGGGTCCCCTCGGCGATCGGGGTCCCCGGCTCGGCGCCCCCGCGCAGGAGCGCGATCGCGCCCAGGCCGCCCAGCAGCAGCGCGGCCACGGCCGCCAGGGACAGCCACCGGCGCCGCCGCGGCCCCGCACCCGGGGCTCCGCGAGATTCGACGGTCGCGGGGCCCGCTCGCCGCGCGCCCTCGAGGCCGCGCAGCACGCGCCCGGCCAGCCCCGGCGGCGGAACCGGCTCGGGGAGTCGGTCCAGGGCGCGCTCCAGGCTCTCGTCCCGGGCGGCGGTCGCCCGGCTCCCGGCCAGCTTCTCGAGCACGCTGCCGGCCAGCCCGGGGGGCGCGCTCCCCGCGGCGTCCATCTCGAGGAGCCGGTCGAGGGCCGCCTCCCCGCGCCGGACCTCGCGCAGGCGGGCCAGGACCCGTCGGGTCAGGTCCTCGGGCAGTCGCGGCTCGGGCAGGGTGGCGAGCAGGCGCTCCAGGGCCTCCTCGCCCTCGAGCAGCTCGCGGCAGCGGGCGCAGGAGAGCAGGTGCTCGTGCCAGCCGAGCCGGCCCAGGCGCTCGGCGTCCGGGTGGCTGGCCAGCGCGCGCTCCAGCTCGGAGCGGAAGATCCGACAGGCGCTCATGTCAGCTCTCCTTCGAGCAGCGGCCCCAGGCGCGCGCGCAGGTTCTCTCGCGCCCGGTGGATCATGGACTTGATCGCCTTCTCGCTCGAGCGCAGCACGCGGGCGATCTCGGAGTGGGGCATCTCCTCGTACTTGGCCAGGATCAGGGCCATGCGCTGCGTCTGCGGCAGCTCGGCGATGGCCTGGCGCACGGCGCGCACCAGGTCCGCGCGCTCGAGCGAACGGGTGGGCTCCTCGGCCCGCTCGTCCTCGATGTCGCCCTCCCAGCCGGACTCGCCCGCCCCCGGCTCGGCGCGTCCGAAGTCGACGCGGCGCCCCGCCCGGGAGGTGGAGCGCTCGGTGAGGTTGACGCAGAGGTTGTACACGATGCGGAACAGCCAGGTGGAGAAGCGGGCCGTCGGCCGGTAGCGGTCCCGGGCCCGAATGACGCGCAGGAAGGTCTCCTGGACGAGGTCCTCCCGCTCGGGGCGGGCCCCCAGGAAGCGGGTGAGCAGGGAGTAGACCTGCCCCGAGTACTCCTCGACCAGGCGGTCGAAGGCCGGCTCCGAGCCCGCCTGGTAGGCGAGCATGAGCTGCACCCCCGGGTCCTGAAGGTGGGCGTCGTCCATCGTTCGCGGGGCTCCCTCCGCGGGCTCTGAAACCCCGCCGGATGCCCCCGGTTTCGGCCGCAGCGGGCGGTTTCCTCCCATGAAAAGGCGGGAAGGGCCCTGGGGGCCCCCTAGCGGCCGCCGGATTCCGGGCCGACCAGCCGGCGCACTCGGCCCGGGGGCCAGACCACCCAGCGGGCGCGGCCCAGGATCCTCTCGACCGGGACCGACCCCCACTCGCGGCTGTCCTGGCTGTGGGCCGAGCAGTCCCCCAGGAGGAAGACCTCGGCCGGGCCGAGCGGGGTCGTCTGGCCCTTCCCGTAGGGCCCGCGGGCGGTGTAGTAGAGGTCCCGCAGGACCCGGAGGTCGCGGAGGGTGGCCTCGAGGAGCTCCGACCCCGCGATGCGCAGGCGCGGCTTGCGGTGGCGCTGGCCGGAGGAGGCCGGCGCGGCGATCGGGGTGTTCGAGGCGTAGGTCGAGAGCAGGACGGTCTCGCCGTTCAGCTCGGCGCGCAGGGCGTTGTCTCGATTGGAGAAGGCCAGCTCGACGGGCTCGGCCGGGCGGAGCTCGATGGGCGCGCTGGCCAGGATCTCCTCGGGGACGCTGCCCGCCCGGCGCAGGAGGCGCGCCTCGGATCCCGCCGGGTCCAGCCGGATCTCGAAGCCGAAGAGGTCGCCCTCCTCGCTGAGGCTCAGCCGCAGCCGACCCCGCGGCTCCTCGAGCACGAGCGCGCACTCGAGCGCAAGATCGTTGACCTGGTGCATTCCGGGCTCGAAGCGGCCTTCCGGGTTGACGAAGCCATCGGTCACGACGCCTCGATACTCGAGCTTGAAGCCCGTCGGGGCGGCCTCCACCCGCCAGCCCCCGTCGTCGAGGCGCCGGATCGACCCGTCGATCGCCTCGAACCGGAAGCGCTCCTCGAGGGGGTGTAGGCGGTCGTCGAAGAGCAGCACGAGCTCGGGCCGGGGCGCCTCGGGCGCGAGCCGCTCGCCCGAGACGAGGAGGTCGCCGTCGAGGAGCTGCACCGACTCGCCGGGCAGGCCGCCGATTCGCTTGACGAAGGGGTCGGGCTCGCCGTCGCGCTGCAGGACCACCAGGTCGAAGCGCTGGACCTTCTCCAGGCCGCCGAAGCACACCAGCACGTACTCGCCCTCCTCGGGGTCCCCCCACAGGGCGGGCCTCATGGAGCCGCTGTGGACCCGGTACACGCGCCCGACGAAGGCGTTCAGGAACAGGAGGGCGAGGACCAGGGCGCCCAGGACCCACAGCAACCGCAAGAGCCTCCGCCGCGCCATTCCGGCCTCTACGCGCCGAGCTGCAGGATGTACAGGGCCACCCCGACGAAGATGGCGGCGCCGGAGATGTCGCTCAGGGTGATCAGGAAGGGCCCGGCGGCCACGGCCGGGTCGATGCCCAGCCGGCGGCAGCTCATGGGCACCAAACAGCCCAGGAAGGCCGCCCAGGTCACCGAGATCAGGATGGCCGCGCCCACCGCGCAGCCGAAGAGCGCCCGGGTCTCGATGGAGGACTCCAGCCCCATGGCCACCAGGGCGGTGACCCCCCCGCACAGGACGCCGATGATCAGGCCCACCACCACCTCGGAGCCCAGCACCGAGGCCTCCCGATCGGGCTCGACCTCGCCGGTGGCGAAGGCGCGGACCAGGATGGTCGAGGACTGGATGCCCACGTTGCCGGCCAGGCCGATGATGATCGGCAGGTAGCGCAGGACGTCGGCGCCCGAGAGCTCCTCGCTGCCCTCCTTCAGGGCCTGGTCGAGGATCCAGGCGGTCGCCAAGCCGCCGAGCACGGTGATCGCCTGCAGGGGGAGGCGGTGTCGCACCCGCGTGAGGATGGGCAGGCGCGTGAGCTGGTCCTGCGATGTGCCCGCGAGGCGCAGCATGTCCTCGCTGGCCTCCTCCTCGAGCACGTCGTGGGCGTCCTCGGCGGTGATGATGCCGCGTAGCGTCCCGGCCTCGTCGACCACCGGCAGGTTGTGCAGCGAGTACTTGTGGATGAGGTTGGCGGCCTCCTCCTGGTCCGCCTCGACCCCCACCGACACCACGTCGGTCTCCATCACCTCCTCGATGGGGGTGTGGATCCCGTGGGTGAGCAGGTCGTGGTCGGAGACGAAGCCCAGCGGCCGGCCCTCTTCGTCCACCACGAAGACGCCGGCGAACTCCTCGTTGGCGTCCTCGGCCTCGTGCCGGACGAGCTTGATCGCGTCGCCCACCTGGATGTCCGGCGGCACCGACACGAACTCGGTGGTCATGATGCCGCCGGCGGTGTCGGCCTCGTAGGAGGCGAGCTCGCGCAGGTCCTTCTCGAGCTCGGGCTCGACGCTCCGCAGCACCTCCTCCCCGGTGCGCGCGTCGGTCAGGGCCAGGAGGTCGACGGCTTCGTCCGGGGGCAGCTCGTCGATCAGCTCGAGCAGGTGCGCAGCGTCCATGTTGCGCATCAGCAGGAGCTGCAGCGGTTCGTCGGCCTCCTCCAGGACGTCGGCCTGGAGCTCGGTCGAGGCCGCCTCGAAGACCGCCCAGGCCTCCTCCTCGTCCAGGTCCGCCAGCCACTCCGCCAGGTCCGCGGGGTGCACCGACTCCAGGAAGTCGGCCAGCCCCTCGCGCCGGTGCTCGAGGAGCTCGCGCAGGTCGCGCAGCGTCGGTCGGCTCTCCATCTCCGGCGTGCTCATGTCGGCGGGCGGGCGCGAGGATCGGGAGAGGGGCCGCTCCCCCGGATCGGACGCCGGCGGCCGGATGGTTCGGGGCCGCCGCTGCGCCGTCAAGGGATTTCGCCGGCCGGCGGCGGGGCGCGCCGCGATCGCGCGGCGGGATTCTCGAGCGAGGCCGCGACCGCTCGGGTGCGGGTGAGTCCCCCGGGTGGAGGAGCCTGGTGGATGGGTGGCTAGCGGGCTCCCGCCGTGGGCGCGCTCGTCGAGAGGTCGGTGCCCTCCGCCAAGAGGAGCGCGTGCAGTCGGGCGGCGCCTTCGGCGAGCCGGTCGGCGGGCAGGAGGAAGAGGACGCTGCGGGCCGGATCTCGCAGCGGCAGCGCCCGAGCTTCGATGCCCGCATCGGCCAGGATCTCGCGGGCCCGCCCGATCCGATCCCGCCCGGCGCCCGCACCGATCGCGGCGGCCGAGGCCAGGCCCGCTTCCACGCGCAGCTCCCGGCCATCGGAACTCTGCGCGGCCGCGAGGGCGGCGTCCTCGGGCATGGCGATGCGCCGGCCTCCCTCCACGCGCCGGGAAGCGACCCCCTCGAAGGCCGGCCCCCCGAGCCCCTCGAGCAGTCGCTCGGCCGCCTCGCCCGCCCGGTCGGGGATCTCGACCTCGGCGAGATCCGCCCGGCAGGCCAGCGCCAGGGTCCCGGCCCGAAGGCCCTCGCCCTCGATCCGGGTGCCGGGGCCGGAGGGATCGCGCACGCTCCCCAGCCACACCGGGATGCCGGCGCGCCGGGCGGGGCCGATGGCCTCGGGGTGGAGCACCCGGGCGCCGAAGCGGGCCAGCTCGTCGGCCTCCTCCCAGGAGAGGCGCGCGAGGGGGCGCGCGTCGGGCACGAGCTCGGGGTCGGCGGTCATCACCGCCTCGACCAGCTTCCAGTACTGGACCTCGGCAGCCCCCAGCGCCTCCCCCACCAGGGAGGCGGTCAGGTCGGAGCCGTTGCGGCCCAGGGTCGTCAGGTTGCCGCGCCGGTCGACCGCCAGGAAGCCGGTGATCACGGGCACGCCGGGGACCCCCCCGAGCGCCGAGCGCAGCGCGCGGCCCACCCCCGGCAAGGGCCGCGCGCGGCCATGGTTGGAGTCCGAGGTCAGCCCGAGGTCGAAGGCGTCCACGGGCGTGGCTTCGGAGCCCATCCGGCGCAGGCAGCGCGCCACGATGCGCGAGCTCATCCGCTCGCCGAAGGAGAGGACGAAGTCCCGCTCGGCCGGCCCCAGGGCGGCCCGGGAGCGGATGGCCGCCAGCACGTCCGCCAGCTCGCGCAACAGCCGGTCGAGCAGCTCGCCGTCCAGCTCTAGCTGGCGCAGGAGGGTGCGGTGGCGGATCCGGATCCCCTCCAGGCCCTTCCCCGGCCCCCCCGCCCCGGGGGCGCCCCCCCCCGCGGCGTCCGCCGCGGCGGCCGCCAGGAGCTCGGTCACCCCGGCGTGCGCGCTGACGACCACGACCGGCCGCGGCCCCCCCCGCTCCAGGACGATCCGGCAGGCGCGCTGCACGCCCTCGCCGGTCGCCAGGGCGGCGCCGCCGAACTTGAGGACGCGTAGGGGCTCGGGAGGGGGTGACACGGCGGACACAACGCGCGCGGGGGCGCGGGGTTCGGGCGGCTCGCGAAACCGGGGGCCATGGAGCGGACAGCCGACCCCGGCCCTTATGATAGGCGCCCCGTGCGCGAAGCCACCCCCCCGCCATCCGGCCACCGCGCAATCGGCGCCCAGGAGCAGACCCGGAGCAGCCCGTCATGACCGAGAAGCAGCCCAGCGACCTGATCTACGACTGGAACACCATAGGCGCCGACGCGACCGCCGACCGCCGCCCCATCCAGTTCGACGACGAGACCCTGCGGGACGGGCTGCAGAGCCCCTCGGCCCACGACCCCACGCTCGACGCCAAGATCCGACTGGTCCATTTGATGAACGAGCTGGGCATCCACACCGCCGACATCGGCCTGCCCGGCGCGGGCTCCCGCGCGCGCGAGCACATCACCGCCCTGGTGCGGGAGATGAAGGAGCTCGACATCACGCCCAACGTGGCCTGCCGCACCATGCTGGTGGACATCCAGCCGGTGGCCGACATCGCCCAGAAGACCGGCTCGCCGGTCGAGGTGTGCGCCTTCATCGGCTCCTCTCCCATCCGGCAGTACGCCGAGAGCTGGGAGTTCGACAACATGCTCAAGCTCTCGCGCCAGGCCATCGAGTTCTGCGTGGCCGAAAATCTGCCCGCCATGTTCGTGACCGAGGACACCACCCGCGCCCACCCCGACCACGTGCGGGCCCTCTACACCACCGCCATCGAGGCCGGGGCCCAGCGCCTCTGCGTGTGCGACACCGTGGGCCACTCCACCCCTCGGGGCGTGCGCCAGCTCATCCACTTCGTGCGCTCCCTGGTCGAGGAGCTGGGGGCCGACGTGAAGATCGACTGGCACGGCCACCGCGACCGGGGGCTGGGGCTGATCAACACCATGGAGGCCATCGACGCCGGCGCCGACCGCGTCCACGCCTGCGCCCTGGGCGTGGGCGAGCGGGCCGGCAACACCGAGATGGACCTGCTGCTGGTCAACCTCAAGCTCAACGGCCTGATCGACAACGACCTCTCCAGGCTGGGCGACTACTGCCACCTGGCCGCCGAGCACATCGGCGTGCCCCTGCCCAACAACTACTCGGTCTTCGGCTCGGACGCCTTCGAGACCGGCACCGGAGTGCACGCCGCCGCGGTGATCAAGGCCTTCAAGAAGGGCGACGCCTGGCTGGCCAACCGGGTCTACTCGGGCGTGCCCGCCGACATGGTGGGCCTGGGGCAGAAGATCAAGGTGGGCCCCATGAGCGGCCGCTCCAACGTGACCTGGGTGCTGCGCCGGCACGGGGTGGATCCCACCGACGAGGCCGTGAAGAAGGTCCTCGACGCGGCCAAGGACAGCCCACGGCTGCTCACCGACGAGGAGGTCGTGGCGGCGGCGAAGGTCTGAGGCGCGCCGCTACAGGGTCACGCGGAAGGTGGACTCGCTGGCGGGGGCCACCTCGACGAGGCCGGCGTCGGTCTGCTCGCCGTCGAACTCGACGAAGACGCGGTAGGAGCCGGGCGGGAGTGTGTCGTAGGTGACGATCCCCCGGCGGTCGGCTGGCTCGGGCACGGGAGTCCCCCCGGTCGGGAAATCGGCGACCACCAAGCGCACTGCAGCTCCTACCCGGGGAGCCCCAGACGGGTCGAGGATCTCGATCTCGAGGCGGGAGGGGGCGTAGAGCCTCGCCTCGAGCCGAGTGCCCTCCAGGGTAGCCGTCCAGGGCGGCAGGCGGCCGGCGACGCGATCGTCGGCCGAGTACACCCGGATCGTGTACTCGTCTCCGGGCTTGAGGCCCTCGAGCTCGAAACGGCCGTCGGGATCCTCGAACATGAATGACCGGTTGCTCCACTCCTCGGGGCCTTCCCGGTGATAGAGGAGCATCCGGTAGGGGGCCAGCTCCCCCGTGGCGTCATCGACCACGCGGCCCTCGGCCCAGCCGCCGCGCATGCGCTCCTCGGTGACGACGATCCGGACGTCCTGCTCGCCAGCCAGAACGCCGCGCTCTTTCACGATGGCGTACCGCCGATCGGGGTCGGGGAAGCACCAGATGTCGTAGTAGAAGCCGGGTCGCACCAACTCCACCTCGAAGCGGCCCTCTTCGTCCGTGAAGATGATCCCGCCCTGCTGGTACAGGCTGACCAGCCCGGGGTACTCGCGGCCCTGCAGTTGTGGATTGCCCTTGGAGAAGGGGACGGTCAGGCCGGTCTTCGAGAGCGGCCTTCCGTCGGCCCACACGATGGTCCCCCGGATGGTGGCCGGACTCAGGAGCCGAAGCGCGATCTCCGCCTGCCGGCGCGCCCCGTCCAGGGTCACGTCGATCGCCTCCGCGGTGCAGTAGGACTCCTCCATGCCGACGAGCCGGAAGGTCCCCGGCTGGCCGGGGCTGAGCTCGAAGCGGCCGTCCTCGCCAGTCCGGGCCTCCATCCGAACGGGATCGCGGATCGTCCGAGGCAGCTCGTGGGGCACGACCTGGATGAGCTTCACCTCACCCGCGATGGGCTCTCCCGCGGGATCGAGGAGGACTCCCGTCACGCGGTAGGCGGCGCTCTTCAGCACGAGGACGACGTCCTGGTCCCCGCTCTCCTTCACCCGTACGCGGACCGTCGGTGAGGATCCGAAGGTGGAGTGGGCCGTCAGCTTCACGGGGAAGCCGCTCGTCATGGTGAAGGAGAATCGGCCCTCTTCGTCGGTGACTCGGGGCTCCGGCAGTCGGGCCTCGCCGCCCGGCACCAGTACGCCCGCGCTCTTGAATTCCACGCGCGCACCGGGAATTGGTTGGCCGGTGCCGTGAATGACGATTCCGCGCACGACTCCCTCCGGGCGCAGCCGCATCACGCGCCGGCCGTGCTCGTCCTCGTCCAAGGAGAGCATCCTCATCGAGCCCGTGCTCCCCACGCCCTCCTTCTCGGCGAGGGCCAGGGCCTCGCCCGCGTCCAGCTCGGACGGGAGGGCCGTCACGCCGAACACGTCCGTGAGGCGCACGCGCTCGTCCGCCCCCGGATTGCCTCCGCGTCCCTGGTTCCCGATCCAGAAGTGGACCTCCGCCCCTCCGACCGGCTCCTGGGCCGGATCGAGCACCACGATCTCCGGGGCCGGATCGGGCTCCTCCTCCGGGATGGCCGCCTCCTCCTGCGGCGGGGGCGGTTCCTCCTGCAGGGCCGCGCGCCCCGCCGTGGCCGCCTCGACCGGCTCCCGCGCGGGAGGCGTCTCCTCGGCGGGCGCCGCTGGACCGGCGGGCTCGGACTGGAACGGCCCCAGGCTCAGCCAGGCGGCGAGCAGGACCAGGGCCGCGGCGAGGAATGCTGCGAGGAGGCGCGGATTCACGGGGATCCTCCCGGGCTCGGCCGTTTCAGTCGGAGACCAGCTCCTCGAAGAGCCGGCGCTGGGCGGCCAGGCCGGCGGCGCGGTCCTCGGGGATCTCCCCGCGCGCCTCGAGCAGGACCCAGCCGCCGTATTCGATCCCCCGCAGGAGCTCCATGAGCCGGTCATAGGGGTAGCTGCCGCGGTCCAGGGCGCGCACGTGGACGGTGTCCCCCAGGCGGTCCTTCACGAGCGCGAAGTTGGACTCCAGGCCCTCGCCCGCGAGGTCCTCGCCGTTGCAGTTCCAGCACACCACCACCGCGGGGTGATCGGCCACCTGCATGATCTTCTCGATCGTTGGAAGCTCCGCGCACTGGCCGTGCACCTCGAGCCGGATCTCCTGGCCGTGCTCGGCCGCGAAGGGGCCCAGCGCGTTCAGGCTCCGGCCGATCTGCTCGATGGTCTTCTCGCGCGGCACGCCCTTGTGGAAGGAGTCGGGCTTGACCTTGACCCCGCTGCCGCCGAGGTCGGCGCTGAGCTTCACGAAGCGCCGGGTGGCCTCGATGGCCCGCGCCAGCGCCTCCGGATCGGGCGTGTCGAAGCGCTCGTCGCTGCCCGGGCCGACGAAGGTGACCGGGCTGTCGTCGAAGCGCTTCTTGATCTCCGAGCGCTGCTGGGCGTCGAGCCCGGGCTCGACCCCGTGGCGGTGGGTGGAGCGCAGCTCGAGACCCAGGACCCCGCTCTTCTCGCCCACCTCGATCAGGGTGGGAAGGTCGAGGTCGGCCCCCCACAGATAGGTCACGAGCCCGAAGCGCATGCGGCTCGGCGGCAGGGGCGGGGCCGGCTCCTGGGTGAGGGCGAAGGCCCCTGCGCGGGGCAGGGCCAGCGCCCCCGCGAGGGCCAGGCTCGATTGCTTCAGGACCTGCCGGCGCGTGGGATTGCTCATCTCGGCCTCCTTGCGGGTGGTGCGTTCCAGTGGTGAATCGCGGCCTTCAATCCTGCTCGTCGTCCGCCTCGCCGCCGAGGTACCCCAGCGCATCGAGATCGGTGCGGTCGGCGGGCTCGACCGAGAGGGCCTCGCCCCGGGGGCCGAAGCGCGCCCGCAGCCCCTCGAGCTTGCGCGTCCAGCGCTCGAGATCGGCGGGCTCCAGGATGCTCTCCCGCTCGGCCGGATCCCCGGCCAGGTCGTAGAGCGCGGCTCCCTGCTGGGGGTCCCCAGGGCGGCCGCCCTCGGGGAAGTCGACGAACTTGAGGTTCCCCTCCCGCAGGGCCGCCGCCGGCACCCCCCGCATCCGCGGCAGGAAATGCTGGCGCATGGGCGCGAAGAGCGGCCGGTCGGCGCCCGGGCTTGGCTCGAGGGAGAGGGGGATCCCCGCCCAGCCCGCGGGCGCGGCGGCGCGCGCGGCCCGCGCCAGGGTCGGGGCCACGTCGAGCAGGTGCACCGGGTGGCGGACCACCGCCCCTCCCTCGAAGGCGCCCCCCCAGCGGAGGATCAGGGGGACGTGGAGCTGCTCCTGGTAGAGGCTCCAGCCGTGCCCGGTCTGCCCGTGGTCGAAGAACTCCTCGCCGTGGTCGGAGGTCAGGACGACCAGGGTGCTCTCCTCGAGCCCCTCCGCCTCCAGGCGCTCCAGCAGGCGCCCGATCTGCTCGTCGGCGAAGGCGATCTCGGCGTCGTAGAGGTCCTGGACGTAGGTGAGATCCCGCTCGTCGGGTCGGCCCGTCCCGAACCGGCCCCAGGGGTTGTCGCTGGGGCGCACGCTCGCGGGCAGCTCGCCGGAGTAGGGCCGCACCAGCTTCGAGCGCCACTCCTGCGGCGGATCGTAGGGCGCGTGCACGCAGTAGGTCTGGACGAAGGCGAAGAAGGGCCGCTGGGCGCCCTCGATCCAGTCGATCGCCGCGTCCACCGTGTCCCGGACCCCGCCCGGCCCGGAGTTGAAGACGTCGAAGCCCCGGGCCAGGCCGTAGACCGCGCGCACGAAGCCGCCCTCGGTGATGGCCGCGGTCGAGTAGCCGCAGTCGCGCAGGAGCTCGGCCAGGGTGGGGAGGCCCTCGGGCAGCCGCTGCTCGCTCCACACCGCGTGCTGGCTGGGATAGGTCGAGGTGAAGAGCGAGGCGTGCGAGGGCAGGGTCCAGGCGGAGGGGCTCATGGCGTCCGCGAAGCGGACCCCCTCGCGCGCCAGGCGATCGATGCTGGGCGTGTGCGCGCGCTCCCAGCCGTAGCAGCCGAGCCGGTCGGCGCGCAGGGTGTCGATCACGACCAGGAGGACGTTCGGCAGAGAGGTGTCCGATCCCGAGGTGAGCTGGGGCTCGGCGATGGAGGCCAGGCCGATCCACTCCGGCGCGGCCCCGGAGGGATCGGGGAACGCGCAGGAGAAGTGCAGCTCCACGCTGCGGCCGGCCCACTCGGCCAGGCCCACCTCGATCCCGTGGTAGTGGTCCACCCCCATGCCCCGCTCCCCCACCTCCCGCTGGAAGAGGAGGCTCTCCTCGCCCGCCCGGTCCCGCACCACCAGCCGGAAGTCGGCGCCCCGCGGGCCCTCGCGCGGGCCGGGCCGCTCGTGGCTCAGGCGCACGTCGTGGAGGGCCACGGCGAAGCGAAGCCGGGCGCGCTCGGGGACCTCCTCGATCGCGAAGCCCAGCCGCCCGGGCAGGGGGAGCGTGAGGGCCCGACGGGTCTCGCGATCCAGGGTGAGCTCGCGCGGGGCGAGGCGGTCCTCCCCCGCGCGATACGCGAGCGCGGCGCGGACGGAGCGGCCGCTCGCCGGGTAGACGATGGGGAGGCGCTTGGGCGGCTGCTCCTCTCCTCCCGCGGCGGCGATCACGACCCCCTCCGGATCGACGCGGACCTCGCCCGGCTCGAGATCGGGGAGATCCGCGCCGCTCGCCCCGAGCGCGGGGAAGCGGGTCCGCGCCCTCCAGGCCCGAGGCGGGGCGTCCCGCTCCACGACCGCCCAGCTCGTCCGGTCCACGCGCTCCCGCACCCAGATCTCGTCGGCTCCCAGGATCGCGGCCCCGGCCGGGCTCCCGGCGGCCCCCTCGAGCACGCGGACCCCCTCCGGCAGGTCGATGAGGTGCAGGCTCCCCCCACCGAGCTCGACGGCCTCGGTCCCGCCGCCGCAGGAGGCCGCCAGCGCGAGGATCGAAGCGGCCGTGACGCGCCGTCTGAGAGCCCGCATCGGGCCCAGTCTACCCCCGGCGGGGGCGCGCCGGGAGCGGGGGCGAGCTCGCGGGAAGATCCAGAGGCCCCCCGCGTCCCTCTGCTCGGTCGCATCCCCGGCCGGCAGCTCGGCTCGCTTCCCGCGAACCCACATCTCCGTGGCACTGGAGGATCCATGCACTCGACTTCCCTGATCGCCTCCCTGGGACTCGCCGGCTGTCTCGCCCTCTCGGCCATCGGGGCCCACGCCGGCTCCCCGGTCGAGCCCGTCCGCGCCCTCCCGATTCTCGCCCAGCTCGAGGCGGGCGAGGCCAAGCGCGCCGAGCCGAGCGTGCTGGACGCGATCGACGAGCTCGCCCGAGCCTCGGGCCTGCGCATCTGCCTCTCGGCCCCGCTCGAGCGACACCTGGCCAAGATCCCCTCCGGGCTGAGGGGGAGGACCGAGATCCCCGCGGAGCAGGTGTGGCCCTTCGTCGAGTCGGTGCTCCTGCGCCACGGCCTGGTCGTGGCCGAGCTGCACCCGGCGGAGCCGCGGCTCCTGGGCGTCTTCTCGGAGCAGCTCGACGAGCAGGGCTCGCCTCCGCTTCGGGACGTGGAGATCGGAGACCTCGCCGGCCTCGCCGATCACCCCGCCTTCCTGGTCCGCCTGGTGGTGCCCTTCGAGGCGCGGGGCGCCCGCGAGGCCGTGGAGGCGCTGCGTCTCCTGGGGGGCGGCCGCCCCTTCGAGCGCGCCTGCGCCAGCCCGGACGGGACGCTCCTGATCCTGCAGGGTGCGGCCCTGCACGTCACCGGGCGGATGCGCGCGCTGCAGCGGCTCGGAATGGTCGGGGAGGTCCCTGGCATCGAGCCCGCCGGGCAGCCGGCCTTCGAGCCCCAGCGCTCCGCGCTCCAGGTCCCCCTCTCCGCTCTGGAGGCCGCGCGCCGCGTGATCGCGGTCGTGGAGGAAGGCCCGGGCGAGGCGGCGGGAGCGGAGATCCGTCGGCTCGCGTCCAGCTACCGGCGAGGACGGGGCGGGCAGCCGGATCGCATCGACGTGGTGCTGGACCTGGTGGTCCGGGCGGAGAGCACCATCGCCGCGACGGCCGACTACGAGTCCATGCGCGCCCGGCTCCTGGAGAGCTCGTGGTGCATGGAGCTCAGCAACCCCCGTACCCTGGCGCACGTCTCGGGCGACTTCGTGGTCATCGACCGGCTGCGGATCGAGGTGTCCCTCGCGCCCGGGGGGATCGTGTCACCGGAGGCCGAGATCCTCTCCTACCCCGAATCCTCCATCCGCGCCCTGGCCCTTGGTGGAGAGAGCCGCATCGGCGAGGTGGACCTCTCGCCGCGGGTGGATCCGCTCGGCGCGAACCTCGTGGACCACATGATCCGGATTCGGACGGCGGAGGAGGACGCCAGCTTCTCGCGATCCAGGATCCTCACCTTCCTGTCGGCTCTCGAGAGCGACCTCCCCGGCGCCGGCGTCGTCAGCTCCATCAAGCTCGAGCCCGCCACGAGGGCCCGGGCCGAGGCTCCCCTGCCGGACCTCTTCTGCTTCGAGGCCACGGTCACCGTGCGGAGCCGTATGGAGTAGACCGGCGAACCACCCGAGGACGCGAACGGCCTCCTCTCCTGCATCACGCCGTGGGACGCGGCAGCGGAGAGGGGGCCTTCTTCCTGCTCATGAACCGCTCAGTACCTGCCCTTGACCGCCAGCCGCACCCGGTAGAGCCCGGTGCGCGCGGTCACGTAGAGGCTGCGCGCGTCGGGGTCGCCGAAGGCGCAGTTGGCGGGCTTCTCGGGGATCTCGATCGCGCCCCAGCGGGTTCCGTCCGGCGCGAAGACCTCGATGCCCGCGCTGGTGGACGCATAGACGTTGCCGTGCCGGTCGAGCGCCAGGCCGTCGGCCCCGCCCGCGGTGGCGGCGAAGTCGCGCCCCGCTCCGGGGACGCCCTCGCGATCCAGCTCGAAGGCCAGGATGCGCCCGGTGTCGGTGAAGGCCACGTAGAGCGTCCGCTCGTCGGGCGAGAGCCCGATGCCGTTGGGCCGCGCCTCGAAGCCGCCCCTCCACACGACGCTCATCCCGCCGTCGGGGTCCCGGCGGAACACGTGCACCCCGTCCAGGTCCGGCTCGCGGCCGCGAAGGCCGTAGGGCGGGTCGGTGAAGTAGAGGTTGCCGTCCGATCGCAGGCAGAGGTCGTTGGGCGAGTTCAGCCTCGCGCCCTCGAACTCGTCCAGCAGCGGCACCACCGAGCCGTCCGCCTCGGTGCGCGAGATGCGGCGGGCCCCGTGCTCGCAGACGAGCAGGCGCCCCTCGCGGTCGAGGATCAGGCCGTTGGCGTCGCGGCTCTCCTCGCGAAAGGTCGAGACTGCGTCGGGCGGATCGAGGCGGTGGATCCGGCTGGCGGGGATGTCGGAGAAGAAGAGGGCCCCCTCCTCGGGGGACCAGACCGGCCCCTCGATGAACTGGAATCCGCCCGCCACGAGCTCGGCGGGGCCGGCGTCCTCGATCGGGTTTCGCGGCGGGGCGGCGCAGGCCCCGGCGAGGGCCAGCAGAAGGGGGAGGATCGGCTTGCACATCGTGGACTCCGGGCGGGGGCTCCGAGTCTACTGCTCGCATCCGAGGCCCGCACATGAAGGTCCTGATCACCGGCGGGGCCGGTTTCATCGGCTCGCACCTGGCCGAGCGCCTGCTGGAGGGCGGCGACGAGGTCTCCGTGCTCGACGACCTCTCCACCGGCCGCCTGGAGAACATCCAGGGCCTGGTGGGCCGGCCGGGCTTCGAGCACCGCATCGGCTCGGCCCTCGACGCCCCGCTGGTCGCCGAGCTCGCGCGTGACGCCGACTGGATCGCGCACCTCGCGGCCGCGGTCGGGGTGCGGCTGATCGTCGAGCGCCCGACGCACACCATCCACACCAACGTGCGCGCCACCGAGGTGGTGCTGGAGGCCGCGGCCGAGGCGCGCTGCCCGGTGCTGGTCGCCTCCACCTCCGAGGTCTACGGCAAGGGGAACGGGATCCCCTTCCGCGAGGACGACGACCTGAACCTGGGCGCGACCACGCGATCGCGCTGGTCCTACGCCTGCTCCAAGGCCCTGGACGAGTGGATGGCCTTCGCCTACCAGCGGGAGCGGGGCGTGCCGGTGCTGGTGGTGCGCTTCTTCAACACCGTGGGTCCGCGTCAGGTCGGCCGCTACGGCATGGTGCTGCCGAGCTTCGTCGGCCAGGCCCTGTGCGGGGAGCCGATCGCGGTGCACGGCGACGGCCAGCAGACCCGCTGCTTCGCCCACGTGCGCGATGTCGTGGAGGCCACCCGCCGCCTGATGGCCGACGAGCGCTCCCTCGGGCGGGTCTTCAACGTGGGCTCCGACCGCGAGATCTCGATCCTCGAGCTGGCCGAGCTGGTCCGGGAGCGGGCCGGCAGCTCCTCGCCCATCGCCTTCGTCCCCTACGAGGAGGCCTATGCCGAGGGCTTCGAGGACATGCGCCGCCGCGTCCCCGACCTCAGCCGCCTGCGCGAGGCCACCGGCTTCGTCCCGGATACGCCGCTGGAGGAGATCGTGGACGACGCGATCGCCGATCTGCGGGCGGGGGAGGCGGGATCCCCGCCGATGGTGTAGAACCGCAGGCGATGCTCTCGCGCCCGCTGCTGCTCGCGGCGGCCGGCCTCGGCCTGGCCGCGGTCGCCGCCTCCCAGACCGGCTCGGCGGCCGGCCCGCTGGAGGTGGGTCGACGGGCCCTGGCCGAGGGCCGAGCGGCCGAGGCCGCCCACCACCTGCAGAACGCGCTGGTACGCGCGCCTCATTCGACCGAGATCCTCGAGCTCCTGCTGGAGGCCTCGGCCGCCGATCCGGACGCCCGAGCCCTCTGGGCCCACGCCTGGTGGGCGGCTGCGGCGGACTCGAGCGGCAAGGCGAAGCCCGCGAGCGCCCTCAAGCGCCTGCTTCCGCCGGACGATCCCGGGCCCGAGCGCATCGCCGCGGAGCGCGCGGCGGCGGCGCGGGAGCTCGCGGCCTTCGCCGCGGCCCGTCAGAAGAGGGGCTCGCGCATTCCCGAGGAGCTCCTCGTCGCCGACTGGGCCCGGCGCGCCGCGCTGGACCTCGCGCAGGCCTCGCCCGCGCTCGAGGCGGAGCTCTTCGCCGGCGCCGCGCCGACCCTCGAGATTCCGGGGCGCCTCTCCACGCAGGTGATCGCCTCGCTGGAGCGGGTGCTCTCGAGCGCCCTCTCCAACCGCAGGACGGGCGAGGCCATGCGGGCCGCGCGGTGTCTGCACGGCCTCGCGGTGCAGGCCGACTTCAAGGACCTGAAGGGCCCCACGCCCCCGGAGCTGGGCAAGCTGCGGGAGGAGGCCGCCCGAGGCCTGGCCCGCGCCCGCGAGCAGCTCGCCGATCGAGCGGGCGAGCCCTGGACCGTGGAGGAGCTCGAGCTGCTCACCACCGAGGAGCTCGAGGCCCTGACGCGCGAGCACGCGAGCTTCGCCTCCCCCGGGGTGGCCGTCTCGCCGGAGGGCATGTACCGGCTCGAGACCGACTGCGGCTTCCAGACCCTGCTCGGCGCGGCGCGCACGGTCGAGGACCACCACCGCCGTCTGGCGGGCTTCTTCGGCCGCGATCCCTTCCTCGAGAGGCCCGGCACGGTGCGCCTCGTGCCCGAGGCCCACGGGCTCGAGTCCGAGGGCTCGCCCTTCTGGTGGGCCGGGGGATTCCAGTCGGGCGACCTCACCACCCTGCGCTTCTCCTGCGGCACCATCGAGGGGCTGGGGCGGGGACTGACGCACGAGCTCACCCACCGCTTCGACGGCGCCATCTACCCGGGCATCCCCGCCTGGCTGGCCGAGGGCAAGGCGGTGTGGACCGGCGCGGCCTACGGGCACTCGAGCGACCTCGAGTTCATCGACGATCACGCGCTCTTCGGCACGGTCGAGGGCGCCATGGTCAAGGGCTACGGCGGCCTCGGAAACCTGACGAAGCTGATCGAGGGCACGGTCGAGGACTACCGCGACAACTACGTCGCGGGCTACGCGCTCTACCTGTACCTGAATACCGGGGAGGAGGGCGGCCGGCCGCTCTTCGCCGAGCGCCTCAGGAGGTACATGGAGGGCGCGGCGCGCGGCAACCGCGACCCCATGGCCTGGTTCCTGGAGCACTTCTGCGACGGGCGGGAGGGCCGGCCGGAGGACCTCGAGGGCTTCGCGGAGCGCTTCGGCACCTTCATCGGCGGCTTCTACTGGCTGGACCGCAAGCCCTGGACGGAGCGCTACACCCGCGACAACCAGGCCCCCGGCGGCGACCCCTGGGTGTACGACGAGCCCACCTGGGTCTGGTCGCGCAACCGCGCCGAGCCCTGGTTCGGGCAGGACCAGGCGCGGGTGGCGGGCGAGCTCCTGCTCGAGCTGGGCAGGACCGAGGAGGGCATCCGGGCGCTGGTGTGGGCCCTGGCCGTGGACGGCCGCACTCCGGCGGCGGAGCGCCTGCTGCGCGGGGCCCTCGCGGAGCAGCGCGACGGGGCGCCGAGCTGGTCCATGGACCACCGCCTGGCCTTCCCCCACGGCGCGCCGGCCGAGCGGGCGCCCTTCCTGAAGTCCCTGTCCAGGACCCGCTCCCTCCTCGACGGCCTGGAGGAGGCGGCCGAGGCGAGCCGGGCTGCGGGACACGAGCGGGCCTCGTCCGCCCTCGCCGCCGACCGCGATCGGCTGGCGGCCTGGCTGGGCATCGCGCCCCTCGCCGCGCCCCCGCTCGCGGCCGACGAGATGCTCCACCCCTTCGACCCGCCGCCGCGACACGCCGGCCTGGACGGCTGGGTGGAGGACGAGCTGACGGGCTACGAGGAGCGCCGGGTCGCGGGGCTCTGGTACGAGACCGAGGACGGCGACCTGATCGTGGGGCGGCACCGACCGCGCACCGGCACCGGTCAGGTGGACCCGCGCGCCCACCAGCGCGACGCCTTCGCGCGAGCCGGGCGCTGGAACCTGCCCGGCACCTGGCGGGCGAGGATGCGGATCCAGTTCACGACCTCCTACCTCTCGGGCGCGGTGATCCTGGGCTACACCCGGCGCGACCGGAACGTGCGCTTCCAGTTCCACGCCGGCGACTTCATGTACGCGATCGGCGAGAAGGAGGAGGCCGCCGAGCTGGACTCGGTCGGCTGGAGCCTGCACGGCCTGCGCGACCGCGACGGCGCCCTGCCGGGATCGACGCCGCGCGGCCGGGTGGAGTTCCCGCGGCCCAAGACCTCCTTCGAGCTCGAGCTCCTGGTGGACGGGCCGACAGTCCACGCCTTCGTCGACGGGGAGCGCGTGGGCGCCTACCACACCGTCGACGGCGCCCCCATCGAGGGCTACCTGGGATTCGCCACGGGCTTCGGCGCGGTGCGGGTGCGCCAGCCGACCGTCGAGCGGCTGGACCGCTCGCGCCTGGCGGGCGTGCCCGGCGAGGTGCCGCTCGGCCTGGACCTCGCGCGCGAGGGGAGGACCCCCTTCCGGGAGCTCGAGAACCGCCCCGTGCGCGGCCTGGAGCCCGCCCCCAACGGCAGCCTGCTCTTGTGGATCTCCCGACCGTGGCTCGAGCCGGGCGAGGAGCTCGACCGCGCGGATCTCCTGCGCAGCGCTCGTCGGAGCGTCGACCGCGCGGTCCGCCTGCTCGAGCGCGAGTACGTCACCCAGCCGCTCGTCGTCGCGCTGCCCGAGGTCCTGGGCCAGGAGGCGCTCACGGAGCTCGCCGCCGAGCTCGCGGTCCGCTGCGAATCGCCCCCCCGGCTCGTCACGCACCGCCACTCGGGCCGCGCCCCCGAGGGGATGGAGGACAGCCCCGACGGGAACCGCCGGTGGCTGCTCTTCGTCGACAGCGCCCGGATCGCCCGGGTGGTCATGCCCTTCATCGGCGGCGGCGATCTCCTCCAGACCCGGATGGGCCACTGGCTGACCGTGTTCCGGGACTGCGGCCGGCCCGAGCGGGACCTGCCGGAGGTGAAGCGGGAGGAGCTCCTGGGCGGGGAGGGGGAGGGCTGAGCGCCGGCGCGGCGCCCCGGCTCAGCTCGCGTCGCGCGCCTGGCGCTGGGTGCGCAGGCCGTAGCGATCGATCTTGCGGTAGACCGTGGCGCGGCCGATCCCCAGGCAGCGGGCGGCCTCCTGGACGTTCCAGCCCGTGTGCTCGAGGGCGTGCTTCAGGATGCGGCGCTCCTGCTCCCGGAAGGGGAGGATCTCGGAGTCCGGGATCCCGCCCCCGCGCGTCAGGGCCTCCAGCTTGGCCAGGAGCTCTCCGTGCGTCACGGCGTTGCGCACCGAGACCACGAGCCGGATGCCCTCGAAGGGCTTGAGCACGAAGTCCCGCGCGCCCAGTCGCAGGCACTCGGAGGCCGCCTCGACGGCGCTGGATCCGGTGAGGACCACTATCGGGCGCCGCGCGGCCTTCGCGCCGAGCAGGCCCTCCACGAGTGGGTCGGGGAGGGGCAGATCGAGCGCGATCGCGTCGGGCGGGGGCCCGGCGAGCGCCCGTCGGACCTCGGCTCCGTCGTGTGCGCGGACGACCTGGAGGCCGGCCCGCTCCAGCTCGGCCGCGGCTCGTCCGGTGAATTCGGGGGCCCGGCCGACGACCAGGATCCGGCCCCCCATGCCCTTCCATTCCGTGGGGTGAAAGTCCTCTCGCATGCCCCCTGCATCGGCCCGTCTCAAATCGGACGTTGAGCCGATCTGGGACGAATTCGAGCCGGACCTTCCCGGGGCGTCCTCCGGCCCCCGGATTCAGCCGACCTTGGCGCGCGGGGTCGCCGCCTCGGGGGACTCGGAGTCCGCCGCGACCTCCTTCTCGCGGTCGGGGGGCGGCTGGGGCTCCAGGATCACGGTGTCGATCTCGGAAGCTGCGAGCTCCTCCTCGACCGGTTCCGCGGCCGCCTGGACCTCGGCTGCCTCCAGAGCCTCGGCGGCCTCCCGGGCGGGCTCGGGAACTACCTCCGGCAGCGGGGAGGGGGGGTACGCCCGCTCAGCGGGGGGAAGCGGTGCGACCTCCTCCAGCGCGACGTCCTGGTTGTGCACGCAGGCGTAGCACTTGTGGTAGTGAGCCCCCTGGCGCTCCCGACACAGCTCCAGGGTGATGCTGTGCTGGAAGAGGGCGGGCGCTCCATCCGCGCGGGTCGGGCAGCTGTGCAATCCTCGCGGAAGATTGATCATGGAGAGCTCCCTCCGGCTTCCCGTGAGGAATGGGTGGAGAGGGTCAGGACTCCTTCCGCTCCGCCATTGTGAAGGCGATGGGGTGCCGGCATCAAGCTCCTGGTGGGCCCGGCTGCGCCCTTCCGGCGGCCTCGCGCACCCGGCGCAGCGCCTCCTCGGCGGCCGACGCGCCCCGGTGCGAGTCCCGGCTCAGCTCGATCGCTGCCATGCCGCCGTATCCCACTTCCAACAAAGAACTTACCGTTCCGGCGAGGTCGAGGTCCCCTTCGCCGAAGGGGAGGTGCTCGTGCACGCGCCCGCGGATGTCGTCCAGGTGCACCTGTCGCAGGTAGGGGGCGAGCTCCCGGATCCGGGCGTCCACGGGCAGGTCGCCGGTGCACAGGAGGTGTCCCACGTCGAGGCAGAGCCCCAGCTCGGCGCCCTCGGATCCGAGTCGCCGGCGGAGCTCGAGATAGCCCTCGGGCCGTTCGATGAACATGCCCGGCTCGGGCTCGATGGCCACGCTCAGCCCGGCGGCCCGGCCCTCGGCGAGCACCCGGGCAACGCCCTCGCAGAGGCGATCCCAGATCGGCTCCACCTCGCCCGACGGCCCCCGCCGGCCGTCCGCGCGCTCGCCCCCTGGCGCCTGGCCGGCCCAGAAGGAGACGACCCCGGCGCCGAGCTCCGAAGCCAGAGCGACGCAGCGCAGGAGCAGATCGAGGCGCCGGGCCCGATCCCGCGCGTCGAGCTCGAGCAGGCTGGGGGAGTGCTTGCGCCGCGGATCGAGGAGGAAGCGCGCTCCGGTCTCGACCGTGAGGCTCAGGCCCAGGTCCTCGGCCTGCTCGCGCACCCGTGCGATCTCCGCCGGGCCGGCCTCGAAGGGATCGAGGTGTCCGACGTCGGGGGTCAGGGCCACGCCGTCGTAGCCCAGCTCGGCCAGCATCCGGAAGGCGTCGCCGAGGCGGTGGTGAATCAGGCCGTTGGTGTTGTAGCCGAGCTGGAACATGGCGGCTCGATCGGGCGCGATCGCACAAGGTACCCGGCGCGCGCGGAAGTTCCGGCGAATTCGCGCAACCGCTGTGGGTCATCCACCATCCCCGGGGTGGGGGGAGGGTGGCGGAACCCCCAAAGGGTGGGTCCCCGCCTCAGCGCCCCGTGGTCTTGCGAAGCTCGCTGAGCAACCTCACCCATCGCTGGAGCTCGCGGTCCAGGCCGATCGCGTCGCGGTCATCCTCCCCCCGATTCGCGATCAGCTCGTCGTGCCAGTCCACCGTCAGCGCCAGGGCCTCCTCCACCAGCACCTTGGCGGCCTTGTTCTTCTCCTGCGTCGTCGCGTACTCCCCCTCCGCCCTCGCCCTGGCCGCCTCCTGCATCAGGTCCTCGGCCTCGGCGATCTTGGCGGCCGCCTCCACCCAGGGCGCCTCCTGGGCCAGGGCGTTGGACGAGAGCGGCGTGCCCGTCGGGCGGCTCGAGCGCGTGCGGCGCGAGCGCGGCGGCGGGGGCTCCTCCGGCGGCATGTCGTCGAAGGGCGTCGTGCGCACGGGGGGCTCGCCTCCACCCTCGGGCTCCTGCTCACCCCGCATCCGGATGGTGAGGAACACCACGGCCGCGACCAGGGCCAGCAGGATGATCAGGGGGATCGCCATGGAGCTCGAGCCGGCGCGGCTTCGGGGCGGGACGGGCATGGATTCTCTTCTCGCGTTTCGCGGCAGGGGATCGGCCCTGCGGTCCAGGTGCGCCCGGGGATCGCCCCGAGCCGGGCCCCAAGGATGGGGCCCCCCGCACGATCCGGCAAGGCGCGCCGGCCCCCTTCGACCCGGACCCTCCGCGCGCGGGCTAGCTGCGCAGGAGGCGGGCGCTCCAGCCGCCATCGACCGGGCCCGGGCCGTCCGCGGGCCCGGGCAGGGTCTCCACCTCCGCGGAGCGCTCCCAGCCCGGGCTCTCGGCCAGGAAGCGCGCCAGCATCTGCCCGTTCTCCTCGGGCTCCAGGCTGCAGGTCGACCACACCAGGCGCCCACCCGGGCGCACGCGGGCCGCGCCCGCTTCCAGCAGCCGTCGCTGGAGCTCGAGCAGGGAGGCCCGCGCCTTGGGGCCCCATCTCCACCGGGCGCTGGGGCGCTGGGCGAGCACGCCGGTGTTCGTGCACGGGGCATCGATGAGCACGGCATCGAAGAGCCGCGAACCCAGGGCCTCCGAGAGGTCACCGCTCGCGTCCGCCTCGATCGCCTCGACGCGTCCGGAGAGCGCCAGCCGATCCAGCGTCTCGCGCAGGCGCTCGAGGCGATCCGCGCGCCGGTCGACGGCCCAGACCCGCGCGCCGGCCTCGGCCATCACGGCGGTCTTGCCGCCCGGGGCGGCGCACAGGTCGAGGACCTCCTCCCCCGGCGCCGCCCCGACGAGCTCGGCGGCGCGCAGGGCGGCCTCGCCCTGGATGGTCGCCCTTCCCCGGCGAAAGGCCTCCGAGGCGATCAGTCCCTCGGTGCGATCGGGGGGCAGGATCAGGATCCTCTCGTGGGGGCCCTCCTCCGCCTCGAGCCCCTCCCCCGCCAGCTCTCGGGCCAGCTCAGCCCGACCGCAGCCCACCGCTCGCACCGACACCCGCGCCTCCGCCAGGCCGAGGCGGGCCAGCTCCTCCGCCCGCTCGCGCCCCCAGCGCTTCGTCCAGCGCTTCGCGAGGGCCGCCGGCAGCGAGAGCGCATCCTCGGCCCACAGGAGGGGGTGCTCCACGGGATCCCGGAACACCGGCTCGGCGAGGTGCAGCTCGCGACCGGGCAGGTCGCGGGTCGGATCCCCGCAGAGCCCCGGCCGCCTCGCGCGCAGGGCCGAGCGCAGCACGCCGTTGACGTAACGCACCTTCGAGGGCCCCGAGGTCCGGCGCACGGCCTCCCCGGTGGCCGAGAGGGCGGCGTGCTCGGGTACGCGATCGAGGAAGTAGAGCTGGACCAGCCCCAGGTGCAGGTGGCACACGAGGTCCCGATTGGGCCGCCCGCGGGCGAAGTGGCGGACCAGCGCCCGCAGGGTGCCGCGGCGGCGCACCTCGGTGCCCACCAGGCGCCGCACCAGCGCGCGGTCGCGCCCGTCGAGCCCGGCCTCGCGGCAGGCCGGCTCCACCCCGCGAAGGGAGATCTCCGGTCCGCTGCGCAGGATCGACCAGGCGGTGAGGCGGGGCATGGGCGGGCCTCAGGAGGGCTCCCGCCCGGCGGGCGGCGCCTCGCCCAGGCGCGAGCCGGGCTCGATCCGCGCGCCGCGCAGCCACTCGGCGGACGGCATGGCGCGCTTGCCGGCGGGCTGGACCTCGAGCAGCTCGAGGGCCCCCTCCCCGGTGGCCACCACGAGGCGCGGACCCGCCTCGAGCACCTCCCCCGGGGCCGCCCCGGCGGGCGCCCCCTCCGGCGGAGAGCTCGGCCGGGCGGCGAGGAGGCCGAGGACGCGCCCGCGCGGATCGGTGGTCTTGGCGCCCGGCCAGGGCGTCATGGCGCGCACGCGGCGATCGATCCTCTCGGCCGGCTGCGACCAGTCGATCCGCCCGTGCTTCTTCCTGAGCTTGCGCGCGTAGGTCGCCTGGTCCGGATCCTGAGGCGTGAACCGGGCCCGACCGGACTCGAGCCGGTCGAGGGCCTCCACCGCGGCCTCCCCCCCCAGGAGGGCCAGGCGGTCCGCCAGCTCTCCCGCGGTCTCGCGGGGCCCGATCTCGAGGCGGTGCTCGAGCAGCACGTCGCCCTCGTCCAGAGCCTGGACGATCCGCTGCACGCTCACCCCGGTGATCCCGTCCCCCGCGAGGATGGCGCGCTGGATCGGGGCCGCGCCGCGGTGCCGGGGCAGGAGGGAGGCGTGCACGTTCATGGAGCCGTGGGGCGGCAGATCGAACAGCTCCGGATGCATGATCACCCCGAAGCTCGCCACCAGGTGGACGTCGGGCGCCAGGGCGCGCAGCTCCTCGAGGACGGCCTCCTCGTGGGGATCGGCGGGCTGCAGGACCCGCAGATCGCGCTCCCGGGCGAGCTGGACCAGGGACGAGACCTGGACCGACCGCCCCCGCCCCCGGGGGCGGTCGGGCGGGGTCAGGACCGCCAGGGCCCGGTGGGGGCTGTCGAGGAGCCGACGCAGCACGGGGGTGGCGAAGGGCGCCGATCCGAGGAGCACGTACCTCACGGGCGAGATCATATCCGCCCCGGGATCCCTCCTCACGCCCGCCCCGCTCCGGGACGTGGGATCCGGCCCCGCGCGGCCTCCTCGCGGTCGCCGCCCCGTGAAGCCAACTTTAGAGGGAAGATTGTATGAATATGAGCGCCGAGTCTCGGTCGGTGGGGCCCCCAGTGGAGCGGATGGCCGACGGGCGGGTCCCAGGAGGGCGCGGGTTCAGATATTCGCCTCGACGGCCTTCTTTAGGGCATCGTACGGCTGGCTGCCCACTATCTGGCTGACGACCTCGCCTTTCTTGATGACGAGGAAGGTCGGGATGGCGGTGATGCCGTAGCGCGCGGGCACCTCGGCGTTGTCCTGGGTGTTCAGCTTGACGACCTTGAGCCGGTCTCCCATCTCCTCGGCCAGCTTGTCGACGTAGGGGCCCATCGCCTTGCACGGGCCGCACCAGTCGGCCCAGAAATCGACCAGGACCGGGGTCTCGCTCTGCAGGACGGCGCTCTCCCACGTGCTGTCGGTCACGTCCAGGGCGTTGCTCATGTCGGTTGCTTCCCTCGTGTCGGCTGGTGTCTGCGGGGTGGGGCCCCCCGGGATCGGCTCCGGGCGGTCGAGAATGATGGAACACGGCCGGCGGGCCGTCCACTCCGGGAGCCGGAGAAAGCGCCCGGCCCCGTCGGCTCCGCCGCAGGCGCCCTCAGCCGGGGGGTGGGGTGGCGGGGGGCTCGCCGCCTTGCGCCCCCCCGCCCTCCAGCCCCTCGGCCGCCTCGAGCTCGTCGTCGAAGCCGGAGCTGCGGATGATCTGATCCAGATCGCCCTCGAAGTCCGCCCGCAAACGGATCCGGATCTCGTCCCGACTCCGCTCCTGGACCGCGCTCGCGACCCCTATCTTCATCAGCTCGAGCAGGGCACAGAAGGTCCCCACCAGCACCTGGCGGGCGGCCTGCCCGTCCTCCCCCACCGCCTGCCGGACGATGTCCCGCAGGCTCATCTCCGATCGTTCCTGGAGGGCGGCGGCCAGCTTCTTTACGTAGAAGCGCAGGGGGCGCTCGTCCGGGGCGATCTGCAGGGCGCGATCGACCAGGGTCTCGCGCATCAGGCGCGAGTAGGCGCCCAGGAGGTCCCACTGGGTCAGCTCGCCGAAGTCGAGCTCCACCGGCGCGACGGGCTCGGACCGGCGCTCGCCGCGGATCTCGCGGCCGAAGAGGGAGCCGCGCTCCTGGAAGCGATCGTGGAGCTCCCCCGAGGCGCGCTTGAAGTTGCGGTACTCGATCAGCCTCTGGATCAGCTCGTCCCGGGGGTCGAGCTCCTCCTCGAGGTCGACCTCCTCGCCCGTCGGCAGGAGCGAGCGCATCTTGATCGCCATCAGGGTGGCCGCCATGAAGACGAAGTCGCCGGCCAGCTCGAGATCGACCTCGCGCAGGGCCGCCAGGTACTCGAGGTAGCCGTCGATGATGCGCCCGAGCTCGATCTCGTGGATGTCCACCTCCTGCTCGCGCACGAGGTGCAGGAGGAGGTCCATGGGTCCGTGGAAGACCTCTCCCAGCCGCACCGTGTAGTCGTCCTGGACCATCAGCCGAAGGTCAGGAAGTCGGCCGCGTCCCACATCAGGTAGATCGTGTTCCCGAACATGCGCCCGATGGCGTCGATTCTCGGCGCCACGATGAGGAAGCCGAACACGAGCAGCAGGCCGAAGCGCTCCAGGGCGATGTACCCGCGACGCAGCTCCGCCGGGAGCAGCCAGGCCATGACCCGGGAGCCGTCCAGCGGGGGG
Source organism: uncultured Planctomycetaceae bacterium (assembly GCA_964615935.1). Classification (GTDB taxonomy): domain Bacteria; phylum Planctomycetota; class UBA1135; order UBA1135; genus CAZTTG01. Next base: position 40,135 of record CAZTTG010000028.1, on the reverse strand, counting down.
ATGGGGAGCATGTTGAACAGGGCCAGCAGCAGGTTGAGGAGGACCGTGAAGTACAGCACCGTCGGCAGGGTCTGGTCCGGTTCGTAGGCCCCGCTGCGGACCAGTCCCTTCCAGATCCCCATGAACGCGAGCGCCAGGAGGAAGTTGGTGGCCGGGCCGGCGATGGCCACCAGCATCATGTCGCGGAGGGGGTTGCGCAGGCGCGAGGGATTGACCGGGACCGGCTTGGCGCCCCCGAAGATGAAGCCGGTGGTCATCACCAGGAAGACCGGCAGGACGATCGTCATGAAGGGATCGATGTGGGCGATCGGGTTGACCGTCATGCGGCCCAGGTCCCGGGCGGTCGAGTCCCCTCTCTTCCACGCCACCCAGGCGTGGGCCGCCTCGTGCAGGCCCAGCGAGATGACCAGGAAGGCGATGACCAGGACGATCTCGATGGTCGCCAGCTGGCTGAAGAGGCTCCGCCGGCCCGCCGCGGCCACGGCGATGGCGCCCATACCCGCCAGGGCGGTCAGGCTTCGCGCGCGCAGGCTCTCCGGGGCTCGCAACATCGAGATCTCAGGGCCCGGGGCACTGGCCGAACGCAGCCCTACGGGGCGACTTATAGCACACGGCCCCCTCCCCGTCCCGGCCGCTCGCGGTCCCGGCGGCCCAAGCGGAGGGCCATCGTTGCCAAACCCGGCTGAATGGCTAGATTCGCGGGCTGTCCCCGGTGCCCCGTCGCTCTCGGTCAGCCGCTGGCGGTTCGCCTGCCGGCAAGGCCCGAGATGACCATGATCTTCGCCCGATTCCTCCGCAACCCCTGGCGATCGGCCAAGTCCCCCGGGCGGGTGGAGGGCTAGGGATGGGATCGCCCTCCGCCGCAAGCCCCGAGGAGCGCCTGGCCCGCGCCCGCGAGGTGATCGGCATCGAGGCCCGGGCCGTCGCCCGGCTCGAGGGGCTCCTGGGCGAGGGCTTCCTCGCCGCCGCCGACCTGGTCCTCGCCTGCAGCGGGACGGTGGTCGTCACCGGCATGGGTAAGGCCGGGCTGATCGGGCGCAAGATCTCGGCCACCATGGCGAGCACCGGGACCCCCTCGATCTTCCTCCACCCGGCCGAGGCGCTCCACGGCGACCTGGGGCGCATCCGCGCCGACGACGTGATCCTGGCCCTGTCGAACTCGGGCGAGTCCGACGAGATCCGCCGCGTGATCCCCGCCGCGCGAAAGATCGGCGCCGCGGTGATCGCCATGACCAGCTGCGCGGACTCCGCCCTGGGTCGCCTGGCGGACTGCGTCCTCGACATCGGCCGACCGGACGAGGCCTGCCCCCTGGGGCTGGCCCCCACCGCCTCCACCTCGGCCATGCTGGCCATGGGGGATGCCCTGGCCATGGTGGTCCAGCAGGAGCACAGCTTCAGCCGCGAGGACTACGCCCGCTTCCACCCCGCGGGGAACCTCGGCCGACGCCTCATGCGCGTCCGCGAGGTGATGCGCAAGGGCGAGGAGCTGCCCCTGGTGCCCGCCGGCAGCACCGTCCGCCAGGTCCTCTTGCGGACCACCGCGACCCGGGGCCATCCGGGCGCCGCCCTGGTGGTCGATCCCTCGGGCCGCCTGTGCGGCATCTTCACCGACGGCGACCTGCGCCGCCTCCTCGAGGACGATAGCGGCGAGCGCCTGGACCTGCCGGTCGACGAGTTCATGGGCCGCAACCCCTCCTGCGCCGGGCCGGACGAGCTGGTCGAGCAGGCCGTGCGGCTCATGCGCGAGCGCCGGGTGGACCAGGTGCCCGTGGTCGACGAGGATGGCCGGCCGGTGGGTCTGCTCGACGTGCAGGACGTGCTCGACATCCGCCTCTGATGTCCCAGGAAACCGGACGCCCCTCCCCGCGAATCCTCGAGCGCCTGCGCCGGGTCCGACTCCTGGTGCTGGACGTCGATGGCGTGCTGACCGACGGGCGGGTGACCTACACCGACGCGGGAGCCGAGATCCAGGCCTTCTGCGCCCACGACGGGCAGGGCCTCGAGTGGCTCCGACGGGCGGGGATCCCGACGGCCTGGATCAGCGGGCGGGGATCGAAGGCCACCGAGCGCCGGGCGCGGGAGCTCGGCGTCGAGGAGCTCCACCTCGAGTGCGCGGGCCCCAAGGACGCGGTCCTGCGCTCCCTCCAGGAGCGGCTGGGGGTGCCCGTGGAGGAGACCGCCGCCATGGGTGACGACCTGCCGGATCTGGCCCTGGCCGAGCGCGCGGCCTTCTTCGCCGCCCCGGCGAACGCGCGGCCCGAGCTCCTCGCGCGGGCCGACCTCGTCACCCGCGCCTTCGGCGGCCGGGGGGCGGTGCGCGAGCTCGCCGAGCTCCTCCTGCGCGCCCAGGGGCTGGCGCCTTTCGACGCCCCCCGCGGGGCCGACGGCGCCGGCGCATGAGGAAGCTCGTCCTGTTCGCGCTGATCTTCGGGGGAGGTCTGGCGCTCCTGCTGTGGCTGCAGGCCCGCCGCCCGACGACCCCCTCGGAGGTCGGGCCGGGCCCGGTCGGCGAGCAGGCCGACGCGCCCGAGCGGGAGTTCGCCGACGTGCCGGTCGTGCCCGAGGGACGCGGGGACGAGAGGGATCCCCTCCGCTCGGCCCAGAACGTCCGGGTCCGCGTCGACGGCCCCCTCGACCTCATCCGCCGACGCGAGTCGGACGGCCGCGTCCAGTACCGGATCCGCAGCGCCGACGTCGACCAGGAGGAAGACGCGATCCTGGAGCTGCACGAGGTCGAGGCCGAGATCTACAGCGAGGAGAGCGGAGAGCTCTCCGCGCGCCTCGAGTCCGCCCGGGGCCGGGGGCGCCTGCTGGTGGAGGACGGCCGCTTCGATCCCGACTATCCCATGGACTTCGAGCGGGTCGTCCTGGGGCTCGAGGAGGATTGGCCCTTCGCGCCCCTGTCGATCCGGATCCCCTCCCTGGTGGGCTCGCTCTCCTCGGAGCTCCTGCTCTCCGACGATCCCGTCCAGATCGAGGGCCGGGGGCTCTCGGCGAGCGCCACCGGGCTGCGGCTCGACCGGGCCGAGCTGCGCCTGACCCTCGGCCGAGAGGCGCACGTCGCCCTCGATCTGCTGGCGGTCGCGGGCGACCCGTGGAAGGAGGTGCGGGTCGATGCAGAGCGCCGCCTGCGGCTGTGGAACCGCCCCGATCTGGGCGAGGACTGGGTGGAGCTCGAGGCGCTGGACGGGGCCCGGCTCGAGCTCCTGGGCGACCGCCGGCTGGTCCTCCAGGGCCACAGCCTGGGCCTGATCGGGCGGCTGATCGAGGACGGACGCGGAGGGCGGGGCCTGGTGCCCTCCGAGGCGACCCTCTCGGGCCAGGCGGCCATCGACCTCGACGGGGACACCTACCTCGGCGGCCGGGCGACCCTGGAGTTCGATCCCAACGGGCGCCCCCTGCGCGCGCTGCTCGAGGAGCGGCCGCGGGTGGAGCTGCACCTGAGCGGGGCTCCGGCGCAGGAGCTGGGTGTCGCGCTCCCCGAGGGCCAGCAGCCGATCCTCCTGACCGCCAGCGGACGGGGACCCCTGCAGGTCGAGCTCGAGGGCGGCGAGGCCTTCGACTTCCAGGGCCCGATCGAGCTGCTCCTGCCGGAGCTGGACGGCCGCCTGACGGCGCGCGGCCGCCTCCGCGGCCGGCGCACCCCCGCCGGCGAGCTGTCGGGGATCCTGGCCACGGGCGGGATCGCGGGAAACGTGGGGGGCTGGAGCCTCACCGGACGAGAGCTCGACGCGGCCCCCCCTCCCCCCGAAGGGGACGGGCCGGCCTTCCTGCGCCTGCTCGTCGGGGGGCCGGCCCGGCTCGAGGGACCGCTCGAGGACGGGGGCGAGATCGCCGTCACGGCCCGCGACGAGATCACCCTCCTGCGCGCCCCGGACCTGGTGCGCGTTCCCCACGCGAGCGGGGTGGAGATCACCGTCACGGGCGAGGGAGGCCTGAAGGCGCGGGCCGACGAGCTCCGGGATCTCGACACCGCCGACCGCTCCTTCACCGCCGAGGGAGGGGTGAGCCTGATCGACGCCCGCGGCCGCGCCAGCTGCCAGCGCCTGATCTCCTTCGGGGGCGATCGGGCCCGGCTGGAGGGGAGCCGGGACCGGCCCGCTCGCCTGGACTTGCCCGAAGGCCACCTCCAGGCGCTGCGGATCGAGGCGCTCCCGGACGTCGTGATCGCCTCGGGCGAGGCGAGCGGCAGCGTGCTGCTCTCGGGCCGCCGCCTGGAGCTGCGGGGGCGCACCATCCGGGCCCAGCGCCGGATGCCGGCACCGGAGGTGGGTGAGGCCGGTTCCGATGAGGGCGGGCCGGCGCCCCGGACGGGCGAGCTGGTGCTGGAAGCCGACGGCCCGGCCTGGGCGCGGCTCGGGGGGGGCGGCTCCGGGGAGGGCGGGCCGCGCGCCCTCGAGGTGGAGGCCGACTGGCTGCGCGCGACCGCCGCCGCCGAGGGCGCGGCGGCGGAGGTGCCGGCGGGCTTCGAGGAGATCGAGCCGCGCCTGCTCTTCGCGCGCGGGGACGTGGCCGTCGACGTCCGGGGCGACCTCTCGGTGTCGGCCCGGGGGCAGGCCCTCAGCGTGGATGCCCGCGGCAACGGGCAGCTGCGCGCTCCCGAGGGCGAGCGCGTGCGGGTCGAGGGGAGCGTGCGGGGCGAGGGGATCGACTTCGAGCTGACCGCCGACCGCCTCGACTTCTGCGAGGGCATGGTCGCCGCCCAGGGCATCGACCTCGAGGCTCGCGGGGTGGTCATGCCCCTGGGCCCGGCCTCGAGCGGAGAGGCGGCCTCCACCATGCGGGCCGTGGCGGGCAGCGCCGTGTGGGACCGGCGCACCATCCTGCTCGGCCAGGGCGTCTTCCTGGCCAGCCTCGGTGAGCGCGGCGAGATCTGGTCGCTGGATGCCCCCGACGCGAGGATCTGCTGCTGGGGCGAGGACGAGGGGGGGAAGGGCCCGGGTGTCCTGCGCGAGCTCCTGGTCTGGGGGGGCTTCGTCGCCCGGCTGGGCGACCAGGTGGAGCTGCGCGGCCAGACCCTGCTCGCCGATCGCGTGCACGAGCGCGTCATCGCCCGGGGCGCGCCGGCGCGCATCTTCACCCCGCGCTCGGCGGGCGAGTCGAGCCGCTTCGAGTGGGACGCCCGCAGCGGGCTCCTGCGCGCCGACCGCGGAACGCTGCGCACCCGGCCCCAGGCCGGAGCACAGCGACTCTCAACCGGCGCGGGCGAGGAGCAGGCGTGGTCGATGAGCTTCGCCTCGATGGAGCCCGTGGTAGAGGACGACCAGGTCCTGCAGGCGGTGCGCGAGCCGGTGATCGTCCTGGGAGACACCGAGGCCCGCGCGGCCTGGGCGGTGATGTGGGTCGATCCACAGGGCTGGGCGCGCTTCAGCCGACCCATTCTCGACGCCGCGGAGGGGCCGGATCCCGACCCTCCCCTGGAGCCGCAGGAGGCCCCGCTGGAGCCCATGCCCAGCCTGCTGGAAGGCCTGATGGGCTCCCAGGTCCGCGAGTGGCTGCGGGAGGTCTACCTGGAGGGGAACATCGAGATCCTCCAGGCGGGCGAGCGGCGCCTGCGAGCGGAGGCGCTGTACCTGGACCTGGTCCTGGGGAACGGCTGGCTGCAGAAGGCCAACCTGCTGGTCGACATGCCGAGCGAGCGCTTCCCCGGCCGGCGCCTCTCGATCGAGGTCGACTGGCTGCGGCACTCGGCCGATGGATCCCTGCTGGCCGACGGCGCGACCCTCACCACCTGCGACTTCGCCTCTCCCCACTTCCGCCTCTGCAGCGGCGGCCTGCGCATCACCCCCCAGGAGGGAGAGGAGGAGGAGGATCCCTACTGGGAGGTGCAGATCCGCGACAACGGCCTGCAGATCGAGCAGCTGCCGCGGATCCCCCTGCCGACCATCCAGTTCCCCATGCGCCAGGACTTCCGGGTCGATCCCGGCGAGCTGAGCCTGCTGGGCGTCCGCCCCGGGCTCTTCGGGAGCTCGGCCCTCCTGGGCTTCTTCATCCGCGTCGAGCTGGACTTCCGGCTGGGGGCGATCGCCAAGGCCGTCCACCGGGTGGTGGGCGACGGAAAGCGGAGGCTGCGCGGCAGGAACGTCCTGGCGCTCTCCTGGTTCGACGACCGCGGCCCCTCGCTGGGCGTGGAGACGACCATGGAGGAGCGGGGGCGCTACTGGCTGCGCCAGCGCATCGACGGGGTGTACGACCGCGGCCGGGACCGCGGCCTGTTCCGGGTGGACCGCGAGGATCGCAGCGACCTGCGGGCCTGGTATCGCCTGCGCGGCCGCTACCTCCTGGGCCCGTCGGAGTGGATCGACCTGGTGGTGAGCCACCAGACCGATGCCGGCGTCCAGGCGGAGTTCTTCGAGCGCGAGTACCTGCGCTTCGAGGAGAGGGAGTCCTTCGTGCACTGGCGCCGGGCCGCGGGTGACCGCTACAGCTGGGCGAGCGCCGAGGTCCGGCTGGACGACTTCCGCACCCAGGTCGAGGAGCTGCCCGAGGTGGGGCACTACCGGGGCCTGCACCAGATCGCGCAGGTGAAGGGAGTCCCGCTGCTCTACACCGGCAGCACGCGGGCCGGCTGGTATCGGCGGCGCGAGGGGGACCCGCGCTGGGCGGACCCCTTCGCCGACGGCCTGGGCGAGCGCGAGCTGATGCGCTTCGACACCCAGCACCGCCTCGAGGCCCCGGTCCCCCTGGGCTCCTCGGGCCTGACCGCCACGACCCACCTCGAGGGTCGGCTCACCGCCTGGGACGAGGCCGCCGCGGCCGACGAGCACGCCCCCCTGCGCGCCGCGCTCGAGGGCGGGCTCGAGCTCTCGACCACCCTCTGGAGGATCTTCGAGGGCGGAGCCCGGCACGAGGTCGCCCCCACCCTGGGCGTGCGCTCCCACCTCGCCACCGCCTCCCGCGGGGGGGACCCGGTCCCCATCGATCGCGCCGAGGATCCCGTGGGAGGCGACTTCCTCGACCTGGGCCTGCGCACCCGCTGGGTGGCGGCCGACGGACGGACCGCCGCAGACGCCGAGCTGCGCGAGACCTACGGCCGGGACCTGCCCGAGGGACTCCAGGATGGCTGGCAGCCCCTCTCGGTCCTGAGCCGCTTCCGCTTCGACCTGGCCGGCATCCCGACCGGGGCCCTGCACGAGGGCCGCTACGACCTCGACTCGGGCGAGGCGAGCTACTCCCGCTCCCTGGTGGCCTTCCAGCTCTCGGACCCCCTCCAGCTCGAGCTCGGCTACCACAGCGCCCGCGACCTGGCCGGGGATCCCCTCTACGACGCGGCCTCGGTGGAGACCCGCTACCGGCTCTCCCCCAAGTGGGAGGTGGAGCTCCGCCAGACCCTCTCCACGCGGGGCGACGGGCGCCTGCACGCCTCGGCCGCCCTGCGGCGCTTCGGTCACGACTTTCTGGTCGGGATCGAGGTGTCGGAGACCCTGGGCGAGGGGGCCTCCTTGCGCGTCGAGATCCTGCCCCTGCTCCTGTACCAGCCGGACGAGATCTGGCTCCTGGAGCGCTGATTCCCCCCGCAGAAGCTAGCATGTGGGGCCCATGCTGGCCTTCCTGAGCTTCAGCACCGGCGAGCTGATCGCCATCGGCATCGTGGCGATCCTGGTCTTCGGGCGGAACCTGCCCGAGGTGGCGGGCCAGGTGGCGGGCACGGTCCAGAAGCTGCGGCGGTCCCTGAGCGTCCTCCGCCGCGAGACCGGCATCGATCGGGAGATCTTCGACGCCCAGCGCTCGGTGCGCTCCTCCCTGAACAAGGCCACCGGCGGTCGCGGCCTGCGTCAGGCGGTCAAGGAGCGGCTGCTCGAGCGGGCCGGTCTGGACGAGGAGACCCGCGAGGAGGTCGGCGAGGCCGGGAGCCTCTCGACGGACGGCGGCGAGCCCGTGCCCGACGGCCTGCCCTACGACACCGCCGTGGAGACGCGCACGACCCGCCCCGATGAGGACTCGACGGAGTCGGAGGGGATCGAGTCGGGCTCCGAGGGCGGCGGCGAGGAGGAGCCCGCCACGGGCGAGGCGGAGGCGCCCCCGGACGAGGGGGATCCCACCGAGAAGAGGGGCTGAGGCGAAGCCTCGCTACAGCTCGGGGAGATCGGGCAGCTCGGGCAGGATCACCTCGGCCCCGCCCGGCTCGGCGTCGGAGTTCAGGTCGAGCTGCACCGCGGCCTCGCCGGCGTCGAAGACCTCGCCCCAGCCCGGCTCCTCGATCGCCGATCCGGCGGGCAGGGCCGAAGAGGGGGCCTCGACGGGGAGGCTGTCATCGATCCAGCTCAGGTTGCCGCGCACCGTCCCCACCACCGGCACGACGTGCAGGTCGATCTGGGCCGAGAGCAAGCCCAGGGTCTCGGCCGGCACCAGGGCCGGCATGCAGACCGTGAGCAGCGAGCCGTGCTGTTCGACGGGGATCAGCCGATGGGTGCGGACGAAGTCACGGTCGACCACCTCCAGCGCCCCCTTGAGGGGCGGGTGGACGTCGACCGGCAGGAAGGGCAGCGCGAAGAGCTCGCACACTAGGCGGGAGAGCTCCCAGTCCTGCAGGAGGTCCTCCAGGACCAGGGTCTCGGGGAAGGGCGTTCCGTCTTCCTGGCTGGTCTGCAGGGCTCTGGCCAGCCGCTGGGGATCGACCAGGCCGCGCTCGGACAGGATCTCGGCCAGTCCGGCGTAATCGAGTCTCTGGCTGTTCTTCAAGGGGCACCGAGGGGGAGCGTGGAGGCCAGGCCTCCACCGCGGTGCCTTATCGAGCCCGGCCCCGGGGCGACTGGAGGCGATCCCCGATCGGGGTCCGGGGCCTCAGATGTCGAGGTTTCGGGCCTCCAGGGCGTGCTTCTCGATGTAGATGCGCCGCGGCTCGACGCCCGGGCTCATCAGGATGGTGAAGATCTCGTCGGCCCGGAGCTCGTCCTCGAGCAGCACCCGGTAGAGCTTGCGCAGCTCGGGGTCCATGGTGGACTCCCACAGCTGGTCGGGGTTCATCTCGCCCAGACCCTTGTAGCGCTGGACCTCGAAGTCCCCCTCGGCGCAGCGGCGCACCGCCGCCGCGAGCTGGAGCAGGCTCTCGCAGTCCTCCTGCTGCTTCTCCCGGCTCACCCGCCACCGCCCTCCGTGACGGCACACCACCCCGCGCTCCTCCAGGGCCTGCACCACCTCCCCCAGCTTGCCGGTGTGGGGTAGCCGGGCCACCAGCACGTGCGCCTTGTCGCGCGGCACGCCCGAATCGGGGCCGTCGTGGATCGAGAGCTCGCGACCGATGGTCACCTGCTGCAGCTCGAGGAAGTCGTCCAGCTCCTCCTTGGTGCCGAAGAAATGGGCGACCCCCTGGGCCTCGGCCCAGTAGTGGGGGACGAGCTGTCCGTCCCAGCCGGCGACCACCTGGTCAGGATCCAGGCGGGTCCAGGGCGGAACGGCCCGCCGGGCCAGATCCTCCAGGCGGCCCAGCTCCTGGCACATCTCCTGCAGCTCGGCGCCACTCCACTCGCGATCGGCGTTCTCGTCGCGCACGCGCACCGAGCCCAGGCCGCGCTCGAAGACGACGCGCCGGAGCTCCTCGTCGCTGTCGACGTAGATCTCCTCCCGCTTGTTCTTGAGCTTGTAGAGCGGCGGCTGGGCGATGTAGAGCATCCCGGCCTCGATGAGCGGCCGCATGTGCCGGAAGAAGAAGGTCAGGAGCAGGGTGCGGATGTGGGAGCCGTCCACGTCCGCGTCGGTCATGATGATGGTCTTGCCGTAGCGGACCTTCTCCAGGTCGAACTCCTCGGCGATGCCGCAGCCCATGGCCGAGATGATGGTCTGGATCTCCGAGTGCGCCAGCATCTTGTCCAGCCGGGCCTTCTCCACGTTCAGGATCTTGCCCTTCAGGGGCAGGATGGCCTGGTAGCGGCGGTCGCGGCCCTCCTTGGCCGAGCCGCCGGCCGAGTCACCCTCCACCAGGTAGAGCTCGGACTCCTCCCGGTCCTTGCTCTGGCAGTCGGCCAGCTTGCCCGGCAGGTTGCCGCTGGCCAGGGCCGACTTGCGCCGCACCAGGTCGCGGGCCTTGCGCGCCGCCTCCCGCGCCTGCTGCGCGCGCAGCGCCTTCTGGACGATGGAGCGGGCCACCGGGGGGTGCTCCTCCAGGTAGCGGCCGAAGGCCTCCCCCACCACCGACTCGACGATGCCCTGGGCCTCGCGGTTGCCCAGCTTGTCCTTGGTCTGTCCCTCGAACTGGGGCTCGGGCACGTGCAGCGAGAGGATGGCGGTCAGGCCCTCGCGGAAGTCGTCGCCGGAGGGCAGCTTCTCGGCGTCCCGGGCCAGCTTCTCCTTCCTGGCGTAGCTGTTGAGGGTGCGCGTGACGGCCGCCTTGAAGCCCGCCAGATGGGTGCCTCCGCCGTGGGTCTTGATGTTGTTGGCGAAGGTGAAGACGTTCTCCTGGTACCCGTCGGTGTACTGCATGGCCAGCTCGACCATGTACTCGCTGCCGGGCGTCTCGGGGGAGGGAACGTTGCGGCGGAAGTACATCACCTCCTCGTGCACCGGCTCCCGGTTCTTGTTGAGGTGCCGAATGAAGGTCTTCAGCCCCTCGGGGAAGGCGAAGCGCTCGCTGTGTCCGGTCCGCTCGTCGTCCAGCTCGAGGATCAGACCCAGGGAGCCCATCAGGTAGGCCGTCTCGCGCAGGCGGGTGCTGACGATCTCCCACTCGTGCTCGATGGTGCGGAAGATCCGGGAGTCGGGCTTGTAGACCACCAGCGTCCCGGTGCGGTCGCTCTCGCCGATGACCTCCAGCTCCTTGGTCTTGGCGCCCCCCTCGAAGCGCATGTGGTGGATCTTGCCGTCCTGGCGGACGGTCACCTCCAGCCACTCGGCCAGGGCGTTGACGCAGGAGACCCCCACCCCGTGCAGCCCGCCGGACACCTTGTAGGCGCTGCTGTCGAACTTGCCGCCGGCGTGGATGCGGGTCAGCACCAGCTCCACCGCCGGCATGCCCTCCCCGGTGTGCATGCCCACCGGTATCCCGCAGCCGTCGTCCTCCACCGACACCGAGCCGTCGTTCTTGAGGATGACGTGGCAGCGGGTGGCCCGGCCCGCCAGGACCTCGTCGATGGAGTTGTCCACCACCTCCCAGATCAGGTGGTGCAGGCCCCGCACGTCGGTGTCGCCGATGTACATGGCGGGGCGCCGTCGGATGGCCTCCAGGCCCTCCAGGACGGTGATCGAATCGGCGGTGTAGGAGGGGCCCGCGGGCTCCCTCCTGGCCGAGGTGGGTTGCGCTTCCTTTGCTGCCATTCTCAGTGTCTCAGTCTGTAGGTCACTCGCTGGATGCGCTCCGAGCCGAGCTTGCGGTTGGCGGCCTGCCGGTATCCCTCGCCGGTGAAGTTCTTGAGCTCGTGCAGGTGGGCCGCGGAGCGGACGTCGACCAGGAGCTCGCCGTCGCGGAAGCCCACGGCGGGCGCGCGCCGGCGCAGGGCGGGGCCCAGGGCCCGGCCCCAGGCCTTCAGGATCGCCCCACGCCGCAGCCTGCCGTCGAGACCGGACTCGCGCAGATAGGCTTGCAGCACCTTGGACAGGGGGGCAGTGCCCCCTCGCTTCGCGTCCCGGGTCGCCACGGGTGTTCGGATTCGCTCGGGTGTCGGGTGGGCCCGGATCAGGTGTCGATGGTGATGGGCATCACCACGTAGACGTAGCTCTCGCCCAGCGTGAACTTGCCGGGGGAGGTCCTCTCGTTGAACTCGAGCTGCACCATCTCCTGCTCGCAGCTCTTCAGGCCATCGATCACGTAGTCCGGATTGAAGGCGATCTCCACCGGATCCCCCTTGAAGTCGACCTCCAGCACCGCGGTCGCCTCGCCTCGGGTGGCGGAGTGCCCGAAGAGCTCCACCTGGCCCTTCTTCAGCGACAGGCGCACGGCCCGGCTCTCATCGGCGGTGACGTTCGCCACCAGGCGGATCTTCCGCGTCAGAAGCTCCGCGTTGGCCTCCATCCGGTTGCTGGTCTCCTCCGGTATCACCGCCTTGTAGCGGGGAAACTCCCCATCGAGCAGCCGCGCGAAGACCTCGGCGTTCTTGGTCTTCAAGCCGAGCTGGTTGTCGCCGAAGTGGAGCTGCACTCGATCCAGGGGATCCTCGATGACCCGGCAGAAGATCTGCATGCCCTTGGTCGGCACGATGACCTCCAGGGGATCCTGGGCGTCGGTCGCCTCCTCCCCCGTGTCGATGGGAGCCGAGCCCATCGCCAGGCGGCGGCCGTCGGTGGCCACCATCCGCAGCTTGCCGTCATCGATGCTGGTCAGGACGCCGTGCATGGCGTAGCGGCCCTGCTCGCGGGCGGCGGCGAAGGCCGTGCGCCCGACCAGCTTGGTGAAGGTCCCTCCCAGGATCGGGAAGACGCGCTCCTCCTCGAAGCGGGCCACCACCGGATACTCGTCGGTGTCGGCGGTGACCAGCTCACAGGAATCGGTCCCGCCCCGGATGACGCAGTGGTCGTCGTCGACGGTCTCGAACTCCACCGTCTCTCCGGAGAGGTCGCGCACGAAGTCCAGCGCCACGCGCGCCGGGATGACCACGGTCCCCGGGTCGCTGACCTTGACGTCGTCGATCCGGTAGCGAACGGCCACCTCCATGTCCGTGCCGAGCAGCTCCAGGGCCTCCTCGGTGGCGACCATGCAGACGTTCGAAAGCACGGGCTTGGGGCTCTTGGTCGGGATGAGGTTGTTGGCGATCGCCAGGCCTTCCCGGAGCTTCTCTCGATTGCAGAGGACCTTCATGCGGTGCGGAGCGGGTGCGTGCCGAGGTCTGAAGAAGACAGTTCTGAAGAAAGGACTCTTTGAGTAATCATCTTAAGGAACCGCGAGGCCGGGGAAAACTCGGCCGACGGATCCCCTAACCCTTGCCCCGGGGCACCCTTAGGGAGGCGCGGCGGAGGGGGATGGGGACCCTTTCCCGGTGGAGGAGCGGGCACCGGAGCCCTCCTCCTCCACAGTCGCCATCGGTGGCCGCAGGGCGGGCGTGGCAAGGCGTGGAAAACAGGCTCGATATCCACCTCCTCTGCTCACCCGCCGTCGATCCGTCCCCGGTCTTTCCACCGATTCCATCGGGGTGCGCGGGGCGCTGGGCCGGGGGTGAGCGCCGCCTCAGCGGGGCCGGTAGTCGAGCTGCCCCAGGAGCTCGGCCAGCAGGTCGCGAATGCGCGGGTCCTCGCGCGAGAGCACCTGGATCTTCTCGACCGCGTACAGCACGGTGGAGTGGTCGCGGCCGCCGAAGAAGCCCCCGATCTCCTGCAGGGAGTGCCGCGTGATCTTGCGCGCCAGGAACATGGCCACCTGCCGGGGGTAGGCGATGGCGTTGTGGCGCTTGCGCGACTGCAGGTCGGTCAGCTTGACGTTGAAGTGGCTGGTGACCACCCGCACGACCTGCTCCAGGGAGGGCTGGGAGTGCACGACGTTGAACACGTCGCGCAGCACCTCGCGCGCTAGGTCGGTGGTAATCTGCTGCTTGCTGAGGGTGGAGTAGCCGATGAGGCGGGTGGTGGCGCCCTCGAGCTCCCGGATGTTGGTGTCGATGTGCTCCGCCAGCAGCCGCGCGACGTCGTCGGGGAGCTCGCGCCCGCGGTCCTTGCTCTTGCGCTTGAGGATGGCCATGCGGGTCTCGTAGCAGGGCTGCTCGATCTCCGTGACCAGGCCCCACTTGAAGCGCGACACCAGCCGCTCCTGGAGCGTGGGGATCTCCTTGGGCGGGCTGTCGGAGGACAGGACGATCTGCTTTCCGGCGTTGTAGAGCGTGTTGAAGGTGTGGAAGAACTCCTCCTGCGTGCGCTCCTTGTTGGCCAGGATGTGAATGTCGTCCACCACCAGCATGTCCACGTTGCGGTACTTGTGGCGGAAGGTGGCCAGGTTCCCGTCCTCGAGCGCGCTGATGAAGTGATTGACGAAGGTCTCGCAGGAGAGGTAGAGGATCTTGACGGCCGTGGCGCGCACCAGCAGCGCGTGGCACATCGACTGCAGAAGGTGCGTCTTGCCCAGCCCCACGTTGCCGTGGAGGAAGAGCGGGTTGTAGGCCTTGCCGGGCGCCTCCGAGACCCCCACCGCGGCGGCGTGGGCGAAGCGGTTGCAGGGTCCGACCACGAAGTTGTCGAACTTGTACTGCTCGTTGAGCTGGATGTCGGAGTCCCACAGGAGCCCCGGCGGGGAGTCGCCGGCGCGCTGGCCCGGGGAGACCGGGAAGGGCGCCACCGGGGCGCTGGCCGGGGCCCTCCTGGGCGGGGGGGCGTCGACGACCTCCTCCGCCGCGGGATCCTCGCCACGGTCGATGATCAGCTCGGGGGCCACCTCGAGCTGGAGCTCACGGGGTCCGCCGAACACGGCCTCGACCGCCTGTTCGAGCTGGGCGCTGTAGTGGGAGCGCAGCCAGTCGCGGGTGAAGGTGTTCTGGACCGCCAGGCGCACGATCTCGGCGTCTGCACGGGTCAGGGCCGCGCGCCGGAACCAGGTCTCGAACTGCTCCCGCTGGACCCGCGTGCGGATGGCGCCCTGGAGCTCGCACCACTGAGCCTCGAGCCGTCCCGCGCAGGCTCCCAGCGAGCCCTCGCGCGTCGCGTCGCTCTCCTCGGAAGGCACCACCCCCGGCTGCTGCATTCTGACGGGCCCTCCCTGGACCTCACCGAGCCGCTCGCGGAGCGGCTCTCTGCGGGCTTCGACGCGGACGACGGGGCGAAGGGGCGCCGCGACCTCGCGCGGAGTCGTCCCCGCGCCGTCCCGACGGCTCTCCCCGGTCGCGTTCCCTGAATCTTCCTCCTCGGACCACTCCCGAATCGGCGCGCAGGCCCGCGCCGCTCACTCCTCCCCGTGCGACCGCGTGGGTCCCGTGGGTCGATGAGGGCCGCGACTCCTGAGGGCTCCGCGAACCTCAGTCGGCATTACACGCGGCGATCCCCAGACCGTCAATGCGAGATGGACGAAGTCTTCACCACTCCTCCGCAACTCCGCACTCACACCTCACCTTGCGGCCAACCACCCCAAGGTTTTCCGCAGGCTTTCCACATGCATGGAGGGTTCTTCCACAGTGGCTGCACGGGTTGTCGACAGCTCGCGGACTTCAGGGCTCGCCGGGGCGGGTCCGCTCCGAGGCAGTGGGCGGCATTCCCTCGACCGGGAGAGGCGGCTCGACGGTCTCCGCCTCACGCTCGAGGACTTCCCCGGCGAGCCGCAGGAAATCGCGGGCGCCCCGCGAGGCCGGGTCGTACTCGAAGATGGTCTTCCCGTGTCCCGGGGCCTCGGCCAGCTTGACGTTGGTGCCGATCGACGCGCGGAACACCAGATCGGGGAAGTAGTTGCGGATCTCGGCCAGAACCTCGCGAGCCAGCCTCAGGCGTGAGTCGTAGAGGGACGGGAGGATGCCGGTGACGGCCAGCTCCGGGTTCAGGCGCCGCTGCAGGAGCCGGATCACCTCGAGCAGCTTGGACATGCCCTGGAGGGCGAAGAACTCGGTCTGCATGGGGATGAAGGCCTCCCGGACGGCCACCAGGCCGTTGATCGAGAGCAACCCCAGGCTGGGGGGACAGTCGATCAGCAGGTAGTCGGCGACCGCCCCCTCGGCCTCCCAGGCGTCGATGGCGTCCCGAAGGAGCCCCTCGCGACCCAGGGCGCCGGCCAGCTCCATCTCCGCCCCCGAGAGGTCGATGTGGCTGCAGACCGCCGAGAGGCCCGGGGTGGAGGTGGCGCGCAGGGCCTCCCCGAGGCCCTCGTGGCCCAGGAGCACCCCGTAGACCGAGGGGTCCGCGGCCGAGAGCTCCGCCCCCAGGTGGAGGCTCAGGTTGGCCTGGGGGTCCAGGTCCACCAGGACCACGCGCCGTCCCGCGCGGGCCAGGGCAGCGCCGAGGTTGACGGTGGCGGTCGTCTTGCCCACCCCGCCCTTCTGGTTGATGAAGGCGATGCGGCGCATCGTAGCGGCGGCATTGTAGCCGGCCGGGCTCATGCCTCCTCCCCGCTCGCCAGGTCGATGGCGGCGTGGCCGCCGGGAACGGCGGGCACGACCTCGAGCAGGGCGTCGACCATCTCGGGGCCGAAGCGGGCGAGGAAGGGCAGGGGGCCGAGCGCGCTCTCCTGGAGCCGACCGCCCGGGTGGAGGTCGCTCTGCAGGCGCCTCAGGTGACGGCGGCCGGTGCCGGCGCGGTTGGCCAGGACCCGGCGGGCCTTCTCGTGGAGCTTGTCCAGGTGCTCTCGGATCTGGGACGAGGCGCGCCGGAGGCTCGCCCCGAGGCCTCCGTCGATCTCCGCGAGCTCCCGGCGCAGCTCCAGGAGCTCGCGCTGGGTGCTTCCGGCGAGCTCGGCCAGGCGGGCGATGGTCGGGTGCGTCCCGGGCGCGCCCGCCTCGGGCCCGACGAGCCCGCCGCGAGCCGCCAGGACGTCTTCGAGGGAGAGCCCGGTGCGCTCCAGGGAGCCGCGGACCTCGGGCGCGATCAGGGTGGCGGAGAACCGCGGCACCACGGGAGCCCCGCCGCAGCCGCAGGCGCTGCGCAGCGGTCCAAGGGTGGCCAGGCGCGCGAGCTGGCTCCAGGAGGCGATCCGGGCCGATACGGGGAGCGCCAGCTCCTGGACCAGCGGTCGCAGCAGATCGCCGGCCGACCACTCTCCGGGGGCCTGGACGATCTCGGCCGCGAGCTCGGCGGGGGTGCGCGAGCCCGGCTCCCCCTCGTACCGGAATCCCTCGCCCCCCAGGCGCAGGGGCCGGGCGCCGGCCTCGGAGTGGTGCAGCACCAGCTCCTCCTCCGCGAGGTCGATCCCGGGCTCGAAGCCCGCCGCCGCGAGCTCCCCCAGGCCCTCGAGGAGGGCCGCGGCCGGCTCGCCGGAGACGACCCGGGCCAGGGCGCGGGAGCAGTCCTCCCGCAGCCAGTCGGGATCGAGCACGATCAGCCCCAGGTGGCCCAGGAGGTGGAGGAAGGCCCGCTCGAAGGCCGCCGCCAGGGTCTCGCCGGGCCGGGGCAGGAGGAGGTCGATCGCCTCGCCCGCGCGGGGGTGGCGGCCCAGGGCCTGGCGCAGACGCTCGCCGGTCGAGCCCACGCGGTCGCGGCCCCGATCCAGCGGAACCCGGGCGGGGGGCTGGAGCTCGCCATCGAGGCCGGGCAGGAGGAGCCTCTCGACCTCCAGGCCCTCGTTGACCAGGCGCGCCTCGGCGACCGAGGGCTCGCGCTCGTCGGCGCGGACCCAGAGCAGGGGGGACACGGGGCGCTCCCAGGCGGACTCCAGGCTGCGGGCCAGGCGAACGGCGTGCAGCGCTCCCCAGAGCGCCGCCAGGGGCGAGGCTAGGTAGCCGGGCGCGGCGTCCACCAGGACCAGGCTGCTCTCCGGCCGGCTCAGCTTGCGCACCGAGTCGAGCACCGCGACCGGGGGCTCGAACTCGGCCAGGCGCGCCTCGAGGGTCTCCGCGAGCAGGGACCGCTCGTCGGAGTCGAGGCGGTCGGCCGGCGGGCCGAGTTCGTCCGCTCGGCCGGCGACCCCGATCCCGGGCACGCGAGCCCCGGCGATGGCCGCCAGGGCCGGGGCCGGGAGCTCGAGGCTCGTCCAGGGGAGCGCTCGGAGCTCGACCTTCACGGCCCCTCGGCGGCGGCCCCGGCAGCGCCCCTCCAGACGGCGGCGAGCTCGCCCCGCATGTGCTCGATCGCATCCAGGGTGGCGTCCTTCCAGTGCCTCCCCTCGGCCTTGCGCCAGGCGAAGAGCAGGCCCCGGGAGGAGTTCACCAGGGCCCCGCAGGGCCCCGCGCCGGGGGGATTCAGGAAGCCCGCGGCCACGTCCTGCGCTCCCGCCCCCTGGGCCCCGTAGCCGGGCACGAGCAGCGGCGCGGCCGGCATGCGGGCGCGCAGCTCGGCCAGCTCCTCGCCGCAGGTGGCTCCGACCACCGCGCCCACCCCGGCGAGGCCGCACCGGCCCACCAGCCCCTGGCCCCATCGGTTCACCTCGTCGGCGACCTGCAGGCACAGCTGCGGCTCGCCGCCGCGCTGGAACTGCGCCGCGCCCGGGTTGCTGGTGCGCACCAGCACGTAGATGCCGCGGCCCGTGCGCGCGCAGACCTCCAGGAAGGGCTGGATCGACTCCTCGCCGAGGTAGGGATTCACGGTGACGGCGTCGCAGAGCGCGGCCGGATCGGCGCCGGGCAGGCCCTCGAGGTAGGCCGCCGCATAGGCCCGCGCGGTGCTGCCGATGTCGCCCCGCTTGACGTCGCCGAGGACCAGCAGGCCGGCCTCGTGCGCGGCCCGCACGACCGCCTCCCACGCCAGCGCGCCGGGGGCCCCGAGGAGCTCGAAGAAGGCCGACTGGGGCTTGACCGCCGGCAGGCGGCCGGCCGCCAGCTCGAGGGCCTCGATCAGGAAGTCGCGCACCCGCTCCGCCCGCTCGGCGGGGTCGACGGCGGGATCGCGGGCGGCCTCGAATTCGGGGGGCAGGAGGTCCAGGTGCGGGTCGAGGCCCATCAGGCCCGGGCATCCCGCGCGGGCGATGGCCTCCTCCAGTCGATCGGCGAAGCTCATTCGGGTTCCCTGGGAGCCGGTGGGGAGTCGAGCGCCACCTCGGCGCGCCCCGGCACCATCTCCTGGGGCGGGATGAGCACCCCCCCCGAGACCGTGGCGCGCAGGGCCTCGTCCACCGTGAAGGGCATGGGGATGAGCCGATCGACGGGAACGAAGATGGTGTAGCCGGTCATGGGCATGGGGGAGGAGGGGATGAAGACGCTGACCAGGTCCTGGCCGGTGGCCTCGCGCAGGGACCGGAAGGCCTTGCTGGTCACGAAGCCCAGGGCCCACAGGCCCTTGCTCGGGTAGGGCACGGCCACCACGGTGTCGAACTCGAGCTGCTCCTCCGAGAGGAAGAACTCCACCACCTGCTTGGTGTAGGGGTAGATCGAGCGCACCAGCGGGATGGCCTTCATGCTGCGGTCGATGCCGTTGATCACCTGGCGCCCCAGGAAGCCCGAGGCCAGGGAGCCCAGCCACAGGATCAGGAGCAGCGAGAAGAAGAAGCCCACGATGGGCGGCAGCTTGGCCTTGACGTCCTCGTGCAGCTTCTTGCCGTTGACCGCCAGGGTGTCGAAGTCGCGCAGGAAGGTCTGGTTGCTCGACCGCAGGTCGCGCAGGCCCTCGAGGACGCCCTCCTCGGTCAGCCCCTTCTCCTTGAGGGCGGTCTGCAGGTCGATGGGCAGGAGGTCGGTGTCGATGTACTCCTCGTCGTAGGGGTCGATGCCCAGCCACGAGAGGAGGTTCCAGCCCACCGGGTTGTGCTCCAGGGACCAGTAGATGGCGCGGTTGATGGGGCCCACCGCGTAGCGGTCGACGGCGCTGAAGGCGATCGCCAGGATGGCGATGGTGCCCACGATGGGCAGGACCGTGCCCAGGCCCCGCTTGAGGAAGCGCAGGGTTCGCCCCGGGCCTCGGCGGAGCGGGTCCTTCACGGCCGCCTCCCCCGGGAGGAGCCGCGGGCCGGCGCGGCGGACTTCGAGTGTGCCCTCATGATCGGGGCCGATCTCGACCCAGGCCCTGAGGGTACCGGCGCCGCGAGGGGTTTTCCCGCCCGTTCCCGGCCCGCTCCGCGGCCCGGCCCGCGGGAGGAGGCGGCGGCCGGCGCCCACCGCCGGGGCTACTCGCCGCTCATGACCTTGTAGAGCTTGCGCAGGGCCTCGCGCTCGATCTGGCGCACCCGCTCGCGGGTCAGGCCCACGATCCGGCCGATCTCCTTGAGCGTCATGGGGTCGCCCTGGCCCTCGCCCAGGCCGTAGCGGAGCCTCAGGATGGCCGCCTCGCGCTCGTCGATGACCGCGAGCAGGCTGGCGAGCTTCTCCAGGAGGTCCTCGTTGGCCAGCTCCTCGTCGGGAGAGCGGGCCTTGTCGTCCTCCACGGTGTCCTGGTTGGCCGAGAGGACCTCGAGCGAGACCTGCCCGCCGGCGCCCGAGGTCTGGATGGTGCGCCGCAGGAGGCCCCAGTTCTCCTCGGGGATGCCCAGCTCGGCGGCGACCTCCTCCAGGGTCGGCTGGCGGCCCAGGTAGTAGGCCAGCTCGGCCGCCACCATCCGCCAGCGGGAGATCAGCTCGGCCATGTAGCTGGGGACCCGCACCTGCTTGACGGTGTTGGTCAGGGCGCGCCGGATGGACTGCTTGATCCACCAGGAAGCGTAGGTCGAGAAGCGGCAGCCGGCGTCGGGGTCGAACTTCTCGCTGGCCTTCATCAGGCCGATGTTGCCCTCGGCGATGAGGTCCTGCAGGGCCAGGCCGCGCTCGGAGTAGATCTTGGCGATGGACACGACCAGGCGCAGGTTGGCCCGGATCATGTGCTCGCGGGCCGCGGGATCGCCGCCGTGGATCAGGCGAGCCAGATCCTTCTCCTCATCGGCGGTGAGGAGGGGGATCTCGTTGATCTCGTGGAGGTAGGTCTCCAGACAGCGTTCGGACGAAATGGCGGGCCTCCTTGTGCGCGAGGGGCCGGGGCACTCCTGTGCCCCTCCTGTTCACGGGGGACTCCGGAGCCCCTGCCATCGGTCTCGCGGGGACCGGTTCTTGAGGCCCCCTGCGGGGAGCCGGGAGCCCTCGATCCCCTTCGGCGATCCTCCCGCCGGCAGGGCGAGGCATCCCGGCGCTGGCGGTTTCCCGTGGGCGCCGGCTCTGATAGGGTGCCCCCTGGGCCGGCCCGGACCTCAGCGGTCGCCCGCCGAATGAGCGCCGAAGTCTCACTGGAAGAGGTGATCCCCGAGCAGGCCTTCGCCGACCTGCTGCGCGCCGAGGGAGAGGCCTTCTTTCGCCTCACCAACACCCTGGTCCGCCACCGGAGCGAGAACTGGACCAAGCGCCACTACTACCAGCTCCTCATCGACTCGGACGAGCTGGAGTCCTTCCTGGACGACTTCGGGGCGGGGGACAACGAGACCTACCACGTGCTGCGGGAGCTGGTGGCCTCGGTGCGCTGGTTCGCCCTCTCGGGCTTCAACCTGACCCACCTGTGGGGGCGCCTCGACTCCTATCACGTGGCCGAGATCATGCCCGAGGGGGAGGCCCAGCAGGCCCGCGAGGCGCTGGAGCTGGCCAAGGGCTTCCTGACCCGGGCGGTGGAGGCGCTCCTGTGGGCGGTCCGGGAGGAGGCGCGCTCGGTCGGCGCCGAGCCCACCGCCGAGACCTTCCCCGAGCAGAACCTGGCCCTGGCCCGTCCCCGCCTGCGCCTGCCCCGCAACGTCGGGGAGGAGGTGCTGGTGGACGAGCAGCAGAAGGTCGCCGAGGTGGCCTCCAAGTTCCTCGCCGCCAGCGAGGTGCTGGAGGGCGTCTCGATCCGGAAGGTCGCGGACCCGCTCGAGCGCCGCTCCTTCCTGGGCAACATCTGCAGCGAGGCCCAGGCGCGGGTCTACGAGGCCACGGTCCACAACCTCCAGTCCACCTACGACACCTACATCGCCCACACCGGCCTGGAGAAGGGCGACGATCGCCTGCGGCGGCTGCGCGGGTGCACCTCGGCCAGCCTGCACATGCTGGCGTCGGTCACCTACCTGACCCACTTCGTGGAGCGCCACGGGGGCGGCCGGCAGTCGGTCGCGGCCGAGGAGCGGATCGCCTCCCTGGTCTCGCGCGACCGGGTCGAGGACCTGATCCTAAACGTCCTGCTGTACTGGGCCAACCAGTTCATGCAGCGCGGACGGGCCCTGGCCCTGGAGCTGCTGCCCGCCTACACCAACGTCCAGGAGCTGCAGGTGGGCCTGCCCGAGCAGTTCAAGCTCCACGCCCGCCCGGCCTCGCTGATCGTGGGGATCGTGAACCACTACGGCACGCCGGTGGAGATGGAGATCGAGGGGGAGAGCTGCAACGCGGCCTCCATCCTGGAGCTGCTGGTCACCATCGGCTCCCACCCCGAGGCCCGCCAGTTCACCTTCCGGGGGGACGAGAACCCCCTGCGGGACATCGGCCGGCTGTTCGAGCACGGGCTCGGCGAGCGCGGCATGGGCACCCTGCCGGAGGGGCTGGAGTACCTGCGGCGGGGTTGAGCCGGGCGGAGCGGGGGCGGGAGCCCTCAGACCCCCAGGTACAGCCGATCCGCCAGCATCCCCGGCAGCCCGGCGGCGTGGATCCGCTCCGCCTCCCGGTCGATGTCGTAGTCGACCCGCCGGATCCAGACCTTGCCCAGGTCGCTGTCGTAGATGCAGTACGCCGCGCGGGGGTCCTCGTCGCGGGGCTGGCCGACGCTGCCGACGTTGACCAGGGCGCAGGAGGCCTCGTCGACGTCGACCTCGCTGTCCCGGGTGTTGCCCGTGCGGGTGGGGTCCTCGCGCAGGCGCAGCAGGGTGATCGGCACGTGGGTGTGGCCCACGAAGCACACCGGCAGCGGCATGACGTCCAGGGAGGGGTCCGCGTCGGTGGGGCTCTGGATGTAGTCGTAGAGCTCGGGTCGGTGCAGGGTCCCGTGGGCCACCGAGCAGTGCTCGAGGTGCAGGGTCAGGGGCAGGGAGCCGAGCCACTCGCGGTCGGGCTCCCCCAGCTCGCCCTGGGTCCACAGGACCGCCTCCCGCGCGTACTTGTTGAAGTACATCAGATCCAGGCGGTCGATGCAGGCGGCGTCGTGGTTGCCCAGCACCATCGCGGCGTCCAGCTCCCGGATCCTCTGCAGGCACTCTCGCGGAGCGGCCCCGTAGCCCACCACGTCCCCCACCGAGACGACCCGGTCGACCCCCTCCTGGCGAAAACGGGCGAGCACCTTCTCGAGGGCCGAGAGGTTGCCGTGGACGTCCCCTAGGATGCCGTATCTCATCGTTGCGCCGGAGGGCTCGGTAGCAGGCAGGCCGCGAGCAGCAGGGCGGCCGCCGGCATCATATCGACCAGCGGGAGCCGACCGGGCGCAGCGGCGCCCCATTCCCCACGCAGGAGGCCGGCGGGATCCAGGACGCGCTGCACGGCGAGGCCGGCGGGCCCGGCCCAGGGGACGAGGGCGGGCAGGATCCAGGCCAGGGCCAGGAGCAGGATCGGCAGGGAGGCGGCCGGCAGCCGCAGCCTCGCGAGGACCAGGGCCAGGGCCGCCAGGTGCAGGTCGCACAGGAGCAGCGCGGGGAGCCGGTCGAGGGAGGGGGCGGTCTCGCCCGCGCGCCCCAGGGCGGGCAGCAGGCAGACCGCCTGGAACAGGAGGGCCGTGGCGAGCAGGGCGAGGAACTCCGCCAGGCGCCGCCGACCCGCGCCCAGCTCGGCCAGGACGGCCCGGCCCCGCGCCAGCGCGACCAGCGCGAAGCAGGAGCCCAGCAGCGAGCCCACAAATGCAACTTCGTAAGAGAGCTGGGCCGCCTCCGTGGGACGGGTGATCAGCAGCCGATCGGGTTGCAGGACCAGCCAGAGCGGCCACAGGCTGGCCAGGGCCGCCAGGGCGATCCAGGCCAGGGGTTGCCGCAGGGTTCGCGCGAGGACCCAGCGGAGTACCGCAAATGCAAACACGACAGGGTTCTAGGTTCGCACCCGGGCGGTGTCCAGCGCGGCCTGCGGGCCGCTCGTGAGCGGGAGCCCGGAGGCGGCCACATGTTGTGGAGCGGGCGCGCTCCAACTCGACATCGGGTAGGGCCTCACCTATCCTGACCGCGGCAGCGGGCGCGAGAGGGAGGTGTTCCACGTGGAACACGCCGCGCCAGCGCCGGGCGATGTTCCACGTGGAACACCGCACCCGAGCCCCGGAGATCGCCGTGGAGAGAAGGCTGGGAAGAGGACTGGGCGCGCTCCTGTCCGACGGGAGCGACCTGGACGAGCGCACGAGCCGGGAACTGCCGCTGGACCGGATCCGGCCCAACCCGCAGCAGCCCCGCCGGCGCTTCGACACCGAGGCGATCGAGGAGCTCGCCGAGAGCATCCGCACCCACGGCATCCTGCAGCCGGTAGTGGTTCGCCAGGTCGACCGCGGCTACGAGCTGATCTCCGGCGAGCGCCGCTGGAGGGCGGCCCGCCGGGCCGGGCTGTCGGGGATCCCGGCCGTGATCCGCGAGGGCGTCGGAGACGCCGAGATGCTCGAGCTGGCCCTGGTCGAGAACGTGCAGCGCGAGGACCTGGATCCCCTCGAGCGAGCGCAGGGCTATCGCTCCATGATGAGCACCCTCGGGATCACCCAGGAGGAGGTCGCCTCCAAGGTGGGCCTGAAGCGCGCCAGCGTGGCCAACCACCTGCGGCTCCTGGAGCTGCCCGACGAGGCGCAGGACGCCCTGCGGCGGGGGCTGATCGACATGGGGCACGCGCGGGCCCTGCTGGGACTGCGGCGGCGCGGAGCCATCCTCAAGCTCCTCGGAGTGGTGGTGCGGCGCGAGCTCTCGGTGCGCGAGGTCGAGCGCCGGGTGCGCGAGGAGCTCGCCCGGGCCGAAGGGGGCGCGGGTGCCCGGGCGGGCGCGCGCCGCCGCCCCCCCGCCTGGGTGGGCGAGGTCGAGGGGCGCATGCGGGAGAGCCTGGGGGCGAAGGTCAGCATCCAGAACAAGCCGGGCTACAAGGGCCGCGTGGTGATCGAGTACTTCAACCGCAAGGAGCTCGACCGCATCTGCGAGCGCCTGGCACCGAAGAAGAGGGTGTAGGCCGGCGCTGCCCGCGCTCCCGGGCCCAAATATGTACCGGGCGGTATATTGGGGGCGTGGACAGTCCTCTGGACCCCGTTCGCGGCGTGTCGAATAACGGCGGCCCGTGTCGGATTCCCGGGGCGGGCTCAGTCCGATCCGCCTGGCTCCCCGACGGGCTCCTCGACCGGCGCCTCCGGCGGGGGCTCGGGCGCCCCCTCCAGCCCGAGCATGGTCGCGGACTGGATCTCCACCGGATCGAGCGGCTGGTCGGAGGACTCACCCGTGGCGCCCTCGCCGATCGCGAGGACGACGTCCATCCCCTCCAGCACGGCGCCGAAGACCACGTGGTCCCCGTTCAGGTAGTGCAGGTCACCGGTCGCGAAGTAGAACTGGGAGCCCGAGCTCTCCCTCTCTCCCGGCTTCTTGGCCGCCGCGAGCACGCCGGCGAAGTGCTTCAGCGTGTTGGCCTCGGGCGGCACGGTGTGGTCTGGTCCGCCCTGCCCCCAGGTGGCGCGCTCGCCCTCGCGCGTGTTCGGATCCCCGGCCTGGACGAGCTGGTCGTGGACGACCCGGTGGAACTTCTGCCCGTCGTAGTAGCCCTGGCCGACGAGCGTCAGGAAGTTCTCGACGTGGCCCGGGGCCTCATCCGCGTACAGGCCCACGGTGATGCCCCCCTTGGACGTCTCGAGCCTCACCCGCGGCGCGCCATCGGGAACGGGGGGGTTCCTGAAGACCTCGGGGTGCTCGTTCTCCCAGGCCACCTGGGCCCGCAGGGCGGCGATGTGGTGGGCGACGATCGAGAGGGGCTCGCCCTCCTCCTCGAAGGCGTACCGCTCCGACACCAGCGCGTGCTCGGGGAAGTCCGCCTCGATCCTCTGCAGGGCGCCGATGGCCCCCTCCAGGTCCCGCTGGCCCTGGCGATTCAGGGCCTCGACCAGCCGGATCCAGGGTCCCACCGCCCCGGCGGCGAGCTCGTCGGCGGCCGCCGCGATGGCGCCCGGGTCGCCCTCGGGCTGACCGGTCTGGGGGTTGGGGCTGACCAGGGAGGCGAGCCGGTTCCAGCCCTCCTCGCGATCCGCCTGGGCGCCGGCCTGACGGCTCTGCATGATGAGGATCACGGCGGTGACCGCCACGGCCACGAGGGCCGCCGGCTTCCAGAACCGCCCGACCCAGGTCTCGAGCGGGGAGGGCTCGGCCAGGGGGGCGATGGTGACCTCGCTGGCGGACTTGTGCTTCTTCTTGGCCATGATGATGGGCGCTCTGAGCTGTTCTGGCCCGCCGGGCGGGGCCTGGGAGCGGGGAGATCCCGCCAGGGGGGCCGGGCGGGTGGAGCCGGGCCGAGATCGGGCCGCGCATTATAGGAGGGCCCCCCGGGCAGGAGAAGGGTGACGGGAGCCCCGCCTGCGCCCGATCCCGGGACGGCCAACGGGGATCGGCCCCCCGCTCCGGGCAAGTCTTACAGGTGGGGCGGGGGTGCTTGTTAAGATCTCGGATCCCCTGGATCCCACCGCCAGCGCCGCCCTTCACTCCACTCGGGCCAGGCCCCTCCGGCCCCCGCCGGGCGGGCCCCCGATCGTTCAAGCCCAACGGGATCGAACAGCCATGATGCTCTCAGTCCTGCTCACAGCCCTCTTCGCGGCCCCCGCCCTCCCCCTGGAGCCCATCGAGCCCGCCAGCGTCCTGGTTCAGGACAAGGACCCCAAGGCGGTCTACGAGAAGATGCGGGAGGAGGCCGGAGACGACCTCCCGGCCCTGTGGAAGGTCCACGAGTACTGCCTGGCCTACGGCCTGGAGCGCGAAGGCCGCTCGGTGCTGCGAAAGATCCTCAAGCTCGACGACTCGGACCGCAAGGCGCACGAGCTCATGGGCCACGTCTTCTACGACGGCAAATGGTTCACCAGCGCCAAGAAGCTCGAGTCCTACAAGGCGGACAAGGAGGAGGAGGCCATGAAGGCCAAGGGCCTCGTGCGCTTCGGGGACGAGTGGGTGGACGCCGCCGACCGGCCCAACCTCGAGCGGGGCCTGGTCAAGATGGACGACGGCCGCTGGGTCAGCCCGGAGGAGAAGCAGCGCATCGAGGAGGGCTGGAAACTGCAGGACCTCGAGTGGATCGAGCCCGGCGACTTCGAGAAGATCGAGAAGGGCCTGTGGAAGTGCGGCGACCAGTGGTTGCCGCTGGACGAGGCCGATCGCTACCACTCCCAGATCGGCCGCTGGTGGAAGATCCCCACCGACCACTTCGTGGCCTTCTCCACCTGTGACCGCGAGACCACCATGGGGGCGCTGGACCGGATGGAGACCTCCTACCGGGACCTGGTGCGCTTCTTCGGCAAGAAGCCCGATGGGCCGCGCACGGTCATCCTCCTCAACGGTCAGACCCAGTACAACGCCTTCGCCGGCGGCAACACCAGCCAGCCCAAGCCCGAGCAGAGCGGCCACTCGGCCTTCCACAGCGCCTTCCTGTGCGAGTCCTGGATCGACCTCACGACGGGCCAGCACCCCGGCGCTGCCTGCACCTACTGGGACGCCTCGACCGAAGCCGGCCCGCGCTGGGGCAACCTGGCCGTGCGCCACGCGGCGGGTCAGGCCTACGCCGAGGGGGTCGATCCCAGCCCCCGGGCCATGAGGGGCTTCATGGCCAACCCCACCGGCCAGTTCCCCTCCGGGGCCTTCTGGGCCGAGAAGCAGCTCCCGCTGTGGATGCGCTACGGAGCGGCTTCCTACGTGGAGCGCTACTACATCGACGCCACCGCCGGCAACCCCCTCTGGACCCGGGAGTGGTCGATCAACAACCTCCTCCGCCAGGGCGGGCTCGATCCGCTCGAGCGCATCTTCACCTTCCCGGTCGGCGCGGGCGAGGCCGGCTCGGCCAAGCTGGTCACCCAGGCCGGCCTCGTGGTGGCCTTCATCCTCGACGGCAAGTGCGTCCCGGTGGGGGAGAAGCACGCGGCCCTCAAGCACGCCCTGAAGACCGGGGAGAAGGTCCCCGAGGCGGCCCGCGACCTGCAGAAGGAGGTCGTCAAGCACGAGGCCGAGCTGCGCGAGTTCGCCGGGCTCTAGCCCGTTCTCGGTCCATCCGGCTTGCGGCCTTCCCCGTCCCCGCGGTGGCCACGCGGGGAGCCGGGGCCCGGCCCCCCCGTGCCCGCCAAGAAAGCAACTTCCAAGGAAACCCCATGATCCTCTCGTCCTGCCTGCTCCTGCTCCCCCCCGCGATCCAGGTCGGGGACCCCGCCGCCCTCCACCCCGTGGGCGCGGAGGTCTACGTCGAGATCCCCGACGTCGCCGCCCTGGTGGAGGCCTACCCCTCGGCCCCGGTGCTGCAGATGATCGCCGACCCGGAGGTCCGCGAGGCGGTCGCCGCGGTGCTCGCCACGACCGAGCTCGATGCCGGAGACCTGTTCGGGCCAGCCCTGGGGATGATGGGGCTCGAGCTCGAGGGCTCGCCTGCGCAGGAGCTCCTGGCCTGGCTCGAGCCGGTGCGCTCGGTCTCCCTCTCGATCAGCGGCTGGCAGGAGGCCGAGGCCTTCGCCCGGGTCGAGCGCGGGAGGCTGCTGGCCGCCGAGCGCCAGCTCGAGGGGCTCTCCGCGAGGATCGAGGCCTTTCGCGAGGAGAATCTGGGGCGCTCCCCGACCGCCCTCTCCGAGCTGGATTGCTGGACCGAGGACGACGCCCTCGACCCCTGGGGAACGCCCTGGGCCTACACGGCGACCGAGGAGGACTTCGAGCTCCTCTGCCGAGGCGCCGACCGGGCGCCCGGTGGCGAGGGGCTCGACGCCGACTTCACCGCCTGGGACTGGATCGGCGAGGCGGAGACCGACCTGGTCGGCCACGCCCTGAGCCGGCTGGGGGTGATTGCCTCGGTCGAGCTCGAGAGCGCGGAGAGCGCGGCGACCCTCCTGAACCTCATCCTCGCCGCCCTCGAGGGGGGCCGCCTCGAGGTCTCCGAGCCGCGGGCCATCGAGCACGCGGGCCTCGGCGGTGAGCTGCGCCACATCGCCCTACCCGAACGGCTAGGGGCCCCGCCCGTTTGGGCGCTGCTCGCCGATCAACACCTGGTCTTCGGAATGGGCACCGCCGTGGAGCCCGAGCCGGTGCTGGGCCGCAAGGCCGGCGCGGCCGCGAGCCTGGCCGCGAGCTCCGCCTTCGGCGAGACCCGCTCGAAGCTGCCCGAGGCCGGCGGGGTGACGGTGGCCGCCGGCTGGCTGGGCGTCGATCCCTGGCCGCTCTTCGCCGCCATGTCCCTGGGCGAGGAGGCCATGAACGCCCCCAGCCCCGTGAAGGGGGCCGGCCGGATCGCCTGGCGCGAGGAGCTGGTGGAGAGCACCTTCCGCACCGACGTCTTCCTCGCCAGCGGTGAGGAGACCTCGGCCGGCGGCGCCTGGGGGATCACCGGCGGGGCCGTGCCCGAGAGCCTGTGGCCCCTGGTCCCCGGGGATGCCGTGGCCGTCTTCGCCACCTCCATGGACCCCGCGCCGGCCCTGCGCGGCCTGGTCGAGGCCTTCGGCGGCCAGGACGGCCTCGCCGAGTACGAGGCCATGCTCGCGTACCCGCTCGAGGGTCACGGCTTCCACGTCGAGCGCGACTTCCTGGCCCAGCTGGGACCGGGCGCGGCCGGCTACATGGCGCCGATCACGACCCTGATGGCCCAACCCCGCATGGGCCTGCTCTTCGAGCTCGAGTCGCCCGCGGCCGTGGCCGAGACCCTGGAGGAGCTGGTCGCCTTCCTGACCGAGGTGGCCGCCGGGAGCGTCGAGGCCGATTCCAAGTCCTACCGGGGCACGCCGTACTGGGTGTTCAAGCCCATCATCCCGGGGCTCTCCGACGGCCCCATGGCGGGCGCGGCGCCCACCCCCACGGCCGTGATCCTACACGACCGCCTGCTCGTCACCCTCTCGGCCGGCTTCGCCAAGAAGGAGATCCGGCGGATGGCCCAGGGCCTGCCCGAGGCGACCCACCCCCTGGCCGCGGGCGACATCCGCCCGGCCGAGGGCGCGAGCCTGGTGGGCTACCTGGACTGGGGCGGCCTCTTCGGCGGCATCTACCGCTCGGCGCGGGGCCTGCTCGGCATCATGGGCATGGCCGGAGGCGGAGCGGACCAGCTCCCCTTCGATCCCGCCGCCCTGCCCGAGCCGGAGCTCCTCACCCGCTTCTTCGAGCCCAGCGTGTACGAGCTGCGGCCGGCGGAGGGCGGGGCCCACCTGCACGTCGAGTCCTCGCTCGGCCCCGAGGCGCCCGCGCTGATCGTGGGCACGGTGGCCGCCCTGGTGGCGCCGCGGATGGACATGGCCGCCGACCGGGCCATGGCCCAGGCCGAGGAGGCGTCCGCCATGGCGGAAATGGCCAGGATCGGGAGCGGCATCGAGCGGTACTCGATCAACAACGCGGGGTCCTTCCCGGACTCCCTCGAGATTCTGCGGATGCCGGACGCGCAGGGAGCCAGCTACCTGGACGGCCCACCCGACGTACTCCTCGACCCCTGGGGCAATCCCTACTTCTTCGAGCCGCCCTCGACGTCGGAGGGCGGATACACCCTCCTCTCCTGGGGCCGCGACGGGGCCCCCGGCGGCGAGGGCCCCGATGCGGACATCGTGTGGGAAGGAGGCGAGCGCTGAGCTCTCCCCGGAAGGGCCTCTTGAACCGGCGGCGCATCCGCAAGCTACGGCACAGGATGCGGCGCACGGTCGGCAGGATCCTGCTGCCGACCCTGGGGCCCTCCGCCTTCCGGGCGCTCCACCGCACCTGGAAGCCGCAGTTCCTGGGCCGCGAGAACCTCGAGGAGGTCGAGGCCCAGAGGGCCTTCCTGATCATCATCTGGCACGGGCGCATGCTCATCGGCATGCCCTACCACGCCCACCGGGAGTGGCAGGTCCTGGTCTCGCCCAGCGACGACGGCACCCTGGTCAAGCCCATGCTGCACCACTTCGGCTACGGGGTCATGCGGGGCTCCTCCAGCCGGGGGGGCTCGCGCGCGGCCCGCGAGATGCTGGATCAGATCCGGGAGCGAGAACGGGTGGTCCTGATCACCCCCGACGGCCCCCGCGGCCCGCGGCACTCGATGAACCCCGGCCCGGCCTGGCTGGCCCGGGAGACCGGCTCGCCCATCCTGCCCATCGGGCTGGTGTGCGACCGCGCGTGGCACCTTCAGAGCTGGGACCACTTCACCATCCCCAAGCCCGGGGCGCATCTCGCCACGGTCTACGGCGAGCCCCTGCGGGTGGAGCCCGACGCCTCGGACGAGCGCCTCGAGGAGATCACGAAGGAGCTGCGCGCCCGGCTGATCTCCGCCGAGGCGGAGGGCTTCGAGCTCCTGGGGAGGGAGCCCGACTGGTGATCCGCGTGGGTACAGCGGGCTGGTCCTACCCCGACTGGGCCGGCATCGTCTACCCCCGCCGCAAACCGCGGTTCTTCCACCCCCTCTCCTTCCTGGCGCGCTTCTTCGACTGCGTCGAGATCAACGCCAGCTTCTACGCCATCCCCCGCGCGAAGAGCGCGAGGGAGTGGGCCGAGCGGGTGGGGGACCGCCCGGACTTCCGCTTCTCGGTCAAGCTCTACCAGGGCTTCACCCACTCCGACGAGGACCCCGAGGGCCCCCTCTGGGAGGAGTGGGCCGAGGCCTTCCGCGCGGCGCTCGCCCCCCTGTCGGAGGCCGGGCGCCTCGCCGCGGTGCTGGTCCAGTACCCGCACTCCTTCCGCCGCCAGTCCGGGGCGGAGCGGCGGCTGGAGCGCCTGGCCGAGCTTCTGGAGGGCCTCCCGCGGGTGCTCGAGCTCCGCCACGCCTCCTGGTTCGGCGCCGAGCCCCTCGCGCGGATCGCCGATTGGGGCTACTCCCTGGCCGCCCTGGACCTGCCCCGCGCCGCCGACCACCCCCCCGAGGACTTCGAGCCCACCGGCCCCCTGGGGTCTTTTCGGCTGCACGGGCGCAACCGCGGGGCCTGGTTCGATCGGAAAGCTGGGAGGGATCAGCGCTACGACTACCTCTACGGCCCCCAGGAGGTCGAAAAGCTGCTGGATCGCGCCCGCCGGCTCTCCCGGCGGACCGATGAGACCTATGTCGTCACGAACAACCACTTCGAGGGCAAGGCGGCCGTCAACGCCCTGGAGCTGCGCTCGGCCCTCTCCGCCGGCCCGGTCCTGGCCCCCCCCGACCTGGTCCGGGCCTACCCCCGCCTGGCCCCCATCGTCCGGCCAGAGGGCCAGCTCGACCTCTTCTGAGGTCAGCTGACCCTCGATCCCCTACCAGCCCGTCCCGCAATGCGCGCCGCGAAGAAGCTCTCGATCGCGCTCGTCTCGCTGCTCGTCGTCCTCGTGGCCGGCGAGCTCGCGACGCGCCTATTCGAGCCGGGGCCCTTCACCCTGATGGATCGCAACCCCTACCTGCCGCGCTGGGGATTCGCGCACGTCCACCGCCCGGGCTTCCGGGGGAGCTGGGACGGGACCTGGTACGAGACCAACTCGCTCGGGATGCGCGGTCCCGAGCTGCCCCGACCCTGGCCCGAGGAGGACCTCCGGGTGGTGGCCCTGGGGGACTCCTGCACCTTCGGCAAGGGGGTGGACGAGGCGGACTGCTTCCCCCGGAAGCTCGAGGCCCTGCTCCGCGAGCGGGTCGGCGGCCGCCGGGGGGCGGTGGTGGCCAACCTGGGCGTCAACGGCTTCGGCCCCCACCAGTACGAGTTCCTGTTCCGCGCGCGCGGCCGGGCCCTGGCCCCCGACATCGTGATCGTGGGCTGCAACATCAACGACTTCCCCAACCCGGTGAAGGCCGTCGACCACGCCGTCTACCAGGGCCGCGGCAACCTGCGGGCCATGCTCCCGATCGGGATGCGCGAGCTGGTGGGCAAGCTGGCCCTGGGGCGCTTCCTGCGCCACGCCTACTACCAGTGGAACCGGGACCGCTTCAACGCCCGGTCGGACGAGCTGGCGGCGCGCGCGCGACCGCCCGAGGGGGAGCAGCGGGTGCTCCTCGAGGAGCGGCTCGGGTGCCTGCGCAAGCTGGTGGCGGGCATCCGCGCCGAGGGGGCCGAGCCGCTGCTCTTCATCTTCCCCTACGAGGCGCAGGTGGTGGGGGAGACCTACGACAGCTCGCCCATCGACGTCGTCCGGGAGCTCGCCGCCGAGGTGGACGCGCCCTTCGTCGACATGATCGCCACCTTCCGCGCCGAGGCCGCCCGCCGACCCGGGGAGCCCCTCTTCCTGTTCGGCGATCGCTATCACCCCTCCGCCCGGGGCTACCGGCTCGTGGCCGAGAACCTCTTCGAGGCGATCGAGACGCGGGGCTGGCTGGAGGAGGGCGCCGGCTCCGGGATGTAGGCCCGTCGGGGCGGCCGCTCAGGAGGCCCCCGGCGGATCGCTGGCCCCCGGTGGCCCCCGTCGCCAGGCCAGAGCTCCCTCCAGGGACACCCACAGACCCAGGACCCCGATCAGCCCCCCGACGGTCCCCACCATCCACTTCCCCTGGCCGAGGTCGCGCAGCACCTGAATGCCCATGGCCCAGAAGGTGAGCACCATCACGACGACCGCCGGGACGAGGTAGGGGGCCGAGCGCCGGCCCAGGCCGCGCAGGTAGAGGGCGCACACCAGCAGGGTGATCGCCGCCAGCACCTGGTTGGTGGCGCCGAAGACCGGCCACAGGCTCTTGGCCCCCTGCTCGTAGTCGGCGTAGATCAGGATCAGCACCGAGCCCGTGGCCACGGCCGCGCCGATCCAGCGGTTGGTCAGCGCCCGCACCCGATAGGTGTGCCCGAGCTCGGCCAGCACCAGGCGCTGGATGCGCAGGGCGGTGTCCAGGCTGGTGGCGGCGAAGGAGATCACCATCACCGCCACCACGGCGGCGGCGATGGCGAAGGGGATGCCGAGGTTCTGGAGGAAGCCGGCCGCGCCGTCGACGAAGGCGCGCAGCGCCTCCGGCACCGCGGGCAGGCCCAGGCCGCCGCCCTGCCCGCGGGCGGCGCTGCACTCGCTGATGAAGTCCCAGGCATGGGCGTGGGCCCCGGTCGATCGCCAGACGCCCGTGGCCACGGCCATGGTGGCCAGGATGGCCAGGGCCGCCTCGCACAGCATGGCGCCGTACCCGATGGGGCGCGCGTCGGTGGCGCAGCCGAGCTGCTTGCTCGTGGTCCCCGAGCTCACCAGGCCGTGGAAGCCCGAGATCGCCCCGCAGGCGACGGTGATGAAGAGCAGGGGCACGATGGGGGGGAGCTTCGCGAGCTCGCCCACCGCGGGGGCGGCGAAGTCCGGGCGGGCCAGGAAGAAGCCCAGGAAGAGGGCCCCCAGGCCGAGGACCAGCTGGTGGCTGTTGATCAGGTCGCGCGGCTGCAGGAGCAGCCAGACCGGCAGGCTGCTGGCCACAAAGGCGTAGACCATCAGGGCGCACAGCCAGAAGTCCATGGAGCGGAAGAGCGAGCCCTCCGCCGGCGACCACATCCAGCCGCTCGCCGTCCCCCAGACCATCAGGTAGAGCAGGATCAGCGCCGCCACCGAGGGGGCCAGCAGCGAGCGCTTCCACTTGTAGCCCCACCACCCGATGAGCACCGCGACCGCGATCTGGAAGTTGATCGGCAGGATGCTG
>CAZTTG010000028.1:0-5980 GCA_964615935.1 uncultured Planctomycetaceae bacterium | reverse complement strand
CCACCACCCGATGAGCACCGCGACCGCGATCTGGAAGTTGATCGGCAGGATGCTGGCGGGCTGGCTGTGGAAGAGGCCGGCGATGGCGAAGGCGAAGACCGCGCTCACCAGCCAGATCAGGAAGAAGATCACCAGGAGGAACAGCGTGCGCGAGCGCGGGCCGATGAAACGCTCGCTCAGGTTGCCCACGGTCTGTCCCCCGTGGCGCATCGAGAGCACCAGGGCGCCGAAGTCGTGGGTGGCGCCCATGAAGATCACCCCCACGACCACCCACACGAGCGCCGGCAGCCACCCCCAGACGATGGCCATGGCCGGCCCCAGGATGGGCGCCGCCCCGGCGACCGAGGCGAAGTGATGCCCCCACAGGACCCCCTTGCGCGTGGGCACGAAGTCCACGCCGTCCTCCCTCTCGATCGAGGGCACCGGCTCGTCGGCGCGAAGGTCGAAGATCCGACGCGCCAGGAAGCGCGAGTAGAACCGGTACCCCAGGGCCAGGAGGGCCAGGGCGAGGAGGCAGACGGCGATGGGGGACATGGGGGCAGTCTAGCCGCCTCGGGCGCCGCCGACGGAGGGTTCTCGCGGGGCCGCGGGCTGGCGCGCGGCGGGGATTTCCGTGAAATCGGGCCCCCCGGATTCGCAAGGATCCCGTGGGCGGCCCGCCGGCCGCCGAGGAGGAAGGATGACCGCCCACCAGAGCCCCCCCCCGCTGCTCGCCATCGGCCTGATCCTGACCGCCGTCAAGGCCGCCCTTCTCATCCTCCTCTACCTCCTCCTGATGGCGGTCGTGGTCGGGGGGGCCTCGATCTCCCTGCCCTTCGCCGTGGGCTCGGCCGCGGCCGCGGGGGGCTGGGCCGTGGCCGCCGGGGTGGTCGTCTTCGGCCTGCTCGCGGGCCTCATGATCCTGGTCGAGGCGGTCAAGATCCTGGTGTGTGTCAAGGCCTGGGCCCTGGGGCGCGGCTGGCTCATCGCCCTCCTGGTGATCACGGCCGTGGGCCTCGCCGGCTACCTCGTGGCAGGGGGCTCCGGGGCCGGGCTGTGCTGCCTGCCGGTGGGCCTCCTGGTCGACCTGCTCCTCCTGGTCGGTGCGCTCCAGGCCCTCAACACCCCCGCCCCTTGACCCGCCGGCCCTCCGGCGGTTGGCTCATGCGATACCCCGAAGGAGGATCGCATGTCGGCAGGCCCAACGGCCCATCTCGTCGCGCCCGCAGCCCCGCTCACCCCCGGCCTTCACGGCGTGGGCGGCCGGGCGTGCTCCACGGCCCTGATGGTCCTGGCCCAGCGGGAGGGGTCCGCGGACTCGCCGGGGCTCGACCGGGGGAGAGAGGCGAAGCGAGGCCGCCGATGAGCGACCCGCGACCCGACCCCCGGCCCGCGGCGCCCCTCCCGGAGGACGAGGGCGACCCCATCGATCCCGAGCGGATCTACACGATCACCTTCGACTGCTACGGCACGCTGATCGACTGGCGCCGCGGCGCCCGCGAGGTGGCCGCCGGCCTCCCGGCCCTCGAGGGCTGCGACCTCGACCGCCTGATCGACGACTGGCAGGCCTGCGATCGCGAGATCACCGCCGACCCCTATCGCCCCTACGGGGAGGTCCTGGCCGAGGGCATCCGGCGCGCGGCCGCCCGGCAGTGCCGCGAGCTGGACGGGGAGCAGACGCGCGCCTTCGCGCGGGGGCAGGCGCAGTGGCCGCCCTTCGAGGAGAGCCCCGAGCAGCTCGCCCGCCTCGTCCGCCACTACCAGCTCTGCGTCCTCTCCAACGTGGAGACGGCCGTGCTCGAGGCGAGCATGGAGGCGCTCGGGGTGGGCTTCGAGTGCTGGGTCACGGCCGAGGAGGTCCGCTCCTACAAGCCCGCGCGCGCGCACTTCGACCGGGCCCTGGAGGTCCTGGGTCTGGAGCGCGGCCACGTCCTGCACGCGGCCCAGAGCCTTCACCACGACATCGCGCCCGCCGCAGCCATGGGCTGGAACACGGCCTGGATCGACCGGCTGGGGGAGGGACCGGCGGAGGGGGTCGAGCCGGATCTGATCGTGCCCGACCTGAGGCGGCTGGCGGACGAGATGGGCTGCTGAGGGCCTCGGGCGGCCCGAGGGGACCGAAACGAGAGAAGATCGCAACCGCGGCCGGAGGCGACCGTCCCCCGGGCGGGTGGGGGGTGGTGGGTGGGTCGAGGGGTGCACCGACGCCGACCCGGACCCCGCGAGCGCCCCCCATGGCGCGCCCGCGATCCATCGATCGTCTATGATGCCCACGCCCGGCGCGCCCGGTGTGTCGCGAGGGGCGGAGGGCGAGGGGATGGCGGGAACCGAAGAGTCGCACCGCTGGATCGACGGGGAGGGCGTGGGCCGGCTCCGGGCGCTCGTCGGCGCGGAGATCGGCGAGGCCTACTGCTCGGGCCTGCAGGTGGACCTCGCCGATCCGCATCGCTACCACGCCTGGGCGCTCTCCTTCCCGCTCGGGCAGGGCGGGTTCATCGCGTTCTCGGCGGCTCTCCACGGGCACGCAGCTGGAGGCGGTGGTCCCCGGCTGGTGGTCGAACGACGGGAGAAACCGAGCGGCCTGGAGGAGCAGTACGACGCCCGCGAGCGGATCCTGGCCGCGCCCTACGGCCTGATCGACTTCCGCTCCCCGCGCGATCCCCTGCGCTGCGTGCGCGTGCTCGAGTGCCGGGAGCGGGGGGTGCTCGAGGAGGACGCCGGCTGGGTGCGCTACGACCGCGCGCTGGTCTTCGAGCGCGCGGGGGGCGGCCGGTTCTGCCTCGCGCTGGATCCCGCGGTGTGGGTCGGGATGCTGTTCCTCACGACCGCGCCGGAGGTGATCCGGGACCTGGAGCGCGGCTGTCGGCTCCGCCTGGCGCTGGAGGCCGACGCCGTTCGGGGCCCGGATCCGCCCCCGGCCAGCCCGTCGGCGCGGCCAGGGACCCGCTACGGGCGCCCGAGGCGTATTCCCGCCGACTGGGGGGGTCAAAACGGCGGGCGACAAATCCCAAGTACATGACACTCCTCCCTCCTCTTGGGGCCTCCCTTCGGCTCTGGCCGGGGTGGAGGCCCCTTTCGCCCGCCGCCCGCCGGCCTCCGCTCAGGACAGGTGGCCCAAAAGCGACCAGGTCGCCACGGCGTAGTTGCCCAGGAGATAGAGCGCGAGGAGGGCGGGCCGCGATGCGCGGAGGGGGAGGCCGGCCAGCGCGGGGGCGGAGGCGGCGGCCAGGAAGCCCAGGGCGGGCAGGTAATAGCGGGGCACGGCGGGGAGCTGGAAGATCCACGTGCCGATCAGGGTGCACGCCAGGGCGGCGAGCACGCAGAGGTCCGCCCGCGAGAGGACGCGGCGGCGCAGCCACAGGAGCAGCGGGAAGGCCTGGAAGAGGAGCGCCATCTCGATGGCGAAACCGAGGAGCTCGCGGGGCCGCAGGGCGAAGTAGCCGGTGAGCTGATCGACCTCCTTGGCGATGGATCCGCCGCCGCTCAGCCAGCCGAGCCAGCCGACGTACAGGAGGGCCGGGAGCAAGGCGTAGCGCAGGAGATCCTGCGCGGCGCACCGCAGGCGCTCGCGCCAGGAGCTCCCGCTGAGCGAGAGCACCAGGAAGCCGCTCAGGGCGGGGGCGGCCAGGAGCGGCATGTGGGAGGTCTTGGTGAAGACCCCCAGCACCTGGACGAGGAGCAGGAGGCCCGCGCTCCCCGCTCGTGGCTCCCTCGCCCGGGCGATGCACAGGAGCGCCACCGCGCTGGCCAGGACGGCGGCGAAGGGATCGAGCTGGAGCTGTCCGGCGGTGCGGATCGTGAGGCAGTGGCCGGCGGCGAGCAGCGCGGCCAGCAGGGGTACCGCCACTCGCGCGCCAGGGGCCAGGCGGGCGGCGATGCGCCCCACGAGGAGGAGCTGCAGGACCACCGCCGCGAGGGAGAGCAGCAGGAAGGACACCGGGATCGAGCCGGTGAGGAGCGCCCCCCCGGCCACCAGGACGGGCACGGCGAGCGAGGACGGGTGGCGGTCGTGCCGCAGGTGATCGAGGAGCGCCGACCCGCCCCCATCCGCGCCCCGCAACCAGGCGTCGATCCGCGCCGCGCGGTGGCTGTGCCCGTCGATGGAGACCCACCCCTCGTAGGAGTTGGACGGGTTGAGGGCATAGTCGGGGGGAGAGGCCTTCTGGGCGAAGACCTTGATCGCCCCCATGGCTAGCGTGAGGAGCACGCAGAGGGCCAGGAGTCCGGTCAGCCCGCGGCTGGGGCGCTCACCGGCTGCGGCGTCCATGGGCGAGAGCATGGCGGCTCATCCGTCGCCTTCCCGCGGCGGCGCCCGTCGAGGGGCCCGGGGCGCGCCAGCTAGCGGGTCGCGGGGGCCTCCAGGGATCGGGTCAGGACGTCCACCAGGTCCATCTTGGTGATCAGTCCCCTCAGGCGCATCTCATCGTCCACCACGAGGCCCACCTTCCCGTCGGCGAAGAGCTGCGAGAGGGCGCGCGCGTCCTCGCTCTCGTGGACCGAGTCGACGTTGCGGAACATGACCTCGGCCACGGTGCTGGCCATGCTGATGTGGTTCTCGACCAGACGCCCCAGGACGTCGGCCTCGGTCAGGATGCCGACCAGCTTGCCCTCGTCGACCACCGGGAGCTGGCCCACGCCCTTCTCCTTCATCAGCGCCAGCGCGTCGGCGACCAGATCCGGGCTGGAGACGGTGAAGAGCTCGCGGCGGGGCATGGCGCGGAGGATCTGGGCCATCGAGTGCTCCTCCCAGCCCGGCTCGACGAAGCCGTTCTCCCGCATCCACTGGTCGTCCACGAACTTGGTCATGTAGTTGCGGACCGAGTCGGGCAGGATGACCACGATGCGCTTGCCGGGACCCACGCGCTCGGCCACCTGCAGGGCCGCCACCACGGCCGAACCCGAGCTGCCGCCGCACAGGAGGCCCTCCTGGCGGATCAGGCGGCGGGCCATCAGGAAGGACTCCCGGTCCTCGGTCTTGATCCACTCGTCGACCACCTCGCGGTCGAGCACGTCCGGAATGAAGTCGTAGCCGATGCCCTCCACCTTGTAGGTCGTGATGGGTCCGGGGCCGGCCAGGATCGAGCCCACCGGGTCGACGCCCACGATCGACACCCCGGGGAGCTCCTCCTTGAGCTTCCTCGCCGTTCCGGTGATGGTCCCGCCGGTGCCCGCCCCGCAGACGAAAACGTCCAGGTGCCCGCCGGTCTGATCGAGAATCTCGGTCGCCGTGTCCTCGTAGTGGGCGTCCGGGTTGTCGGGATTGGAGTACTGATCCAGGATGTGGGCGTTGGGCAGGATCTTCTCGAGCTCCTTGGCCACGCCGATGTGGCTCTCGGGCGAGTCCCAGGGCGCCTCGGTCGGCGTCCGGATGATCTCCGCGCCGAGGGCCTCCAGGGTCACCTGCTTCTCGTGGCTCATCTTCTCGGGCATGGTGATGATCATGCGGTAGCCGCCCACGGCCGCGGCCATGGCCATGCCGATGCCGGTGTTGCCGCTGGTGGGCTCGATGAGCGTGTCTCCGGGCCGGATGCGCCCGCTCTTCTCGGCTTCGAGCACCATGCGCCGGCCGATGCGGTCCTTCAGCGAGCCGCCGGGATTGAGGTACTCGCACTTGCCGAGCAGCTCGCAGCCGGTGCGGCCGCCGACCTTCTGAAAGCGCACCATCGCGGTTCGCCCGACGGCATCGAGGATCGAGTCGTAGATCTGACCCACAAGAGGCTCCTGAGGGGTGGGGTGGGGTGGGGGCGTGGGCGTGCATTCTAGGGCGCCCCGAGCCGGGGGACAGGGGGCGCGGGTGGGAGTCGGCCTCGCCCGGAGACGGTGCGCCGCTGCGAGCGGAGGCGGGGCCGGGTGGAGGGGGTGGGATCGACCCCCCCCCGGGGGGGCCCCCCCCCCCCCGCCCGGGGGGGGGGCCCCCCGCCCGGGGGGGGGGGCCCCCGCCCCGCGCACGAGCGCCCCGCACCCCCACACCCCCGCCCCGCCCCCGGCCGGGGTTGGCCGC
>CAZTTG010000027.1:0-69304 GCA_964615935.1 uncultured Planctomycetaceae bacterium | reverse complement strand
CCCTGACGGGGCCCGCGCTCGCCTCCCGGCGAGCGCTAGAGGCCTTGGGCGCCGTAGCTCGGTTGCCAGGCCCACGCAACGGGCGCCCAAGACCTCTAGACCGATCGGCGCTCGGCGCCGCAGCGTCTAGAGGATGTCGTCCCGGTACACCCAGCGGGGCTTGACCTGGATGTTGCGGCGCTGGGCCACCAGCCGCCAGAGCTGGTCGGGGCCGACCACCGTCAGGTAGCTGCGCTGGGCGCCGTCGGGGGCGCGCAGGCTGACCTGGCCGGAGACCAGGCCCAGGAGGCGGCGCTGGCCGGTCGCCTCGTCGTCGACGTAGACCCCGGCACCCAGGCGCTCGGGGCGGCCGCGGAGCTCGTTCGGCACGCTGAGCAGGAGGCCCTGGACCCGGGGGTCCTCCCTCACCCT
Organism: uncultured Planctomycetaceae bacterium; assembly: GCA_964615935.1. GTDB lineage: Bacteria > Planctomycetota > UBA1135 > UBA1135 > CAZTTG01. Next base: position 68,893 of record CAZTTG010000027.1, on the reverse strand, counting down.
CGCCTCGGCGGTCCAGACGTGGGAACCGCGGCGTCCCACGATCGAGACGGCCCGGCCGGGGCGCGGGGCCTGGAAGGTCATGGCGGTGGACGGCAGGCGGATCTCGGTCTCGGCCGTGTAGAGGCCGCCCCCCAGGGGCTCGATGACCGAGAGCTCGGTGCCGGGCCCGTCCCCGTACCAGGACACCAGCTCCACCTCGCCGGACCGCGCGGTGCGGCCCAGGAAGACGACCCCGAAGTCGGTGGAGACCCCCAGCTCCCGGCCGCCGGAGGTCAGGACCTCCAGGGTCGGCTCCTGGACCTTGCGGCTGCCGGCGCAGCCGGACAGGAGCAGCCCGCCGAGGAAGAGGAGCCCCAGCGGCAGGCCCAGGGACCTCAGGAGGGGATTGAGATGGGATGCGCTCACGGTCTCTACTCGAATCGGCGGTACCAGTCGCGGTACCCGTCGTTCTGGGGATCCAGGTCCATGGCCAGGCCGGCCATGGCGCGGGCCTCGGCCTTGATCTCCGGATCCAGGTTCTTCAGGGCGTCGCCCCCCTCCACCCGCACCTGGATGCCCCCCATGGCGAGCCCCGCCACCATGTGGCCCGACAGGACGCTGGAGAGCTGGTAGCGGTAGGCGGCGTTCAGGGGATCCAGTTCGATGGCCTTCCTCAGATCGGCCTCGGCCTCGCTTTTCTTGCCCGAAAAAGCCAGGGCCATGCCCCGGGCGGCGTAGGCCTGGGGGTCCTCCAGGCCGGCCTCGATGGCGGCGTCCAGGTCCTCCAGGGCTTCCTTGAACTCGAACTCGCCCATCGCGCGCAGGCCGCGCTTGAGGCGCGCCCGGGGGGCGTCCAGCTCGTGGCCCTCGATGAACCTGCGCCACTCCACCTCCATCTTGGCCAGGTCCTTGGTGCCCAGGCGCTTGAGCAGGTAGTCCTGGATGCCCTGGGGAGAGACCTCCTTCCAGGTGCCGGTGGGCGGGGGCCCCGGCACGGACGAGTACTCGATGCCCTTCTCCAGGGTGTAGAGGCCCTTGAAGAAGCGGTTGAAGCCCTTCTGGTACTTGCCCTTCTTGTAGTTGTTCAGGAAGTAGACGAAGGACCAGGCGTGGGCGTACTCGAAGCCGTGGAAGTTGGAGCGCTTGATGAAGAAGAGCTTCTTGAGGGGGATGTGGTTGCCTTCCTTGAAGGCCTCCTGCACGGTCAGGATCCGGTCGATCTGCAGCTTCCCGGGCTCGATCTTCAGCTTGCCGCGCTTGTCGCGGGTGATCTCCGCCGAGCCGAAGTAGTCGGCCACCGCCTCGTTGAGCCAGATCTGGGGGTGGAACTGCTGGTCGATCAGGAAGGTCAGCAGGTGGGTGCACTCGTGCAGCGCCACCCAGTCGGTGCGGGCCGGCTCGGCGTAGTCGTGGTAGAAGTTGAGGGAGTCGTCGTAGGAGGTGAAGAAGCCCAGGACGCCGTAGCTCACCCCGAACTCCTCCGACCACTCCAGGAACTCCTCCATGCTCTTGTAGATCTTGACCGTCATCTTCTTGCGACGGTAGGTCGGCGTGGGGCTGATGCCGACGCGCTTGTCCATGATCCCGTAGTAGGTCTCCAGCAGCTCGGCGTAGTACTCCAGGAGCTCCGGGGAGGTGTTGGTCTTGATGAGGAAGTGCTTGGTCTCCTTCTCCCAGGGGTTGCCGAAGTCGTTGTGCGCGGCGAGCTCGTCGAGCCGCTTCTTGCTGGCCTTGAACTCGCGGTCCAGCTGGGCCTTGTAGGCCGGCTTGCTGAGCCACCGGCCCCGGTAGCGGACGAAGCCGTCCTCCAGCTTCTCCCGCTCGTCGTCGTTCTCGGGGACGTAGTCCGACATGTCCCCCTCGATCTCGATCTCCTCGATCACGGAGGTGTCGGTGATCAGGACCTCGCCGTGCTCGAAGGTCAGCCGGTAGCCCTCGGGCACCTCCCGCGCCTTCTGCGGGGTGATGATCCGGCCATCGGAGGTGATGACCCGGTCCCCCCGGGCGGGCGGGACCAGCAGGGCCAGCGCCAGGAGGGTCGCCAGCGCACCCGGGACCGCGAGCCTCGCGGCCGTACGGCCGCTTACGGGTCTGGAATCCATGCTGCTCACTCCTTCAGCGTGTAGTTCACCCAGCAATCGGTCATCTCCTCGAAGTCCACCCCGGCGAAGGCGGCGTCGATGGCCTTGTCGAGGTCCCGCTCCATCAGCAGGGTCTCCAGGTAGACGTCCAGGATCGAGTCCCAGTCGTCGTTCCAGCCGCGGACCTTGCCCTTGATCCCCTGGCGCAGGAAGTACATGTACGACCAGCCCTGGGCGTACATGTACCCCCCGCTGAAGCCGTAGTCGTTGGTGCCGTAGTACTGCGCCTTGGTCCAGCGCACCAGTTCCTCGAGGGGGACGTAGCCGGGGTCCTCCTCGGTGTGGTCGCGGATCATCTGCTGGATCAGGCGCTGGCGCCAGTCGAAGGGCTTCAGCTTGAACTTGCCCGACTTGAGCTGATAGCCGCTGTAGAAGTCCCCCGAGCCCTCGTTGTACCAGATGTGCGGACTGATGTTCCCGTAGAAGTAGAAGATGTACTGGTGGAAGGCCTCGTGGTTCAGCGTGGCCCAGGTGTTGCGCCGGCCTCCGCTGGCCTGGTCGTCGTAGATGACCAGCTCCTCGTCCATGAAATTCCAGTAGCCGGCCGAGCCGCCCGGACCCCCGTAGCCGTGGTACTGCGACTGGTCCTTGCAGACCCGCACCACACAGCAGCGCGAACGCTCGATGGGGTCGCCCCCCTGATCGACGTAGGTCGGCTCCTCGTCGGCCTCTTCGCCCTCCTCCGCCTTCTTCTTCTCCTTCTCGGCCGCCTCGGCCGCTTGGGCCCTCTCGTACATCTCGATGGCCTGCTCGGGCGGGTAGGTCTCCTCGTAGATCTCGCGGATGGCCTCCAGCCGCAGCAGCAGCTCCTTGAGGAACTGCGCGTCGGAGGTGTTGGAGATGACGAAGTAGTTGTCCGTCTCGTACAGCTCCCAGCCGGGGTTCTTGGCCACCTCGGCCTGCAGCTTGGCCCGCTTGCGGCCCCGGAAGGAGGAGTCGGTGGAGACCTCCAGGCGCTCGATCTCCACCGGCTTGAAGCTCTTGGCCAGCTTGCGGAACACCGACTCGTACTTCCTCCACTTCTTCTTGCCGCCGTTGCCGATGAACACCACCGCCACCTCGCAGTCGGGGTGGAGCATGAAGGTGGCCGCGTACAGGCCGACCGCGCCGCTGCCCAGGGAACGGCTGTACTGCCGCTCGACCATCCGGACCTTGCTGACGGTGTGCTCCTTCTCGGCGGTCTCGGTGTACTTGCCCCTGAGGCGCTGCCCGATCCACTCGGTCACGTCCTCGGCGCCGGACGAGCCGATCTCGATCTTGTTGCCGTCCTGGTCCTCGATCTCGGTCGAGCTGCCGCCCGAGCGGCGATCGAACTTGAGCAGCCAGCTCTCCAGGGCGATGGAGTTCTGGGGATCGATGCTGACCCCCACCCGCAGCTTGGGCACGTACTTGCCGATCAGGGTGGTCTCCCCGGGCTGGGGAGGGATGAACTCCCAGCCCTTGGGCATCTTGATTTTGAAGCCCAGGTCGATGTTGTCCTCGTAGTACTTGGTGCCCATCTTGGGCACCTGGGCGGAGGCGGGGGGGGCGAGGAGGGACACGGCGACGGCGGCCGCCGCCAGCCAGGCCAGGTGCTGCGGTCTCGACATGAGCGGGCTCCTGCAGGGCGCCTTCGGCGGCGCGGTGGTCGTCCCACGGATACGCGCGTGGGCCTGCCTTCTTCCCGGTCGCGGGCCGGGAACCCGTTCATTCGACCGCCCCGGGCCATCGGGCGCAAGCCGGGGTGTCCCCCCGAATCCATCAATGTTATGGGAAGGAAAGAACGGGGGGGACGTCTTCGCTTGGCCAACCCCCTCCGGCTCAGCTCCGTAGCCGGGTTCCAAGGGGGTAGAATGGCCCCCGGCCCTCCCGGGAGCGGCGTGAGGGCCGCCACTCGCAACCAGCCGTGCCATCGACCGGGGGAGGAGTCCCATGCGCCCGCAACTCGCCATTCTGGCCCTCGTGCTCCTGATCGGCCTGGCCGCAGCCGCCTGGTTCGGGCTCCGGCCCGGGGGGACCGGGTCCGGGCCCGAGGTGGCCGGGCTCCCCCTCGCCGGCCCGGGAGGCGCCGGTAGCGCCGGGCCGGACGCCGATCTGATCGTCCCCGGCGCCGCCCCCGCCGGCCGGGCCGAGCACGTCCACCAGGGGCCCGAGGGGACGGGCGTTCCCGCCCCCGAGACCGACGGGCCCGCGCCTCCCCGGGTCGCGGGCCGGGTGATCGACGAGGTCGGGGCGCCCGTGGCCGGGGCCAGGGTGCTGTTCGCCAACGGGGAGGGGGCCGGCCTTCCCCTGGACATGGCCGACGTCTTCCGCTCCTTCGGGGAGAGCTGGGACACCACCACCGACGCCCAGGGCCGCTTCGAGGTCTCGGGCCCCGCGCCCGGCATCCTGCGGATCGCCGTGAGGGCGGCCGGCTTCGCGCCCTACGACCGCGACGACATCCGCCTGGCCTCCGCCCCGCGGCACGAGCTGGAGACGGTCGTGCTGCTGCCGGGCGTCGTGGTCACCGGCCGGGTGCTCGACACCCTCGGCCGCCCCGTGGCGGGCGCCGAGTTCGAGCGCCTGGGCGTCGAGCGGGCCGGGATCTTCCTCCTGGGGGGCGAGCGCTCCGGGCCCCTGGTCGCCACCTCCGGGGAGGACGGCGGCTACCGCGTCGATCAGCTCCCCGCCGGGCCCTGGCGCCTGCGGGTGCGCTCGCAGGAGCACCCCGACGCGGAGGTCGAGGGCGAGGCCGCCCGGCCGGGCGAGGAGATCCACGGCCGCGACGTCGTGCTCGAGCCCGGCTACGAGATCGCCGGGACGGTGGTCGGCATGCCCCCCGAGAGGGCCGAGGACGTCTCGGTGACGGCGCGCCCGGGCGACCGCAACCCCTCGCCCTTCGCGCGCTTCGGCGAGGGGGAGGTGCGCCGGGCCGCGGTGGCGCGGGACGGCGGCTTCCTCCTGCAGGGCCTGCGGGGCGAGCGCGACTACGTCCTGGAGGCGCGCGAGAAGGGCTCGCACATCTTCGGCCGCGGTCTGTCCCCCGCGGTGCCCGCCCGCTCGGGCGACCGCGGGGTGGAGCTGCCCTTCCGGCCCGAGGCCGCGCTCGTGTTCCAGGTGATCGACGGCCGGACCGGCCGGCCGCTCACCGACTTCGAGGTCTCGGTGGGCGCGCGCTGGCCGCGGCCGGTGGTGGACGAGAACGACGACCCGATCACCCACCACCCCGAGGGGAGGGTGCGGGCTCCGGTGCAGGTCGAGGCGAATCCGGGCCAGGCGGTCCTGGAGATCGGAGCCACGGGCTACCGACGGCTGCGGCGCGAGAAGATCCCGGTGCGAGCCGGCGAGGAGCTCGACCTGGGCGTGCTGCGCATCGAGCCCTCGGCCGTGGTGAGCGTGAGCGTGCTCGACCGGGAGACCCGCGAGCCCGTGGAGGGGGCGCTGGTGGTGCTGTCCCGCGACCTCGACCCGGCCACCAGCCGGCGCATGCGCATGGGGCGCTCCGGGCCCTCCGGTCTCGAGGAGCAGCACAGCGCCGTGACCGACGCCGCCGGCCGCGCGACCCTGTCCAGCTTCGAGGGCGAGGTGTGCAGCCTGCGGGTGACCCACGGCGCCCACGCCCCCTGGAGGGGCCCGTCCGCGACCCTGCCGATCGGCGAGCCGGTCGAGCGCGAGGTCCTGCTCGGGCCGGGGGGCTCGGTGCTGGTCCGCGTGGCCGGAACGGACGAGTCGCCCATGCCCGGCGAGCAGGTGCTCCACCAGGTGCCCGAGGTCGCCGGAGCCGGGCGGATGCTCGGCATGGGGGGCATGGAGCGCGTGAGCGACGAGGCCGGCGAGGTGCTCTTCGACCACCTCGAGCCCGGGCTGCATCGCTTCCGGCTGGCCGAGGACTCGGGGGGCGATTTCTTCATGGGGGACTTCCAGGCCCGCCTCGACATGGGCCGGGGAGACGGCCCCGCGTGGAGCGAGGTCCAGGTGGTCGAGGGCGTCACCGCCGAGCTGGTCCTGACGGCCGCGGCGCGGGCGGCTCTCTTCGGCACGGTGCGGGAGGGGGGGCAGCTCCTCTCCGGCGCCACCCTGAGCCTCCACGAGCGCCGCGAGGGGAGCGAGAGGGACCGGATGCTCTATCAGTTCCTTGGCAGCGGCGGCGGTCCCCAGACCCGCAGCGACGGCTCCGGCGCCTGGCGTCTCGAGGGCATCCGCGCCGGGGCCTGGACCCTGGAGGTCACCCACCCCGCCCGCCAGATGCCCTACGAGCACCCGGTCGACCTGGCCGGCGTGGACCTCGAGCTGGACCTGGACCTGCCCGTGACGATCATCGAGGGCCGGGTCACGGATCTCGACGGGAAGCCCCTGGCCGGGATCGAGGTGTGGGCCGAGAAGGTCAAGGGCAACGCCCTCCGAGGCCAGATCATGATCTCGGGCTGGGGGGGTGGGGGCCTGGCCTTCGGGGGCTCGGCGGGCGGCACCCGCCAGCGCACCGACGGCCGCGGCCGCTACGCCCTGCGCGGGCTCGAGCACGGCCAGCCGCTGGCGGTCCGCGCCGAGGGGCCCGACGTCCAGCCCGGCCACTCCGAGGAGCTGACGCTCGAGCCCGGCGAGGTGCGCCACGGCGTGGACTTCGAGCTGGCGCTGGCGGGGAGGATCGCGGTGAGCGCCATCGCCAGCGACGGCTCGCCCGGACGGAACCTGATCGTGACGGTCCGCTTCGCCGAGGGGCAATCCGAGGAGCCGCCCCGCCCCGCCTCGACCATCACCGACGAGCGCGGTCAGGCCGAGCTCACCGGGCTCACCCCGGGCCGCTGGCTCCTCTCCCTGCGCAGCTACGGCCCGAACCGGGATCCCTACGACACCCCTCCCGAGCGCGAGGTGCAGGTGGTCGGCGGCGAGACGCAGCGGATCGATCTGGAGGCGCCCTGAGCTGTCGCGCGGCGCTCCCGGCCGTACAATCCCGGCCGTGTCCGCCCCCCCCGATCCCGAAGCCCTGCTCCTGGACCTCGACGGCACGCTCCTGAACGAGCAGGGGCGGGTCCACCCCCTCAACCGCGAGGCCCTGCGCGCGGCCGAGCGGGACGGCGTGCGGGTGATGATCGTCACCGGGCGCTCGGAGCTGGCGACCGACCCCCTGCTGGCGGAGCTGGGGCTGGAGTCGCCGGCGGTGGTCTACAACGGCGCGGGGATCTGGTGCCCGAAGGAGCGCCGCCTGATCGAGGAGCGGATCCTCTCCAACCGCACCCGTCGCCGCGCCCTGGAGGTCGGCCGACGCCGGGGGTACCGGATGATCAGCATGTGCGCCGGCGTCAAGTACGCGCTCGAGCCGGAGACCGAGACCGAGCGGGACGCCCTGCGCCTCCTGACCGGCCTGGTGTACACCGACCCGGATGGGCTGGACGCCGAGTTCACCATCCGGATCACCTTCTTCTCCGAGCATTGCGCCGACTCGGCCGCCTGTTGCCGGGAGATCGAGGAGGGAATCGGCCAGCCGGCCTACGTGACCCACTTCGCGCTCGATTCCCTCCCCACGCACCGGCAGAGCCCCGTCCAGGTGGTCGATCTGCACCCCCCCTGCCGCGGGAAGGGGGAGGCGCTGCGGCACCTCGAGGAGCGCTTCGGGATCGAGGCCGCGCGCGTGGTCGCGGTGGGCGACGCCGGCAACGACCTCCCCATGCTGCGCCGCGCGGGGCTCTCCTGCGCCATGGAGAACGCGGTGCCGGAGGTGCTGGAGGCCGCCGACCGGGTGATCGGGGACAACGACTCGGCGGCGATCGCGGAGCTGGTGGGGGAGCTGTTCGGCTGAGGTGGTGTGGGCGGGGGGGGGGGCGAGCCACCGCCGGACGCCCGGCTCCTCCGGCCCCGACCGCCCTACTTCGCCTTGGCCTTGTCCTTGGCCTTCTTCTCGCCCTTGGGCTCGGACTTCTTCTCCCGGGCCTTGCGCTCGGCCTTGGCGCCTTCGCGATAGGACGCCGAGCGATAGTCGGTCTGGTAGAAGCCGCTCCCCTTGAAGATGATCGCGGCTCCCGGCCCGATGAGGCGCTCGAGGGAGGGGGTGGCGCACTCCGGGCACTTGCGCTTCACGCGCTCGCTCATCGACTGGAAGAGCTCGAAGCGATGGCCGCAGCTGCGGCACCGGTAGTCGTAGGTCGGCATGGCCTCTATCCCTCCTCCGGCACCTCGTCCTGGGGGTCCTCGTCCTCGGAGCTCTCCTCCTCCTCGGGCCCCGCGGCGACCACCACGCGGGCGGCGCGCAGCACCTGCTCGCCCCAGGCGTAGCCCTTGCGCAGGGTGCGCACCAGGGCCCCGGGCTCCGCCTCCGACTCCTCGACCGTCTCGACCGCCTCGTGCCGGGTGGGGTCGAAGGGACCCTCCTCCGGCAGGGGCTCGACCCCCTCCTCCTTGAGCGCCGACAGGAGCTGGTCGCAGGTGAGCCGCACGCCCATGGCCAGGTTCCGGCTCTCCTCCGTGGTGGTGGGGCAGGCCAGGGCCATCTCCAGGTGGTCCAGCACGGTCAGCAGGTTGTGGAGCAGGGGCTGCATGGCGCGCCGGCGCCCGGCGTCCAGCTCGGCGAGGTGCCGGCGGCGCAGGTTCTGGCAGTCGGCCTGGGCCCGCTGCCAGTGGGCGCGGAACTCCTCCCGCTCGCGGATGGCCTGCTCGAGCTCGGACTCGGCCTCACCCTCGACCTCCGCGAGCTCCTCCTCCGGGGCCTGCTTCTCCGCGGTCTCGTCCGGCCGGTCCTCGGGCTCTCGCTCCTTGCCCTTCTTCGTTCGCGGCTTCATGTCAGTTGAAGTAGTTGGCGATCTTCTCGAACAGGGACTTGTGGCCCGAGGTCTTCTCCTCGATCTCCCCGAACTCGGTCAGGATCTCCCGCTGGCGGTCGGTGAGCTTGGTGGGGACCTCGATGAAGACGCGTACCAGCTGGTCGCCCCGGCCGCGTGAGTCCATGTAGGGCATGCCCTCTCCCCGCAGCCGGAAGACCTTGCCGCTCTGGGTGCCGGCGGGGATCTTCATCTCGGCGCGGCCCCGCAGGGTGGGCACCTCCACGGCGGCGCCTAGGGCCATCTGGGCGAAGCTCAGCGGGATCTCGGTGATCAGGTCGGCCCCGCTGCGCTGGAAGATCCGGTGCTCGCGCTCCCGGATCATGCAGTAGAGGTCCCCGCGCGGCGCGCCGGCGTCCCCCTGGTCTCCCTGGCCGGCGACCCTCAGGCGCACGCCCTCCTCGATCCCGGCCGGGATCTGGATCTTGATCTCGCTCTTGTGCGGGACCCGGCCCTGGCCCGAGCAGGTGCGGCAGCGGCTCTCGGGGCTCTGGCCCCGGCCGCCACAGGCCTGGCAGGGGGCGGCCATGGTGAAGAAGCCCTGGCTGCGGTGGACCTGGCCGCGGCCCCCGCAGGTGGGGCAGGTGGCGATCCCCGTGCCCGGCTCGCAGCCGTTGCCCGAGCAGCGCTCGCACTGGTCCATGCGCTTGAGCTCGACCACCCGCTCGACCCCCTGGTCGATCTCCCCCAGGGAGAGGTCGAGGATGATCCGCAGGTCGCGCCCCGGCCGAGGGCCGCCGCGCCGGCGGCGGCCGCCGCCGGCGAAGAGGTCGCCGAAGATGCCCCCGCCGCCGAAGATGTCCCCGAAGGCCTCGAAGATGTCCTCGATGTTGGTGAAGCGCGTGCCCGGCGCCCCGGTCGGCCCGAAGGCGGCGTGGCCGAACTGGTCGTACTGCTGGCGCTTTTGCGCGTCGCTCAGGACGTCGTAGGCCTCGGCGGCCTCCTTGAAGCGCTCCTCGGCCTCGGGGTTCCCCTCGTTGCGGTCGGGGTGGTGCTTCAGGGCCATCCGGCGGTAGGCCCGCTTGATCTCGTCCTGCGACGCGCCCCGCTCGACGCCCAGGACCTCGTAGTAGTCTCGCTTCTGGCTCATGGGGTGCTTCGCAGGTGTCCGAGGGGGGCGCGGGCCTCGCCAGCGAGAGGAGCCGGCCTCCCCCCGGCCCTCGGACGGCGGGGAGGAGGCCGATCGGTCGGGATCAGGCCAGGCTGCCGGCGACCTGGTCCTTCTCCTCCTTGAGCTCGGTGACCATGGTGTCGGTGGTCAGGAGCAGCCCCGAGATGGAGGCGGCGTTCTGCAGCGCGCTGCGCACCACCTTGGCGGGGTCGATGATGCCGGCCTTGAACATGTCGCCGTAGCGGCCGGTCATCGAGTCGAAGCCGTGGGTCTTGGCCCTCTCGCGCACCATCTCGACCACCACCGAGCCGTCCTCGCCGGAGTTGTCGGCGATCTGGCGCAGGGGCTCCTCGAGGGCGCGCTCGACGATGCGGACGCCGTAGCGCTCGTCGCCGCGGGTGCGCACCGCGCCGACCGCCTCGATGGCGCGCAGCAGGGCGACCCCGCCGCCGGGCACGATGCCCTCCTCGACGGCCGCGCGGGTGGCGTTGAGGGCGTCCTCCACCAGGCTCTTGCGCTGCTTCATCTCGGCCTCGGTCTCGCCGCCGACCTTGATCACCGCCACGCCGCCGGTCAGCTTGGCCAGGCGCTCCTGGAGCTTCTCGCGGTCGTAGTCCGAGCGGGTGTTCTCGATCTGCACGCGGATCTGCTCGCAGCGCTCGTCGATGCTGCGCTTGCTGCCGCCCCCGCCCACGATGGTGGTGGTGTCCTTGGTGATCAGGACGCGCCGGGCGCGGCCGAAGTGCTTGGTGGTCACCTTGTCCAGGGAGATGCCCAGGTCCTCGGTGATGGCGGTGCCGCCGGTCAGGGCGGCCAGGTCGCCCAGGTAGGACTTGCGGCGCTCGCCGAAGCCGGGGGCCTTGACCGCGCACACGTTGAGGATGCCCTTGAGCCGGTTGATGACCAGCATGGCCAGGGCCTCGCCCTCGATGTCCTCGGCCACGATCACCAGCGGCTTGCCGAGCTGGGCGGCGGCCTCCAGCACCGGCACGAAGTCGCGCACGTTGCTGACCTTCTTCTCGTAGACGAAGAGGTAGCAGTCCTCGAACTCGGCGGTGAGCTTGGTGAGGTCGGTGGCGAAGTAGGGCGAGAGGTAGCCCTTGTCGAACTGCATGCCCTCGACCACGTCCAGCTCGGTCTCCAGGCCCTTGTTCTCCTCGATGGTGATCACGCCGTCGTTGCCCACCTTCTCGAAGGCGTCCGCCAGGAGCTCGCCGATGGCGCCGTCGTTGTTGGCGCTGATGGCGGCAACGTTGGCCTTCTCCTCGCGAGTCTTGACCTTGCGCGACTGCTCGCCGACCGCCTGCACGGCGGCCGCCACGGCCTTGTCGATGCCGTTGCGCAGGGCGATGGTGTTGACCCCCGTGGCCAGGTAGCGCAGGCCCTCGTTGAAGATGGACGCGGCCAGCACGGTGGCGGTGGTGGTGCCGTCACCGGCCACGTCGTTGGTCTTGCTGGCCACCTCGCGGACCAGCTTGGCGCCCATGCTCTCGAAGGGATCGGTGAGCTCGATCTCCTTGGCCACGGTGACGCCGTCCTTGGTCACCTGGGGTGAGCCGAAGGACTTCTGGAGGATGACGTTGCGACCCGCCGGGCCCAGGGTGACCCGGACGGTGCGGTTGAGCTTCTCGATGCCCACGCGCATCTTCTGACGCGCGGTCTCGTCGAACATGATCTGCTTGGCCATGATGCTTGCAGCCTCTTCGGTATTCGGTCCAGGGGGCGGTGGGGAGGATTCGGAAGGGGGTCAGGGGGTCGGTGGGGTGGTGCGGGGGAGTCGGGCGGATCAGAAGTCCATGCCACCCATGCCTCCCATGCCGCCCATGCCACCCATGCCACCCATGCCGCCCATGCCGCCCATGTCGCCCATGCCGCCCATGCCGCCCATGCCGCCCATCTCGTCCATCTCGCCGCCGCCGCCGGCGGGTTTCCTGGGCTCGGGCTTGTCGGTCACCAGGGCGTCGGTGGAGAGCAGCAGGGAGGCGACGCTCACCGCGTTCTGGAGCGCGGCCTTGGTCACGTTGGTGGGGTCGATGATGCCGGCCTCCAGCATGTCGACGTACTCGCAGCGGTTGGCGTCGAAGCCCCAGGTCTTCTTCTTCTCGCGCAGGACCCGGTGGACCACCACGGCGCCGTCGAAGCCGGCGTTCTGGGCGATCCGGCTCAGGGGCTGGGACAGGGCTTCGTAGAGGATGTCGAGGCCCATGTTCCAGTCCTGGTCCTCGTCCTGGCGCAGGGCCTGGACGGCCTCGCGGGCCCGCAGGAGGGCCACTCCGCCCCCCGGAAGGATGCCGCCGTCGACCGCCGCGCGGGTCGAGTGCAGGGCGTCCTCGATGAGCGCCTTGCGCTCCTTGACCTCGGTCTCGGTGGCGCCGCCCACGTTGATCTGGGCGATGCCGCCGGTCAGCTTGGCCAGCCGCTCCTGGAGCTTCTCGCGGTCGTAGTCCGAGGTGGTGGCCTCGATCTGCCCCCGGATCATGGTGATGCGGCCCTCGACGGCCTCCTGGGAGCCGGTGCCCTTGACGATGGTGGTGTCATCGCCGGTGATCACCACCCGCCGGGCGCTGCCCAGGTCGGAGGGCCCGATCTTGTCGAGCTCGATGCCCAGATCCTTCATGATCGGGTTCGCCCCGGTGACGGCGGCGATGTCCTCGAGCATGGCCTTGCGGCGGTCGCCGTAGCCGGGGGCCTTGACCGCGCAGCACTTGACCACGCCGCGCAGCTTGTTGACCACCAGCGTCGCCAGGGGCTCGGACTCGACGTCCTCGGCGATGATCAGCAGGGTGCGGTTGGAGTTCTTGATGGTCTCCAGCAGGGGCAGCAGCTTCTGCACGTTGGAGATCTTGGCCTCGTGCACCAGGATCAGGGGCTTCTCGAAGACCACCTGCATGGTGTTGGCGTCGGTGACGAAGTGCGGCGAGATGTACCCGCGGTCGAACTGCATCCCCTCGACCACGTCCACGGCGGTCTCCAGGGTCTTGCCCTCCTCGCAGGTGATGACGCCGTCCTTGCCGACCTTCTCCATGGCCTCGCCGATGATGCGGCCCACGCCGGGGTCGTTGTTGGCCGAGATGCTGGCCACCTGCCGGACCTCCTCGTTGCCCTGGATGGGCTTGCTGGCGCGGTCCAGGGCGTCGACCACGGCCTGGGTGCCGTCGTGCAGGGCGCGCACCAGCCGCGCCGAGGACGCCCCGGCGGTGATGTAGCGCAGGCCCTGGCGGAAGATGGCCTCGGTCAGCAGGGTCGCGGTGGTGGTGCCGTCGCCCGCCACGTCGGAGGTCTTCTGGGCCACCTCCTTGACGAGCTGCGCCCCGAGCTGCTCGTAGGGGTCCTGGAGCTGGACCTCCTCGGCCACGGAGACGCCGTCCTTGGTGATCTGCGGCGCGCCCCAGCCCTTGTCGAGGACCGCGTTGCGTCCCCGCGGACCCAGGGTGCTGGTGACGGCCTTGGAGAGCTTCTCCACTCCGCGGCGGATCGCGTCGCGCGCATCCGCCTCGAATACCATCTGCTTGGCCATGGAATGGACTGCTTTCGTCGCTGGTTGCGGCGGGGAGGGCCCCGAGCCACGAGGAAGCGCCACGCCGGGGCAGGGCCGGAAGGCGCGGCGGGAAGCCGATTAGGATCGAACGGGCTGGCGAGCGGGCCGGCGCGCCGAGCTCCCGGGGGGGCGGCGCGGCGCAGCACGGGCGCCGGCCCTGGCGGAAGCAAGAAGGGTGCCGCGGGGCACCGTGCCTCCCGGCGCGGCGGCAGGGCGCCTCCCCGGCCCGGCACCCTCCCAGGCCCTGCTGCCAGGTTGGCAGCGGCGCGCGCGATCGATCGCGGGGCCTGCCATCCTGACAGCCTGGGACTCGCCGGCGGGGCTGCGCTAGGATGTTCCCGTGGTGTCCCGAGCTCGATCCCGATTCGCAGCGACCCGACGCCGGGCCTTCCCCGGCGCGGCGCTCCTCCTCCTGCTCCCGGTGCTGCTCGGCGCCGCTCCCGGACGGGAGGATCCGGTCGCGCTCCTGGAGGCCGCCGACGGGGACCTGACCCGCAGGGATCTGGCGGAGCTCTCCGCCGAGCTCCTGGGCCGGGAGGGGGCGGTCCTGATTCGCTTCGAGGGCCTCGACCCCCTGCCGATCTCCGCGGACGCCGGCCCCCTGGCCGAGATCACCCTGGCCGGCGGCAACCGGCTCTTTGGCCGCCCGGTCGGCGGGCGGGGGGAGGAGCTCGAGATCGAGCTGGTGGGCCGCATCTCGCTGGCGCTGCGCATCGACGATCTGCGCAGCCTGGAGTTCCCCGACCGCATCCCGGCCGGGGAGGCCGCGGGGCCGGCTCCCGAGGGCGACCGCCTGCTGTGGGTACGCCGGGGCGCGGTGGATCGCGTGGACGGCACGGTGGAGGAGCTCACACCCGAGGGCGTGCGCTTCGACAGCCTCCTCGGAAGCCGGCTGTTTCCGTGGGACGAGCTCGCCGCGCTCTTCGTGGCGCCCCTCGAGGAGGAGCCCGAGGGCGAGGCGGTCGAGGGGCTCCCGGTCGCGGTCGACCTGATCGACGGGGGGCGCCTGCGAGGCCGCCTCCAGGCCCTGAGCCGGGCCGGGTGCCTGCTGGAGGTGGGGGGCTCGGCGCCGGTCGGCCTGCCGCTCGAGGCCATCTCGGAGATCGCCCTCGACGACGGCAGCATCGCCTTCCTCTCCGACCTGCCCCCGAGCCGGGCCGAGGAGGGCTCCCCCTTCGGCGACGACATGGGGATGACCTGGCCCCACCGGATGGATCGCTCGGTGACCGGGACCCCGCTGGTGGCGGGGGGGCGGAGCTGGACCCGGGGGATCGGCGTGCACGCGCCCAGCCGGCTGGGCTGGGAGCTGGACGGCCGCTGGCGCTCCCTGCGCGGCAGCGCGGCCGTCGACGACCAGGTGCTCCAGCTGCCGGCCCGGGGCTCGGTGGTGTTCAGGATCCTGGTCGACGGGGAGGAGCGGTGGGCCAGCCGAGTCCTGCGGGGAGGTCAGGCCCCCGTCTCCATTCCGGCCGTGGACCTCGCCGGGGCCCGCGAACTCGTCCTCGAGGTGGACATGGCCGACGACTTCCACGTGGCCGACCGGGCGGACTGGCTGCGCGTGCTGCTTCTTCGCTAGTGTCCCGAGTCAGAAGTTCGAGTGCACAGATCGCGCCCCTGGTGGGCTCTGGCTAGGCGCAGCGACGACGCGTATTCGCACGCAATACTCGGAGGAGCTGCAACGCCGCCAGGGGCCGCCAGGGGCGCGAGATGTGTGCACGAACTCCTGACTCGGGACACTTAGCTCGAGCGGGGTGGCCGGACGGGCGGCTCGCCGGCGTCGTCGGACGGGTCGTACCGCCGGAGGTCGCGGTAGTAGACGCCCCGGTTGCCGCCCCGGCGCTTGGCCTCGTGGAGGGCCTCCTCGGTGTGGCACAGCAGGGTGTCCACCGTGTCGAGGTCCCGGCCGTTGAAGGTCTCGAAGCCGACGCTGGCGCTGACGGAGATCTCGCCCTTGGCGCCCGGGGGCCGCCCGGACAGGTCGCTGATGGTGCTCAGCAGGCGCTGGAGCACGGTGGCCGCGTCGATCTTGCGGGTGTAGGGCAGGAGCACGCCGAACTCGTCCCCGCCCAGCCGGCCGGCGACGTCCTCGGCCCTCAGGGCCCCCTGGATCACCCCTCCCACCTTCTCGATCAGGTAGTTGCCCACCAGGTGATCGTGCTCCTTGTTGACCGCCCCGAAGTCGTCCAGGTCCAGGTGCAGGAGGGCCAGGTCGAGCCCGTGGCGCTGGGCGGCGGAGAAGTGCTCCCGCACGCGGAAGCGGAAGGTCTCGCCCCGCAGGAGCTCGGTGAGGTCGTCGTGGTAGGCCCGGTGGCGCAGCTCCTGCATCTCGGCCTGGGTCTCGCTCATCTGCCGCTGCCGCACCTGCAGGCCCTTGATGCGCATCAGGAACTCCTCGATCGGCGCGTCCCGATAGACGAGGTCCCACAGGCCCGTCTCCAGGGTGCGCGTCCCCACGACCGTGGGCCGCGGATCCTGGGCGTCGGCCACCACCAGCACCGGGGTGGGGGGCTCCTGGGGGCGGCAGCGGGCGATGGCGTCCAGCTCGACCTCGCCCCCGCTGGCCAGCGGATCGATCACGATGACGGCCGGGCGCCCCCGGGCCAGGGCCAGGAGGGTCTGGCGCAGGTTGCCGGTCGACTCCAGTCGGTAGCCCGCGGTCGCCAGGGGTGCCACCCAGCTCGAGGTGCCCTCTCCTCGATGATCGCAAACCAGGATGAGATCGGCCGTGCTCATGATGGTCCCGGGCCCGGGCACGGCGAGATCGCCGTTCTGGCCGAGGCGCTCGGCCGGCGCGGACGGAGCGGCGGGCTCGCGTTCGACCGGCGATGCAGCCCCCGCTCTCCGGGGGGGGGTCTCCGAGATTCCCTTGGTCAAATACTGCCAATACGCCCTCGATTAGGAAGGTGCTTTTCTCTCTTTGCCAGCCCCGAACCGGGCGGGCGGACCGCGGGGTCCGGGGGTTCGAGCCCCGGGGGGGATCGAGCCCGTCGGCTCCGGCGCTCGCCCGGGGCGGGGTCCGGACCCGCCTGCGGGCCCGGGGACCGGACTGAAGAGTACGCCTTTTCGCCCGGCCAGTTGCCATAGGGCTTTCGAGTTTGACAGCGAAGGCCCCGGGGCTAGAATCCGACCCCTAAAATCTCTGCGCCGTGGCACGACCCGCGTGCGGGGCCCCCTTCTTGCGTTTTCGGACCCGCCTCACCGGCGGGAAGGGGTGGTCTCGTCTGGGTTTCGCCCATAGGGGGCCACTCGCGGCCCCGAGGAGGTGCAGGGACCGAGGTCCTTCAGACCGGGTGGAGGAAGCCCCCTGTGCCGGTGCGCCACCCGCGCGGCGGGGAGCGGACCGCCCGGAACCAGCCAGCGTTCATGGAAACCGTCACCATACAAGAGCTGATCAACTCCGGCGTGCACTTCGGATGCCGCGTCTCGCGGTGGAATCCGAAGATGGCCCCCTTCATTCACGGCCGCCGGAACCTGATCCACATCATGGACTTGCGCGAAACGATCAGGGGGCTGATCCGAGCGCAGAACTTCCTCTACCACGTCACCGCCGAGGGCTACCAGGTCCTGTGGGTGGGCACCAAGCGACAGGTCAAGGGCGTCATCCAGGACGCCGGCCAGCGCACCGGCATGCCCATCGTCACCGAGCGCTGGATCGGCGGGACCCTGACCAACTTCTCGGTGATCCGCAGCCGCCTGCGGCGGCTCGAGGCGCTGGAGACGATGGAGGATGACGGCAGCATCCACCAGCACTCGAAGAAGATGATCGCGACCCTGCGCCGCGAGCGTCGCAAGATCGAGCGCAACCTCTCGGGCATCCGCGAGATGACCACCGTCCCCGGGGCGATGGTCGTCATCGATCCCGCCCGGGAGTGCAACGCCGTCCGCGAGGCCCGCAAGATGAACGTGCCGGTGATCGGAGTCCTGGACACGGACTGCGATCCGACCCAGTGCGACATCGTCATCCCGGGCAACGACGACGCCCTCAAATCGGTGCGCCTCCTGATCGACAAGCTGCTGGGTGCCGTCGAGGAGGGTTGCGCCAACCGCAGCGAGGCGGCCATGGCGCGCGCCGCTCGGGCCGAGAAGGAGCAGCGCGAGCTCGACGAGCCGCGGCCCACCCGGGGCAACCGTCCCCCTCGCGGCCGCCGGCGCACCGCCCGTCGCACCCCCTCGGACAAGCCCGCGGAGGCTCCCGCCGAGGTGACCCCGCCCGCGCCCGAGGCGAAGCCCGCCGAGAAGCCCTCGGAGAACGGCAGCGCCGAGGCCGCGCCGGCTCCCGAGGCGCCCGCGCCGGCTCCCGAGACCCCCCCCGCGGTTCTCGAGAAGCCCCCCGCGGCTCCTGCCCCGCAGCCCGATCCCGAGCCGAGCGCCGCGCCCTCCAGCGGCGGCACCGAGACGCCCGCCCCCTCCGAGGGCTGAGCTCCTCCGGCCCGGATCGGATCCAGGCTCCGGCGCGCCGACGGGCGGCGCGCCGGGCTCCCCCGATCGACTCTCCGCTTCCAGCAGTAGGTTTTGAACATGGCGATCACGGCACAGATGGTCCGGGAGCTCCGCGAGCGCAGCGGGGCCGGCATGATGGAGTGCAAGAAGGCGCTGGAGGCCGCCGGCGGCGATCGGGAGGGGGCCTTCGACTACCTCCGCAAGGCGGGCCTGAAGACCGCCGCGCGCAAGTCGAGCCGGGAGATGGCCGAGGGGGCTGTCGCCGTGAGGATCGCCGACGATCGGCGCGCCGGCGCCATGCTGGCCCTGACCACCGAGACCGACTTCGTGGTCCGCAGCGAGAACGTCGTGCGGCTCCTGGGAGAGCTCGTCGAGCACGCCCTGAGCCAGCGCCCCGGTGACGCCGGGGAGATGCTGGCCCAGCCCTGGTCGTCCGGCGGGACGGTCGAGGAGGCCATCAAGGAGATCGTGGCGCGGACCGGGGAGAACATGCAGCTCGCCCGGGTGCACGTCCTGGAGAACCCCGCCGGCCGCGTGGGCAGCTACCTGCACCACGACGGCAAGGCCGGGGCCCTCCTCTCGGTGAGCACCGCCGCCGAGGAGGAGAAGGCCGACGTCTTCATCAAGAGCCTGGGCATGCACGCGGTGGCCCTCAAGCCCACCGTGCTGAACCGCGAGGAGATCGCCCCCGCCGTCCTGGAGCGGGAGACCGGGATCTACCGGGCCGAGGTGGAGAAGAAGCCCGAGAACATCCAGGAGAAGATCATCCAGGGCAAGCTGGAGAAGTTCTACGCCGGCACCGTGCTGGTCGAGCAGCCCTGGGTCATGGACGACAAGAAGACCGTCCAGAAGGCCCTGCAGGAGGAGCTGGGGCCCGATTCCCGGATCGAGGCCTTCCACCTCCTCCAGATCGGCTAGGCGCGCTCGCCGCGAGGCCGCGGCGGGCTGGCCGGCGGGGCCGCGGGTCACTACCCTGGGCGAGCCCCGACCCCGAATCCCCGCGCGACCCGAACCGAATCGCCATGGCCTACCAGCGAGTCCTGCTCAAGCTGTCCGGAGAGGCGCTGGGCGATCCCGACACCGGCAACGGCCTGGATCCCGAGGCCGTCGACCGGATCGCCCGCCAGGTGGCCAAGGTGAGCTGCCTGGGGGTCGAGACGGCCATCGTCTGCGGGGGGGGCAACATCCTGCGCGGATCCGAGTTCAGCGCCCTGGGAGGGGAGCGCGCCAGCGCCGACTACATGGGCATGCTGGGCACCGTCATCAACGCCCTGGCCCTCTCGGAGGCGATCGAGAAGTACTCGGTCGAGACGCGCGTCATGACGGCCCTCGAGATCCGGCAGGTGGCGGAGCCCTTCCTGAGGCGACGGGCCCTGACCCACCTGGAGCGCGGTCGGGTGGTGATCCTCGCCGCGGGGACCGGCAACCCCTTCTTCACCACCGATACGGCGGCCGCCCTGCGGGCGCGCGAGCTGGGCTGCGAGGTGCTGCTCAAGGCCACCAAGGTGGACGGCGTGTACAGCGCCGATCCGATGAAGGACCCCGAGGCGCGCCGCCTGCCGCGCCTGACGCACGCCGACGTGCTGCAGCGGGGCCTCAAGGTCATGGACGCCGCCGCCGTCTCGCTGTGCCAGGACGGCGACCTGGCGGTGGTGGTGTTCAACCTGTTCGAAGAGGGCAACATCGAACGCGTCATCAAGGGCGAAGACCTGGGAACGACCATCCGGAGCTGACCATGAGCTACGAGGAGATCCTCGACAACACGCGCCAGAGCATGGAGAAGGCGCTGAAGCACCTGCAGGAGGTCCTGCGCTCCATCCGCACCGGCCGGGCGACGCCCGCGCTGGTGGAGGGCATCCGCATGGAGTACTACGGGACCCCGACCCCCATCTCGCAGCTCGCCTCGATCTCCATCCCCGAGGCGCGCACCATCGCCATCAAGCCCTTCGACGGCTCGGTCCTCGGCGACCTGCAGAAGGCCCTGCTGAAGTCGGACCTGGGGGTGTCCCCCCAGAACGACGGCCGGGTCGTTCGGCTGAACCTGCCGCCCCTCTCGGGCGAGCAGCGCACCAAGTTCGCGGCCAAGGTCAAGGAGCTGTGCGAGGAGAGCCGCGTGGCCATGCGCAACAGCCGGCGCGACCAGAACAAGGCGGCCGACCAGCTCTCCCGCTCCGGCGAGATCACCGAGGACGACAATCGCCGCCTGCACGGCGAGATCCAGGATCTCCTGAAGGGGTACGAGAAGAAGATCGACGAGGTCAACGAGCGCAAGACGGCCGAGATCATGGAGGTCTGACCGCGCCGCCCCCCCGGCGGCGGGCCGGAATCGGCCCGGTCTTCCCCTTCGCCCGGCATTCTGTATGCTCTGCGCCTGCCGACCCTCCTCATCCGAACAACGGGCGCGTAGCTCAGTTGGCAGAGCAACTGGCTTTTAACCAGTAGGTCCCAGGTTCGAGCCCTGGCGCGCTCACCAGAACGACGGCCGCGGCCTCCCTCACCGGGGGGCTGCGGCCGCTGCCATCAGGTCGAGGGCCCCGGCCGCGTCCCCAGGCCGGGCACGCCGTCCTCGGGCCAGACGCCCCCCAGTCCCCGGTAGGCGCGGGCCCAGAAGCCCGCGCGGGCCAGGCCCGCCCAGCCGGCGAGGACCGCCAGCAGCGGCAGGCTCAGCGCACCCGCGCCCGCGAGCTCCAGGAGCGCCGCGAGGCCCGCGCCCAGGGCCCCGACGCCTCCCAGCAGGAGCAGGTCGGTGATCGCCGCGCGCAGGGCGCCCCGGGCGTCGTTGCGCATCAGCCGCCACCCGTGGACCAGGGCCGAGGCCACCCCCCGGCGGTTGCCCGCCAGGCTGTGCAGGGCGAGCTGGAAGAGGACCTCCAGGGCGGCGGCGTAGGCGCCGAACAGCACCAGGGCGGGAGCGCGAACGAGCTTGCCGAGGGCATCGTCGGCCTCGATGCCCGCCAGGCGCGCGATCAGGTCGGTCGGCCCCACGAAGGTGGCCAGGGCGGCCACCAGGAGGAGCAGCGAGGTGGCCCACAGCCCCAGGCCGGGCAGGGCCTGGCCCCGGCCCGCCCGCCAGAGGTGGCCGACCCCCCCGGGGGCTCCCGCGCCCCCGGCTCCTCCCGCGCGGCCGGGGGCCTCGCAGCGGGCCAGGCCCGCCGCCACCCGGGCTCCGGCCAGCAGGAGGGGCGTCAGCAGGAGGGCGGTGAGGCCGTAGACCGCGAAGCCCTGGAGGGTCCAGGGGAGCGCCGCGGGCTCGTCCCCGGCCGCCAGCCGCCACACCGGAAGGAGCACGAAGCGTCCGCCCAGCCACAGCGACAGCAGGAGCGGGGCGAAGGCGAGCCCGGCCCACCAGCCCCGCGGCCGCGCGACCGCTCGCCGGGCCGAGCGCACGAGGACCCCGCCCGCCGCGCCTCTCGACCAGGCACCGCCGGGTGCACCCCGATTCCGGTCCATGCCGGGGCCCTGCGTGCCGGCGGCCCGCTATTTCCGGGAACCGCGGGGAAGGGAGCGCCCCTGGTGTCCCGTGTCAGTAGCCCGCGCACATGCTCGGACCCAACCAGGGGTGCCGCAGAATCTACCTCGGCGCGCCTGCTCCGCAGGCGCGGCCTCGGCCGGGGGGCGTACGGGCCAGGGGGCCGGGGCCGGCCGATGATCGCGCCGCGCGCTGCTGCGCGCGGCTGCGCCACGTGCTCGCTCCGCTCGCGTGGCGCGGGCGGGCTCCTGACGGAGCCCGAGCTCGCCTGCCGGCGAGCGCCGGAGCCCTCGAGCGCCGGAACTCGACTCGAATGCCCACGCAACGGGCGCTCGAGGGCTCTAGCCGACCGGCTCGGGGGCCGCGCCGCGGCAGGCGGCCTCCACCTCCTCGATCTCGCGGGGGGCCGCCTCGGTCAGGATCTCGCAGCCCTCGGGGGTGATCAAGACGTCGTCCTCGATGCGCACGCCGATCCCCCGCCAGCGCTCCTCCACGCCCTCGTCGTCGGGGGGAACGTACAGGCCGGGCTCGATGGTGAAGACCATGCCCGGCTCCAGCGGGCGCCAGTCCTCCTCGATGGTCTGGGCGCCGCAGTCGTGGGTGTCCAGGCCCAGCCAGTGGCCCGTGCGGTGGGGGTAGAAGCGCTTGTAGGTCTCCTCGGCGATGAGCTCCTCGCGCTGGCCCTCGAGCAGGCCCAGCTCCAGGAGCCCGTCCACCAGGGTGTCCACCGCCGCGCGGTGGACCGAGTCCATGCTCTCGCCCGGCCGCGCCTTCGCGGTGGCCGCCTTCAGGGCCGCCAGCACCAGCTCGTAGATCGCACGCTGCTCGCCCTCGAAGCGGCCGTTGACCGGGAAGGTGCGGGTGATGTCCGAGGCGTAGTACTCCATCTCGCCGCCGGCGTCGATCAGGCAGAGCTCGCCGTCCTTCAGCTCCTGGTCGTTCTGGACGTAGTGCAGGATGCAGGCGTTGGCGCCGCCGGCCACGATGGGGGTGTAGGCGGAGCCGGTGCTGCCCGCGCGGCGGAAGGTCTGCTCGATCAGCGCGTCGATCTCCCGCTCGTTGACGCCCGGGGCGGCCGCCCGCATGGCCGCCAGGTGGGCCTCGGCCGTGACCGCCGCCGCGGCGCGCATGCGCTCCAGCTCCGGCCCGGACTTGAAGAGCCGCAGCTCGTGCAGCAGGGGCGCGGTGTCCAGCAGGGCGGCCGGCAGGATCCCGCCGCGCCGCGCGGCGGTGCGCACCTTGGTCATGACGCCGATCATCCGGCGGTCCTGCTCCTCGTCCTGTCCCAGGCGGTAGACCGCGTCGGAGTAGCCCCGCAGGAGCTCGGGCAGGGCCTCCCACAGCTCGCCGATCGGCCGGGCCGAGTCGACCCCCAGCACCTCGCCGGCCCGCTCGACCCCCAGCCTGCGGCCGGTCCACATCTCTCCCTCGCGGTCCTTCTCGCGCAGGAAGAGGATGCTCCGGGGCTCGCCCTTCGGCCGGTGGCGACCCTCCTCGGCGGTGCCGAAGGGCAGGAGCACCAGCGCCGCCTCCGGCTCGGAGAAGCCGGTCAGGTACCAGAAGTCACTGTCCGGGCGGTAGCGGTAGTCGGAGTCGTGGTTGCGGAACTTCAGGGTCGCGGCCGGGATGACCGCCGCGGCCCCCCGCTCGCGCAGGACCTCCATGAAGCGGGCGCGGTGTTCGGGGTACATGGGCTCGTCGGGGGCTCGGGAAGGGGTCGGGCGAATCCGGACAGGCTACTCCCGCGCCGCGTTGCAGCCAAGCGGTCCACGCCCTCAGCGCAGCGCCCAGGCCTCGCATCCCGACAGGACGTGACGGAGCCGCAGGGGCCGGGTCGCGTCCTGCGGAAGCCGGATGGCGATCCCCGAGAAGGGCGCGGGAATCCCGGCGGGATCCTCGGCGACCAGCTCGCAGGGGACCTCGAGCACCCTCTCCAGGGCGGCGGCCAGCCCACCGAGAGCCCGGCGATGGCGGTCGTCGGCGGGAACCAGCAGCCGCAGGCCGTCGAGCTCCAGCGAGCACGGCAGGCGGTCCGGCAGGCGCCTCGGCCACCGGGTCTCGCGCGGGAGCACCCGACCGAAGAGGGTGCGCGGGTACTCCTCGCCGGGCCCCATCTCCACCCGGTGCGGCAGGCCGACGGTGTCCTGGCGGAACCAGTCGACGTACTCGACCCGGGTCTCGAAACTCGGGGGCTCGGGGAGGACGAGCAGGAAGCTGGCCGCGCCCCCCTCCAGGTGGTGCACGTCGATCTGCACGCCCTCGTACTCGACCCGCACGTCCAGGGCCAGAACGGCCTCGCCGATCCGCAGGCCGTCGAGCCGCATGTTGCGGCGCTCCAGCCGGCCCGGGTGGGGGAGGCCCGAGGAGGGGGGCAGGGCGGGGCGCAGGAGGACTCCGTCGGGGAGCGCGCGGGGCACGCCGCCGGGGCCGATCCGATCCCGCCCGCGGTGCTCGGGCGGCAGGCCGGGCAGGAGGGCCGGGAGCAGGGCGGCGCAGATCCCCGGTTCGCCCCCGGTGCAGGCCAGGTGGCCCCAGGCGTCGTCGCTCCGCCCCTGTCCCCAGGCCAGGAGGGCCAGCTCGGCGCGCCGGGAGGGATCGGGCCACTCCGCCTCGGCCTCGGCCTTCAGGGCCCGCGCCCAGCGATCCCAGGTGTCCGGACTGCCCCACAGGGCATCCCGCGGGTGGGCGGGAAGGCCCTCCAGTTCGACGGCGGCCGGGAGCGTCTCGGGCCCCACGGCCGCCCAGGCGCGGGCGGCCGGGCCGTCGGGAAGCTGAATCCGGGGTCCGGCGGCCGGGGGAGCCGGATTCGACTCCTGGACGGGGGATCCGAGCAGGAGGAGGGACAGGGCGGCGGCGAAGATCGTGATCATGGAGCTCGGGGCGATCTGCGAGAGCCTCCCGCCGACCGGGCAGCCTGTCAACGCCGCGCGCGCCGGGGAGTTCAGCGGGCCCGGGGGACCTTGCCCCTTGCCGCGGTGGCGCGCAGGGAGTACACACCCTGAACCGGCCGTCGCCGAGCGCCTCCCGCCGCCCCCCCCGGGCCCCGGGAAACCCTCGGGCGAGCGGCGTCCCCGACGGAGAACGACGTGATCGACAAGGACCTCCTGAGCATCCTGGCCTGTCCGGAGACCCACCAGCCGCTGGCCGAGGCCGAGGCGCCGGTCCTGGAGCAGGTCAACCGGAAGATCGAGGCCGGCCAGTGCGCCAACAAGGGCGGCAAGAAGGTGGAGGAGCCCCTGGCCGCGGGTCTCGTGCGCGAGGACGGCCGGGTGATCTACCCCATCAAGCAGGACATCCCGGTCCTGCTCATCGACGAGGGGATCGAGCTCTGAGCAGGGGTCCGTCGCTCGAGGCCAGCTCCCTCTGAGGCGCCGTGCGCTTCGTCCATCCCGAGCACCCGGATCGCGAAGTCCGGCTGGCCTACTGCCTGAACCTCCTGCCGGTCGAGGACGCCCGGGGCGTGCTGCGCGGCCTCGCCGAGCTGGCCCTGCCCCTGCGGGATCGCCTGGCCGGGGGAGAGCCCTTCGGAGTGGGCCTGTACCTGCCCGCGGCAGCGGCGAGGGAGCTCGCCGGCCCGGGGGGCGCCACCGGGCTCGACGCCTTCGTCGGCTTCCTGGCGGAGAGCGGGCTGGAGCCCTTCACCTGCAACGCCTTCCCCTTCGGCGGCTTCCACCGGGAGGGGCTGAAGGCGGGCGTCTTCCGGCCCACCTGGCTCGAGCCCCGGCGGATGCGCTACACCCTGGACGTGGCGCGGATCGCGGCGCGGGCGGCGGTGGCCCTCCGGGGCGACGCGCGGGGTCACGTCTCGATCAGCACCCACCCCGGCATGGTGGCCGCCGACCTCGCCGGACCGGCCGATCGAGCGGGCTGCGCCCTGGCCTTCGCGCGCTGCGCCGCGGAGCTGGCGCGGATCGAGGAGGAGAGCGGGGTGCGGGTCGTCCTGTCGATCGAGCCCGAGCCGGGAGCGAGCTGCGGCGACACGGCCGAGCTCGCCGACCTCCACTCCGCCATCCGGGGGGCCGCGGCCGGGCGGCTCGCGGCGGAGGCGAGTTGGGGAGCCGATCGCGCCCGCGAGGTCTGCGCCCGGCACCTGGGGACCTGTCTCGACGCCTGCCACGCCGCGGTGGAGTTCGAGGAGCCCGAGGGGACCCTGGCCCGCGCCACGGCGGGGGGCGCGCCGCTGGGCAAGCTGCAGATCAGCAACGCCCTGCGGCTGCTCGATCCGGGCGGCCGCCCGCGCGGACGCGAGCGCCTGCTGGCCCTGGACGAGCCCGTCTACCTGCACCAGGTGGGGGGAGAGGGTCCCGACGGTCGGCTGCGGGCCTTCGACCTTCCGGCCCTGGGCGCGGCCCTCTCGGTCGGGGAGCCCGACTGGCTGTCGTGCCCGGAGTGGCGCTGCCACTTCCACGTGCCGGTCGACCTGGGACGGCTCGGGGAGGAGGCCGGCCTGGACACCACCCGCGAGCTGGCCGACGCGCTCCTCGACCGCGCCCTCTCCCGCCCGGAGGTCTGGGGGATCGAGGAGCTGCACCTCGAGATCGAGACGTACACGTGGAGCGTCCTGCCGGGCGAGGCGCGCGGCGCGGGCGATCGGCTCGACGGGCTGGAGCGCGAGTACGCGCACGTGCTGGAGCGGCTCGAGCGCGCCGGCTGGAGGCGCGCGCGGGGGCGCTGATCGCCGGGAGCCCGGCTCGGCCGGCCTCGGCCGACTCCCGGAGCGGGCGGCGGCGGACGCGAGCTCCGAAAAGCCCCGGCCGACGTTGACAGGACCGGCGCACGCCAGTACGTTCCCGCCCACCCCGCGACGGCCTCGGCCGCAGCGGGGTCTGGTTATCGGGGCCCCTTCGTCTAGCCAGGCCTAGGACACCAGGTTTTCATCCTGGCGACAGGGGTTCAAATCCCCTAGGGGTCACCACCCGACCACCCCTTACCCCGGTGAGGCCCGCGCCGATCGATTCCCCCTGCGCGGGCGCGGGTTCCGTGGAACCCGGGGGGGGTCTCACCCGTCGGCACACCCTGCGGGGCGGGTAGCGAGATGAGCCAGAGCGATACCGGAGAGGTGACGCGTCTCCTCCACGCGGCCGGGCGAGGGGATCGGGAGGCCCAGGATCGGCTGATCCCGATCATCTACCAGGAGCTGCGCCATCGGGCGGCGGCTTCGCTGCGGGGTGAGCGCGCGGACCACACCCTGCAGACCACCGCGCTGGTGAACGAGGCCTGGCTTCGCCTGACCGATCAGGAGGAGGTCGAGTGGTCCGACCGTGCGCACTTCTTTGCGGTGGCCGCCACCTGCATCCGCCGCATCCTGGTCGACCACGCGCGCCGGCGGAAGGCCGCCAAGCGGGGGGGCGGCGTCCGGCGGGTGGCCCTGGATGAGATCGACGAAGACCTCGTCTACCGCGCTCCGGAGGAGCTCCTGGCGATGGACGAGGTCCTCACCCACTTGGCCGAGCTCGACCAGCGCAAGGCCCGTGTGGTCGAGCTGCGCTTCTTCGGCGGCCTGCAGATGAGCGAGGTGGCCCGCGTGCTGGACACCTCCCTCACCACGGTCGAGCGCGACCTGCGCCTGGCCCGCGCCTGGCTGCACCGCGAGCTGAGCGGGGACGAGGAGGCCTGAAGCCTCCGGGCTCTCCGGGTGGGGCCACCGCGCTGGAGGGTCGGGCTCCCTCCGCTGCGCCTCATCCACCCGCTCGCGGGTGGGCCCTCTCGTAGATCTCCCGCAGGCGCTCGATCGAGACGTGGGTGTAGATCTGCGTCGTCGCCAGGTGGGCGTGGCCCAGCATGTCCTGCACCGAGCGCAGGTCGAGGCCGTTGTCGAGCAGGTGGGTGGCGAAGGAGTGGCGCAGGGTATGGGGCGTGACCCGGCGGCGGATGCCCGCGAGCAGGGCGTGCTTCTCGACCAGTCGGCCCAGGGATCGCGAGCTGAGGCGACCACCGCGCAGGTTCAGGAAGAGGGCCCGGCCGGCCTCGGCTCGAGGCCGGGGTCGCCGGGCATCGCGCAGGTAGCTCCCGATGGCCGTCAGGGCGTGGCTGCCGAGCGGCACCAGGCGCTCCTTCCGTCCCTTGCCGAGCACCCGGGCGACTCCGCCGTCGAGGTCCAGGTGGTCCACGTCCAGGCCCACCGTCTCCGCGGCGCGGGTGCCCGCCGAGTACATGAGCTCGAGCAGGGCTCGGTCGCGCTGGCCCGCGGGGCGGGAGGTGTCCGGCGCGGCCAGCAGGGCCTCGACCTCTTCCGTCGACAGGCAGGTGGGCAGGCGGCGGCCGCGTCGGGCCTGGCGCAGGCCGGCGGCCGGGTGGGCGTCGATTCGCCCCCGCTCGAGCAGCCAGCGGAAGAGCGAGCGCACCGCCGAGAGCTTGCGCTGGATGGAGGAGCGCGCGAGGCCGCGCTCGTCGAGCCGGAGGAGGAAGCCCCGCAGGTGGCGGGGCGAGACGTCCTCGGCGCGCTCGATGCCGCGCTCGTCGAGGAAGGCCAGGAGCTGGTCGAGGTCCCGCCGATAGGCCCGCAGGGTGTGGACCGAGGCGCCGCGGGCCTCTCCGAGCTGGCGCAGGAAGCCGTCGAGCTGGGCGGCCAGCGACGGGGCGCTCGGAGTCCGGCTCGGCGATCGGGAGAGGGAATCCCGCGGGTTCTCGAGTTCTTCCATCCTGCCGCGCAACCGCTGGTTCCGCCCCGAGTCCCCTGGGGGCGGGCGGGGGGTCGGGACGGTTCGGGGGCGGACGCGCAGAGCATAGCCCCCCCGACCCGCCGGAGCCCAGCCCGCAACCGGCCGGGCTACCGGGCCTGCCCCTCGAGCACCTCGCGCAGCTTCCCGCCCAGGGCCTGGATCGAGAACGGCTTCATGAGGAAGCCCGAGGCGCCCTCCTCGCGGAAGTGCTCGAAGGCCTGATACTCCGGGTGGCCGCTGGCGAAGACCACCCGCGCGTCTCCGCGCATGTCCCGGATGGCGCGGAAGACCTCCACCCCGTTCATGCCGGGCATGATCAGGTCGAGCAGCACCGCGCGGATCTCGCCGGCCGCGTCGCGGCACAGGTCCACGGCCTCGGCCCCGCTGGTGGCGCTGAGCACCTCGAATCCCAGGGCCTCGAGCATGCCCTCGGCCGCCGCGCACACCGCGCTGTCGTCGTCCACCACGAGGATCGTGCCGGCGCCCCGCCAGGGCCGCTCGCCGGCGCCGGGGGCGGAGGCCGCCGCCGGGCGGGGCACGGCCGGAAGGTGGACGCGGAAGGTCGTCCCCCGGCCGGGTTCGCTCGAGACCTCCAGCGCGCCCTTGTGAGCCCGGACCAGGCCCAGCACGGCCGCCAGCCCCAGGCCCCGCCCGGTGAACTTGGTGCTGAAGAAGGGATCGAAGATCTTGCCGATGGTCTCCAGGTCCATGCCGCAGCCATCGTCGGTGGTCTCGATGTGGGCGTAGTCGCCCTCCGGCAGCTCGCAGCCCAGCACCATGCCGTCCAGCTCCGCTCGCTCGAGATGGCCGCAGTCCGTGCGGAGCTGGATGGTGCCCGTCCGGTCGCGGAAGGACTCGGTCGCGTTCAGGACGAGGTTCAGGATCACCTGCCTGAGCTGAACCGGGTCGGCCTCGATGAGGGGCACGGGCCGCAGGTCGGCCAGGATGCGGGTCGCGTCGTCGGTGGAGGCGCGCAGGAGCCGCATCATGTCCGCGCACAGCTCGGACAGGTCCACGCTCTGCAGCTCGAAGGTCGCGCTGCCCCCGTAGGCCAGGAGCTGCTGGCACAGCTCACGAGCGTGCATGGCGGCGTCCTCGATGCCGTGCAGGTGGCGCTGGGCCTCGCTCCCCTCGGACAGCTCCCCCAGGGCCAGGTGGGCCTTGCCCAGCATGGCCATGAGCAGGTTGCTGAAGTCGTGGGCCACGCCCCCCGCCATCGCGCCCAGGCTCTCCCACTTCTGCGAGCGCAGGAGCGCGTCCTCGGCGCGCCGGTGGGGGGTGATGTCGGCCACCATCACCAGGGAGCCGCACCCTTCGCCCCGGGAGTCGCCGATGCGGCTCACGCCCAGGATGGCCGAGGCCTGCTCGCCGTCGGCGCGGCGGAGCTGCACCTCGCACTGCTGGGGCTCCCCGGCGCCCGATCGCTCGACCGCCGAGCCGGCCACGGCCATCGAGGCTCCCTCCAGGAACTCGTCCAGGGAGCGACCGACCAGGCCGCCTTTCTCCACCCCCAGGATGGAGGCCATGCGCTCGTTGGCGTAGGTCGTGCGGCCGTCGACGTCGAGGATCCACACCCCCTCGGTGCTGGTCTCGACGATGCCCCGAAAGCGCTCCTCGCTGCGGCGCACGGCGTCCTCGAGGGCCCGGCGCTCGGAGATGTCGACCCACACCACCTCGCGCTCCCGCTGGTCTCCTCCGCCGCCTCGCGCGGGGCCGCGCCTGGGGTAGATCCAGCGCCACTGGCCGTCGGCCTGGCGCAGCCGGAACTCGGGCTGATCCGGCCCGCCTGCGTCCGAGCCCTCCCCGGTCCTCGCGAAGCGCTCCCGATCCTCGGGGTGCACGAGCTGCTCGAGGAGCCCGGGGGTGCGGATGAGCTCCTCTGCTCTCCGGCCGGTCAGCTCCTCGATCTGGGGGCTGATGTAGACCAGTCGGCCGGCGCCGTCGAAGCGCGACAGGATCATGTCCGCGCGCTCGACCAGGGTGCGGTAGTGCCTCTCGGATCGGCTCAGGAGCTCGCGCTCCCGATCCCGGGCGAGGCGGCGCTCGCGCCGGCGCCGGGTCATCACGGCGAGCAGGCTGAGGGCGGTGAGGGCCAGGAGCAGGCCGAGCATCAGGCGGGCCGCCGAGCCCGAGGACACGGTGAGGACGCACTCCTCGGGGACGCGCTGGACGTTGCCGGCCAGATCGAGGGCGCGCACGCGGAGGCGGTGCTGGCCGGGGGCGAGGTCCACGAGGTCCGCGTGGGTAGCCTCCGAGGGCGGGCTCCACTCCTCCTCGTCGAGCTGAAACTGGTAGCGCAGGCGCCGGGGAGGGGTGACGTCCCAGCGATCCCGCGAGCTCCAGTGGACCGCCGCCGCTCGCCGCCGGGAGTCGACGTGCACCGTGAGGCCGGTGATGGTCGGGGCCGCGATGTCGGCGGGACGGAATCGCATCAGGCCCCAGCCCAGCGAGCCCAGCCAGATGTCCTCCTGCGAGTCGATCCGGATCGGCCAGTGGTTGCGGGGGATGCCGGGCTCCCGGGTGACCTCGAAGCTCTGCTGGCCGTCGAAGGCGAAGATCCCCTCGCGGGCGGTCACCCACAGCCAGCCGTCGGCGGTCCAGGCCAGGTCGTAGACGTGGGCGTCGGCGAGGAGCGGATCCTCCATCGGCTCCCAACGCCCGTCCACGAGCCGGTGCAGACCCGGGCGGTGCGGGCCACCGCTGCACCAGACGCGGCCGTCGGGTGCCCGCCGGAGCTGGAAGGCCGTCGGAAGCTCCTGGCCCACCGGCACCCAGCGCTCCCCCGAGAGCCGAGCCACACCGCGCCGCGTCGCGACCCAGGGCCCGCCCTCGGGGCCCTCCATGAGTCCGTAGCAGCGGTTGTCGGGGAGGCCGTCCTCGGTGGTGTAGCGCCTCCAGTCACCATTGCGCAGGGCGGCCACGCCGCCGGGGACCTCCTCCGTCTCCCACTCGTCCCCCAGGAGCGAGAACCACAGCCCCCCCGAGCCGTCCCGGTGGATGCAGTGCACGTGGAGCTCGCCCACCCCCTCGGGCTCGCGGTGCAGGCGCCACCCCGATCCGTCGCGCTCGAGGGCGCCCCGGATGTCGGCGCCGCTGCCGACCCACAGGTGACCCCGCTCGTCCACCTCCACGGCGGTCACCGTGTCGAGGGCCTGGCCGGCGCCCTCCGACAGGTAGTCGGCGAAGCCCTCGCCGGTCCAGCGGACGACACCTCCCATGGTTCCCAGCCACAGACCGCCCTCGGGCGCCGGGCACAGGGCCTGTATGGCGGACCACAGCGGCCCCCCCTCGGGCACGAGGGTGAGCCAGCGCTCCGAGAGCAGATCGCAGGTCAGCAGCCTGCCGGCCTCGGAGACCAGGCACAGGCGATCGTCCGAGGTGATGCAGATCCGGGTCAGGTTGTCGGACTCCATGTGCCGGGGCGTGATCGCGGCCCAGCTTCCGCCCTCGAGGGCGAGGAGCCGGCCCTGGCGTGTGGCCAGGATCGGCTGGCCGCCCGGCCCGAGCACGGCGCCGATCAGGTGGATCCCCTCCTGGGAGATGCGAGCCGGCGCGAGCGCCTCCCCGCTCCACAGGGCATAGCCGTCGCAGCCGCGGCAGTCGCGGGGAAGGAGCATCAGGCGACCGTCGGGGAGGGGGAGGATCTCCTCGAGGTGCCACCCCTCAGGCCGGGTGCCCTCCCAGGGGCAGGGGACCCAGGCATCCCCGAGGCGGCGGTAGACGCCCTCCCGGGTGGTGCACCACAGGAGGCCGCCCGCGCCCGGGGAAGGTCCTCACCCCGCCGCGGTAAGTCGCATTCTCCTGAATGCCGGCGCGCCTGTCATCCCCACGTTTCAGCCTTGCGACGCCGCGGCTGCGCGGGGGGAGGGCGGGGTCGCATCGGCGCCGACCGTCCCTCGGCCGGGCCGCCCGCCACCTCCCGCGCTACCTGCCCGATCCCGCGCGGAGCGTGGCCTGGCGGCCTCCTCCCTCCTCCTCGCGCGACTTTCCGGTCCCTTCGGGCCTCTTCGGAGCCGCGGGCGCGCCCTTGCGCAGCGCCGCCAGGTGCTCGCGCCAGCCGGCCAGCAGCACCTCGCGCGACTCGTGGTTGATGCCCGCGGCGAAGCCCCCGGCCTCGGCCTCGTCGAGGACGTCGGCCATGGCCTTGGCGCCGCACGTCATGCCCTCGAACCAGAGGAGGATCCGGGAGTCCAGCTCCTGCGCGGCGGCCAGATCGGCCTCCAGGACCGCGACCCGGCGCCGCAGCTCGTCCAGCTCGTCCTGGACCTCCCCCGCGCGGGCGCCCACCCCCGGGTCGGGCCGGGGCTCGGGGTCCTGGGCGGCGCTCGGAGACAGGATGGCGAGAAGGAGGATCGTGGCGATGAACGGGTACTTCATGGCGGGCTCCTGCGGGCTGCTCTCCCGGCTCGACCTTATCGGCCACCCGCCTCGCCACCGTGAGCCCGGGGCCCCTCTCGCGGCGCGCGGGCGTCCTGGGAAAACCGTGAATCCGGGGGTAGGCTCCCGCCATGGGTCCCGCCGGCGATCGCCCTTCCTGGCGCACTCTGCGACCACGCGTCCTCGAGGTGCCGGGCCATCCCGGAATGGCCCGCTGCCTCCAGCGGCTTCGCGACCGCCGCGGCCTGGTGGCCCTGGACAGCGCCGGCGGCTGGCCCCGCCGCTTCGGCCTGATCGGCTTCGATCCCCTGCTGTCGCTGCCCGCCCCCGGCGTGGAGCGCGCGGCGGACCTGGCCCCCCTGGTCGCCCGGCTCGAGCTGGCCGGAGGGGATCCGCTTCCCGGGCCCTTCCACGGGGGATTCCTCGGCGCCCTGGCCTACGACCTGGGCGCGGCCGGCGAGCGGCCGGTCGCGGTCGCGCCCGAGCCGTGGGGACAGCCGCTGCTCGTCGGCGGCCTCTACGCCGACTTCCTGGTGCGCGACGAGCGCGCGCGCCGGACGTACCTGGTGCTGAGCTCCGAGCCCGGCGACCGGTCGGCGGAGCCGCGCGCGAGGGAACTCCTGCGCCGGCTGGCGGGGGAGGATCCGCCGCCGGCCGATCCGCGGCCCCCGGCGGAGCCGCGTCCCATCGGCCCGCTGGTCCGGCGCACGCGTGGCTCCGAGCACCGGCGCCGCGTCCAGCGCGCCCGCGAGCTCATCGCCCGCGGGGATCTCTACCAGGCCAACCTGGCGCACCGCTTCACCCGCCGCATGCAGGGGCACCCGCTCGACCTCTACCTGCGCCTGCGGAGCGTCAACCCGGCGCCGTACATGGGCTTCCTGGCCTGGGAGGGGCGGCGGCCCGGCGCGCTGCTCTCGGCCTCCCCCGAGCTCCTGCTCGAGTACGACGGGAAGCTGGCGCGAACGCGGCCGATCAAGGGGACCATCGCGCGCGGCCGGACGGAAGCCGAGGACGCCCTGCGCGCGGCCGAGCTGCTCGCCAGCGACAAGGACCTGGCCGAGCTGACCATGATCGTCGACCTGGCGCGCAACGACCTGGGCCGCGCGGCCCGTCCCGGCGGCGTGCGGGTCGAGGGTTTCCCCCGGCTGCAGACCTACCCCGGTCTGCACCACCTGGTGGCGGACGTGGTCGCCGAGCCCCGCGCCGGGGTGGGAGCGATCGAGCTCCTCGAATCGCTCTTCCCCGGCGGCTCGGTCACCGGCGCCCCCAAGCTGCGCAGCATGGAGGTCATCGCCGAGCTCGAGGGGGAAGGGCGCGGCTTCTTCACCGGCTCGATGGGCTATCTCGACGCGCGCGGACGCGCCGCCTTCAACATCCTGATCCGCACCCTGCTGTGGCGCCCCCGACCGGCGGTCGGGGATCCTCTCGCGGGCGAGGTCTCCTTCCGCGTCGGCGGGGGCATCACCTGGTCCTCGGATCCAGCCGCGGAGGAGCGCGAGACCCTGGTTAAAGCGCAGGCCCTGGTCGCCTCCCTGGCGGCCCCCGGCGAGGAAGCGCTCGCCGGCGCCGGGCGCGAGGCGGTCGCGGTCGGCCCGGCGTGATGCCCGCCCCGGCGGTCGCCTGGATCGACGGCGCCCTGGTCGAGGCCGGGGCGGCGCGCATCCGCGCCGACGACCTGGCGCTCCTCTCGGGCCTGGGGGTGTTCGAGACGCTGCTCCTGGAGGACGGCTGCATCGGGTTCCTGGGGGAGCACCTCCTCCGGATGGAGACGGGCGCGCGCGTCCTCGGCATCGACTGGCCGCCGCCCTGGGATCCCCGCCGGGCGCTCCTCGAGATGGCCGGGGCCGTGGGGCCCGGACCCCTGGCGCTGCGCCTCACCCTGACCGCCGGAGCCCCGGGGGGCGCGCCCTCGCTGGTGATCGGCGGGCGCCTGCCCGAGCCCCTGCCCGAGGGGGGCGTCGTCCTCTCGGTGGCCGAAGCCGGCCGGCCCCCCGGCGATCCCCTGTCGCGCATCAAGTCGATCGACCGCGCCCACCTCCACCTCCACCGGAGTCGGGCCCGGGCGCGGGGAGCCTGGGATGCCCTGCTGCCCACGACCGAGGGGGACCTCGCCGAGACGACCGTCGCCAACCTCTTCGCCGTCCTGGAGGGCGAGCTCGTGACCCCCGACCTCTCCCGGGGCTGCCTCCCCGGGATCCTGCGGGCTCGGGTGCTCGAGGCCTGGGGGGGCGCCGCGATCGAGGGGCGCCTGGAGCCGGCGGATCTGGCCCGCGCCGACGAGGTGCTCCTCACGAACTCGATCGGCCGGATCGTGCCTGTGGCCCGGGTGAGCGGGCTGGCGACGGGCCTACCCGGATCAGACGGTCGCCTTACCTGCGAGATACGCGCGAGAATCGCCGCCCTCGAAGAGCGATACCGGGACCGTTCCGGCTGCTAGGGGAGAGGGCTCTGGCCCGCCCGGACCCTTGCGCCGAGCCGATCCGGCTGAGCTAATGGTGAAGGGAGGTCCGCCCGAAGAGACCCCCTGGCCCGATCGGGCCCGAATCGCACCCCGGAGGTGGTTCCATGGTAGCCCTGTGCATCTCGGTCCTCGCGCTCGTCCCCCTCTCCACGGCACCCCCGGCGCCCGCGCCAGCCTCACCGGTGGCGCCCCTCGCGATCCAGGACGAGGACGAGGAGGAGGAGTTCGTCGACAAGCGCCCCGAGATCAAGGAGCAGCTCGCGGCGCTGGCGGGCCACATCAAGAAGCGTGGCAAGCAGGACGTCGAGGCCATCGCGGTGATCGACGCGCTGCTCCAGGAGTTCCCCCGCTCCGGTCCCAAGGATCGCGCCTCGATCGTCAAGGGGCTGGACGCCTGCTTCAAGCAGAAGCGGCAGGAGACCAGCGAGGGCGTGCGCGACAACGGGCTCTTCCGGGCCGCGGCCGTGTGCCTGGGGCAGATGGCTCCCGAGAGCGTCAAGCCGCTGATCGGCTGGATCGGGCACAAGAGCCACCGCAAGGACCTGACCCTGCAGCGGGACCTGATCCTCTCGCTGGGCAAGACCAAGCACGAGGACGGGCTCAAGACCCTGACCAAGCTCCTGAACGACGACCAGCCCCTGATCCAGGCGGCCGGCGCCGAGGCCCTGGGCGAGTACGAGGGGATCGAGGTCAAGGACCGCAAGGAGGTCTTCCACGAGCTGCTCAAGTGCCTGATGCGGGTGCGCGCCAAGATCGACCAGGACCCCAACGACATCATCGAGCACGATCGCTGGAACGTCATCTCGGCGCCGATCGTCACCTCCCTCCAGCGCCTCTCCGGCCACAACGAGTACGACGCCTTCAAGTGGGAGGCCTGGTGGAACAACAACAAGAAGAAGGACTGGGACGAGGACGAGGGCTGATCGATCCCGCCCGCGGCCATGGCGCCGGCTGATCGATCCCGCGGGGGCCGGCGGTCGTCCGTCGGCCCGATCGCGATGATCGTCCCGATCCTCACCCTGGTCGTGGGGGCGATCTGGCTGGCGGGGCATCGCCCGCGGCGGGAGCCGGGGCCGACCCCCGCGGTGGGGGACCCGGACCGCGCCGTGGCCGGCCTCGAGGCTCGGCTCGAGCTCGAGGGAGGGGGCGAGCTCACGGCCCGCGTCCTGCCCCTGCACGGGGATCCCGATCGCCAGGCCTTCGACGCCGAGGCCCTGCGGCGGCGCCTCGGCCTGCCCCCGGGCGAGGCCTGGCGACTCAGCCTGAGCTGGACGGGGAGCGCGGAGGCCGCGGACGGCGAGAACGGCGGGCTGGAGCTCGGGGGGCTGGGGGTACGAGACGCCCGGGGTCCGGCTCTCGAGCTGCTGCCCGCCGCCGAGGCCGGGGGCCCGCCCGATCCCCTGAGGACCCTGCTGGCGGGGCGCCGCCCGCCCCTGCACCCGGGGCAGGCCGTCGACCTCGTCCTCTGGGGGCGCGCCCCCGCCGAGGGGGCCGCTCTGGGCGGACTGAGGGGTCCGGAGGCCGTGGAGAGTGCCCTGGACGCTTCCGGCGGAGACCTGCCCCTCGGCGCCTGCGAGCTCCGCCTCGGCGACCTGCGCACCTCCCTGGCCCGGCTCGAGCTCCGGCCCGACGATCTCCAGGGCCGAGGCGCCGAGGAGGGCCCGACGGGGGGGAAGGATGGTCCGCCCCGATCGTCCCCAGCCGGGGACGAGGACGGACCTCGATGAGAATTGCGGACAGGCTGGCGGCCGGGCTCGGGATCGGTTTCCTGGCGATCGCCCTCCCGCTCGGCTGCGGGGACGGATCCGAGGCGAGGTCGACCGCGGCCCCGCCGGCCGGGCCCGCCGCGGACGGGTCCTCGGAGGCCGAGCTCGCCGCCCTGCGGGCGCGGATCGCCGAGCTGGAGGCCGAGCTCTCCGCCCCGCGGTCGCCGGCCGAGGCTCCGCCCGAGGACGAGCGGGTGTCCGTCCTCCAGGCGCAGGTGACGCGGCTGTGCGCGGACCTCGATCGCGAGCGCTCGGAGAGGATCGCCCGCGAGCGCGAGTGGCTCCAGTACGGCCGGGCCGTGGCCAGCCTGGAGCTCGAGGACGCGCCGGAGGAGATCTGGTTCGTGCCCCTCCTGCCGGAGGTCCCGCCGCCCCCCGAGGAGGCCGAGCCCCCGGCGGAGCGAGAGCCCTGGCGGGTGGAGCGCGCCCGCGAGCTCCACCGCAGCCTGCGCACCATGCTGACGCTGGAGCAGGTGCGCGGAGTCGATCTGCTCGAGGTGGGCGAGGCGCACGACGGCTGGGTCGGCCCGGTGGTCTTCCGCCTGCTCGATGGATCCGGCCGCCTGGCGGGCGGCCTGCTCGCCGAGCGCCTGCGCCTGGAGGGCAGCCGCACGGCCCGCACCCTGACCCTGGTGCTCGAGGATGGCTACGAGAGCCGCGGCGGGCAGCGGACCCCCTTCGAGGGTGGGGAGGGCGAGTCCGCGATCGTGAACAACGACGAGGGCCAGCCGGCCGAGGTGGCGCACCGCTGGGGAGGCGGGGTGCGCCGCATCGTCCTCCCCCAGGTCGATCCCACGCCGTGGGTCGAGGCCATGCCCGAGCTCTTCGGCGGCGAGTCGCTGGAGGAGCCCCTCGACGACGGGCTGTGGGACGCCGAGCGGGTGCGCCGAGGCCTCAACGAGCTCCTGCGGGAGGACGCCTCGACCGGCTTCTTCCGGGTGCGGCGCGTGTCGGGGATCTTCGACGGCCAGCTCCGGGAGGTGCACCTGGAGTCCCGCGATCGCGAGGGCCGGCTCGACCGCCGGCTGTTCGCCGATCGCATGCGGATCCTGCCGCACGGCGGGGGAGTGCAGATCCTCCTCGAGGACGGGGCCTGGATCCGGGGCGACGAGAAGACGGCCTTTCTCGAGGGACGCTACCGAATTTTCCTGCCGAGGGCGGAGCTGGAGCGGTGGCGGGCGGCGGGCTTGCCGGGTCTGGCGGAGCCGCCGGGGATGGTCGAGGCGGGGGGCTGAGCCCCACGGCTCGCGTCGGGTCCCCTGCGCCCGGCCCGTGACTCCTCGAGAGCCGCCGCGAGAACCGGACGCCCTGGACAGGAGCTCGTCGTCCCGTCATAAGGTCCCCGTGCCTCCCGACTCCCGCAGACCCCCCTACCTCCGCGGTCGCTCCGAGCGCGACTCCGGCGATCCCCGGGTCCTCTCCGTCAGCCAGCTCACCGCGATCATCGACCGCCAGCTCGACTCGGTCGGCCGCGTGGCCGTCGAAGGCGAGGTCTCCGGTCCCCGCCGCCCCGCCTCGGGACACCTCTACTTCGACCTCAAGGACCGCGGTGCCCAGCTGCGCTGCATCGTCTGGCGCAGCCAGCTCGCGCGGGCGGTGCCCCTCGAGCTCGTCGGCGGGGAGCGGGTCGTCGCCCACGGCACCCTGGACGTGTACCCGCCCCAGGGCAGCTACAGCCTGGTCGTCCAGCGAGTCGAGCCCGCCGGGGTGGGGGAGCTCCTGGTCCGCTTCGAGCGGCTCAAGGCCGAGCTCGCCAGCCGCGGCTGGTTCGAGCGCGCCCGGCCGCTGCCCGCCGCGCCGCGGGTGATCGGCGTGGCGACGAGCCGCGACGGCGCCGCGCTCCAGGACTTCCTGCGCACCCGCAGCCGGCGCTGGCCCCTCTACCCGGTGCGGCTGTGCCACACCCCGGTCCAGGGGGCGGGCGCGGCCGAGGAGATCGCCCGCGCCATCGATCGGCTCGATCAAAGCGGGGTGGACGCCATCGCCGTGATCCGGGGCGGCGGCTCGATCCAGGACCTGTGGGCCTTCAACGAGCTCCCCGTGGCCGAGGCCATCTGGCGCTCCCGGGCGCCCGTGGTCACCGGGGTGGGCCACGAGACCGACAGCACCCTGGCGGACTTCGTCGCCGACTGCCGGGCCCACACCCCGACCGACGCGGCCCAGCGGATCATCCCCGACCGGGCGGCCCTGGCGGCGCGGCTGGAGGAGCTCGGTCGCTGGCTCGCCCGGGCGATCGATCGGCAGGTCGAGCGGCGGATCGAGGCCCTCGCCGAGCTGGCCGCCTCCCGGGTCCTGGTCGATCCCGGCCGCCTCCTGGGCGACCGCCTCGACCGGCTCGAGCGCGCCCGCGAGCGGCTGGGTCTCTCCGCGCGGCACACCCTGGAGCGAGCCGGCGGGGCGCTGGCCCGCGCCGGCCGGCGGCTGGCCGAGCACCGGCCCGATCTGAGGCTGGAGCGGCTCGCCCGACGCCTCGACCGGGCGCGCGGCCGCCTCCTTTCCGCGGTCGATCGGAGGCTGGCCGCGGCCGAGCGGCGGGAGGCGCTGTGCGCGGCCCGGCTCGAGGCCTGCTCGCCCCTGGCCGTGCTCGCCCGGGGCTACACGGTCACCACCCGCGCGGGTTGCGTCGCGCCGCTCCTGGACGCGGCCGATCTCGCCCCGGGCGAGGAGATCGAGACGCGGCTCGCCTCGGGCCGCCTGCGATCGAGGGTCGAGCGGACGCTGCCCGAAGCGCCCTCCGGCTAGCGGCGCGCCCTCTCCCCGGGGAGACCCCGGGCGAGCCCCCGATTCAGGGCCTCAGAAGGGCCACTCCTCCAGCATCGGGTCCCCGCACTCCTCCATCCACTCGCGCAGCCGGGTGCGCAGGATGTCGCGGACCTCGGCGTGCTCCTCCTGCCCGGCGACGTTCTGGAGCTCCCAGCGGTCGCGGGTCAGGCGGTAGAGCTCCTCCAGCGGGCGGTGGCGGAGGCGGCGCAGGCGCTCGGCCAGCTCGGCGTCCGACTCCGCCGCGCGCTCCCAGGACCGCCAGGTCTCGGTGGCCATGGCGTTGTTCTCGAAGGGCTCCTCCGCGGGGAAGTTCAGGATGTACCGCCAGCCCCGCACGCGGATCGAGCGCGAGGGGTGGGGGGCGCCCACCAGGTGCTCGTCGTGGGAGCCGAAGACGGCCTCGCGAGCGGGCTCCTGCCCGCCGGCCATCGCGAGGACCTGTCCGTCCAGCCCGGCCGGGACCTCGACCCCCATGAGGTGGAGGGCGGTCGGCAGGATGTCGACCAGGCTCACCAGCGCGCGATCCACCTGGTCCGGGGGGATCACGCCCGGCCAGCGCATGAACATGGGCACGCGCGTGCCGGCCTCGTACAGCGTGGTCTTGGCGAAGGGGAAGGGCATGCCGTTGTCGCTGACGAAGATCACCACCGTGTCCTGCGCCAGGCCCTCGCGCTCCAGCACGTCCAGGACGCGGCCGCAGCCCTCGTCCAGGCGGCGGATGGCGTCGTAGTAGGCGGCCAGCTCGACGCGCGTCTCGGGGGTGTCGTGCAGGAAGGGATGGACCTGCACCTCCGCCGGATCGTGGGGGTCGGGGACCTCGGCGGCCCGGCCCTCCTCGACGTCGCGGGTGGGGAAGGGGCGGTGGGGGTCCTTGAAGTTGACCACCGCGCAGAAGCGGCGGCCGTCGAGGGTCTCCAGGAAGCGCGAGAAGGCCTCCTCGTAGAGGAGCGGATCCCGACCGTCGGCGAAGTCGGGACCGGCGCGGACCATGAACTCGAAGGGGAAGCGCTCGACCGGCTCCACGTTGAGCTTGCCGATCTGCGCCGTGGCCACGCCCGCGGCCGCGAAGAGCTCGGGCCAGGTGGGCACGTCCACGCGGATGGGGCCGAAGCCGGTGGCGCCGTTGCGGTGCGGGTAGAGCCCGGTGTAGAGCGCCGATCGCGAGGGCTGGCACACGGCCGAGGGGACGTAGGCGTTGTCGAAGCGGCAGCCCGCCCGCACCAGCCGATTCAGGTTGGGCGTGGTGCAGAAGCGGTTGTGATAGGCCCCCAGGTCGTGGACGCCCAGGTCGTCGGCCACCAGCAGGAGCACGTTGACGGGCGAGCGAACGACCTCCTCCTCGGAGGAGCAGGCCGACGCACCGATGAGCAGGGCGAGGGCACCGGCCTCCAGGAGGCGGGGTCGGCCCCCCACGCCGCCGTGGGTTCGAGGTGCCATGTGCTCATTGTTGCCTTTCCCCTCCGGGCCCTCTAGAACCATCCGATGGGGAAGCCCGTGCGAATCCTGGCGGTGGTGGTCAACTGGAACGGGGGAGACGCCAATCTGGCGTGCGTGGAGTCCCTGAAGGGCCAGGGGTGCGGGCTGGAGGGGATCGTCTTCGTCGACAACGGCTCGCAGGACGGCTCGGACGAGCGGGTCCTGGAGCGCCATCCCGACCTCCTGTCGATCCGCAACGCGGACAACCGCGGCTACGGGGAGGGCAACAACCAGGGCATCCGCCTGGCCCTGGAGCGCGGGGCCGAGGCGGTGCTGATCGTCAACAACGACGTGGTGATGGAGGAGGGCGCCCTGGCCGCCCTGGCGGAGGCGCTGGAGGAGGAGCCGGCGGTGGGCATCGCGGGGCCCCGGGTCCTCGACTGCTCGAGGCCCGGACACCTCTGGGCGGCGGGGGGACGCCTCACCTGGCGGCACAACCTGACCACCCTCCTGGGTCAGGGCGCGCCCGACGGCGAGGCCTGGCGGGCCACCCGCGCGGTCGACTACGTGCCCGGCTGCGCCATGCTGGTGCGGCGCGAGGTCTTCGAGCGCGTGGGCACCTTCGACGCCGACTACTTCGCCTACACCGAGGACGTCGACCTGTGCCTGCAGGCCGGCCGCGCCGGCTTCGGCGTGCGCTGCGTGGGACGGGCCGCGGCCCTGCACGCCCACTCCTCCTCGACCGGCGGCGGCTACAACCCGCGCCGCAAGTACATGATGGGGGTCAACTCGGTCTGGTTCCTGCGCCGCCACGCGGGTCCCCTGCAGTGGCTCTCCTTCCTCCTCTTCGACGTCGTCAGCCTGCCGCTGGTGTGGCTGGCGGGACTCCCTCGCGGCCGGGGCCGGGCGGTGGCGGCCAAGGCCCTGGGCATCCTCGACGGCCTGCGCGGGCGCCGCGTGCGGCCCGAGCAGCTCGAGCCCGGCTCGAGCTGGTTGTGGTAGGGGAGTCACCCGGACGCGCAGCCCGCCCTGACCCATGCCGGACGACAGCGCGCTCCCGGGCCTGCGCGACCGCGACCTGCAGCTCGTGCTGCTCGTCGCGCTGATCCTGCAGGGGATCTCCTGGTGGGCGCTGGAGGGCTACCAGCTCGCGGACTCGGTCGAGTACATGGAGCACGCCCAGGCCTTCGTGCGCGGCCAGGAGGTGATCGACTCGAGCACCAACCGCTCCTTCGGCTTCTCCGCCCTGCTGGTCCCCTTCTTCGCCGTCGCCGAGGTCCTGGGGATCGAGGATCACAAGCCCGTGGTGTGGGCGCTGCGGCTCTCTCAGATGGCGCTGGGCTTGCTGCTGGTGCGCGTCTGCGCCCGGATCGGCGCCCGCCTGGCGGGTCGGCTCCCGGGGCTGGTCGCCGGCCTGCTGGTGGCCTTCAACCCGGTCTTCCTGCAGTACACGGTCTCGCCCCTCTCGGGGATCGCCGCCGCGCTGTGCGTCGGACAGGCGCTGGAGGCCCTGCTCGAGCCCGGCGGGTTCCGGCGCGGGCTGCGCGGGGGACTGTGGCTGGGCGCGGGCCTGCTCATGGCCTACAAGACGGCGCTCATCGCGGTCCCCCTCCTCGGCTGGCTGGCGCTGAGGCACCGCCGGGCGGGGGCCGCCCTGCTGGCGGGCGGAGCCTGCGGCCTGGGAGCCGGCGCCCTGGCGGCCATGGCCATGGACCTGGCGGAGCGCGGGCGCTTCGGCAGCACCCTGGGCGTCTACCTGCTCGAGAACCTGGGCGGGGTCGGCGCGCGGCTCGCCGCCGAGCTGGGGCTGATCGAGCTCGCCCGGAGGCTGATGGAGGCCGCGGTCACCGCGAACACCGGGCAGCCGTACTCGGCGGCTCACCTGGGGCCCGAGACCGTCCACCAGCGCGATCCGGTGTACTACTACCTCAGCTCCCTCGAGCAGATGCTGGTCTGGCCCGCGCTGATCCTGGTGGTGCTGGGGCTGCTTCGCGTCCTGGGCCGGCCGCGCTGGAGGGAGACCACCCTGCCCATGCTGCTGCTGGTCAACGCGGGCCTGATGAGCCTCAAGGGCTCCAAGGACTTCCGGCTGTGGCTGCCGCTCTTGCCGATGATCGCGCCCCTGAGCGCGATGGGCTGGAGCCTCCTGGCGGGCCGGACTCGAGCGCTGAGGGGTCTCCTTCGAGTCGCGAGCGCCTGGGTCCTCCTGGTCCTGGCCGGCGTCCTCGGGCTGGACGCGCTCTTGGGCCGCAACACCCGGCGCTTCGCGGGCTACTGGCGCGCGATGGCCTGGGTGGACGCCGCCGCCGCCGAGCAACGCGAGGCGCGCCCGGGGGCCGCCAAGCTCCGCGTCGCGAGCGCCTGGCACTGGGCCGTGTTCCTGCGCGAGTCGGCGGACGTCGAGCTGATCAAGCTGCCCCGCCACCTCGACGGCTGGAACGGCTACCCGCCGGAGGAGCGCCAGCGAAGCCTGGACGCGGTGCGGGGGCTGGACTGCTTCCTCACCCACCTGCCGGTGCTCACCAATCATCCGGAGCTCCTGGAGGCGGCCAACCGCGACTTCGAGGTCGCGGCGGCCTTCCACGACCGCGGCTTCTTCGAGGACATCGGCCCGATCCTCGTCCTGAGGCGGCGCGCCGAGTCCGGCGGCGGGCGCCCCTTCTTCGAGGTGATCGAGGGCCAGGCCCCCGAGCTCTGGCTCGAGCGCGCCGGCCCCGATCGCCCGGTGGACTTCATCCGCGCCCGGGAGGACGCCGCGGTGGAGAGGCTGAGCCTGCTGGGCTGGGACTGGGTCCGGCTCCCGGGCGAGGGTTGCGGCTGGCTGACCTACACCTGGTTCTGCGCCTCGCCGACCCGGGAGGACTGGCTGGTGGTAGAGCGCCTCTCCACCGAGCCGGCCACCCACACCTGGCGCAGCCAGGGCCCGCCGGCCTGGGGCCTGCGCCCGACCTCGAGCTGGCGGGCGGGCTGGATCGTGCGCGAGGGCCGGCTGGTGGTGGCGGCCCGGGATCCCTACGACTGGCGCGCGTCCTGGCGCCCCCTGGGCGCGGGCTGGAGCGAGGAGAGCATCCCCGCCCACCTGTGGGTCGCCCTGGCGCGCCCCGGCGGGGAGGGGCGGCCGGCGCTGCGCATGCAGCCCGCGCGCCCGGGAGAGGAAGCGCCCCTGCGCCGGGACGTGGATCCCGCGCGGCTGGAGACGAGCGACGGCTACCGCTTCCGCGGGGACGGCTGCGTGCACGTCGGCGGCTTCGACCTGCCCCTCGATCCGCGCGTGCGCGCGCTCGAGCGCTGACGGCGGGCGCTCAGCCGCCCCGCGTGCGGCGTCCCCCGGGATCGGCGCGCGAGCTCGCCAGCGGCCGCTCGGGCTCCGCGGCCTCCAGCGGCAGCCGGTTGTTGGTGCGGTCGAAATCCAGGCACTC
This sequence comes from uncultured Planctomycetaceae bacterium, assembly GCA_964615935.1. Lineage (GTDB taxonomy): Bacteria > Planctomycetota > UBA1135 > UBA1135 > CAZTTG01. The sequence continues at coordinate 24,581 of CAZTTG010000027.1, read as the reverse complement.
GAACAGCCGGTCGAGGATGACCTCCTCGGGCTCGAAGTCGAGCAACAGCGTGCCCCGCGCCTCCTGGCCCGGCTCGAGCCACAGGGTGATGGGCTCCCCGGCCTGGAAGTCGCGGTTCCAGTCCTGCCCGTCCTCGGTCAGGTCCCACCGCCCGCGGGTGGCCTCCACCCGCACCGGCAGCCGGCCCTGGCCGCGGTTCTCGGCCACCACCTCGACCCGGAAGCCGTCCGGATCGCGGAGCAGCTCGGCGCTCTTCAGGGCCATGTCGGGGATCACCACCTCCTGGAACCAGGTCTCGTAGAACCACTCGAGGTCCATGCTCGGGTGCGCCCGCCGCAGCTCCGCCAGGAGATCGGGCAGGGTGGGGTGGGAGGGCTCCGCGCCGGGGCGGTCCGAGCGCCAGGCGTCGGCGAAGCGGCGCAGGGCTCCCACCAGGGCCGGCCGCCCGATCTGACGCTCGAGCATGTAGAACACCATCGAGCCCTTGTTGTACCAGGCGTAGGCGCCCTCGTAGGCCAGCTCGGCGAGCGCGCGCTCGCGGTCGGGATCGCGGCGGCGGATGTAGGCGTCCTCCTCGCTCTTGAGGAAGACCAGCCGCTCGCGCTCGCCGCGGGTCTCGTCCATGACCAGCATGGCGGAGTACTCGGCCAGGCTCTCCGACAGCACCTGGGCCCCCAGGCTGGCGCCCGGGTCGACCACGTAGCCCCACCACTGGTGGGCGACCTCGTGGGCGGTCACGAAGTAGGTGGCGTCGATGAAGCGGCCCGCCTCGCGGTGGTTGGTCAGGAAGCCGATCGACTCCGAGTAGGGCATGGTGGTCGGGAAGCTCTGGGCGAAGCTCGCCAGGCGCGGGAACTCGACGATGCGCAGCTGGCGGTGGGGGTAGGGCCCGAAGGAGCGGGCGAAGACGCGGCGCGAGTCGCGCAGGGCCTCCAGCACGGTGTCCAGGTTGTAGGTGTGGCGGGCGTGGTAGTAGACCTCGTCGTCGCCCTGGACCGCCCGCTCGTACTCGGCCGCCAGCACGGCGAAGGCCGAGACCGGCGCGTCCGAGCGCCAGGTGGTGACGGCCCGGTCGCCGTAGACCCGGCGGTGCACCCGCTGCCCGCCGGAGATGGCGGTCAGGCGCACGGGCGCGTCGATGCGGATCTCCAGCTCGTAGGGGGTGTCGCTGCCGAAGGCGGTGGGCACGTAGGCGTCGCCCGAGCGATCGCGCAGGAGCTCGAGCTCCGGCAGGCCGCGGTCCTCGCGCTCCTCGGGGTCGAGCAGGAACAGGTAGGGCGCCAGGCCCGGCACGGGCAGCAGGTGCGGCGCGTAGCTGTTCAGCATGACCGCCGAGCGGTGGACGAAGGTGTCCTGCGCGCCGCCGTCCCGGGGGATCCCGGGCTGCGGCCGACCGGACCAGGCCACGTGCAGGAGGGCGCGCTCTCCGGGCAGCAGCGGCGGATCGAGGGGGATCCAGAGCAGGGCGTCGTCGGTCCTCCAGGGGGCCGCCTCCCGGTCGATCTCGAAGCGGCGGATCTCGAACAGGGGATCCACCGTGAACCAGGCGGTCTCGATGGGGACCGGGTAGGGATTCTCGAGCTCGATCGTCGCCTGGGCGTCCAGGGCGCCCTGCTCGGGCCACAGGCGCAGGTCCAGGTCGACCGAGCGGAAGGCCACCCGCGGCTCCTCCAGGAGGTGCAGGTAGCGCTGCTCCAGCTCGACCTGCCGATCCTGCACCTCGCCCTCGGTGCCGCGCAGGTTGGAGCGCGCCTGGATGTGCCGGCCCAGGAGCAGCGCGACCAGCAGGAAGGCCAGGGTGGCGATCGCCGCCCCGGGTCGGCGGCGCAGGCGGCGCGGTCGGAAGTACTCGAGGGGGCCCTGGCGGCGCCGCGCGAGGAGCCAGGTGGCCAGGGCCAGCAGGCCGCCCATCACGCACGCCCAGTACAGGTGGTGCAGGGCCAGCCGGAGCCCGAAGGGCTCCAGACGGGTCATGTCCGAGTAGGACCAGTGCCCCACCAGCAGGGGGTTGTGCACCAGGTCGCGGCGGCCCTGGGTGAGCAGCCACACGTAGAGGGATCCCAGGCCGATCAGCGAGAAGTAGGCCAGGTAGCGGCCGCGCACGAGCACGTTGACCACCAGGGCCAGGGCGCACAGGATGGCCACCGAGGGCAGCACCACGCGCAGGCCCACCTCGCGGTAGGGCACCAGGTCCAGGTACAGGCGCCCGTCGATCGCCAGCCAGCGGATGGCCTGGCTGACCACCCCGGTGAGGTAGGTGCAGAGCACCATGCCGATCGAGAGGATCAGCATGGCCCCCAGCTTGCCCAGCAGCAGGGCCGAGTTGGGCACCGGCGTGGCGTAGATGATGCTGCGCAGGCCGTGGGCCTGGTCGCGGTGGAAGGCCTCGCCGGTGTAGAAGATGGTGGTGCCCGCGAGCAGGATCATCAGGGAGCCGACCATCTGCTGGGCGAACTCCGAGGACACCGGGTAGATGGGCAGGTTGAAGGGCCCCGCGAAGGTGTAGGCCCACACCCCCGACAGGAGCATGATCATGGGGATCATGATCCACAGGCTGCGCTCGGCCCGCAGGAGCCGCAGCTCGGTGCGCAGCGAGCAGAGGAGCTGCGCCGCGTACAGCTCCGGACCCTCCTGGGCCGGCTCCAGGCGGGGCGCGTTGCCGCCCCCGGACCAGCTCCGGTAGCGGTCCTCGACGAGGGGCTGCCGGCCGCGCAGCCAGGCCTGCAGGCGCACCAGCGGGCCGGGCCGGATCTCGTCGGCCTCGCCGGCCGCCTCCTCCAGCTTGGGGTAGCGCCGCAGGGTGTGGACCAGGGCCGCCGCGCCCAGCAGCACGAGCACCAGCCGGTTGATCAGCAGGCCCGCGTCGGGCGCGATCCCGTGCTCGTTCAGCCAGGCGTTGCCGCGGCTGCGCGCCACCTTCTCGACCAGCCAGATCAGCCCGGAGGGCTCCCAGTAGGCGAGGGTGCGCATCTGCTCGTCGCCCATGAGCCTCATCATCAGGTACCAGCCCACCAGGAGGGCGGTCACCGCGATGTAGGCCGGCTTCATGCTGCCGGTGAGGGTGGCCAGCGCGAAGGAGAGCGCTCCCACGAAGAAGGTCGAGACGAAGACGAAGAGCAGCCCGAACTCGAGGTAGGGCCAGATCCGGAGGGGGAGCACCAGCGTGTCGTCCCCGGGCAGGAGCTGTCCCAGGACCAGGGCCGCGACGAAGATCGCGTAGAGCAACGAGACCGAGAGGGAACCGCCCAGGAAGCGCCCCAGGAGGTAGACCCGCGGGGGCGTCGGCGTGGCGCGCAGGATGGGGGCCAGCCCCAGCCGCCGATCCACCACCACCGGGTCGCCGTTCAGGGTGGCGGTGAAGTGCATCAGCATGAAGCTGTAGGCCGCCAGCACCAGGGCGATGACGTAGTCGGAGTTGACCGCCAGCTTGACCCCGGTGGCGGTCATGCCCCCGAAGGCCAGGGCGCCGCCGTACAGCAGGAGAGCGATCAGCACGAAGACGGCGGCGAAGACCCAGGTGGTGAGCCGCCGCAGGTTGGTGCGCAGCGCCACGCCCACCGTGGCCAGCAGCGCCGCGCGGCTCACGCCGGCTCCTCCCGCTCCGGATCGCTGCGCGCGCGCGCCGAGCGCAGGGCCTCGCGCTGGAGGTCCCGGTCCCGCTCCGGCCGCCGCGCGTCGCCCACGAAGTGGAAGTAGGCGTCCTCCAGGGTGGGCTCGACCGGCTCGAAGGACTCGCCCGGGACGAAGTCGTCCCCGGGGTGGCCGCCCCCCAGCAGCACCCGCAGGCGCACCCCGTCCAGCCCGGGGCTCTCCGAGATGACCGGCAGGCGCTCCTGGTAGCGCTCCATCAGCGAGCGCGGCACGGTCTTCTCCCACACCACCCCGCGCAGGCCCTCGACCGCCTCGTGCGGCGTGCCCTGGAAGGCCAGGGAGCCCTCGTGGATGATCGCCATGCGGTGGCACAGGGCGGTCACGTCGCTGACGATGTGCGTCGAGAGCAGGATGACGATGTCGCTGGCCAGCTCGGACAGCAGGTTGTGGAAGCGGTTGCGCTCCTCGGGGTCCAGCCCGGCGGTGGGCTCGTCGACCACCAGGAGCCGCGGCGAGCCGAGCAGGGCCTGGGCGATGCCGAAGCGCTGCCGCATGCCGCCGGAGAAGCCGCCCAGCCGGCGCTTCTTGACGCTGGCCAGGTTGACCCGCTCCAGCAGCGCGGCCACCGTGGCCCGGCGCTCGCGTCGGTTGGCGATGCCCTTCATGACCGCCAGGTACTCGAGCATCTGCTCGGCGCTCAGGCTGGGGTAGAGGCCGAAGTCCTGGGGGAGGTAGCCCAGGAGGCGGCGCACCTTCTCGCGCTCGGTGAGCACGTCGATGCCCTCGAAGGTGATCGTGCCGGCGTCCGGGGCGAGCAGGGTCGCCACGCACTTCATCAGCGTCGACTTGCCCGCGCCGTTGGGGCCCAGGAGGCCGAACATCCCCGGCTCGATGGTGAGGGAGACCCCCCGCAGGGCGCGCACGCCCCCGCGGTAGGTGTTCTGAAGGTTGCGGATCTCCAGCATGGGCTCGGCCGGCCCGCCTCGCGAGGCTCGACGGTCCCCCCGGGGCGAGATCGGCCCGGCGTGCCGCATTGGCACGCGCGCGTCCCCCCCGACCGCCTCCGCTGACCGGTGCGATTCTAACATGCAGGAAACGTGCCGTCCCCCGGTCGCGGTGCCCGGTTCAGCCCGCGCCCGGCACCAGGAGCAGCAGGCCGATGAGCAGGAGCGCCGCGCTCACCGGGCGCCGGAAGCCGCTCTCCGCGAGGCCGAGGTGGACGCGGTGGCCGAGCCAGGCGCCCAGCGCGACCGCGGGCAGGAGGAGGAGGGCCGAGACCAGGTGCGCGGCCGCGATCAGGCCCAGCAGGACGTAGACCGCCTGGGCGGCGGCCACGATCAGGGCGACCAGCAGCAGCTCCCCGGGGGAGGAGAACAGGGTCTCCACGCCGAAGAGGGACATGCGTCCATCATGGCAGGGCCGCTGGCGGGATGGTAGGGCCGTGCCTCAGCGGGCCCAGTCCGGCATGGCGGAGAGGTCGATGCCCAGGATCGCGTTCCCCAGCAGGCAGGTGCCCGCGATGATCACCACCGCCCCGATCAGGTTCAGCGCCAGCCCGGCCCTGGCCATGTCGGCGATGCGCAGGCGCTCGGTGCCGAAGACGATCGCGTTGGGGGGCGTGGCCACCGGCATCATGAAGGCGCAGGAGCAGGACAGGGTCACCGGCACCATCAGGTACAGGGGGTGCATGCCGATCTCCCGCGCCAGCCCGCCCAGCACCGGCAGGATCATCTCGGTGGTGGCGGTGTTGGAGGTCAGCTCGGTGAGGAAGGTGACCGAGAGGCAGAACACGGCCAGCAGTCCCACGGGCTCCATCTCCCCCGCGGCGCTGAGCCGGCCGCCGATCCACTCCGAGAGGCCCGAGTCGGCGAAGCCCCGGGCCAGGGCGAAGCCCCCCCCGAAGAGCATCACGATCCCCCAGGGCAGCCGCGCGGCGGTCGACCAGTCCATCAGCCGCTGACCCCGCTTCGCGCCGGAGGGCAGGGCGAAGAGCAGGAGGGCCATCCCGATGGCCACCGTGCCGTCGGAGACGAAGCCCGACTCGGGCAGGAGCTGCGACCAGCCGGGGAGGACCAGGGCCCCGATCTGGATCTTCCGGCGGAAGAGCCACAGCAGGACCAGCACCGCGAAGTCGACCAGGACCAGCTTCTCGGCCAGCGACATCGCACCCAGCTCCCGGTGCTGCCGGAGGAGCACGTCCGAGGGGATGCTCAGCTTCCCCTTGCGGGGCACGAAGAGCAGCATGAGCAGCGCCCAGGCGGCCGCCAGCAGGGCGACCGAGATGGGCGTCGCGAACAGGAACCAGCGGGCGAAGGAGATCTCGGGCGCCTCGGGGAAGAGGATCTCCAGGATGCGGGTGAACGACAGGTTGGGGGGCGTGCCCACCAGGGTCGCGATGCCGCCGATCGAGGCGCTGTAGGCCACTCCCAGGAGCAGCCCGACGGAGAAGCGCCGGATCCGCTCGGGCCCCACCCCCTCCTCGATCTTGGCCAGGATCGCCAGGACGATGGTGACCATCATCATCGCGGCGGCCGTGTTGGAGATCCACATCGAGAGGAACCAGGTGGCCAGCATGAACCCCAGGAGGATCCTCCCCGGGTGCACGCCGAACAGCAGCAGGATCCGCAGGGCGATCCGGCGGTGCAGGCTCCAGCGCTCCATGGCCAGGGCCACGATGAAGCCGCCGACGAAGAGGAAGATGTTGGCGTTGAAGTACTGGGAGGCCACCAGCTTGCTGTCCATGACGCCCAGCAGCGGGAACAGGACCATGGGCAGGAAGGCGGTCGCGGCCAGCGGCAGCGCCTCGGTGATCCACCAGATCGCCATCAGGAGGGCCACCGCGGCGGCCCGCGTCACCTCGGGGTGGCCGGGCGCCAGATCGCCGTAGCAGAGCAGCGCGATCGAGGCCAGGGGCCCGCCGATGAGGGCCGCCGTCCGCGCGGCGCCCCCCCCGTTCGCGCGAGCGGACTCCATTGCGCTCATGAGGGCCTCTGCAGATGCCGCGCCGTCGTCGCGGGCAGCGCTCGAGAGGATAGCAGCGCTGGGGGGGGAGACCAGGGCGGGCCCGGCCGGCGGCCTGGATCGGGTCCGGATCCGCCCCTATGCTCGCCGCCGGAGGTGGTCATGAATGCAATCCTGCGCAGCTTCTTCCGCGGTCTGCTCCTGGTCGTTCCGGTCGCGGCGACGATCTGGGTCCTCTACTGGGTCTTCACCCGGCTCGATTCCCTGATCGACACCGAGGCCTGGTTCGGCGTGCGCCTGCCGGGGCTGGGCATCGCGCTGATGATCGCGATGATCACCGCCATCGGCACGCTGGCCTCCAGCTTCTTCGCGGGCTGGTTCGTGCGGCTGATCGATCGCCTCTTCCAGCGCCTCCCGCTGGTCAAGCTGATCTACGGGGCGATCCGGGACCTGATGGAGGCCTTCGTGGGCGACAACAAGAAGTTCGACGTTCCGGTCCTGGTCTCCCTGGGCGAGGAGATGGGCTGCGAGGTGCTGGGCTTCATCACCCGCCAGGAGCTCGCCTGGCTCGACCGCGAGGGCTCGGCGGCGGTCTACTTCCCCCAGTCCTACAACTTCGCCGGCAACGTGATGATCTTCCCGCGAGAGCGCCTGAACCGGGTCGAGGCCGACTCCTCGGCGGTCATGCAGTTCATCGTCTCGGGCGGGGTCTCCGGCGGAGGCGCGCGGCCTCCGGCCGCCTGATCAGGCCCCCTCGATCTCGGCCAGGGCCCGCTCCACCACCTCGGGGGGCACCCCGGCGCTGTGGGCGCGCAGCTTCTCGGCCAGATCGCCGGCCTCCACCAGGGAGTCCTCGCGCTCCATCTCGGTGGCCGCGCAGGCCGGGTGGATGTTGACCGGGCCGGCGCGGGTCTGGCCGTAGAACTCGACCTGGCGGAGCATGATCAGCCGGGGGCCGCCCTTGGCGATCTTCTCCCCGCACAGCTTGCAGTGGGAGCGGCCGCTGGGGGCCACCTCGACGTAGGGGGCCGTCTTGCGGTCGCGCCGCTCCTCATCGGCCTGCAGGGCGAGGCTCCGCAGCTCCTCGATGGGGGGCACCTCGACCCCCTCCTCCCAGGCCCGGGCCTCGTAGGCGCTCTCCACGCTCTCCAGGTGCCGGCGGGCGCCGCAGCGTAGGTGGTACCAGAGGAATCCCTCGCCGAAGGGACCCTCGATGCGTACCCCCAGCCTCAAGCTCCCCTTTTCGATCTTGCGCCGGCATTGCTTGCAGCGGGAGCGGTTCGAGCGCGCCGGCTCGATCCGGTGCGGCGGGAGCCGAGGCTCCTCCGGCGTGCCGGCTCCATCCGATCCCGTCTCGGGTGTGGACATGGTCGACCTCGTCCTTCGCGTGGGCTTTGGAGGTTCTCAGGGCGGTGAGGGGGCCAGGGGATAGGAGGCCGCGGCGCGCAGGGCGCCGGCGCCGGCGCGGACCTGCTCCATGAGCTCGGCCATGAGCTCCTCGCGCTGCTCCAGCAGACGGTAGCCCCCGGGGTCGCGCAGGTAGCCGCGCGCTTCCGGGTGCCGCTCGAGGGCGGGGCCCTCCCCCAGCTCCGCCGCGAGCCGCTCCAGGCGCCGGCGCTTCTCCAGCAGGGCCTTGACCAGGAAGGGCATCACCATGCTGTAGTCGCACGGCAGGCTGCAGCAGGTCGAGCGGTGATGATCCTTGTCGACCTTGCCCCAGGTGACCCCCTCGGCGGGGGGGCAGGAGGACAGCGAGCCGTCGGTGACCGGCGCGGTGGTGATCTGGATGTCGTACAGGAAGCCGCGGATGCCGCGCAGGCCGAGGATCTGCTCCAGGGTCGGCTCGGGCTGCAGGTTGAAGTTCTTGGGGACGCCCCCGCCCAGGATCAGCGTGCCCAGGGCCCTGGCCTCGGAGGCGAACAGGCCCCAGTAGTGATAGGAGCAGTTCTCGAAGACCTCCTGGTGCAGGTCGAGGCGCAGGTGGTGCTGGCCCTGGCCCACCTCCGCCAGGGCCCACGAGCACACCGAGTTCAGGAAGATCGAGCCGTCCGCGGGCGCGCCCACGAAGACCGGGATGGCCTTGCGGTGGCACAGCGCCAGAAGTCCCTCGGGCGCCCCGTTCTTCCGCTCCTGGGCGGCGTAGCGCCGGCCCAGCAGGCTGCGGAACAGGGTGCCGCTCATCTCGCGCTGGAACTCGGGCCGGGCCAGGCAGGCGCGCAGGAAGCGGTCGGTCTCCAGCAGCACCTCCTCCTCGAAGCCGACATCGGTGATGCGGATGACGCGCTCCTCGCGCAGGGCGGTGTCGTCGCCGTGCAGGGGCACCGAGAAGAAGGGGCGCTCGGCGGCGCCGTCCAGGCCCCGGTGCGCGTCGTGGTAGCAGGCCGCGTCGGTGGTCGAGACGGTGGCGAACCAGCCGGTGTCCAGCAGGGGGTTGAGCCAGGCCAGGTGCTGGCCCGAGGCGGTCACCGGCCCGGCCACCGACAGGGTCATGGGCACGCCCCGACCGATGGCCTCGTCGAGCAGGGTCCAGGCGCGCCGCAGGATGGCCCCGCCGAAGGCCGGCAGGCTCTGCTCGAAGAGGCCGTCGAGATCCTCGATCTCGGCGACCGGCCGGCTGCTCAGGGGCCGCGCTCCCTCCCTCGGCCCGGCCGACCTGGGGCAGGCCGGCCGGGGCTCATCCCGCCGCGTGGACATGGTGCCAGTCTAGGGAGCTGGCGGGCCTGGCTCCACGGGAGGGCGGGGTCTGTCCCCTGTCTCCTCGAGGAAACCGCCTCCCCGGGCACGATGCTCCCGTGGGAGCCGGATCCAGCCGTGCCCGCCCCTGGTAGGGTGTGGGCCGAAGCGGGGAGGTGTACGCCGTGAGGATGCGAAGGCTGGGGCGGAGCGGGCTCGAGGTGCCGGAGATCTCCTTCGGCGCCTGGACCATCGGCGGCTGGTGCTGGGGCGGCTGCGAGGAGGAGGGCGCGGTGCGGGCGATCCAGGAGGGGATCGAGGCGGGCATGTGCGCCGTCGACACCGCGCCCATGTACGGCTTCGGCCGCTCCGAGCGCATCGTCGGCCGGGCGGTGCGCGGGCGGGCCGAGGAGGTCGTGCTGATGACCAAGGCCGGCCTGCGCTGGGACGACCCCGCGGGCGAGCCCTTCTTCGAGACCGAGGGCGAGGACGGCCGCAAGGTCTCGGTCCACCGCAACGCCCGGCCCGAGTCCCTGCGCGTGGAGGTGGACCGGAGCCTCGAGCGCCTGGGCGTGGAGCGCATCGACCTCCTGCAGATCCACTGGCCCGACCCCACCACGCCCGTCGCCGAGACCATGGGCGGCCTGCTCGAGCTGCGCGCCGAAGGCAAGGTCCGCGAGATCGGCGTGTCCAACTACACCGTGCCCATGATGGTCGAGGCCCAGGCCGCCCTGGGCGAGGTGCCCCTGGCGAGCGACCAGCCGCCGTACAACCTGGTGCGGCGCGGGATCGAGCGCGACGTCCTGCCCTTCGCGCGCGAGCGGGAGGTGGGCATCCTGGCGTACTCGCCCCTCGAGCAGGGCCTGCTCACCGGCGAGGTGCCGGCGGGGCGGACCTTCTCGCCCGGGGACGAGCGCGGCCGGCGGGGCACCTTCCAGCCGAGGAGCCGCGCGGCCGTGAACGACGCGCTGGAGCGGGTGGTGCGCCCCCTGGCCGAGCTCCGCGACGCCACCCTGGCCCAGGTGGTCCTGGCCTGGACCGCGGCCCAGCCGGGCGTCACCTCGGTGCTGGCCGGCGCGCGGAGCCCCGAGCAGGCGCGGGAGAACGCCGCCGCGGGCGCCCTGGAGCTCTCCACGGGCGAGCTCCGCACCATCGGCGCCATCTTCGCCGAGCTGCGGCTCGGGGAGGGCCTCGCCAGCCGCCTTCGCGCGCGCCTGGGCCGAGCGCTGGGACGCCTGCGGGGCGGGGGCTGATCCCCTGGCTTGCCTCCCGGGCCCCGAAGGCCGATGTTATGGGGTCCTGCCCGCTCGGTCCGAGCGGGCGGGAGCGGACCCCGACCCCGATCCCGAGCCCCCCGCCACCCAGCACCATGGTCGAGTTCAACCGGAAGGCCCAGGACGCCTTCGGCGTGCAGGACTACTCCAGCCGGCCGCCCATCGAGGGCGTGGAGCTCGTCGAGCTCCGCCGCTTCAACGACGACGGCGGCTCCATGACCGAGCTGGCCCGGCTCGACGGCGGCCTCCACCGGGACCTCGCGGGCTTCGAGGCGCGCCAGGTCAACTACAGCGTGCTGGAGCCCCTGGCGATCAAGGCCTTCCACCTCCACACCCGGCAGACCGACGTGTGGTTCGTGCCGCCCTCGGACAAGATCCTGCTGGTGCTGGCCGACGTGCGCGCGGGCTCGCCCACCGAGGGGCGCCTCTGGCGCCTGGTGCTGGGGGACGGCAACTCGCGCCTCGTGCGCATCCCCCCGGGCGTGGCCCACGGCTGTCGCAACCTGCGCCCGGCCTCGCCCGGCGCGATCATCTACTTCGTCGACAACCAGTTCTCCACCGGAGAGGACTGCGACGAGGGCCGCCTGCCCTGGGACCACTTCGGGGCGGAGATCTGGGAGGTGGAGCGGGAGTAGGTCACCGGCTAGGGATCACCCGGCTGGACCCCAAACCACGTTCCGAGGCGCTCTCGCAGTTTCAGGAAGGCCTCGTCGGAGCACCGTTTCAGCGAGACCACCGATGACAGTCGGTGATAGATGGCGGAGGACCTGGACTTCCGGACGTGCCGCATGGCCGATTGCATGGCTTCCTTGGGCCTGAGGGGCTTGCCAGAATCCGCGAACTCGAAGCCCCGCTCCCTCAGCCAATCCCTGAGAGCCACTTCGCGGCCTGCCCAGCCGAGCACGGAATCCACCTCTGGCGAGTCACTCCATACCCAGCTCTCCAGCTCGGGATCGATGACGATCACCGCTGCCCGATCCGCCCAGCCTGCCTTGGCCAGTCTCGACTCGACCTCCTCCTCGATTGCGCCTCGGGACTTCGCCTCCTGGCCACAGCCTTCTCTGTCGAAAAGGACAAGGGCATATCGGTGATCGACCGAGAGGGGTCGTAGCAACTCGTGTGCGTGGTGGTAGCAGCCTGGATCTCTCTCCGGGTGGACGAACACGCGAGCCTCGAGAGGTGCAATGCCCAGAGCCAGAGGGCGCTCCAGGAGGCCCTCGATCCCGAATCTCATGTTGTTGTCGGCCACGAGGACGACGAGATCCTCGCGCAACCGTTCGGCGGTCATCCCAGGACTCCGGATGCGAAGAGCACCCCCAGATTGGTCTCGCCGCGCCACTCGCGCAGGTCCGGGTGCTTGTCACCTGAGACGATGTCGGTGGCGCCCTCTTCGGTTTTGGCGAAGCACAGGACATCCCCTGCGTCCGTGATACTGAGGATTACTGGTGAATGCGTGGCCAGGAGCATCTGAGCGTCGTAGGCGGACTGCAGGGACTGCAGCACGGTCTCAACAGCACGGGGATGGATTCCGTTCTCCGGCTCCTCAATGAGATACACGCCGGAGAAGCCCGGAAGATAGGCCGGCAGTGTCAGTGCCAGAAGCCGTAGGGTTCCGTCGGAAGCCACCCAGGACGGCACTTCGAGGCCTCCGCGGTAGCGGAGCATCAAGTAACGATGCTTGTCGTCCTCTCGCTCGATCGTGCGGACACCCTGGAGATCAGGCAGTGCGGTTTGGATGTGGGCGATCCAATCACGGAACCGGGCCTCGTTGTTCGCTTCGAGGGAACAAACGGCCCACGGCAGGTTGGAGCCGTCCGGCCTGAAACTCCGTGCACTGCCCGGGGGACTTGCCTGCCTCATCAGAAGACTGTTGAGAGTGATCGACTGAACACCCTGAGCGAGTAGTTCCTGAAGCCACATGGCGACAGGGAACTTCGACTCATCAGCCGGTACATTGGCCAGCGCAGATCGCCTGGGTCCGAGTCGTATGGAGGGGATCCACCCCTTTCCTGTACGTGGACTCGCTTCCGAGTTGAAGGTGTCTTTGCCACCAGGAACCTTGGATACGATTTTGCGGTTCCCCCTGACCGTGTTAGTCAGAATGGTCTGGGGGGGAGGCGGAGGTTCGGGAAACTCGAGGCGCAATTGGCCGGGCTGTGGCCGTTCAGGCATCAAGATTGCCCTCTCGGTCAGGATACTCGGAGCACTGGATTGGGGATCGATGCCTATGGCTATCTCATACCGGATGAGATCGAAGGCCCGGGGATCCGCTAGCTGATTCCGCCGTTCCTCGGGGATCCTAGCTTCGATGGCTAGCTCGAATGAACCTCCTTTCCGGTTCCACAAGAGGTCCGTGAAGTTGCGGGTGCGCTCCTCGATCGCGGCATCCAGGCCGTCCGCGACCAGCCGTCCGAGGAAACCGATGACGTCGAGAAACGTCGTCTTGCCGCTGGCGTTGGGCCCAACAAGCACCTGAAACGGCCCCAGCGATTGGCGGACGTACCGGAGACAGCGATAGTGACGAGCCTCGATCAGGGTGATCATGATGCCTCTTCCGCTGCTATGGGGCCCCTATCTCACCCCTCCGTGATCTCGATCATCCGCTCCAGCGCCAGGCGGGCGTCGCGGATCAGCTCGGCGCGCTCGGCCTCGTCCAGGCGCTCGAGGACCCCCGTCGTCTCGTCGATCATGTCCCCGGCCAGGACGCGGTTGATCTCGGGGGGCCGGCCCAGCCGCAGCAGGTCCAGCATGCCCGCCAGGTGGGGGGGGTCGTTGCGGCTCATGGTGGCACAACCGCAGCCGGCCGTGGCGAAGCTCTCGTCGGGGATGTCGGCGAGGTGGACGACCTCGACCCCGCGCCGGCGGGCCTGCTCGCGGGCGTTGCGCACGAAGTGCCCCTCGGTGCCGATGGCCAGCTTGGAGCCCGAGGGGGCGTCCATGACCTTGTGCCAGAGGTAGTGCGTGCTGCCCGCGCCGTCGGCCTCGGCCACCGCCTCCAGGGGGGACTCGGGGTGGATGTGCACCTCGTAGCCGCGCTCGTGCCACCAGCGGACGTGCTCGGCGGTGAAGATGGTGTGCACCCCGCAGTAGGAGCCCCACAGGATCATCTCGGCCGCGTCCAGGGCCGCGAGGCCCCCCTCCACCGTGCCGTCGTCGACCTTGAAGCCGCCCCGCAACTCCTGGGGATCCGGCAGGACCACGACCTTCGAGAGGTCCATCCCCAGGCGCGCGGCGGTGTTGCGACCCAGGTGCTCGTCGGGCACGAAAAGGATCTTGCGCCCCTTCGCGCGGGCCCACTCCACCACCTTGTGGGCGTTGGAGCTGGTGCAGGCCGCGCCCCCGGTGCGCCCGGCCAGGGCCTTCAGCCGGCCGGAGGTGTTCATGTAGGCGACGCACAGCAGATCGTCGCCGTAGCGCTCGATGAGCTGGTCGGCCACCGGCAGGACCATGTAGTCCTTGGCCAGCATCTCCATGGTGCAGCCGGCCTTGGGGTTGGTGATCCACACCGCCTGGTCCTCGCGCGCCAGGATGGCGATGGACTCGGCCATGAAGTGCACCGCCGACTCGACGATGACCCGCTTCTCGGGGTGGCGCACGGCCTGCAGGGCCAGGGCGTAGCTGTCGCCCACGTGGCCGCCGTAGCGCTCGACCAGCTTGACGATCTCGCCCCCCATGTAGAAGTGGGCCACCAGCATGAGCGCCTCGCCCAGCTCCTCGAGGGCCGGCCGGGCGTAGCCGTCGAGCCAGGGCAGGATGGTCTCGGGCCGGCGGTCGGGCAGGGCCAGGTACTCCTCCGCGTAGGGCTTGAGCTCTTCCTGGTACCAGTCGATGGGCAGGTCGGCCTGGCACAGGGGGATCTCCGGCTGGAGCTGGATGCCGGAGCTGCGGATGGTGGATCGGGTGTCGGCGCTCACGTCGTGATGGCTGGCGGGGGGTCGCTGGGTCCGGACGGGGGGGGGCAGGGCGGATAACGTACCCGATCGAGGGGGCCGGGGCAGGCCGCGCGGCGCCGAACCGGCAAGTCCCCTCGAGTCCCGAGCGGCCGCTGGCCGAAAGGCGCCCCAGCGAGTGCCCGGGAGCCCCGGGCCCCGCACGCGAACATCCTCATGAGCGGATCCCTCAACCGGCTCGGCGCGGTGGCGGCGGCCCTGCTGGTCGCCGCGCCGCTGGCCGGCCTCCGGGCGGATGATGCCCGGAACGACGGCGGAGGCGAGGAATCCCCCGCCGCCGCCCCCACCCTGCCCTTCCCCGACTCCGGCCCCCTGCGCGTGGCGGCCTCGGGCCGCGCCGCCCCGGGATCCTGGCTGAGGCCCGACCCGGAGGGGGAGGGCGCCATCCTGTGCGAGGGGCTGAGGGGGGTCACCCTCGAGCTGGACGGCGTGCGGCTCCTGGGAGGCCCGGCCGGCGGCGATCCCGACCAGCGGGAGGGCCTCGGCCTGGTGCTGCGCGGCTGCGAGGACCTCACCGTCCGGGGCGGCCGCTTCGAGGGCTACCGGATCGGCGTCCTGGCCGAGGACTGCCGGGGTCTGGTCCTGGAGGGGATCGAGTGCGCCGAGAGCTTCGCCCCGCGCCTGTTGAGCACGGCCACGGCGGAGAGCCGCACCGATCGGCTCGACGGGCTCGCCGGGGAGGGCGCCGAGGAGCGCCGCACCGCGGCCCTGGTGCTGCGCGACTGCACCGACGTCCGGGTGCGGGACTGCCGGGCGCGCGGCGCCCTGAGCGGCCTCATCCTGGACGGCTGCGGGGGCTGCCGGATCGAGGGCAACGACCTCTCCTTCCTCTCGGGCTTCGGCGTCGCCCTCTTCGGCTCGCAGGGCAATGCCATCGAGCGCAACCGATTCGACTACTGCGTGCGCGGCTACCACCCCGAGCGGCCCTCCAGTGGCCTGGGGGCGGCCGCCGTGGCCCTGTTCGAGGGATCCTCGGACAACTCCATCGCCGGCAACCGGGCCACCCACTCCTCCAACGGCCTGCTCCTGGGCGGCGGAGCGGCCGCCGACGGCTGCGACCGCAACCTGATCCTGGGGAACGACTTCTCCTTCGCCGTGGCCGAGGGGATCGACCTGTCCGGCGCCGCGGGCAGCCGGATCCTGGAGAACACCGCGCGGGGCTGCGGTCGGTCCGGGCTCGCGGCCAGCCGGGCTCGCGATACCCTGGTGGCCCACAACTCCTTCGGTGGGGCGGACCGGGCGGTGCGCATCGGGGAGGCGCGGGGAGTGACGGTCCTGACCGGCAACGTGCTGCACGGCAACGAGGTGGGCCTGGACCTCTCGGTGCCGGCGGAGAGCGGGCCGGAGGCGGCCGAGCCCGGCGACTGCTGGGTCGTCGGCAACTCCTTCGCCGAGAACGACAGCGACCTCCTGGTGCGCGCCTGCGGCGGCCTGCGGATCGCCGAGAATATCTACGAGGCGGGCGAGCGCGAGCTCTTCCTGAGCGGGCTCTCGAGCCCCGGGCCGGAGGAGATCGGCGAGGCCGAGCTCGAGGGCTGGCTGCGGGGCGCCGGCGGCTGGCTGCCCAGCGGGAACGTGACGGACGCCGTGCTGCTGCCCTGGACGGAGGCGCTCCGCGAGGAGCTCGACCGCCGGCTGGAGGCCGCTCAGCCCTCCGAATCGATCCTCGCGATTCCCTTCGGGCCGGAGGCTCGGGCGGGCCTCGACACCATCGCCATGGGGGAGTGGGGGCCCTGGGACTTCGAGGCCGGCGCGCCGCGCCCGTCGATGCGCCGGCCCGGCGGCGCCCTGGCCGGCGCCGCATGGAAGGCGCGCTGGTACTCCTGGAGGGACGGGCCCGATCCGCGGGCCGGCCAGGAGACCCTGGATGGCTGGCGGACGGGCGCGCCGCTCTACAGCGCCGAGCTCGGCGAGTGGCGATCGCCCTGGGGCGAGCGCGACCAGGCGCGGCTGGCGGTGGGGACCGAGCGCTTCGGCCTGCTGGCCGAGACCCGCATCGAGCTGGAGGCCGGCCGCTACCGCATCACCACCCTCTCCGACGACGGGGTGCGCGTCCGGATCGACGGACGGGTCGTGCTCGAGAACTGGACCTGGCACCCGGCCACCCGGGACGAGGCCGAGCTGGAGCTCGAGGCCGGAGCCCACGAGCTCGAGCTCGAGTACTTCCAGCTCGACGGGGCGGCGGCCCTGACCATCGACCTGGAGCGGGTCGGGGACTGAAGGCTCCGGGGAGCCCTACTCCTCGCCCAGGAAGGGGTACTTCCAGTCGGTGAAGGGAACCAGGGCCTCCTTGATGGTCCTGGGGGACACCCAGCGCTGCAGGTTGAGGATGGAGCCGGCCTTGTCGTTGGTGCCCGAGGCCCGCGAGCCGCCGAAGGGCTGCTGGCCCACGACCGCGCCGGTGGGCTTGTCGTTGACGTAGAAGTTGCCGGCCGAGAAGCGCAGGGCGTCGGTGGCCTGGCGCACCGCGTTGCGATCGTTGGCGAAGATGGCGCCGGTCAGGGCGTAGTCGGAGGTCTGGTCGCACAGCTCCAGGGTCTCGGCGTACTTCGCGTCGTCGTAGACGTGCACGGTCAGCACCGGGCCGAAGAGCTCGCGCACCATGGTGTCGTACTTCGGGTCGCGGGCCTCGATGAGGGTGGGCTGGACGAACCAGCCGGTGGAGTCGTCGCACTCGCCGCCCAGGACCACCTCGGCGTCCGAGCTGGCGCGGGCGCCCTCGATGGCCTCTTTCATGGTCTTGAAGGAGCTGGGGTCGATGACCGCCCCCATGAAGTTGCGGAAGTCGCAGACGTCGCCCATGCGCACCTCGGTCAGGGCCGCCGCCAGGCGGTCGCGCAGGTCGTTCCACATGCTGCGGGGCAGGTAGGCGCGGCTGGCGGCCGAGCACTTCTGGCCCTGGTACTCGAAGGCGCCGCGCACCAGGTTGGCCGCCACCGCCGCCGCATCGGCCGAGGCGTGCACGAAGACGAAGTCCTTGCCGCCGGTCTCGCCCACCAGGCGGGGGTACTGCTGGTAGCGCTGGATGCCCTCGCCGATGGTTCGCCAGATGCCCTGGAAGACCTCGGTCGAGCCGGTGAAGTGGACCCCCGCCAGGCGCGGGTCGGCCACCACCGGATCTCCCACCTGGCCGCCGCTGCCGGGCACGAAGTTGATCACCCCGGGCGGGACGCCGGCGGCCTCGAAGAGCCGCATCATGTAGTAGTTGGAGAAGACCGAGGTGGAGGCCGGCTTCCACACCACCGTGTTGCCCAGGATGGCCGGTGCGCTGGGCAGGTTGGCGGAGATGGAGGTGAAGTTGAAGGGGGAGACCGCGAAGATGAAGCCGTCCAGGGGGCGGTGCTCCAGGCGGTTCCACACCAGGGGCGAGGACGCCGGCTGGTTGCCGTACAGCTCAACCGCGAAGGCCACGTTGAAGCGCATGAAGTCGATCACCTCGCAGGCGGCGTCGATCTCGGCCTGGTGCGCGGTCTTGGACTGGCCCAGCATGGTCGAGGCGTTGAGCCGATCGCGCCAGCTGGTGGCCAGGAGCTCGCCCACCCGCAGGAAGACCGCGGCGCGCTCCTCCCAGGGCATGGCGGCCCACTCGGCCTTGGCCGCCGTGGCCGCCTCGATGGCCATGTTCACCTGCTCGGCCCCCGCCTTGTGGTACACGCCCACCCGGTGCCCGTGGTCGTGGGGCATGACCATGGGGGCGGTGTTCCCGGTGCGAATCTCCTGGCCGCCGATGATCAGGGGGACCTCGATCTCCTCGCCGGACATGCGGGCGAGCTCGGCCTTCAGGCTGGCCTTCTCGGGGCTGCCGGGCGCGAAGCCCAGCACCGGTTCGTTGACGGGGCGGGGGACCTGGAAGACGCCGTGGGTCATGGCTGGATCCTGGGTTGGGGGTTCGGGGTGGACGGGGGCAAGCGCGCAGTATCCCAATTGCCCCCGGCCTTGTCGACCGGCCCCCGGGTCACCATCATGGGCGGCCCCCAATACGGAAGCACGGAGGCCGAACGACCATGTCCACCTGGAGAGTAATCCGCCGCGCGGCCCTGCTGATCGGCCTCCTCGCGGGCGCCTGCGCGACCCCCGACGGGGCGCGCTCCGAGGGCCCCGAGCCGGGGGAGGACGAGGCCGCCCAGGAGAGCGGCGAAGAGATCCGCCTGCAGCTCGCCCGCCTCCGGTTGGATCTGGCCGGGCTGGAGGCGGCGGGCGAGATGGAGGCCGCCCGGGCGGACCTCGAGGAGGCGCACCGGCCGCTCGAGCACGCGCGCGCCGACCTGGGGCTCTTCGACGGCGGCACCGCGCCCATCCGGCTGCAACAGGCGCAGCTCGAGCTCGACGAGTCGGCCTTCGAGGTGGCCCAGAGCGAGGCCGCCCTGAAGGAGATCCTGGCGATGTACGCGGAGGAGGAGTTCGCCGAGCTCACCGTCGAGCTAGTGGTCGAGCGCCACGAGAAGGAGCTGGAGTTCGCTAGGCGCACCTACGAGATCGGGAAGGCCGAGCTCGAGCATCTGAAGGTCGCCGAGCTGCCGCAGGAGCGGCGGGAGCTCGAGGAGACGGTGCGCTCGGCGGAGCGCGCGCTGATCGAGGCCACGCGCGCCGCGAAGCTCGCCGAGCTGCAGGCCGAGATCTCCATGGCCGAAGCGCGGGAGGAGCTGCGGGAGATCGAGGAGGAGGAAGAGGAGGAGGAGTGAGGCACGGGCTCGCGATCCTGGCCCTCCTGCTCACCGCCAGCGCGGGCGGGGCTTTCCAGGCGGAGGACGCCGCCCCGGCTTCGCGCCCGGCGGTGCCGGCCAGCCTGGACGCGGAATCCGCCCGGGCGTCCCGAGACCGCGCGCTGGGCTTCCTGCTCCGCACCCAGAACGAGGACGGCTCCTGGGGCTCGGGGGTCCTCGAGGGCACGCTGGAGATCGGCTTCTCGCTCGAGACCTTCCACGCCTGGCAGATGGCCGCCAACGCCTTGGCCTGCCTGGCCCTGCTGGAGGCCGGGCCCGCGCCCGAGCGGCACCAGGCCCTGGCGCGGGGGCTCGACTCCCTGTGCCGCCGCCGCATGGTCCGGCGCGGCAGCGACTGGGACCTGGACGGGATCTGGTCGGCCCTCTACGGCCTGGTGGCCCTGACCCGTGCGGCCCGGGACCCGCGCTTCGAGGGCGAGGCCTGGCGGCACAGGCTCGCCGGCCGCGGCCGCGAGTGCGTCGACTTCCTGGTCCGCAACCAGGTCCCCGGGGGAGGCTGGGGCTACTACGACGACCCGCCCGTCACGCGCCGGCCCACCTGGGGCACGAGCTTCTGCACCGCGCTGGTCCTGCCGTCCCTGATCGAGGCGCGCGAGCTCGGGTGGCTGGCGGACGATCGGGTGCTGGCGCGCGCCACGCGCTACGTCCAGGCCTGCGCCCTGCCGGGCGGCGCCTTCGCCTACGACCGCAGCCCCGTCCACGAGGTCTCCGGCGGCGAGGACATCCATCGCATCAAGGGCAGCCTGGGGCGCACCCAGGTGTGCCTCTGGGGGCTGGCGCGCGCGGGCGACCGCTCGATCACCCCCGACCGGGTGCGCGAGGGGCTGGAGGCCTTCTTCGAGCACCACCGCTTCCTCGACCAGGCCCGCATGAAGCCGGTCCCCCACGAGGGGCTGTACCAGAATTCGGGGTACTTCTACTTCTTCGGCCACTACTACGCGGCGCAGGCCATCGTGCTCCTGCCGGAGGCGGAGCGCGAGGGCCTCCACGCCCGGCTGCGGCCGCACCTCACCAAGGTGCAGCGCGCCAGCGGGGCCTCCTGCGACTACCTCGCCTCGAGCAGCATGGTCACCGCCTCGACCAGCTTCCTGGCGCTGACCCTGACCCTGGGCCTGCCGCCCGATCGACAGCCGTGAGCACCCTGGAGCACGTCCGATCCATGCTGGAGGAGCGCCTCCCGGGCGGCGCCCGGGGCTGGCTCGAGCGGAGCACGCGCGAGATCGCCCGGGGCATCCCGGACCCGCGCTTCGGCGAGCTGATCTCGCTGGCCAGCCGCCACGCCCCGCGGGGCGCCCTCTCGCCGTCGGGGGAGGAGCGCGCCCGGGCGGGCGAGCTCCTCGAGGGCTGGGATCCCGAGCGCTGGACCCTGCTCGAGACGCTGCGCGCGGCCCTGGTGCTGGCCCGGCCGGACCTGGCCGAGGAGGGGATCGGCGCCGCCCTGGAGGAGGCCTTCGCCTTCGCCGACGTGGGCGAGCTGTGCGCGCTGTACCGGACGCTGGCGCACCTGCCCGAGCCCGGCCGCTTCGCCGCTCGCGCCGGCCTGGGTGCGCGCTCCAACATGCGGTCGGTCTTCGAGGCCACCTGCTGCGACACGCCCTACCCCGCCCGCTGGTTCGACGGGGTCGCCTGGCGCCAGGCGGTGATCAAGTGCCTCTTCGTCGAGGCCCCCCTGTGGCGCGTCTGGGGGCTGGACCGGCGCCTGGACGCCGAGCTGGCCCGGATGGCGCTGGACCTGGCCGACGAGCGGCGCTCGGCCGGTCGCCGGGTGCAGCCCGAGATCTGCCTGTGCCTGGGCGGCGTGGCGGGCGGTCGGGGGCGGGAGTGGCTCGAGCGGCTCCTCACGGAGGGGGACCGCGAGCAGCGCGGGGGGGCGGCCCTGGGCCTGGCGCGGGCCGGCGAGACGGACCGCCTGCGCCGGGCGGCGGCGGCCGAGCCCGATCCCCTGGTGAGGACGGTCATGACGGCCGCCCTGGAGGGGCGTTACGATCAGGCCGTCTTCCGGCCCCTCGATCCGGCAGCCCAGGGAGGGCCCTGATGCGATTCTTCGATCCCCACGTCCACATGAGCAGCCGCACCACCGACGACTACCAGGCCATGGTGGAGGCCGGAGTGCGGGCGGTCATCGAGCCGGCCTTCTGGCTGGGTCAGCCGCGCACCCGGCTGGGCAGCTTCATCGACTACTTCTCGAGCCTGGTGGGCTGGGAGCGCTTCCGCGCCTCTCAGTTCGGGGTCGAGCACTACTGCGCCATCGGCCTGAACTCCAAGGAGGCCAACGACCCCGGCCTGTCCAAGGAGGTGCTGGAGATCCTGCCGCGCTTCGCCCTCAAGTCGGGGGTGGTGGCCATCGGTGAGATCGGCTTCGACGAGATCACGCAGGCCGAGGAGGAGGTCTACTCCTGGCAGGTGGACTTCGCCCGGGCGCACGATATGCCGGTCATGCTGCACTCGCCCCACCGGGATAAGAAGAACGGGATCCGCCGCTCCCTGGACATCGCCCGCACCCTGGGCTTCCCCATGGAGAGCATGATCGTCGACCACAACAACGAGGAGACCGTGGAGGACGCGCTGGAGGCCGGAGCCTGGGCCGGATTCACCATCTACCCCCACACCAAGATGGACTCGGTGAGGATGGTGGAGGTCGTCCGCCGCTACGGGTCGGAGCGCATCATCGTGGACAGCTCGGCCGACTGGGGGGTCTCCGACCCCCTGGCCGTCCCGCGCACCGCGGCCCTGATGCTGGAGAGAGGAATCGATCCCGCCGACGTGGAGCGCTGCACCTGGCAGAACGCGCTGGACGCCTACTCCCGCTCGGGGCAGATCGACCTGGAGGCCCTGGAGGCGAGCCCGGTGATCGATCAGACGCAGCTCTTCTGCGACAACACCGTGTTGCGGGGGCAGGAGCCGCAGGTGGACGCTCCGGGGGCAATCACTTCGGATCCCCCGTGAGCACCCATCCAGCCCAGTCCCGCAGCCGGTGCCCCTCATCACGCAGCGCCATCTTCGCCTGCCACAGCGCGTCGGCCTTGCCCAGGCCCTCGTCCCACAGCTTGGTGTAGAAGAGCTCCATCAACCGCCTCGTCGCCGCGTCGTCCACCCGCCACAGCGACGTGATCGCCGTGCGCACTCCAGCCGCGTGCAGCGCGCCCTGCAGGGACTGGATCCCCTGACCCGCGCGTCGCAGGCCCACGTTCGTCTCGCAGGCAGAGAGCACCGCCAGCTCGCACCCCGAGAGGTCCAGGGTCGCCAGCTCCTCCGCCGTCAGGATGCCGGGGACCTTGCCGAGCGAGCTCCTGCCGTGGTTGGCGCCTGCCAGCGCCAGGCCGCACAGCGTCTCCGGAGCGAATCCGCGCACGGTGTCCTCGGCGCGAGAGAGTCTCGTGCGAAGCCCATCCTGTTCCCCCACGCTGTCGAGCATCGACGTGAACATCTCCGACGCGAACCACCCGTGCGTCGCCACGTGCAGGTAGCGCGCCTCTGGCGCCAGCTCCACCAGCGCCGCTTTCGATGCCTCCGCGCCGGTCAGCACCACCGGCTCCTCGTCCCCGAGCTTCCGGTACAGCTCGCCCAGGGCCTCTATCTCGAAGCGGGACTGGATCAGCGGCTCGAAGTGGTCGGGGGCGCTACCGCGATCCAGGGACCGTCCCGTGGGCGGCGTCGCCAGGGCAATGCGAGAGCTCGGTGCCTCGATGTCCTCCGCGCCGAAGTCCACCCCACCCAGCGCCACCAGGGTGCCCCCCTCGGGCGCATTCCTCGGCGGCGCGACGAGGCGCTGCACCGAAACCTCTATCTGGATCGGCAGCACCTCGCCCAGCCGCCGCCCGTCCTTCCACGGCAGCGCCTCCACCGGAACGAGGTGCAGGAAGTCATCGAGGATGACGTGCACGCTCGAGGGAAGCTCGGGCCCGAGGCTGGCGAGGCACGGGTCCAGGAGCCTGGCTCGGAGGTCTCGGCCCACGTCCACCTCGCCGGGACCCGCCGGTTCGAGGGGTTCGCCGCGCGGCACCGGCTTGCACAGCAATGCGCGCCAACGTGTTGTGAGCGCCTCGAGCTCGGCGCTCGGACCCAGATCGACGCGCCGGACGGTCGCGTCCGGCGTGACGACGAAGGCGAGCAGGGAATCGACGGGGGACGGCGTCTCGCCCGTTTCGGGGTCCTCGTCGAATCGCTTCGGATACCGAAGGAAACTGATGAGGACGGCACCCTCCGTCAGGACGTCCGCCACGTCCTCGCTCGTCGGCGTTTGAGTGAAAACGCCCTTCTCCGCCAATCCAGAGCGCAGCTTGCGCTCGAGGCCGTCGCGATCGTCCGCGAGCTCCACCAGCTCCTTACGCCATGGCTCCAGCGCGGAGGTTTCCTCCGGAGGCGACAGAGCCAGGTCGTTGAGCTCGCCGCGCGCTTTCGCCAGCCGATCGCGGAGCTCCTTCATCTCGGGAAAGCGAGACACCGCGAGGGCCAACTCAGATGAGCTGGTCGAGACCAGGCGCAGGTTCTCTAAGACCGAGAACAGCAGGCCGTCGAGATCACTCGTCTCCTCCGCAAGGAACAGGGCAACGGAAAGCCGGTGGAGCTCGGCCAGGGCACCGGCCCGAGCGGAACGAGCGGACCCCTCGGGAAGCACTGCTGCTCGGGCGAGCTGACCCGTGAGAAGCGACCGGGTCAGCTCGTGCGCAGCCTCGACGTCGCCCAGCCAATGGCGCATCACGGCCAGGTTCTGCTTGGCCAAGAGCAGGTTGGGGTGGTCTGACGGCAGGAGCCGCTCACGGGCCGTGTGCACGTGCTCGAGGACCTCGAGCGCACCCTCGATGTCGCCCAGCTCCCCGCGCGTTAAGGCCAGGTTCAGCTTGGCGCCGAGCAGGCCCGGGTGGTCCGGTTCCAGGCAGGCCGACAGTCGCTCGACCCTCTCCTCTCGGGCTCGATGCTCGAGATCGAGGGCGCTCAGGGATTCCGCGGCTTCAGCCAACGCCGTCAGACCCGCGAATACGACCTCCGTCTCCTGCTCGAGCAGCGCTGCGTAAACATCCCCGTCCATGTACGCCGCCAGCCTCCCTCGCGCCGCCTCGAGCTCGCCTGCCTCCCGCAACGCCTCCACCTCGGCCAGCGCCTCGCGAAAGTCGGCGGGCAGCTCGACCGCGTCCGGGGAGTCCTGCGATCCGGCCCCATGTCGGGCCAGAGACGTGGCGGTGGCCGCAGCGGGTCGTCCGCCGGCGAGAAGAGCCCCCGCGATGGCAAACGCGAGCACGGAGACGGGCGTCGAGCTGGACATGGAATCACCCCTTCGAGCCCCCCGAGGAGCCTCGCTTCCCCTGGCGATTCCGGCTCCCCGCCCCCGGCGCGATCCGCTCCTCCCCTCTCACCTCAGACGCTATGGAGGCCCAGCCCCTCCGGGCTGGAAACGTGGATCGCTTGGC
>CAZTTG010000026.1:19306-75019 GCA_964615935.1 uncultured Planctomycetaceae bacterium | reverse complement strand
GAGCAGGCGCGCCGACGAGGATTCTCCGGCACGCCTGGTCGGTCTGAGGCGAAGCTACGCTAGGATTCGGCGCCATGTCGCGCGCGATTGCACTTGCCCTCCTGGCCGGCGCCCTGGCCGGCTGCGACCGCGGCCCCACCCTCCTGCACGACGCCTCGCTGGCGCGATCCGAACGCCTGGCGCTCGCGGCCGCGCAGCCCGCGGACCGCGAGGAATCGCGAGTGGTCGCCGAGTTTCACCTCCCCGAGGCGGGCCTGCCCGATTGGGAGACCGACGCCCGGCGGGCGGAGATCCGCCGGTACCCGCCCAGGAAGCCGGACGCCCTCCGGGTGCTCGAGCTGGCGGGCGAGGAGCGGATGCACGTGATCCTCCGGGGTCCCTTCGATGCCTCGAGCTTCAACCAGGTCGCGGTCACGGTGCGCATGCGACACCCGGAGGCCGTCTTCGTGCAGCTCGGCCGTCCCGACGAGGACGGTCCGCTCGCTCCCAGCCAGCTCGCCAAGGCGCGGCCGAACCCGGTGACGATCCTCTTCGATCTGCCCGGCCTGGAGTGGAAGCCGCGGATCTTCGACGCCTTGACGATCGGCTTCCCCAACCACGACGGCGAGGTCGGCCTGGTCTCGGTGGCCCTGATCCGCCGCCCGCTGTCGCTCTGGCTCGCCTCGCCCGAGGAGGGATCGGAGCTCGCCCAGGTCGGCGACCAGTGGCGCCGCGCGGTGGGCCTCTCCACCACCTTCCCCCTGGCGGCCTCCTTCGAGGCGCGGCCCCAGGCCCGGCTGGCCTTCTCGCACGGAGTCACCTCGGCCTCGGCCGGCCCCGGGCGCACCCACCGGCTGCGCCTCCTGCTGCGCGACGAGCGGGGGACCGAGCGCAGCCTCGCCTTCCGTCCCCGCGAGCAGTGGAGATCGGAGTCCGTCCCGCTGGAGCCCTTCGCCGGCCGCATCCAGGCGCGCTTCGAGGTCCGGCTCGAGGGCGGCGGCGAGGGTCTGCTGGCCCTGGGCGAGCCGACCGTGGAGCTGCGCGCCCACGGCGCTCCCACCGTGCTGCTGATCAGCTCGGACACCCACCGGGCCGACCACCTGGGCGTCTCTCCCGCGGGCGTCGACGTGCGCACCCCGGTCCTCGATGAGCTGGCGCGGCGCGGCGTGCTGTTCGAGAACTGCGTGGCCACGGCCAACGTGACGCACCCCTCGCACGTCGCCCTGATGACCGGCTTCCCCCCGCGCGACACCGGCGTGGTCCAGAACACCGACCTCCTGGGCGACGCGGCGGTGACCCTGGCGGAGCGCTTCCGCGAGGCCGGCTGGGTGACGTACGGCGCGGTCGGCGTGGGCTCCTTCCAGCACAACCGCAGCGGGCTGGGCCAGGGCTTCGACCGCCTGTCGGCCCCGATCACCGGCTACCGCGAGTGCCAGCCGGCCGTCGACCTCCTGCTCGACTGGCTGGAGGACGCCGAGGGCCTGCCCCTGTTCGTCTGGCTGCACGTCTTCGACGCCCACACCCCCTACCGCGTCCGACCGCAGTACAGCCGCCACTACTACCCGGGCGACCGGGACCCGCACGATCCTTCCCTGCCGGAGGTCGAGCCCTGGATCCTGCGCACCGGTCAGGACGACGTCCGCGACCTCGACTACCTGGTGGCCCTCTACCGCGCCGAGGTGAGCTACCTCGACGCCCAGCTCGGGCGCCTCCTGGGCCATGCCCGCCTGGAGGAGGGCATCTGCGCCTTCACCGCCGACCACGGCGAGTCCCTCACCGCCCACGGCGTCTACTTCGGCCACGAGCAGCTCTACCCCCAGACGCTGTGCGTCCCCCTGATCCTCGCCTGGCCCGGCGGGCCGCGGGGCGAGGTCGTCTCCCGCCCCGTGCGGCAGGTGGACGTGGGCCGCACCCTGCTGGAGCTGGCCGGCCTGGATCCCGGCGACTTCCCCGGCGAGGGCCTCATCGCGCCGGACCGTCCCATGGACCTGCGCTTCTCGCTGGCCGCCAGCGCGGTGTCGGCCTCGGTCTTCGCCGGGAGGTGGTTCCTGGTGCTGCACCTGAAGAGACACCACCGCCCCGACCCGGACGCCGACCCGATCGCCGCCCACACGGTGGAGCTCTACGACCTGCGCGAGGATCCCGAGTGCCTCGTCGACCTCGCCGACGAGCGCCCCGAGGAGACCCGCCGGCTGCGCCAGCAGGTGATCGACTGGCTGCTGGCCGCGCGGCCGATGGGCTGGAACGTCACCAGCGCGGTGGCGGACATGGAGGCGCTGGAGCAGCTCGCCGCCCTCGGCTACGCGTCCGGCTCGCGCGAGTCGTCCTCCAACGACTGGTTCGACCCCGACTGCGACTGCGAGCACTGCGACCGGTATCGCTGAGGGCGGGGTCCCCTCGGGTCTCCACCGCCGGCCGGGCGCGGCCGACGAGGGCATCGACCCGGGGCATTCGATACCGGGGATCCCGCCGCCCAGGACGCCGGTTGCCCCCCGATCCGCGCCCTCCGGGATTGACTCCCCCCGCCGCCGGCCTATGTTCGCTCCGCTCCACCCCGCCGGACGGCAGGCCCGGCGGGCCCGGGGTGCAAGCCCCGGCCATCGACGGAATCCCCGGCCACCCATCCATCGGAAGAGAGCCGCCATGACCCCCCTCGCCCGCATCGCCCTCCTCGCCGCCCTGCCCCTCGCCCTGGGCCTCGCGCCCAAGGCGGCGTCCCCCCTCCCCCACTGCCAGATCCCCTGCGGCATCTACGGCGATGCGATGCACATCGACATGATGCTGGAGGACGCCGCCACCATCGAGAAGAGCATGCGGTCCCTCCAGGAGCTCGCCGGGAAGCAGCCGGTCGACTACGACCAGATCGTGCGCTGGACGATGAACAAGGACCAGCACGCCGCCAGCATCCAGGAGAGGGTGGCCTCCTACTGGCTGGCCCAGCGCATCAAGGCCCCCGAGGACGAGGCCGGCCGCGAGAAGTACCTGCGGCAGCTCGAGATCTTGCACGGGATCACCGTGGCGGCCATGAAGTGCAAGCAGACCACCGATCCGGCCTGGGTGGAGAAACTGCGCGGGCACGCGGACGCGTTCTCCAAGACCTACTTCTCCGCCGAGGACCTCGAGCACCTGCGGCACCACGAGGACCACGGCGGAGGCCGTTGATCCGCTCCCCCTCTCCCGCGATTCGCAACGAGGCGCACACCATGGTCAGAAGACGAGGATTCCTCAACGAGCCGCGCACCGGGCGCAAGCTGCCGGCCTTCACCGCGCTGCGCTGCCCCATGGTCGGCCACCTGCCGAGCTGGTGCCGCTACCTGTGCGAGCCGATCGACGGCAAGGGCATCTGCGGCCGGCTGGCCCCCCACACCATGCTGGACCGCACGCAGAGAGCCATCCTGGCCTACAAGGAGCGCCAGGCGAGGGAGAGCGCCTGAGCGGCGCTCAGCGCCCCTGCTCCACCCACCTCGGCCAGGCGGGGTCGGCCTCGGCCCGGGCGAGCAGCACCTGCGCGAAGCGGTGCTCCAGGAAGCGGAAGACCTGGGTGTCGAGGCAGGTGCGCAGGGCCGCGAGACCTTCCTCCCGTTCCCCGGCCGCCAATCGGCGCAGGCCCACGAGGTAGGACAGCTCGCAGCGCAGGCCGGGTGAGTGATCCACGCCCTCCAGGAGGCCCGCGGCGCCCTCCTCTCCGGCGAGGTAGGCCAGGGCGAGCGCCGAGTAGGCCCCCTCGGCGTCCTCGGAGGTCACCCGCCGCGCGGCGCCGCCGAAGAGGCCGCGGATCGCCTCTTCGGACTCGTCCCGGAAGCCGACCAGCTCCATGGTGGTGGCGGCGATCACCACGGCGTTGGTCGAGTGGGCCGCCTGCCGGCGCACCACGCCCCGACACACGTCCCGCGCCTCCTCGGCGCGGTCCAGCTCGACGAGCAGCAGCGCGCGCATCAGGGAGGCCGGATAGAAGGTCGGGACCCTCGCGCAGGTCTCCTCGGCCTCCGCCAGGGCCTCCTCGAGTCGGCCCAGGGCGTAGAGCGCGGCCGCGTGCTTCCCGGATAGGGTGTGGTCCTCTCCTCCGCCCGAGCGCGACTCGGCCTCGAGGGCTCGCGCGAAGGCCCGCTCGGCGGCGGCGTAGTCTCCCACGTAGCGCCGGAAGGTGCCCAGCTGCACGAGCGCGAGGGAATCGTCTGGGCGGCTGAGCGAGACCGCCCGGGCCAGATCCCGCTGGCAGGAGGCCAGCCACTCCTCCCGGCGCGGGAGGAGGTCCGGCCGGGTGGCCGCGAGGGCCGCGGCCGCCAGCCAGCCGTGCCCGCTCACGGCGAAGGAGCGGGCCGAGTTGGGCCGGAAGACGGTCAGCGCCCGGCAGTCGGCCAGCATGGGGTCGAGGTCCTCCCGCCGACCCTCGGTCAGCATGCGGTAGCCGTAGTAGTGGGCGCGGGAGGCGATGGCGGGCACGAAGTCCGGGCACAGATCCGTCGCCCGATCGTAGGAGTCGAGGGCGGGGCTCCCCTGCGTCTGGCTGAGCATGTCGCCGTGGAGCATCCAGCCGAGGGCCGTGTCGATCTGCTCCGCGGGGATGCTCTCGAGCTCCTGCATGCCGCTGCGGTAGTCGCCGCCGACCGACAGGGCCACCGCCCGCGCCACGCGGGCCTCCATGCTGTCGGGCTCCCGCCGCAGGGCCTGGTCCAGGTGAGCCAGGGAATCCCCCGTCTGGCGGTTCACCAGGCTGAGCAGGGCGCGGTAGAGGTGGAGGCGGGCCGAGTCGACGCCGCGCGCGCTCGCGTCGTCGAGCAGCTCGGAGGCGCGAGTCTGGTCGCGCTCGAAGAAGATCTGGTCGAAGGCCTCCTCCAGGCGGCGCTCGCCCGCGGCCCGACGGGCGCTCAGCGCCAGGAAGGCGGCCACCGTCGCGAGCAGCGCGATCAGGCAGGCCGCGCCGACCAGCGCCCGGTGCCGCCGGGCCTGGCGCAGCGCGCGGGTCAGGATCGTCGGCCGGCGAGCGAGGATCGACTCGCCCGCCAGGAAGCGCCGCAGGTCCTCGGCCACCGCGGCGGCGTCCGCGTAGCGGAGGCGGGCCTCCTTCTGCATGCACCTGGAGACGATCGTCTCGAGGTCGCGGGGAAGGCTGCCATCCCGCCGCCGCAGCGGGACCGGTTCCTCCAGCACGATGCGGTTCAGGACCTCCTCCCGCGAGTCGCCCTCGAAGGCCGGCCGAAGGCACAGGAGCTCGTACAGCGAGGCCCCCAGCGAGTAGATGTCGGTCCGATGGTCGAGCTCGCCGCTCCCCGAGCCGGCCTGCTCGGGGGACATGTAGCGGGCCGTGCCGATGGCGTCCCCGGAGGCGGTGATGGTGGCCTGATCGCTGGCGCGCGCCAGGCCGAAGTCGGCGATCCACACCTTGCCCTGGCCGTCCAGGAGAAGGTTGGAGGGCTTGATGTCGCGGTGAATCGTCCCCTGGCCGTGGGCGTAGGCCAGGGCCTCGGCGACCTGCCGCCCCCATTCGGCGACGCGCCGAGAGTGCTCCCGATCCGGCTGCGCGTCCTCCCCCCGCAGCTCCTTGATCCGCTGGGAGAGCGTGCAGCCGTCGATGTACTGCATGGCGTAGTAGGAGATGCCCTCCTCCTCGCCGACCGCGAAGACCGGCACGATGCCCGTGTGGTGCAGCGCGGCGGCGGTCGAGGCCTCGCGGCTGAAGCGCTCCTGGGCCTTCTCCGACAGGAGCGCGCCCGCCGGCAGGACCTTGAGGGCCACGCGCCGGCCCAGCGAGGTCTGGATGGCCTCGTACACCACGCCCATCCCCCCCCCGGGCCACCTCGCGGACGATGCGGAAGTCGCCGATCTGCCTCCCCTCCTCGAGCTGCGGCGGCGCCAGGAGGGCGCGGGAGGTCTCCATCAGACCCAGCGTGCGGAAGATGCCCCGCAGGGACTCGGCCAGCTCGGGGTGGGCCCTCAGGTAGCGCTCCTGATCGGGGGCCTTCCCGCTGGCGAGCTCGGTCAGGTACTGGTCGAGGATCGTCTCAAGAGTCGTGTCGCCCTCCGAGGACGACGACTCGCGCTCTGCCGGATCCTCGGGCGGATCTTGGGATCGCATCGGCGGGATCGGGTTCCATCGGCCCGACCTCACAGTATAGCCGGAAGTCGAGGGCTGCCCGGGGGAGTCACTCGCGGAGCTGCAGGATCAGCTCGCGGGCTCCGGGCTCGGCCGTGATCCACTCGGAGATCGAGCCCTCGCCGGCCTCGGCGCGGATGCGGTGCGGGCCCGGCGCCATGGGGCCCAGGGTGAAGGTCCCGTCCTCGGTCGATCGGCAGGCCAGCTCGCCGCCGCAGCACTCCGAGCGCGCGGTGATCGCGGCCCCCACCGCGTCCTCGCCAACCGAGGTCAGGACCTTTCCGGTCGCGTAGAGCGCGCGCCAGGTGACCAGCTCGACCTCGCGCTCGGTCTCTCCCGGGCTCACCTCGAAGGCGGTCGCCACGGGGCAGATCCAGTCCGGCTCGGGCTCGACGGCGCCGGCGGCGTCGCGCGCCTCGGGTCCGATCCACCAGTCGCCGGGCCGCACCGAGGGAAGCTCGAAGCGCCCCTGGGCGTCGGTCTGAGCTGCGCCCACCAGGCGGGGATGCGCCAGCGCCGAGCCGTAGCGGAGCGAGGGCCCCGCCGATCCCCCGGACTCCCGCGGCCACAGCCACAGGGTCACGCAGCAGACCGGCTCTCCGTTCTGGTCGCGAAGGCGCCCGGACACCCTCGTTCCCGGGATCCAGGTCCAGTCGAGGCCGCGGTGCTCGCCGGGGGCAACGCGGATCGCCTCGGGCCAGTGCTCCGTCCGCGAGCGATGCTCGATCGCGAGCCCGTAGGCAGCCTGGCCGTCGAGATCGGCCAGCTCGACCTCGCCGTTGTCGTCGGTCGTCTCGACGACCGAGCGTCCGGTGAACACGGGGGCCGAGGCCAGGTAGGCCGTGATGGTCGCTCCGGGGACCGGAGCGCCGGTGGGATCGCACACCCGGATGCTCAGCCCGGCGTGGGGTTGGAGCCGGACGACGAGGGGACGCGAGGGCGAGTCATGCCCCGCCTCCCAGTCGAAAGCGACCGGCGTGTAGCCATCCGCGAGGACCTGGTACTCACCGGACAGTCTCCCGTCCCTCCACAGCTCGAAGGTGCCGTCGTCCCCGACTCGCTGATCCTGGATCGGGGTGCGAGAAGGTCTCCCGCGGGATTGCAGCAACATGGAAAGCGGATCCGGCGCACTGAGAAGGGCACCCGGAACCGGCATGCCGGTCGTGGCCGACACCACGATCCCGCAGAGCCGGGGCGGCGGATCCAGGAACAGCTCGACCTCGCGCTGCCGTCCGGACGGAATGGCGTCGATCCGCACCGTGTCCCGCGAGCGCTGATCTCCCCGTGCCCAGGCCAGGAGGCGCAGGCGGACCCCGCGCGGCACCTCGAGCTCGAAACGGCCGTCGGCGTCCACGGGCCCCTCGCCCAGGATGGCGGACCGACCGCGGTTCAGGCCGAAGCCACGCACGCGCACCATGCCGTCGGCCCGCACGCGCCGGGTCGACTCCTCCAGCACCCTGACCCGGATCCGTGCGGTGAACTGCTCCGGGGTGGCCTCCACGGTCGGGGCAGGGGGCTTCACCCTCGCGGTCTCCGCGGCTGGATCCTCCTCCTCGGCCGCAACCAGCGGCTGGGGAGCCCGCGCCTCGCGACCCGCCTCGTCCGCGAGCCCCGAACCCGCTGCGAGGGGGCCCTGGCGCGGCTCGATCGCCCGCACGGCGATCAGGATGCCCGCCGCGAGGAGAGCCAGCGTGCCCAGGAAGAGTGCCGCCTTCATCGCGAGGATGCCGGAGGAAGGGTCCGGCACCCGGGGGTACGCGCCGGGCGGATGGGGGTTGGCGGAATCGCGGCCCTCAGCCCGCCGGCGCTGCGAGCCGCCACCAGAGGTGCAGGCACTCGCCCACGAGCTCGCCCGGGAGGCGGGCGGCGGCGGGGCTGGCGAGGGCGCGGGCCCGGATTCCCTCCTCGTCGAGGACCTCGCGCTCGTCCAGGTGGCCCTCCTCCAGGAGCCAGGCCTCGAGCTCGTCGGCCTTCGCGCTGTGGAAGCGCGCAAGGCGCTCGTCCTCCCTCGCGCGGAGCGCCTCGAGGAGGGCGCGCGGGTCGCCCTCCAGCTCCCGGGCGATCCCCACGACCCCCTCGAGGTAGCGCTCGGTGACCGCGCCGCTGCGCTCGATCGCGTCCCGGTCCACGGGTCGGCCGCGCCCCTGGCACCAGGCCTCGCAGAAGACCTCGAGGAGCTCGCAGCGAGACCCGAGCTCGCCGCCCACCGGGCTCTGAGAGGCGATCTGCGATCCGAGCTCGGTCGGCAGGAATCCGAGCAGCTGACCGACGCGCCCGATGCCGACCTGCAGGAGCTCGCGCAGGAGGTCGAGGTCGTCCCGCAGGAGGTGGAAGAGGTG
Source organism: uncultured Planctomycetaceae bacterium (assembly GCA_964615935.1). GTDB lineage: Bacteria > Planctomycetota > UBA1135 > UBA1135 > CAZTTG01. Next base: position 66,607 of record CAZTTG010000026.1, on the reverse strand, counting down.
CTGGTCGTCGCTCCCCCGCGGGGGCCTCAGGGGCGGAACGCCGAGCGCGGTCCCGTAATCCTCGGGCGTCATGCCCGCGGGCAAGGGAACGGCCGGCCGCGGCTCCACGCTCAGGTCCTCGGGCCCCTCCACGGCGACCTGCCCGCGGCGGATCTCCGCCAGGTCGATGACCTTCGGAGGCGGGCAGCCCTCCTCGCGCAGCGCTGCCTCCAGGCGCCGCAGGTCCATGGGGTCGCTGGTGAGGTAGAAGACCTGGCGCTCCTGGTCGCGGGCGATCCGCCCCAGGGCCCTGGCGATGGCGTCGAAGCGCGCCGGGTCGCTGTGGTCCAGGGCTTCGTCGAGGAAGAGCGGCAACTTCGGCCCGCGCTCGCTCTCCTCGGCGAAGGCCAGCCGCGCGGCCAGCAGGAGCTGGCTGCGGGTGCCGTCGCTGAGCTGGTCCAGATCGCGGAGGCGTCGGCTGGTGGTGTCGAGGGCACGCAGGACGCCGTCGGCCACCTGCAACTCCCAGGCGTGGTGGGTGAAGTCCGCGAAGAGCGCCCGGGCGCGCTGCAGGACGTCGGGCATCTGGTGCGCCTCGAAATCGCGCCGGGCGCTCTCGAGGAGCTGCAGCCCTACCGCCTCCTCGAGGGCCTCCTCCCGGCGCTCCTCCAGCGAGAGCTTCGCCGCCTCCAGGTCCGCGAGCCGGTCCTCGAGGCCGTGGCCCTGCCGGGCGCGGCTCGCCTCGGCCTCGATGCGCGCGACCTCATCGCGCAGGGAATCGACCTGCTCGGCCCGCTCCTTCAGCTTCGAGCGCTCCTCCTCGAGGGCCTCCGCATCGAGGGCGGCCAGGTCCGACTCGCCCTTGCTCTCCAGCCGCCCCTCCTCGCGCGCGACGCCGAGCTCCAGCTCGACCCTCTTCTCGCGCAGGCTCCGGTAGAGCGGGAGCTCCTCCTCGAGCCGTCGCACCAGGGCCGCGCGGTCATCGATCCGGCATCCCGCCTTCTCGTAAACCCCCTCGATCTCGCTCCGAAGACCCTCCAGCTCGCCTTCGAGCTCACCGAGGCTGCGCTGTCCCTGTTCCAGCGCCTTTCGAGCGTCGCGCAGCATCACGTCGCTATCTTTGAGGTTCCCCAGCCCGGCCTCGGCCCCGGCGGCATCGGCGGGTTCGGCTTCGCCGTGCCGGGTCAGGAAGGCCGCGAGCTCGGTGAGGGAGCTCCGGCACTGACCCTCCAGAGTCTCGACGCGCGCGGCGGCCTGCTTCTCGGCCACCCGGGCCGCCTGGAGCCGGTTCACCGCCTCGGCGCAGATCACGAGCCCGGCGTCCCCGGGGATCTCCTCCAGGCCGAGCTTCCGGGCCAGCTCGCGCCGGCGTGAGCCGATCTCCTCCGCCTTCTCTTCGAGGCCGGTCAGCCGGCTCTGGAGCTCGTCGCGCTCGACCTGGCGGTCCCGCGCCCGTTCCCGTCCGGCACGAAGCTCGCTCTGCTGACCTTCGAGCTCCCGGAGCAGCTCGACCGTGGCCTCGGCCGTCCACTCGGCCGGCTCCCGGATCTCGAGCTGTGCGAGAGCGCGGCGCGCGGCCTCTCGCGGAGGCTGTTCCTCACCGTCCCGTGCACGCAGGAGCAGCAGGACGGCCGCGACGCCCAGACCCAGGCCCACCAAGCCGACGAAGCCCGAGTGCAGTGTGAGAGCACCCGCCGCGCCGAGCACCGCGATCGCCAGGGCCGCGAACAGCCAGATCTGCGCATTCGGAAGGGCTGATGTGGACGTCGGGGTGCGCAGCAGCTGGCGCAGGACCTCGATTCCGTGCCCCAGGCGCTCGAGCCGCCGCTGCTTCTCCTCGGGGAAGGTCTTCTCCTCCAGGAGCCTCAGACGGTGGTCCAGCTCGCTTCGGCGGGTCCTCAGATCCTGAGCCTCGCTCAGGTGCTGGAAGAGCTCCGCGCTCTTCGCGACATCGACGTCTGGCGGGTCCACTCCCGCCGCCCGGAGCGGCTGGAAGGCCTCCACCACCGCGGCCTCGGCCGCGGCGTGCTCCGTGTGGGCCTTCTTTCGGTCGAACTCCCGGCCCTGAAGAGTGCGGGCCCTGATGATGTTCGCGCTGTGCTCGCTCTTGTTCAGCCGTTCAGCAAGCCCGCTCTCCCGGATACCTTCGCGCGCGGTCGCGATCACCTCCTCCGCCGCGCGACGCTGCTCCTTCGCGCGGCTCTCCTTCTGCTCGGCGGCTTCGATCGTCTGGAGCTCATCGCCGGTCAGGCCAGCCACCTCCTCGGGCAGGGTCGCCAGCTCGCGGCGATTCTCGGCGAGCTCGGCCCGCAACCCGGCAAGCTCGAGCGCGTCCTTCACATGGTCGAGGCGGGCCTTGGCGGTCTCGGCCGCCGCGAGCTCGGCCCGCAGCCCGGCCAGGGCGTCCTCCTCGCGGCCGAGCTGCGCGTGCTCCCCCTCGGCCCTCCGCAGCTCGCGCCGCGCGCGGTCGAGCTCGTTCCACTCGCCCTTGCCGTGGAACTTACCGATGCCGCCGTACAGCGTCTGCCTCGCGTCGTCCAGGTCGAAGCCGCCCGCCATCTGGCGCCGGATCACGGCGGCCAGGTCCTGGTCGGGCCCCGACGCGGGATCCAGGAGTCCGCGCAGCCCCAGGAAGAAGCAGTGGTCGAGGTGCGCCGCGGGAAGCTCCGGGGGGAGGGACGTCGCGCCCTCGCGAGTCCATCGGTAACTCCGGCCCTCGCGCTCGACCAGGAGCTCCGCCCCGTCGCAGTCCAGGAGCGCGCGCACGGCGAAGCCCTCGGTCGGCCCTCGCGCCGACCACAGCAGGGCTCGCACGGCCCGGCAGCAGCTCGACTTCCCTATGCCGTTGGGACCGAGGATCGCGTGCACGCCCTCGCCCATGTCGGCGAGCTCGAAGGCCTCGTCGATTCCCGGCAGGCGGTCGATCCACAGGCGCCGCAGCTTCACGGCCCGGCTCCCGCGTCTTCGGCCCGATCGAGGAGGGTGCCCAGGAGGGAGGTCGCTGACCGGCGCGCCAGCTCCGCGAGCTGCTCGTCGTCGGGCTCGGGACCGGAGTGCAGCCAGGGTCGATCGGTCCTGGCCCGCGCGAGCGTGGGCCGCAGCCCATCGAGGAGCGCGCGCCGCGCCTCCCCGCCCTGCTCGAGGGCCTGCAGAGTGCGCGCCAGGATCGCGGGGGGGTCGTCGCCGGCGGCGATCTCGCGCAGGTCCCGGGCCAGGGAGAGCGAGTCGATCACCTCGTCCACGAAGACGTGGACACCCTCCACGGTCCGGGCGCGCCCCTTCCACCGGCTGGACGCGACGTGATTCCGGATCTCGAGGTGGCTCTCGACCCGACCGCGGAGGTGCACGCGCAGGCCGAGGGCGCGCGACCGACTTCCCTCCTCGAGGACCTCCCGTGCACGGCGCTCGATCGCGACCATGATGCGGTCGCCGACGTCCTCGAAATCGACCCGGCCCTCGAGCTCGAGCTCGACGGAATCCCAGCGGAGCGGGGCCAGGGGGATCTGCTCGATACCGACCCTTCCCGGGCCCTCCACCGTCACGAGCCACGGGCCGTGGGCGCCGGTCTCGGTAGGGTCCAGGCCCACCAGCGAGCCGAGGTAGCCGCAGGGCACAGCGCCGGGCGCCGCTCGAAGGGTGGGGATGTGAACGTGGCCCAGGAGCCAGGCGTCGAGGCCCGCGGCCTCGAGGTCGCTGCGGGACACCGGCGCGTACGTGCTGCTCGAGGCGTCCAGATCGGCGTGCAGGAGGCCGATGCGCGGCAGGCCGGCCCGCGCCGGGGCGAGGGGCGCGGCGAGCAGGGCCGCTGCCGGGCTCGTTCGCACCTTGTCCTCGGGGAAGGACCAGCCGAGGACCTCCACCAGGGGCTCGCCGTCGCGCTCGACCACATGCGACTCCCAGCGCCCATCTCGACCCAGGAGGTGGAATCCCTCGACCATGCGAGCGAGCCGCGGGAGGGCGTCCACGTCGTGGTTGCCGGCCACCGCCAGGACCGGGATCCCGGCCTCCAGGAGCTTCCTCGTGCACCGCTCGAGGGGGGGCAGGGCCTCGAAGCGGGCGTTGGTGCTCTGCACCACGTCGCCGGCGAAGCACACGGCGTCGATGCGCGGCCGCTGACGGACGGCCCAGTCCACCGTCGCGTCGAGCGCTGCCTCGGGCGTGAGGTGGCGCGGATCGACGGCCTCCGCGCCCAGATCCGCGGGCAGGCTCGACGGTCTCCTCCCCAGGTGGACGTCACCGATGGCGAGGATCCTCGCGACGCCCGGCTCCGGGCGCTCCCCGGTCTGGACCTCCTCGTCGCTCTTCAGGGGCTTCATCGCGCGATCGACCGGCGACCCGCGAGCCCGGACGGCCCGCGGTGCGCGGCGCCATTGTCGCCGGGGGCGGGCGTCAACTCCAGGGGCTGGAAGGTCTGACGTGCGGGCAGGTTGTGGCCGCAGCCGGCTTCGCTACGCTGTGCGGATCGGGAGCGCCGGATCGACCCGCCGGGGGCCGACCGCGCCGCCCGCGAGCTGGATCTCGAGGAGGAAGCATGGGCTGCATTCTGGGCCTGGTCGGAACCCTGCCGCCGGAGGGAGCCAAGGCGATCGTCGATCGCATGGGCGAGAGCATGCGGCACCGCTTCCCGGCCGAGCTGGCCGTGTGCTCCGGGGAGGGCTTCGCCCTGGCCGCCGCGGGCGAGGTCGCGGGCGACGGCCAGTACCTGGTCCAGGACGAGTCGGGCAGCGTGGCGGCCGTCTGCGAGGGGGAGATCTACAACGCCGCCGAGCTGGCCGCAAAACTCGGCGTCGAGCTTCCCGAGGGCTCGCCGGGCACGGGCTTCCATCTGGTGCCGCTCCTGTACCGCAAGTTCGGGAGGGACTTCCCCCGGCACGTCAACGGCGTCTTCACCATCGCCCTGCGGGACGGCGCCGACGGGAGCCTTCACCTGGTGCGCGACCACGTGGGATCGCACTCCCTCTTCTGGGCCCGGGTCGGGAGCCTGGTAATCTTCGCCACCACCGCACGGGCCCTGCTCGCCTCCGGCCTGGTGCCGCGCGAGCTGGATCCCGAGGGCCCGGCCCGCTACTTCGCCTCCAAGGCCCTGGGCGCGCCCGATGCTATGCTCCGGGACGTCCGCGCGCTGCGGGCCTCGCACGTGACCAGCCTGGGAAGGAACGGGTCCGTCGCGGAGCACGACTACTGGCGCCTAGGCGAGGTCGCGGTGGACGAGCGCACGCCCGAGGAGGAGCTCGCCCGGCGCATGAGCGAGCTCATCCAGGACTCGATCCGGATCCGCTACGCGGCCGGCGGGGAGATCGGCAGCCTGCTCTCCGGCGGCCTGGACACGGGCGTGGTGGCGGCGACCCTCTCGCGCTGCCTGGGGGACCGCGGCCTCGACGTCTTCTCGGTGGTCTTCGGCGAGTCCTTCTTCAGCGACGGTCCACTGATGGACATCATGATGGACTGCTTCCCGCTGCGCGGGCACCGGGCCGAGCTCCTGCCGGAGGAGTTCTCGGGGATCATGGTGGACGCGGTCCAGCACCTCGACTCCCCGGTCAACGACAACGCCTACGTGGGGATGTACCGGACCCTCGGCGAGGCCCGCGAGCACGGCTGCACGGTGATCTTCGAGGGGGAGGGGCCGGACGAAATCTTCCCCGCCGGCAACACGCACGGCGAGCGGCAGATGGGACCGCTGCTGGCCATCCCCTCGGGGCTGAGGAGGGCGGTGTTCGGGACCCTCGCGCCCACCATGCCCCTGGGCGGCTCCTTCTGGAGCCGCGGGATGCGCCTCCTGTCCCGCGCCGGCATGTCCGAGGACGAGCGCCGCGTGACCTGGCGCACCTACTTCCACAACCGCAACCTGCGGCGCCTCCTGCGCAAGGACTGGTGGCCGAGCGCCGATCCCTACGAGGTCCAGAAGGCGCACCTCGGGACGACCGAGCTCACCGACCCGCTGAACGCCTACCAGTACGGGCTCATCAAGAGCTTCCTGCCCGACGACCTGCTCTACAAGGACGAGCGCATGGCCGCGGCCCACGGCCTGATCAACCGGGTGCCGCTGATCGACCGCCGGCTGGTGGAGCTGGCCCTGCAGGTCCCCTCCCGATTCCAGCTCGAGAAGCCCTCTCCCGGGAAGGACGGGATCAAGCTGCTCTACAAGAAGGCCCTGCGCGGGCTGATCCCCGACGAGATCATCGACCGCAAGAAGGAGCGCGGCTTCAGCCAGCCCACGCAGCTCTGGTACCGCAACGAGCTCAAGGACTTCGTGCACGACCTGCTGCTGTCCCGGCGGAGCCTGGAGCGGGGCATCCTCGAGCAGTCCTTCGTCCGCCGCGTCTTCGACACCCACGCCTCGGGGAAGGGGAACATCGACACGGCCCTGAGCTCGATCATGATCTTCGAGCTCTGGATGAGGGCCTGGATGGACCGCGAGTATGACGAGCCGGCCCGCGCCGACGAGGAAGCGGCGCGCCCCCGCGCAGGGGACGCGCCGCATCGAATGCCTCGGGTCGGGGGGAGGCTCTACTCGAAGACCACCTCCAGGGCGTCGGTGAGGTTGAAGCCGGCGCCCAGCGGGCCTCCGGGATCGCGGTAGGCGAACTGGAAGTACCAGGTCATGCCATAGTGGTAGTTCAACCAGCGCAGGTCCTCGGCGTCGCCATCCCGGCGGAGGTCGATCGAGGCGTCACCCTGCGCGGTGGTGTGGGTACGGGCCAGGATCCACGCCGGCGGTCCCACGCAGAGGTGACCGTCGCCGAAGGGGATGTCTTGCGGCTGGAGGCTGTACAGGACCATGCCGAAGGCATCGGCCGGGCAGTCGTCCGCGTACAGTCATCCTCCGGCCAGGTCGAAGGGCCCGGTCCACTGGAGCTGGGCTCCCACCCCGGTGGAGTTGGGCGCGCCGGTGCAGTAGCTCACGGCGCCGGCGCGTACGGCGGCGGCGACCGAGAGGATCAGGACGGGGACGAGCAGGCTCACGAGCGTCTTGCGAATCACGGCTTCCTTTCCTTCCATGGCTGGGATCTCGTCGAGATCCCCGAGTGGTGGGGGTACGAGCCGGGGGAGGTCGTCGGCGGGCCGCGCCGCCGCGGGGGATCCGGTGGCCATCTCGACGGCGTGCCGGGCAAGTTCCGTACCAGCCCTCCGGATCGGCGAGACGGCTCCCCGGATGCAGGGGGAGGGTCGGCGCGCGCCGGAGGGAGCGCACGCCCGGCGTGCGGCCCGCGCACACCGCGACCGGGAGGACGGGGCCCGGGCCGCCGCGGGCGTCGGGGCAGGCGCGATCACCCGCGGCCGCGGCGGGAGCCGTCGCGGGTGGGCCCTAACCCCCTCTCGGGCATCGCATTACGGCCGCCGTCGGCCCCTCCTCGATCGACCCGGACCGCCGGGCGCCGCCTCGGGCGGGCTTTCCTTTTTCACGGGAAGAGGCCGGCGGGCATCTTCGGACGGTGGGACTCCTCGTGCGAGCCCGCCGATCCGCAACTCCTCGGAGGTATGCCATGTTCCGGACCCTCGCCGTCATCGCGGGCCTCTGCCTGCCGCCCCTCGCCTGGCAGGAGAGCGCGACCGAGCCGCCCCTTCCCCCCCCGGCCCACTGGATCCCCGCCGACGCCGCGCTCTCGGTGGAGCTTAGCCGGCCCGAAGCCCTGTACGAGCTGCTGCTCTCCGAGGAGGTCGAGGAGCTCGTCAGCGGCCTGCCGGCCTGGCAACGCCAGTCGTCGAGCAGGGGATTCCAGGACCTGGGGAACCTCGTCCGTCTGCTGGAGACGACGCTGGGTATGGACTGGAAGACCGCCCTGGCCGAGCTCACGGGCGGCGGCATCAGCTTCGCCGTGTGTCCCGGGAAGACCGTCCTGCTGTTCGTGGACGCGCGGGACGAGGAGGCGCTCCACGCGCTCCACGGAGTCCTCGTCGGCATCGCCCGATCCGAGGCCGGCAAGGCGGGGCGAGCGGAGCGGGTGGGCTCGGAGATGCGCGGGGACGTCGAGGTCTGGACCTTCAACGGCCAGGAGGCGCACGCGATCATCGGGAACCGCCTCATCGTCTCCAACCGCGCCGAGGGGCTGGACGCGGTCCTGGAGCTGCGCGCCGGCGGGGAAGGCCGGAGCCTGGCCTCGGTGGACGCCTGGCGGTCCGCGGTGCGCGCGGCCGGGCCCGAGGCGGTCGCCCGGCTCTTTGCGGACCTGGACACCCTGAAGCGCCTGCCCAAGGTGGCGCGGGCCCTCGAGCAGAACCGCGCGAACCCCGTGGCGACGCTGCTGCTGGCGGGGGTGGGCGAGGCCGTGCGCGACGCGACCTGGCTCGCCGGGGGGCTGGAGATCGAGGAGGACGGCCTGGTCCTCGAGGCCCTGGTGGACGGCCGGGTCGAGGAGAGCGCGGACGCGGCGGCCTTCGCCTGGCCGGCCGGGCCGGACGAGGGCCTGCTGCCCAACCTGCGGGTGCCCCGGCGCATCGCCGCCTTCAGCTTCTTCCGCGACCTGCACCGCTTCTACGCGGCCAAGGACGAGCTCTTCCCCGAGCGGACGTCCGGGCTGATCTTCTTCGAGAACATGATGGGCATCTTCTTCAGCGGGCGCGACCTGACCGACGAGGTCCTGGCCGAGACCCGGCCCGAGATCCGCATCGTGGTGGCCGAGCAGGACTACGACCCCGCCATCGGCACGCCGGGGGTACGCATCCCGGCCTTCGCCGCGGTCCTCGGCCTCCGCCGGCCGGCCGAGCTCGGCCTGGTGATGGAGGAGGCCTGGCAGAAGGCCCTGGGCCTGGTCAACTTCACCCGCGGGCAGAAGGCGCTGCCCGGCCTGATCATCGACCGCGGCGTGCAGGGGGACACCGAGTTCACGGTGGCCCGCTTCTCCGCCGCGGGGATCGAGGACCGCGCCAGCCTCCACCAGCGCTACAACTTCAGCCCGGCCCTGGCCCTGCCCGGCGAATACCTCGTCCTGAGCTCGACCGAGGCCCTGGCCCGCGACCTCATCGATGCCCTGGCGCAGGAGGCCGCGCAGGAGCCCGCGCCCCGCCTCGAGGCCAACACCCTGGTGGAGATGGCCGGCGCGCAGCTCGCCTCGATCCTGGCGTCCAACCGCGAGACCCTGGTCCGCAACAACATGGTCGAGAAGGGGAACGCGCGGGCCGATGCCGAGGGGGAGATCGATCTCCTCCTGACCCTGGTGGGGCTCGTGGACTCCCTCGAGCTGGACTTCGGCCCGGGAGACGGCCTCACCCGGGCCCGCCTGGAGGTCGGGCTGGACCTGCCCTGAAGAGGAGCGCACATGGCCCATCGAAGCGCGAAGCAGGCCGAGGCGCCGACGCCCATCGACCCCGCCCGGGCCTGGGCACCCTTCGTCCCCGACTCCCGGCGCCCCTGGAACCTCGCGATGGTGGGGCACCTGTACCGACGGGCGGCCTTCGGCGGGAGCTGGGAGGAGCTCCAGCGGGGCCTCTCCGCCGGCCCGCAGCGCGCCGTCGAGGAGCTGCTCCGGCCCGAGGCCGACGTCGGGGCCTTCCAGCGCACCTTCGACGGCTACGAGGCCTCGGCCGCGGCCTCGGGCTCCGCCCCGGCCCTGCGGGCGTGGTGGTTGCGGCGGATGATCGAGACGCCGCATCCGCTGCAGGAGAGGATGACCATCTTCTGGCACGGGCACTTCGCGGCGGACGTGGGAGGGATCGAGGACGGCGGCCTGATGCTGCGGCACCTGCGACTCCTGCGCCGCCACGCGCTGGGGAGCTTCCGCTCCCTCCTCTACGAGATCGCCCGCGATCCCGCCCTGCTGCTGGGGCTCGGCGCCGAGGCCAACCGCAAGGCGCGCCCCGATCCGAGCTTCGCCCGCCCGCTGCTGGAGGTCTTCACCCTGGGTGCGGGCGGCTTCGAGGAGGAGGACGTGCGCGAGGCCGCGCGGGCCTTCACCGGCGACTTCGTGCGCAACGGTCGCTTCCGCCACATACCCCGCGAGCACGACGGGGGCGAGAAGCGCGTCCTCGGTCGGCGCGGGGCTTTCGGGGGCGAGGACGTCCTGCGCCTGGTCCTCGACCAGCCGGCCACGGCGCGGACCCTGGTGCGCCGGCTGTACCGCTGGCTGATCTCCGAGGTGGAGGAGCCGGAGGACTCCCTGATCGAGCCGCTGGCGAGCTCTCTCGCGAAGGACTGGGACGTGCAGAGGCTGGTGGGGACCATGCTCCGCTCGAGCCTGTTCTTCTCGAGGAGGGCCTGGCGCCGGCGGATCAAGTGCCCCCTGGAACTCGCCGTGGGCGCGATCCGGACCCTGGAGGGGATGGTCTCCACCACGCGGCTCTCGCGGGACCTGGCGGCCCTCGGCCGCGACCTCCTCCGCCCCCCCACCGTGTGGGGATGGCGCGGTGGCCGCTCCTGGATCAGCGCCGCCGCGATGGCGGGCCGCCACAACCTGGCCCGGGCCCTGCTGGCGGGGATCGAGCCCTACGGCGACGAGCTCGACCCGGCGCGCCTCGCCGCCGCGCACGGGCGAGCGGATCTCCGCGCCGGCGGTCTCTTCCTGGTGGAGCTCCTCCTGCAGTCCGACCTCCAGCCGGCCGTGGCCGAGTCCCTCCGCGAGGTGGCGCGAGCGGCCGGGAGCGAGCCGGCCACCGCGCTCCGCCGCCTCGCCCACGCGATCGTCACCCTCCCCGAATACCAGCTCGCCTGAGGGCGGGAGCAGAAGCCATGACCGCCACCCGACGCGACTTCCTGAAGGTCTCCCTGGGGGCCACGACCATGGCCTCCTTCGGCTCGGCCGTGCCGGACTTCCTGCTGCGCTCGGCGGCGGGAGCCTCCGGTGATGGAGAGAGGGTCCTCGTCGTCGTGCAGCTCTCCGGGGGGAACGACGGGCTGAACACGGTGGTGCCCTACGAGGACGACGAGTACGGCCGCCATCGCACCACCCTGCGCCTCCCCCGGCGGGAGCTTCACCGGATCGGCCAGGACCTGGGTCTCCATCCCCGGATGGGGGCCTGCAAGGAGCTCTTCGACGAGGGCCGGCTGGCGATCGTCCAGGGCGTGGGCTATCCGGACGAGGACCGCGGCCACCCGGGCGCGATGCGGGTGTGGCACACGGGCGATCCCGATCGACGCGACCGACAGACCGGCTGGGTGGGGCGGGTGGCCGATCGGCACGCTGCCTCGGAGGGGGCCGATGGTCCCGCCGCCTTCGTGGGCTCGATCCCCACGCCCCACGCCCTCAACGCCGGGCGGGCGCACGTCACGGCGGTCCGCTCCCCGCGGGACCTCGTCCTGCAGCCGACCACCGGGCGGTCACCCTGGGAGCGGACGGCCGAGCCCGACCGGAGCGAGGCCGACAACCCCTTCCTGGCCCTCGTGCAGCGGGCTTCCCTGCGGGCCTGCGCTCACAGCCAGCGGATCGAGGAGGTCTCGGGCAGCTCGAGAGGCGCGGGCGAGTACCCCCCGTTCCAGCTCGCCGGCGACCTCCGGACGATCGCCCAGCTCATCCGGGCCGAGCTCGGCATCCGCGTGTTCTTCGTCGAGCTGGGAGGCGGCGGCATCGGCGGCTTCGACAACCACGCCAACCAGCTCGGCAACCACTGCGCGCTCCTGCATCATCTCTCCGAATCGCTGGGGGCCTTCCTGGCGGACCTGCAGCGGGACCGGCTGTCCGATCGGGTCCTGCTCATGACCTTCTCGGAGTTCGGCCGCACCCTGGCGGAGAACGGCCGCCGCGGGACGGGTCACGGAGCGGCGGCCCCGGTGCTCCTCGCCGGCGGGCGCCTGAGGGGGGGGCTGGTGGGCCAGCACCCCAGTCTCACCGACCTGGACGAGGGCGCGCCGCGGTTCTGCATCGACTTCCGCCGGGTCTACGCCACCGTCCTGGATCGCTGGCTCGGCTTCGAGAGCCGGGCGGTGCTCGGCGGGAGCTTTGAGCCGCTGGACGTGCTGGGGGTCTGATCGCGGACAGGCGCTCGTCGGGCTGCCGAGATCTCGTCGGCGGCGCCGAATTCTCGGCGAGCGATGCCCGTGAGAATAGCCCGGCCGGGTCCACCGCAAGACGCGGGGCTCCCAGGGGCTTCGGCAGCCCTTCCTGGCCCCTTCTGGGCCCCCGGAGCGCTGTTCGCGGCCCCTCCGCGAGGAGGACCGGCCCGACGGTCTGCGCTGGATCGCTTCTTGCTGGCTCCCCGGACCTGGAGGGCGAGTTGGAGACCCCTTCTACCCCGAAATGGAGCATTGCATGAGACTTCCGAGACTCCGGATTCGTTCCCGTGGGCTGGCCGGCGCCCTCCTGGTCACCTCGGTCGCGCTGGCGAGCTTCGCCACCGCCACGGCCAAGAGCAGCTACTACACCACCTGGAACAACCTGTACCCCGGTTCCCTGTCGGACAACAACGTGATCTCGGGCACCGGCCTCAGCTGCCAGCTGTGCCACCGGGACGTCGGCGGCGGCGACAACTACAACGCCTACGGCTGGAAGATGAGGCAGATCCTCAACCAGGGCGGGACCGTCGCCAACTCCATCACCCAGTCGGAGCCCTTCGACTCCGACGCGGACCCGACGGGATCCGCCAACCTCACCGAGATCGACGGCGACACGCAGCCCGGGTGGACCGACGGGCCGAACAACACCACCTACCTCGGCAACGGGAACACCCAGCAGAACCAGATGCCGCCCGGGGGCATCCTCGGCGACCTGGATCCGTGCACCGGGAGCACCACGACCTACTGCACCGCCAAGGTCAACTCCAAGGGCTGCACGCCCGCCATCGGATGGACCGGAACGCCCAGCATGAGCTCGCCCGGTGCCTTCGACGTCACCGCCACCAACGTGATGAACAACAAGAACGGCATCCTGTTCTACGGGATCAGCGGCCGCTTCAACCTGCCGTTCCAGGGGGGCTTCCTGTGCGTCAAGCCGCCCACCCGGCGCACGCCGGTCCAGACCAGCGGCGGCAACCCTCCCCCCAACGACTGCTCGGGGTCCTACAGCTTCGACTTCAACGCCTGGGCGCAGGGCGGCAGTGATCCGAACCTCGCCGCCGGCGTGCAGGTGAACGGCCAGTACTGGTCCCGGGATCCGCAGAGCCCCAGCACGACCGGACTGACCGACGGGATCGAGTTCGTCCTCTGCCCGTAGGCGCCGATCCACGCCCCGGGGCCTGACCGTCGGGCCCCGGGCGAGGCCCGATCCGCGGTGACGCCTCGGGCGGGCCCGTGGGGATGCCGCGGCGCGACTCGCACCGCGCCGCGTCGATTCCCCGCGGGTCTGCCCGCGGCGTCCGCCCGACGGGCCAGCTGGTCCAATCCTGCGGCGAGCACCGAGCCGGCGAACGCCTGAGGGCCGCGCGAGGGGTCATTCGCCCCCGAGAATCGGGGCTGCGGACTCCGAGGATGGGGATTGCACAATTGTAATCCCCGAACCACCCCCTTGCGTGTTGTGGCGTCTCCACCTCCGCCGCGACCATGGACCGGCATGAGCGGCGGATGGACACCACGCCCGGCCGGATCCGCGGAGCGGGCCCGACCGGGGCAGCACTGGCGAGGGCTCGGGGAAGGTCCCGGCCGCGAGGATCCCCGACGGAGCGGCCCATGAGCCCCGACCTCGGGATCCTGGTGGTCACCGACGACCCCATCGGCCGCGAGAGCACGGTCCTGCGGCTGCGCGAGGCCGGCCACGACGCCGAGGCACGAGGATGCGGCGCCGAGGCTCTCGAGAGGCTGACCCAGGAGCGCTGGGATGTCGTGCTGACCGGCCTTCGCTGGCCCGGCATGGACGGGGTCGAGCTGCTCCGGGAGATCAGGCGGAGGGCGCCCGGCGTGGAGGTGATCTCGACGACGGCCCTCGGCACGGTCGAGGCCGCGTTCCGGACGCTGCGGGTGGGCGCCTCCGACCTCCTGAGCCGACCCTTGGGCTTCGCCGAGCTGGAGTCTCGCCTCGCCCAGCTCCAGCGTCGGCGCCGCAGGGAGTTCGAGCTCGAGAATCTCCGCGGCTTCCTCGGGGACACCGCTGGTACCGAGGGACTGGTGGGCCGCTCGGAGCCGATCCAGGTCGTGCGCGACCGCATCCAGAGCTTCGCGCGCAACTCGGCCCCGGTGCTGGTCACGGGCGAGACCGGGACCGGCAAGGAGCTCGTGGCGCGGGCCCTGCACCGGGCGAGCGGACGCTCCCCTGAGAGGTTCATTCCGGTCGGCTGCGGGACCATTCCGCGGGAGCTCGGTGAGAGCGAGCTCTTCGGCCACGAGAAGGGCTCCTTCACGGGGGCCAGCCGGCTCCGGAAGGGGAGCTTCGAGCGCGCCGACGGGGGCACCCTGCTGCTCGACGACGTCGACGACCTGGCCCCCGGACTCCAGGCCAAGCTGCTCCGCGTTCTCCAGGAGGGCACCCTCCACCGGGTGGGCGGCAGCCGGGAGATCCGGGTGGACGTGCGCGTGATCGCCACCAGCAAGGTCGACCTCCACGACTCGATCGAGGAGAGGCTCTTCCGGGCCGACCTCTACTACCGCCTGCGCGGGCTGGAGATCCACCTGCCTCCCCTCCGAGAGCGCGGGGACGACTGTCTCCTGCTCGCCGATCACTTCCTGAGCGCGGCCGCGCGAGAATCCGGCGGCCCCGCAAAGCGGCTGAGCCCCCCGGCGGCGGAGCGCCTGCTGCGCCACGCCTGGCCCGGGAACGTGCGCGAGCTGCGACGGGCGGTGGAGTCCATGGTGGTCCTGTGTCCGGGGAGCGAGATCCTGCTCGAGCACCTGCCGGACTTCCTGCAGCGACCGAGAGCGAACGGCAAGGCCTTCCATCTGCGCCTGGACTCCTCCACCCAGGTCTCCTTCACCGACCTGGTGAAGCAGTTCGAGGCGGAGCTCGTGGGCTGGGCGATGGAGCGCTCGGGGGGGAACCAGACCCGCGCCGCGCGCCTCCTGGGCTTGCCGCGCACCACGCTCCAGAGCCGGCTCCGAGACCTGGGGCTGGCGGGGATCCGGCCTCCGGAGGGCCGAGGCCCCGGGGGCGGTCGGCTACGCCCGGGCGCCTGAGTCGGGCCGGGGCGCGCGCCGCCCGCCGCGCGCCACGACCAGGCGGAAGCGCGCTCCCCCGGCGGGTGAGCGACCCACCTCGATGCGGCCCCCGTGCAGGTCGGCCGCCTCGCGCGCGAGCGCCAGGCCCAGTCCGTATCCGGCGCGCCGCTGGTGCGCCGTGGGCCCGCGGTGGAAGGGCTCGAAGATCGCCTCCCGCTCCTCCTCGGGGACGCCGGGGCCGGCGTCGTCGACCGTGATGGTCACGTCGTCGGGCCCCCCGATCAGGCTCACCGACGCGCGGCCATCGGGCGGCGACCACTGGATCGCGTTGGCGGTCAGGTTGCGGACCGCGCGCAGGAGGGCCTCGCGGTCGCCGCGGATCCAGAGATCGCCATCGAGGACCAGATCCACCCTCACCCCGCATCGAGCGGCGGCGCGAAGCTCCCGGCGCAGGCGCAGCTCGGCCTCCTCCCCGAGGTCGAACTCCTCCAGCTCCGGCTCCTCGTCGGGCGTCCGGGCGGAGCACAGGCTCACCAGGTTGTCGACCGCGTCCCCGAGGTCGCGCAGCTCGTCGAGGTGGCTCTCCAGGATCTCCCGGTACTCCTCGGCGGAGCGCGGACGCAGGAGGGCGACCTCGGTCTCGCCGGTCAGGTTCTGGATCGGGGAGCGCAGCTCGTGCGCCGTCCCGGCCACGAACAGCCGGGCCTTCTCGGATTCCCTGCGGACGTTCTCCAGCATCTCCCTCAGGGCGGCGGCCACCTCGCGGATCTCCTCGGGCGCGTCCTCCACGTCCAGGCGAACCTCCTCCCCGGCGCCGCGGACGGAGCGGGCGCCGTCCGCGACCCGCCTCAGGAGTCGCGACACGCGCCGGGCGAAGCGGGTCCCGAAGGCCAGGGAGAGCGCCGAGGCCACCGCCAGGAGGATCCCGGCGTACAGCTCGTAGCGCCGCACGAAGGCGACCCGGCTCGAGCCGTCGAGGATCAGGCTCACGGTCCGGCCGTCGGAGAGCTCCTTGCTGCGCCAGCGCAGGTACGCGGCCAGCGCGTGGTCGGTGTCCAGCGGACCGCGCCCGGGCGCGTCCTCGGTGAGCAGCTCGAGGGCGCCGAACTCGCCCCACGGCTCGGTCCCCTCCGGCTCCCAGATCCGCCAGGCCATGGGGATGCCGGGGTGGTTGTGCTGCAGCTCCCACCTCAACGCCTCGAAGGCCTGCCGGCTGCCGTCGGTCGTGGGAAACAGGGCCGCGACCTCGTCCAGCTCCTCCAGGACCAGGGAGGCGATCTCCCGGCGCACGGACCCCTCCAGGTACCACACGCTCAGCACCGAGACGGCGCCCACCAGCAGCACCGTGCCGGTCAGGAACCAACGCGTCAGCCGGCCGACCAGCGTCCAGGGGCCGCGCCTCATTCCGCGCTCCCGGGCCGATGGGGAAGGCGATAGCCCTCGCCGATCACGGTCTCGATGAGCGGGGATCCGCGGGCGTTCAGCTTCCGCCTCAGCCGCGCGACGTGCACGTCGACCACGTTGGTGCCGGGCTCGAAGGCGATCCCCCACACCTGCTCGAGCAGCTCCGCTCGCGAGAGGACGCGGCCCCTCGCCCGCGCCAGGGCGCAGAGGAGGTCTAACTCCTTGGGGCTGACGTCCACCGGCTGCTCGGAGAGCTCGACCCGCCGGCCGATCAGGTCGATCTCGAGCTCGCCCACGACGAGCGTCTCCCGGGCCTCGCGCCGACGCAACACGGCGTCGATCCTCGCCAGCAGCTCGTCGAAGGAGAAGGGCTTGATCACGTAGTCGTCGGCGCCCAGGCGCAGCCCCCGCACCCTCTCCTCGACGGCGTCCCGGGCGGTGACGAAGATCACCGGGATCGAGCTGCCCCGCCCGCGCAGCTCCGAGAGCAGCTCCCAGCCCGACTGTCCGGGCATCATGACGTCCAGGAGGATCAGGTCGAAGGGATCGGCCCGGGGATCATCGAGCAGCGCCAGGGCCTCCACGCCGCCGGCTGCCTCGGCGCAGCCCATGCCCGAGTCGATCAGCCCGCGAGACAGGTAGCCGCGGAACTTGGGATCGTCGTCGACGATGAGCAGTCGCATGGCGCGGGGCCAGTCGTGGCCGGGCGCGGCCACCATACCCCACCTCCCACCCCTGGCAAGCGCGGCGAGCGCGCGCCGTGCTGGAGGCCCTCGAGCCGCTGGGCGTCGATCCCGCGCCCGCGAGGCTCTACCGGTACTTCGCCAGCTCCGCGTGCCAGTCCGGCTCCATCTCCTCGAAGTCCTTGCCGACGAGCTCTTTCGCGCGGGCCGAGGGATCCGTCAGGGGGTAGACCTCCTTGAACGTCCCCAGTCCGTGCTCGGCGATGAACCAGCCGCAGAAGGAGCCCGAGGCGGGGTAGGAGTTGGACTGCGCGCGGAAGTCGGACAGCAGCCCCGCCACGCCGGGAAGCTCGCCCTGGCCGAGGAGCTCGGCCGCCAGCCGGTGGTGCGCCGCGTCCGAGCGCCCGTCCAGCCATACCGCGATGCCCTCGCCCAGGATGCCGGTCTGGGAGTGGTTCAGGCTGTTGTGGGCGATGACGTGCACCATCTCGTGGCCGATGTAGCTATTCCAACGCTGATGGACGCGGCGGCCCGAGGGGTCGGCGAAGTCCAGATCGCGGCCGGTGAGCGCGCGGCCGGCGGCGTCGTCGGCGTAGAGGAAGATGGCGATGGGCTCCTTCCACTCCAGGCCCAGGCGGCGGCAGATCTCGGCCTTCTGGTCGACCAGGCGCTGCAGGTACTGCTTCGCCTCGCGGGCGCGCGGGTCGTCCTCGGAGTAGTGCAGCGCGATGCCCTTCTTCTCCAGCTTCACGAAATCGCTGTAGGGAGGGTCGTTGCCGGCCTGCTTCTCGATCTCGAGGTCGTCGATCCACACCGCGCCGGACATGGAGAGGAAGACGCCGGCCCGGACCTTCTTCGTCTCCAGCGGCGCGATGGCCTCCACCGCCACCGGCTTCCAGTCGTAGGTCCCCTCCCCGGGGTGGACGAACTGGACGCTGCCGAGGGTGTCCCCCCGGCGGTCGAGGAAGAAGAGGTGCAGGTGCAGGTTCTGGAACTGGACGCCCTCCTGGCGGACCTCCTCGGCCTTCACGCGGGCCGACAGCCGGAAGAGCTCACCCGGCGCGGCCTTGAACTCGCGGCGCAGGGCGTACCAGCACAGGGTGTCCCGATCGCCCGAGAGCTTCAGGCTGTGGGGCGAGTCGGGGGCGCCCTGCGAGCGGTCGATCTCGACCTTCGAGTCCTCGCCGCCGGTGCCGTTGGTGGCGCCCACCTCCTTCTTCCACCTGGAGGAGAGCGAGCGCACCTTGGCGAAGTCCTCGGAGAAGACCGGCTCGAAGCCGGGGATCTCCTCTCCCCCCTCGATCTCGAGCTCCAGGTCGTCGACCCACAGCTCCCCGCTCATCGAGAGGAACAGGTACACGAAGGCCTTCCGGGCGTTGACCGGCGCGGTGGCCTCGACCCGCATCCGGCTCCAGTCCGAGGTGGGCAGGTCGGGGGTCCGGTACTGCCGCGCGACCGTCTCGCCCACGGCGTCCTGGAAGATCAGCATGAGGTAGCAGTTGTGGAACTGGATCCCCTCCTTCACCACGCCGCGGGCGCGCGTCCAGCCCTCCAGGGTGTAGTCCCCGCCCGGGCGCACGGGGATCGCCTGCCTGGCGATCGTCCAGCCGCGCGTGGCGGCCTCGCCCCGAAAGTGCAGGCTCCCGCGCCCGGAGTGCCGCTCCTCGGAGTCGATCTCGACCCGCGACCGGGGCTCCTCGCCGGCGTTGGTGGCGCCGAGCTCCAGGGTCCAGCCGGGGACCGGATCGCCGGCGGCGGGGCGGGCCTCGAAGTCCCCGTTGGCGAGGAGCTCGTCTCCGACGGGGGCCAGGCCCAGCAGCAGCACGGGGAGGGAGAGCATGCGGCGAAGGTACCGGGCCTCCGCGGAGGCGACAAGGCGCGGGCCCACCGAGCCGGAGGGGCCCCCGACGCCGCCCCGTCGGACGCCGGTGGCCGGGCTCCGTAGCGCCCCGTACAATCGCGGCGACGAAGGGACCCGACCATGATCGACGTGAAGGAAGCCGTCCGCATCGCCATGGACTACGTCCAGGCGGTGTACCGGCCCGAGGACATCTCCCAGCCCCTGGTCGAGGAGGTCGAGCTCTCCGACGACGGGGACTTCTGGTCCGTCACCGTCAGCTTCCTGCGGGCCGCCGCCAAGTCCCCCATCGAGGCCATGACCGGCCAGCAGGGGACCCGGGCCTACAAGGTCCTGAGGATCCAGGCCGAGACCGGGCAGGTGCACTCGATGAAGATCCGCACGGTCTGAGCCGGCCGAAGGCACCGGTTTCAGCTTCCGTGGTACGATTGTCGGGTCCCCCGGTCCTGGGAGCCGACCGCATGAAAACGCCCCTGCACCTGCTCTGCACCCTGCTGCTCACCTGCCCGCTGGCGGCGGCCGACTCCCTGAAGGCGGCCTTCGACGAGGCCGGCCCGGCCCAGGGCTACGACCGCTACCTCGAGCTCGAGACCGGCGTCACCTACACCGGCGGGCTATGGATCGGGCCGACCTTCAACCGCGTCACCGGCTGGTTCGAGGGGCGCGGCGAGGACGTGCGCATCGTCGGGAACGGCGCCATCCTCGACCTGCAGGGCGGCGAGATCTGCATGGCCTACTGCCAGAACCGCCTGGACCTCGACGACTGCATCATCCTGAACGGGGACGTCCGCTTCCGGGGCTACCGCGACAGCGCGCTGATCCTCTGGCCGCGGGGATCGGTGACCTACTGCACCCTCTACGGGCCGCACGACTACGGCGTCCGTCTCGTCGGTGTCGGCGCCAACATCATGGTGGCGCGCAACATCATGGTGGACTCCGTCGATACCGGCCCGGACTTCCAGTACATCTCGGGGATCGCCCACCACTGGATGCCGACCGGCGCCTGCGTCGGGATCAGCCTGCAGGGCGCCGGCGCGGGCTTCTTCGACAACTGGACCTATCACTCCGACCCGGCGGCCAACGGCGATCCCCTGCGGCACTTCGTGGTCCTCTGCGACTACGGCTGAAATCAGCCCACGCCGTGGGCGGGCGCCAGTTCGGCGCCCTACAACAACGTCATCGGCCTCGATCCCCAGCTGGTCGACCCCGCGGGCGGCGACTATCGCCCGGCGGTCGGCTCTCCGGCCCGGCGCTACGGCTGTCGGACCTTCCCCCGGCGGGTACGGACGACCGCGATTCCCCCGCCTTCCCCCCCGGGACCCTTCGGGGGGCGCCGCAACGTCATCGACGTCTCCGACAGCATCACCTCGAACACGGTCTGGAACGCGGACACGGTCCGGGTCGTGGGGGACGTCGCGGTGCAGAACGGCGTCATCCTGACCATCGCCCCCGGCGTGCGGGTCGAGTTCCAGGACCACCACCGCCTCGAGGTCGACGGGACCCTCCTGGCCGAGGGAACTCCGCGCGAGCGGATCCTCTTCACCACCGACGAGCCCCAGGCCTTCGCGGTGGACCGCTCCCTCACCGGCTGCTGGAACGGGATCTGGTTCGAGAACACCCCCTCCACCAACGCCCCCTCGCGCCTGGCTTGGTGCATCATCGAGCACAGCAAGTCCGTGGGCCGGCAGGGAGGGCTCCACGACTACGGCGGGGGCGCCATCTCGGTGGCTGGCTTCTCCGAGCTGACCGTCGAGAACTGCGTCCTGCGCCACAACGTGGCCGAGTACGGGGGCGCCTTCTTCCTGTACCGCCAGGCCAACGCGCGGATCCTCGGCAACCTGATCGCCGACAACCACGCGCTGAAGGACGCCGGCGCCATCTACTGCGCCTACTCCTACCCCGAGATCGCGGGCAACACGATCGTCGGAAACCGGATCCACAACCCGAACCTGTCCTACAGCGAGACCTGCGCCGTGATGAGCTACATCGCGAAGCCGCGCCTGGCGAACAACGTCATCTGGGGGAACGACCCGATCGTCCACAGTTTCCACGAGCAGATCCGCAACGAGAAGGCTTACTACACCCGCTACAACGACGTCGAGCGCTACGCCGGCGCGGGTCAGGGGGGCAACATCACCGCCGACCCGCTGTTCGTCGTTCCGGAGTGGCGGCTCGGCGCGGGCTCGCCCTGCATCGACGCGGGCGACAACGCGGCCGTCTCCGGTCGGGCCGCGCGGGACCTGGACGGGCTGCCGCGGCGGGTGGACGATCCGCTCACTCCGGACACCGGCTCGGGCCAGCCCCCGCTGGTCGACATGGGCGCCTACGAGTACCGGAGCGCGGGCCGCCGCTGAGCCGGAGACCGGCCGGCAGGCCCACACCCGATCGAGCCGGGCGCCCCCCCCGCGCGGGGGGACGCCTTGAATCCCGCGCCTCCAGCGGCTATGGAGCCGCTCGGCTACGAGCACGCCGGCACCCATCCCCTCGAGCGGCTCTCCCTCACCGGCTACGTCTTCGCCCACCGCGACCTCCCCGACGGGATCCCCCAGTACTTCGTGTCCGAATTCCAGCCCGAGCGCTTCTCGCCCGCCTTCCGGGAGGCGGTCGGCCGGGTGGTGGGGACCAGCCGGGATCCGCTGCCCGCCTCGGCTCGGGAGCTCCTGAGCGAGCTCGCCCGGGAGGGCTCCCTCGAGCCCCAGGCGGCCGCGCGCCTGCTGCCGGACCTCGCCGCGGAGAGCGAGGAGATGGCCTGGATCGCCACCGAGGGCCAGGTCTTCAACCACGCCACCGATCGGGTGGAGGACGTGGGGGCGGTGGCCCGGCTCCAGCGCGAGCTCGGGCGGCCGATCAAGGACGAGGTGGAGGTCTCGGCCTCGGGCCGGGTCCTCCAGACCGCCTTCCGCGCCCAGCCGGTGGAGCGGCTGTTCCCGGACGCCGAGGGCCGGATCGCGGTGCGCACCGTGCCCGGCTCCTTCCACGAGTTCATCACCCGCAAGCGCGACGAGGCCGGCGAGCTCGACCTCGGCTTCGACTCCTCCAACGCCCAGGGCATCTTCGTGATGACGCGGCGGGAGGAGGCCTGATGGCGCAGGAGGCGCTCTTCGCGGACCTGCGCGAGGCGCTCGGCCAGGACGCCGTGCTGGTCGAGCCCTCCGACCGCGAGCCCTACGAGAAGGGCTGGCGCTACGGCAGCGGCCAGGCGCTGGCCGTGGTCCGGCCGCGCACGCCCCAGGAGGTCGCCGGCGTGCTGGCCCTCGCGAGGGAGCGCGGCGTGCGCGTCCATCCCATCGGCGCCAACACCGGCCTGGTGGGCGCCTCCAACCCCGACTCGAGCGGGGAACAGCTGGTGATCTCCTTCGAGCGGCTGAACCGCACCGTCGAGGTCGATCCGATCGATCGCACGGTCCTGGTGGACGCCGGGATCACGCTGAGCCAGCTCGACGAGGCCCTCGCGCCCCACGGCCTCTTCTTCCCCATCGACCTGGGCGCCGACCCTCAGGTCGGCGGCCTGATCGCGACCAACGCCGGCGGCGCGCGGCTGATCAAGTACGGCGACGTGCGCGCCAACCTGCTCGGCATCGAGGTGGCCCTCGCGGACGGGACGCTGGTCGACCGCCTGCGGAGGCTGCGCAAGGACAACACCGGTCTCGACCTCAAGCAGATCCTCGTGGGCACCAGCGGCGCCTTCGGCCTGATCACCCGCGCCGTGCTGCGCGTCGCGCCCCGGCCGCGTCAGCGCGCCTGCGCCCTGGTCGCGGTCGAGTCGGGGGAGACGGCGCTGGCCCTCCTGGCGCACCTCGAGGCGGCGCTGGGCGACCACCTGACCGCCTTCGAGGCGATCTCCCGCGGCGCGCTGGAGGCGACCCTGCGCCACGGCTCGGACCTGCGCGACCCCTTCCCCTCCGGCGCGCCGGCCTACTCCATCCTGATCGAGCTGACCGCCTCGCTGACCCGCGAGCAGCTCGACCTGGAGACCCCCCTGGCGGAGCGGCTGGACGAGTTCATGACGGGGAACGACGGCCTCCTCGACGCCGTCCTCGGCGGCTGCGAGGATCTGTGGGCGATACGCCACCAGATCTCCGAGAGCCTGCGGCACGAGGGACACGTCCTGGCCCTCGACCTCTCGGTCCCCCGCTCGCGCCTGGCCGAACTCACCCGCGCCGCGACCGGCCTCCTGGCCGGTTCGCATCCCTTCGTGCGGATCTGCGACTTCGGCCACTGGGGGGACGGGGGCACCCACCTCAACCTGGTCTGGGATCCCGCCACCGCGCCGCGCGAGGTCGAGGCCCTGACCCGAGAGCTCCAGGACCTCCTCTACGATCTCTGCGTGAGGCGGTTCGGCGGCAGCTACAGCGCCGAGCACGGCGTCGGCCCCCATAACCGCAGGTACTACGAGCGCTACGCCCACCCCGCAGTCGAGCGCGTGCACGCCGCCCTGCGCCGCGAGCTGGATCCGGAGCGGCGGCTGGGGCACCGGCCCGAGGCCTGAGCGCCCGACCGCGCGATCACTGAAAGAGCTGACGCAACTGCTGCAAGAGCGGCTGGTCGGGGTTGTGCTGCAGGCTCTCCTGCAGGAGCTGGCGCGCCTGATCGGCGGTCTGGGGGTTCATGGCCAGGATCTGAATCAGGGGCGCCGCCGCCTGCCAGTGGGTGGGGTCGATGGTCAGGACGCGCTCGTAGAAGGGGACCGCCCGATCGTACCTCTGCTGCTTGGCCTCGAGGTCGCCCAGGAGGGTCAGCGCGTCCAGGTTCTCCTCGATGGCGAGGATCGCGCGGCACCGCTCGGCGGCCCGTCCATGGTCCCCGGCGGCGTCGTGAACCTGGGCCGCCAAAAGGAGCACGCGCACGTCCGACGGCCGCCGCCCCAGCGAGGCCTCCACCGCGTCGAGGGCCCCCTGCACCTGGCCCATCCCCAGCAGGGACTGGGCCAGGTTGGCGGCGGCCAGCGGGTGATCGGGATCGAGCGCCACCGCGCGTCGCAGATAGGGGACCGCCGCCGGCGCGGCCTCGGCCCAGATGCGCTCCAGGGCGTGGTTGTAGGCCTCGTCGAAGTCCATCTCCGCGATGGGAGGGGAACCCCCGCGGCTGGGAGGCGCTCCGGGAGGCGGCGCTCCCCGGGCCTTCTCGATGCGCCGGTCCACGAGGCGCACGATGCGGTGATCCGGCCACAGGGTGCGGGCCAGGCGCGCGCGCGCCCGCTCGAGCTCGCTCCGGCTGATCGGCTGCCCCCGCTCCCGCCGCCACTCCAGGTATCGATCGAGCAGGCAGTCGGTCCGCCCGGCCTCGATCTGCTCGAAGCCCTGGGCCTCGAAGATCACCTTGGAGTCTCCGCCCTCGAACAGGCTGTGATTGGCCATGTACTCGTAGCGCTGGTGCAGGTCCCGGTTCAGGGGGCCCTCGAGGGGGGCCAGCTCGGGGAAGCGAGTGGAGGAGACGCCGTGGTGCGAGAGCAGGGAGCACAGGTCGAAGATCCCGATGCGAGCGAGGTCGCGGCGCACGGCGGGCTGGTCGAAGCGCTCCTCCATGCGAGCCGGATCGAACTCGATGGGCTCCATGGAGGCCAGCGCGATGGAGTCCTCGTAGAAGCTCAGGAACAGGTTCACGTGCGGGAAGACGCTGCTCACCGTCCTCAGCACGAGCTCCACCGATTCGTTGCTCTGCTCGTACTGGTGGAACCAGATGACCATGACGCCGCCGGGATTCAGCCGCTCGCGCCCGTCCTCGAAGAACTCCACGGTGAAGAGGTTGCCGATGCCCGCGATCCAGGGGTTGCTGGGCTCGGAGATGATCACGTCGTACTTGCCCGGCGCGGTGCGCAGGAAGCTGCGGCCGTCGTCGATCCAGGTGGTGAGCTTCGGGTCGCTCAGCGCGTGGTGGTTGTAGGGCGCGAAGACCTCGTCGGCGCCGAGCACCCCCCGCGAGATCTCCACCAGGTCCAGGTGCTCGATCGGGTGCTGGAGGGCCGATCCGCAGGTGACCCCCGAGCCGTAGCCGATCACCAGCACCTCGCGGGCTTCGGGCACCGCGAACAGCGGCAACTGCCCCAGCAGGACCTGGGTGACCATGTCCTGGGGCAGGGTCGAGGCGTCCCCCTTGCTGTTCACGAACAGCAGGGCGTCGCGGTCCCGGCGCGCCGCGATCACGGTGGTGTCGGCCTCCTCCTCGAAGAAGAACTGGTCCCACTCCTCGGGGATCTTCACGTGCTCCTTCTTCCAGGCCGCGAAGCTGGCGGAGGGATGCGAGGCCCGCGCGGTGGCGGATTCCCAGGGCTCGGGCCCCGTGCGCATGCGCAGGTGGTCGGTGGCGTAGTTGATGGTCCGCGGCCAGCCCGTGCCGAAGAGGGCGTAGAGCAGGACCACCGCCGTGCAGCCGCCGACGGCCGCCAGCCGGCGCGCGGCCGGGGCCTCGGTGGTGACCGCCAGCACCAGGAGCCCGGCGACCAGGTTCAGGGCCAGGAGCAGCTCCAGCGAGCCCCGGATGCCGATCAGCCGGATCAGGAGCAGGCTGGTCACCACGACCCCCAGCACGTTGCCCACCGTGTTCCAGGCGTAGGTCGAGCCCACCGCGCCCCCGATGCGGTCCAGCGAGCGCGCCTGGATCTGGGAGACCAGCGGGAAGCCGAAGCCGATGCAGGCGGTGGGGATCAGGAGCACGATCAGGATCAGGCCGGCCTTGCCGGCCTGGTGCAGCTCGTAGCCCATGGCCGCGCCGTGGAGGTCGATGCGCAGGAGCCCGATCAGGTAGGGCCAGCGCGAGACCAGGGGCATCACCGCGATCAGGGCCACCACCACCGCGAGCTGGCTGGCCCCGAAGAGCCACAGCGGCCGCTTCACCCGGACGAAGGTGAGCAGCGCGCTGCCGACGCCGATTCCGGTGATGAAGGCCATCAGCATCACCGTGAAGGAGTGGGCCGACGAGCCGAAGGAGAGGGCGATGATCCGGGAGAAGACCACCTCGTAGCCCATGGCCGCGAAGCCCGAGAGCGCCAGGGCCAGCAGGGTGACCCGGAACTGGATGGCGCCGTAGGCGGGGGGCGGGGTCGGCTCGGGCACCGCCGCGGGTGCGACCGCCCCTCCGGACTGCCGCTCGCGCAGCGCCGGGCCGAACACCAGGGCCGCGGCGGCGAGATTCATGGCCGAGGCCAGGGCCAGCGAGGGGAAGACCCCCAGGGCGGGCAGGGTCCAGAAGCCGGCCGCGCCCGCTCCCAGCACGGCACCGAGGTTGTTGAGGGCGTAGAGCCCCGCCACGCGGCGGCGGGTCTGACCCACCTCCTCGATCAGGTAGCGGGCCAGCACCGGCAGGGTGCCCCCCATCAGGAGGGCCGGTACCAGCACGATCGAGAGGGCCAGTGCGAAGCGCAGCGCGAGCTTGAGGCCGGCGGACTCGAAGACCAGCGGAGCCAGCCCTTCGTATCCCGCGCCGGCCGCGCCCACCAGCAGGGGGAGGCCGAGGCAGTAGATGCCGATCAGCACCTCCAGCGCCACGTAGATCCGGAGCGGCGGTCTCCGATCGGAGCGCCGGCCGAAGAGCACGGCACCAAGGGCCAGCCCGCCCATGAACACCGTCAGGACCGCCGCCTGGGCGTGGGCCGTGTTGCCGATCAGGTTCACCAGGAGCCTGGCCCACACGATCTCGTGCATCAGGCCGGCGAAGCCGCTGAGGAAGAGGGCCAGGTGGATGCGGGTCGGCTGCATGGGGCGGTCCGATCGGTCGAGGGCGGAGTCCGACGAACGGCCCAGACTCGCGGGCCGGCGCTGCGCTGACAAGGCCCGCGGAGGCGAAAATGGCCCGGGAGGGCGCGCGCGTGGAGCGGAAGTGCACTGCGTGGGGGTGAGCCATCGCTCGGCGAGCCGCGGAACGAGCGGGGTCACTCCCGCCGTCCCGGTGCGCAGCCGACTCTCCGCGCCATCCGGGGGATCGGGGTGCGCCGCGGTATGATGATTGCTGACACCGGGGGGCCCATCCGTCGCCGATGCGCGCGACGGCCCGCGCTCGACGTACGTCCGATGCCCCCATGGCGGGCCCAGGAGATGATCCATGATCCAGTCCCTCTCGTCGCTCCGCACGGCCTGGCCCGGTGTCGCCGGCGCCCTCCTGCTCGGCCTGCTTCCCCCCTCGTCCCTCGCCCGGCAGGAGGCGCATCCATCGGACGCCGAGCTGGTGCCCGCCGCCGCGGGAGCTCCGGTGGTCAACGCGCCCGTCGCACCGGATGCGATCTACGTGGGGCGCGGCGGAGATCGGCCAGGACTCTCGGTCGTCGACCTCAACGGCTTCGGGGCCTCGACCGGCAATCCGCGCTGGGATCCGACCGGTCAGGTGTTTCGGGAGGGCTGGAGCAACTACCCGAACAACCCCAACGTCCGCTTCCAGGGCACGCTGTTGCGGCCGCCGCTCTTCCCGGGGACCACGACCCGGGACGGGGGCTCGGCGGGCGTCTTCACCCTGACGCGCGACAGCGCGCTGAGCGACCTCCTGGTCGGGTCGCCGGCCGTGCGGTCGGTGGCCGACATGATGCTGGGCCACGCCCTCGACACGAGCTTCCACAACGGCCTGGATCCGGGCGGTTGCCAGTCGGGTGGCGGCAACCTGTGCGCGATCACCGGGATCAAGCTGATCCAGGTATCGGCGGCGGGACCCAACACCGTGGATCCGGGCTTCTCCGGGCCCATCATCCACACCGTCCCTGGGGGCGAGAACCCCATCTCGTGGGCCCCGCACCCCAACCCGCCGCCGCTGATCTCCCCGCCGCTCTGCCAGCTGCCCCTCCTCGAGGGCCAGGAGCCGACCTCCATCGACAGCCTGCTGACGTCCGGGCTGGTGAACCTCCTGGTCCCGGGCGATCCCTTCGGCGACCCCCTGCTGGGCATCCCGCCCAGCGGCCTCTGGACCCCCGAGCAGAACGCGTTCTTCGTGGGTCCCAGCCCGCCGGGCGTGCCGCTCAGCGCCTGCCAGCCGTACCAGCTGCGCCAGCAGGTCGGCCACTTCCTCTACGTCGCCGACCGCGCGGCGGGCGAGATCGTCGTCCTGAACTCGAACCGCATGAGCGTCCTCGATCGGATCCCCCTGGTCGACCCCACCGCGCTGGCGATGGGGCCCAACCTCGACTTCCTGGCGGTCTCGGAGAAGCAGGCCGATCGCGTCGCCTTCGTCGACATCCGTCCGGGATCCGCGAGCTTCCATCAGGTGGTCAAGACCACGGCGGTCGGCCACCGCCCCTCGGGGATCGCCTGGGACCCGGGCGGCGAGGACCTCCTCGTCTGCAACGAGGGCGACAGCACGGTCTCGATCATCTCGGCCTTCTCGCTCGACGTGCGCAAGGTGGTCAGTCGGACCCTGTCGCGGCCCTTCGACGTCGTGATCACCCCGCGGCAGGCCGACTTCGGCTTCGCCCGCGACGTCTACTTCGCCTACATCCTGAACCGGAACGGATCGGTCTCGGTCTTCGAGTCCGGGCCCAGCGGCACCAACGGTTGGGGCTACGACGACGTGCTCGGCCGACTGCCCTACTGGTTCCAGAACCCCCGGGCGATCCAGGCCGATCCGATCGACCTGCGCTCGGCGGTGTGGATCGCCCACGAGGGACCCATCGATCTGGCGACCGGTCAGCCGGGCTCCCCAGGCGAGGGGGCGCTCTCCCGGCTGGTGCTCGAATCCGCCACCTTCGGGGCCATCCCGCTCGATCCCACGCAGCCGGAGCC
The DNA here is from genome assembly GCA_964615935.1 of uncultured Planctomycetaceae bacterium. Taxonomy (GTDB): domain Bacteria; phylum Planctomycetota; class UBA1135; order UBA1135; genus CAZTTG01. Next base: position 38,035 of record CAZTTG010000026.1, on the reverse strand, counting down.
GCGCTTCCGCAACATGAGCTTGCGCGTCCAGGTCTCCCTGGGCGAGGAGGTGCTCTCGGGCGTGCCGGTGGACCTGGCGTTCGACAACCTGCGCAACCTCGGCGCCCTGCCCAATGCCACCAACCCCTTCGGCGTGGGCCCGCCGGCTCCGGTCAACGGCAAGGGCCTGATCCGCCGGCTCCCGATCCCGGGGACCGTCCACAACACCTCGGCGCCGAGCGCGCTGTGCGCCGCGGTGCCCTCGCCCGGGAGCGGGGGCCCCGGCGTGATCGACGTGATCGACCTCGGAACGCTGCAGCGGCTGGACACCAACGCGTTCCGGCCGGGGGTCCAGTCGATCCCCGCTCCCCACGCCGTGGTGCTGATGGACTACTTCCGGCAATGAGCGCCCGGCGCCGCCAGGTGCCCGTCCTGACACCATCTGAGCGCGCAGCCTGACCCGTGGTCGCCTTCGAAGCCCGACGTTAGACTAGGCGGCATGGACCTCGTCGCCGAGACGATTGCGCTGGACGCGTTGCGGGACATGGCACAGGCGACATTCGGCGATTTCGTGAAGGGTGTCGTCGATCTGAGCCAGGGCCTGCTGGTGGTGGACGCTGAGCTCCACGCCGATCAGGAGGCGTTCCTGCTGGAGAGAGGCTCCCGGCAGGAGGATCTCTGGGGAGTCAACCTGTACCCGGATCTGCCCGAAGAGCATTGGGTGGAATTCGATTCCATGATCAACATCCGGCCCTCCCAGGGGAACCGGAGCCGCGAAGTCGAGGATCCGGCGACCCGAACGCGGATCCTGGAGCTGGTGGCGAGGCGCGTCGTCCGATGAACCCGGCTCACCCGGAGCAGGCCAGCGGCCGCTGGCACCGGCTCAGCCTCGCCGAGCAACTGGCCAACGTGGGAAGCGAGGTGGGCCGCGCGTTGTCCTGGCGGACGCGCGATGCCGAGATAGGCCATCGAGCGGCCGAACGCGCGCTGGAGCTGATGGACCTGACCATCGGGGATCCGTCGAACCGGCGCCCGGGCTGTCTCAGGGAGTTGACGCGCGCCCGCGAGGTGCTGGCGGACTTCCTCTGGGGGGACAACGTCTACGGGTCGACGGCCGAGTCGTTGAACCGCTACTTCACCGCCTTCAATCTGGCCGCTCGCGCCAATCGCTGACAGCCGGCGGGAATCGAGTCGTGCGCTCCAAGGCCAGCCTCCTGATCCTGATCGTCGCCATGGCCCTCAGCCTGGTCTGGCTGACCCACCCGTACTACGACCCGGTCAACGACGCCTCGATGTACATCGAGACGACGCGTTCCCTGCTGCGGGGCGAGGGCTACTCCTATCTCGGGGAGCCCTTCATCATGCGGCCCCCGGGCTTCCCCTTCCTCCTGGCGCCGATCGAGACGCTCTTCGACGGGAGCTTCCTGGCGCTGAACCTCACCGTCGGCCTCTTCGGGGTCGCCGTCGTCGCGCTGCTCTACTCCTTCGCGCGACGCCGCCTGGGGGAGCTCCCGGCCCTGGCGCTGTGCGTCGCGGTCTGGCTCAATCCCGCCTTCCGCGAGCTCTCCTGCCAGGTGCTCTCGGACGTCCCCGGGACCGCCCTCATGATGGCGGCCCTCCTGCTGGAGCCGTGGGCCCGCCGGCGTCCCGGCGTCGGTCGCGACCTCCCCCTGGCCCTCCTGCTGGCCGCGGCGTCCTACGTGCGCACGGTCAACCTGCTCCTGTTGCCGGCGATCCTGGCGGCGCGGCTCCTGAGGAGGCGGCCCGACTCCGAGCGGTCCGCCTCCTGGCCCCGCTTCGCCGCGCGCCAGTGCACCGCGCTCCTGCTCGCCACCGTGCTGGCGAGGCTCCCCTGGCACCTGTGGCAGTCCCTCCACCCGCCCTCCGCGCCCGCCGAGCTGACCGCGAGCTACTCCTTCTGGGTGGCCATGTGGCACGCCGACGCGGGCGACCCCGCCTCGCCGCTCCTGCCCCTGACCCAGGTCCTGGCCCGGGCGCCGGAGCAGCTCGAGGGGATCCTGGCCCTGCTCGGAAGTCGGATGGGCTCGAGCGAGGGTGGCGGGCTCACCCTGGCCCTGGGAGGAGCGGCGCTCCTGTGCTGGCTGTGGGTGCTGGTGCGCCGCCGGGAGGCGGCCGAGCTCTTCGGCGCCGCGCTGCTCGCGGTCCTGGCCGTCCATTTCGCCTTCCTGGATCGGCTGGTCCTGCCCATCCTCCTGCTCGTCGGGGTCGCGGTAGCCGAGGTCCTCCTGTCGGGGCTGAAGCGGGTGACCCCCCCCCGCCTCGCAGCGGGTGCGGTTGCCGTCCTGATCCTGGCGCTGGGGGTCCTGGACTTCTCCCCCCGGGAGCGGTGGGAGGAGATCGCCCGGCAGCACCGCGGCTACGTCGAGGTCGCGGACTGGCTGGAGACCGCCCACCCGGAGCCGACGCCCCTGGCGGCGATCGTCGGCTGGCACCTCATGGTCTTCCTCGAGCGCCCGGTCTACAGCCTGCAGATGGTGCTGGGCCGGGACGGCCTCGAGGGGGCCTACCGCTTGCTACGCCAGCGCCGCATCGAGGCGGTCGTCCTCGCCCGCGAGGGGGGCCGCGGCGCCCGGCTGAGGAGTAACCTCAACGTCCGCTACGGGGTGGAGCAGAGGCTCGCCGAGTGGAGCGTCGTGCGCATCAGCGATCCCGGAGTGCTGGATCTCGAGGCCGCACCCGAGGGGCGCAAGCGCGGCCCCCGGCGCGGTCAGTAGCGCGGCCAGCGGCTGTGTGCCACCATGGTCGGATGAGGGCGTTCGAAGCGGCTCGGCGGAGGGACCGGGGACGCGCCGCGCCGGCGGCGATCCTGGCTCTCCTCCTCGGCGCCGCCTGCGGGCCCTCGACGGAGCCGGACCAGGGAGCCCCGGAGGACGGGCGGGAGCCCGCGCTCAACGCGATCCTGATCTCCATCGACAGCCTGCGCGCCGACCACCTCGGCTGCTACGGCTACGAGCGCGACACCAGCCCGGCCATGGACGCGCTGGCCGAGAGCGGGGTGCTCTTCGAGCGCGCCACGGCGCAGGCGCCGTGGACGCTGCCCTCCCACGCGTCGCTCCTCTGCTCGCAGCATCCCCGCACGCACCAGGTGACGGCCATGGACCGGCGGCTGGCGCCCTCGGCGACCACGCTGGCCGACGCGCTGAAGGCGGCGGGCTATCAAACCCATGCAATCGTGAGCGGCCCCTTCATGCAGGCCCGCTTCGGCATGGACTCCGGCTTCGACACCTACGACGACGAGATGGCCGCCGGGGACCACGACGAGAGCCACCGCGCGGTGACCAGCCCGCAGATCCACGAACGCGCAGTCGCGATCCTGGATCAGGTCTCCGAGCCCTTCTTCCTGTTCCTGCACTACTGGGATGTGCACTACGACTACGCGCCGCCCGAGCCCTGGGACCGCAGGTTCGATCTGGACTACGAGGGCCAGCTGGACGCCAGCGGCTTCGCGCACAACGAAGAGATCCACGCGGGCATGGACGCCCGGGACCTCGAGCACCTCATCGCCCTCTACGACGGCGAGATCGCCTGGGTGGACCACCACATCGGGCTCCTGCTCGAGGAGCTGGAGCGCCGCGGGCTCTCGGAGCGAACCGTGATCGTGCTGACCGCCGACCACGGTGACGAGTTCTTCGAGCACGGCGAGAAGGGGCACGCGCACTCCCTGTACGAGGAGCTCCTGCACGTGCCGCTGATCCTGCGGATGCCCGGGGGCCCAGCCGGGGAGCGCGAGGACGATCGGGTCCAGCTCATCGACGTCATGCCCGCGATCCTCGACGCCCTGGACGTGGAGGCTCCCGCCGGGATGCAGGGTCGCTCCCCGCTCCCGCGGCTCGAAGGGGCGCCGCCTAGCATCCGGACGTACCTGTCCGAGACGACCCGCGCCCGGCGGAAGAAGGCGCGGGGCAACCGCATGCACCTGGCCGAGTGCGCGTACATGGGCTCCCACAAGGTGATCCACTACGCGAGCCCGCGAAGGCCCGACGAGATCTTCGATCTGGCGGCCGATCCGGGGGAGCTGCACGACCTGTCCGGGGACCCGGCCCTCGCCTACCTGCTCGACCTGTTCACCGCCTGCTGGACGACGGTGCCCGAGGGCACGCCGACCTCGTCGGAGGGGCTCGACGAGGCGACGCTGGAGCGGCTGGACGGGCTGGGGTACGTGGGCGACTGAGGGCCAGCGGCAGGGCTACAGGTAGCCCAGCTCCCTCAGGTGCTCCAGGGTCCCGGCGTCGAGTTCGATCTCCGGTCCCGCCCCCATCCGATCGCGGCGGGACCACAGCTCCTCGACGAGGCGCGTCGTCACGTCGAGGCGGTCCGTCAGGGGCGCGAGCTCGTCCGGGTCCTCCCGCAGATCGTAGAGCTCGCTCTCGAACTCCGGACTCGACGCGAACTGGTGGTGGACGAGCGACCAATGCCCCACCCTCAACGAGAAGCCCTCGTAGAGCCGGTCCTGGTTCTCGGCGTGCTGGCCGTAGAAGGCGAAGCGCACCCGCGGGTCCAGGCCCTGGCTCGCCCTCAGGGGCAGGGGGCGTCCGGTCGCGGCCGCGGGCGCCTCCACGCCGGCCAGGCTCAGGATGGTGGCCGGCACGTCGGCCAGCGTCACGGGCTGGTCCAGCCGCCGACCGCCCTCGAGCCCCGGCAGGCGCAGGACGAGGGGCACCCTCAGGAGCTGGCGGTACACCTCCACGTGCAGGAAGAGCCGATGCTCCAGGAAGGCCTCGCCGTGATCCGCGGTGACGATGACCACCGTGTTCTCGTCCAGCCCCAGGCGATCGAGGGCCTCCAGCACGCGTCCGAAGTGCTCGTCCATGTAGAAGATCCCCGCGTCGTAGAGGGCCATCAGGGCCTCCCGGCGCTCCTCGTCGATCTCCTCCGGCTCGAGCTGGCCGGCGGCCAGGCGCTCGTTCACGCCGCGCAGCCAGTGGATGCCCTCCCCAAGCTCCGGATCCGACCAGACGATCTCCCGGCCCGCCTCGCTCAGGAAGCGGGAGGCGTAGGGCTCGGGCTTGGAGTAGGGCAGCCGCCTCGGGTCGGCGCGCTGGCGGGACAGCTTGGACGCGTGCACCGCCTTGGTGTGCAGGAAGAGGAAGAAGGGCCGCTCGGAGTCCCGGCCCTCGAGCCACTCGACGGCCTCGTCCGCGGTGACCGCCATGTCGTACTCGTAGTCCTGCTCCTCACCGAAGGGCGCGTGGCGGTAGAGGTCGAAGCCGCGCCCGAAGCCCCGCTCGGCGCCCACGTAGCCCGACTCGCGCGAGTCCACCAGGGCCGCCGTCTGCCAGCCCGCCGCCGAGAGGGCCTCGGCCAGCATGGGCACCTCCGGGGCGATCGAGCTCTCGTGGCGGGTGACCCCGGCCTCGTAGGGGTGCTGGCCGGAGAGCAGGGCGAAGTGGGAGGGCAGGGTCCAGGAGGCGGGCGCCAGGCAATCGGTGTAGACGAGGCCCTCTCCGGCGAGCCGGTCGAGGACCGGTGAGGTGTCGCGCGAGTGGCCGTAGCAGGAGAGGTGATCCGCCCGCAGGGTGTCGACGGACAGCAGCAGGAAGCTGGGCGGGGGCTCGGGCGGAGGCGGGCTGCAGGCCGCGAGCCACAGGAGGGCGGTCGAGATCGGAGCGGTGATCCTCATCGGCAGGGGCGCGGGGGGTCGCGATCCGCGGGCCCTACCCAGAGCTTACGTCAGTCGACCTGGAGGTGCCCAGCTCGACGTTCTATGTGCACGCTTCGGTTCCGACCGCGGGCTCGGAGCCGTGGCAGGCATCGCGGCGCGCCCCCCCGCGCGCCCCCCCCCCCCACCCGGGGGCCCCCCCCCCCCCCCCCCCCCCCCCCCCCCCCCCCGGGGCCCCATGCACGCGACCGGCACTCGCCTCCCCATCCGACTCCTCCCGGCTCTCCTGGCCCTGGCCGCCGCGCCGGCGGCCGCCGACACGATCGTCGTCGACCAGGTCGGCAACACCTTCCAGCCGCAGGACATCGTCGTCAACGTGGGCGACACCGTGCGGTGGGTCCACTCCACGGGCAACCACACCGTGACCGAGGGCACCGACGGCATGGTCAACGGAGACGAGGCCTTCCACTCGGCCCTCTCCTCGGGCACGCCCACCTTCGAGCACACCTTCGACGCCGCCTTCCTGGCGGCCTTTCCCCGGGCGGGGAACCTCTACGACTACTTCTGCGCGCCCCACTTCGGCATCGGCATGATCGGCACGGTGACCGTCTGCGAGGCCCCGCCGGTGGTGTACTGCACGGCCGACCAGAACCCCAGCTCCAGCGGCTGCCTGGCCTCCATCTCGGCCAGCTCCAGCACCTGCCCGATCTCGGGCGCGGACGACTTCGACGTGGACGTCTCGGGCGCCGAGCGCAACAAGAACGCCATCATCTTCTACGGGCTGCAGGGCCGGGCCTCGATCCCCTTCTCCAGCGGCACGCTGTGCGTCGCGCCGCCCCTCAAGCGGACCGCCGTCCAGAACACCGCCGGGGCAGCGGCGTGCACCGGCACCATGACCCTGCGAATCAACGACCCGGCGGGCCTCGACTTCCCGGCCGCGACGGTGGTGAACTTCCAGGGGTGGCTGCGGGACCCGATGAGCGCCGCCGGCACCGACGTCTCCGACGCCGTCGAGATCACCTTCCTGTAGAGGTAGCGCCCCGGCCCCGCCCGTTCCGCCCGGCGGAAAGGGCGAGGGGCTGGCCCTTGAATCCACCGCCGGCTAGCCCATGGTAGGAGGTCCCGCCCCGGCCCGAGGGAGAAACGAGACGGTGGCGGCGCCGATGGACCTGGACAGGATGATCGATCCTCGCGATTCCGGAAGAGGGCCAGCCGCCCGCCGGGCGGGGCTCGTCGCGTTCCTGCTGGGGCTGCTCGTCGGCGCGGCCTGCGCGGGGAAGGGGGCGCCCGATTCCGCGACTGCAGCGCGGGGGGGCGGGGCAGCCAGGGCGAGCGAAAGCAGGCCGAGCATGGACGAGAAGAGGATCTCCGCCTCCGGATACGACCTCACCCCCCTCCCGGAGGACGAGGTCCGGGAGCTCGCCAGCGAGCTGACCCCGCTGCAGCGCTCGATCACCCTGGAGGCGGGCACCGAGCGTCCGTTCACGGGCGAGTACCTCGAGACGCGCGAGGAGGGCACCTACGTGTGCGCGGTGGGAGACCTGCCGCTGTTCTCCTCGGAGGCCAAGTTCGACTCGCACTGCGGCTGGCCGAGCTTCACCGAGCCGATCGATCCCGAGCACGTGGTCGAGGTCGAGGACCGCAGCCACGACATGGTGCGCACCGAGATCCGCTGCGCGCGCACCGGGGTTCACCTCGGCCACGTCTTCGACGACGGACCCGGGCCCACCGGCAAGCGCTACTGCCTCAACTCGGCCGCCCTGAAGTTCGTCCCGGCGGGCGAGGCCCTTCCCGAGGGATCGAGTCCGGCGGCGCCCGTCGAGGAGACGCGGACCGAGCGCGCCACCTTCGGCGCGGGCTGCTTCTGGGGCGTGGAGGCCGCCTTCCGGCCGGTCGTGGGTGTGGTCGGCACCCGGGTCGGCTACAGCGGCGGCGGCCCCGAGAAGCCCGACTACCGCCTCGTGTGCAGCGGCACCACGGGACACGCCGAGGTCGTGGAGGTGAGCTACGACCCCGAGCGCGTGACCTACGAGGACCTGCTGGGGGTCTTCTGGTCCTGCCACGACCCGACGCAGCTCGACCGCCAGGGGCCCGACCACGGGACCCAGTACCGCTCGGCGATCTTCTTCCACGGCGAGGACCAGCGCAGGACCGCGCTGGCCTCCAAGGAGGAGCAGGAGCGCTCCGGCCGGCACTCCGGGACGATCGTCACCCAGATCGCCGAGGCGGGCCCCTTCTGGCGCGCCGAGGAGTACCACCAGCAGTACCTGGAGAAGCAGGGGCTCGCGGCCTGCCCCAGTCACCTGCGCTAGCCCGGCCGCTACTCCCGCCTCCAGCGCGGCACCCCGCGCCCCGGCGTCCAGGGCGCGTCCGCCCGCTCCAGCTCCTCCTCCAGGCGCCTCAGGTCGATCTCCACGAAGGTGCGCAGCTCCTCCAGGAAGGGCTCGAACTCGGCCGCGGCGATCTCGTAGGCGCGGCGCTGGGTCGCGGTCGGCGCGCTGGTGCTGCGGAAGCCGTTGACCGCGCGCCGCACGCGGCGCTGGATGGAGGGGGGACTCGGCTCGTTGCGGCGCGAGCGGGTGGGATCCCCGGCGAGGGCCTCGCGCAGCTCCTGCAGGCGCCGCTCGAGGGAGCGCGCCTCCTCCGCCAGGGCCGGATCCACCCCGGGCGTCTCGTCGATGGCGCGCCGGACCAGCGCCAGCTCCGAGGAGGTCTCCGCGACCGAGCGGGCGGCGCCCTCGACCGCGCGCTGCAGCCGGCCGAGCCGGCGCTGGAAGGCGAGGAGCTCGGCCGAGTCCGCCGCCGGCAGCGCGGCCCGCCCCAGGGGCACGACCTCGAAGCTCACCGGACCGGCGAGGATCTCGAGCTCGCCGTCGAGGCTCCGCAGCAGGCTGACCGAATAGGTGCCGGGCACCGCCAGGGGCCCGTCCGGAGGCGGCCCCCAGCTCCCCTCGCGCTCGCCCAGCGTCGCCGGCAGGAAGGCCGGGAAGCGCAGGTTCCAGGCCACGCGGTGCATGCCCGCGCCCTTCGGGCCGGTCACCGTGCGCACGACCTCGCCGTCGGCGTCGGTCACCCGCAACAGGATGGCCGGGTCCTCCTCGAGGTCCTCGGCCCGCAACTCCTCCCAGCTCGGACGCGGGATCGGCTCGCCGGCCTCGACCAGCTTCTTCTCGGCCTCCTGGCGCCTCTCCTTGCGCGTCTTCAGCCCCTCGTTCAGGTAGTAGGTGAAGACCGCGCCGAAGGGCGGGTTGGGCGCGGTGAAGAAGGCGTCGCCCTGGCTGCCCTTCTCCCGCCAGCCCAGCGGATCGGCTTCCACGTACCACCAGGTGCGGCGCGGCTCGAAGAGGGCCGCCTCGGTCTCCAGGAGCTCGGCGCTGATCCGCCGCAGGGGCGAGTAGTCGTCGAGCACCCAGAAGCCGCGGCCGAAGGAGGCGCACACCAGGTCGCTCTCGCGGCGCTGGATCTCCAGGTCGCGCACGGCGATGGTCGGGATGCCTCCCTCGAGCTGGATCCAGCGCTGGCCCCCGTCCACCGTGAAGAACACGCCGAACTCGGTGGAGAGGAAGAGCAGGTCCTCCTTCTCGTGGTCCTGCACGATGCTCCAGGCGAGCTGGTCCTCGGGCAGGTCGCCGGCGATCGAGACCCAGCTGCGGCCGCGGTCGGCGCTCTTCAGCGCGTAGGGCGCGAAGTCGCCGCGCTTGTGGTTCTCGAAGAGCGCGAAGACGGTGTCGGGGTCGAAGCGCGAGGCCAGGACGTCGGCCGAGTAGGCCAGCTCGGGCACTCCGGGGAAGCTGTCGATCCTGCGCCAGCTCTCCCCGCCGTCCTCGCTGACCTGGATCAGGCCGTCGTCGGTGCCGGCATAGAGCAAGCCCTCCACCAGCGGTGACTCGTCCAGCGAGACGATGACACCGTAGGCCGAGGAGGAGTCGTTGCGGCTCACCGCGTCCACGCTCCAGGTGCGCCCCATGACCTCCAGCTCGTTGCGGTCGATGCACCGCGCCAGGTCGGGGCTGACCGGCCGCCAGCTCTCGCCCCGGTCGTCGCTGCGGAAGAGACGCCGCCCGGCGAAGTACAGGCGGGTGGGCGAGTGGGGGCTGATGATCAGGGGCGAGTTCCAGTGCCAGCGCTCGGACTCCTCCCCGGGCTCCGGCTGGGGCACGATGTCCACGCGCTCGCCGCTCTTCCGGTCGAAGCGCACGAGGCCTCCGTGCTGGGACTGGCCGTAGAGGATGTCCGGGTTGCCGGGCTCGATCCGCGGCTGGAAGCCGTCGCCGCCGCGCACCAGGAACCAGTCGCTGTTGCGGATGCCGTGCCGGTTGTCGGTGCGCACCGGCCCGCCCTGGGTGGCGTTGTCCTGGGTGCCGCCGTAGACGTTGTAGAAGGGGAAGTCGTCGTCCAGGCCCAGGCGGTAGAACTGGGTGAGCGGCAGGTTGGCGACGTAGCGGTAGGTCCGGCAGCGGTCGAAGGTCTCGTAGATCCCGCCGTCGCAGCCGATCAGCAGGTGCTCCTCGTCGTCGGGGTCGAAGACCAGCGCGTGATTGTCCACGTGCTTGCTGTCGGAGGACACCGAGCGGAAGCTCTCCCCCCCGTCCTCGCTCACGTGCAGGCGCACGTCCATGGCCCAGACGCAGTCGAAGCGGTGCGGGTCGGCGAAGATCTCGCCGTAGTACTGCCCGCTGCCGTTGTAGTAGTCGCTGCGCTTCTCCCAGCTCTCGCCGCGGTTCGCCGAGCGGTAGAAGCCCCGCCCCTCGCCGGAGGTCTCGACCGTGGCGTAGATCACGTCGGGATCGATGGGCGAGATGGCCAGCCCGATGCGGCCGATGTCGCCGGACGGGAGGCCGCGCTCGAGCTTCCTCCAGCTCTTCCCGCCGTCGGTGGACTTGTGGAGGGCCGACTCGGGCCCGCCGGCGAGCAGGATCCCGACGTGGCGCCGGCGCTGCCAGGAGGCGGCGTAGAGGACCTGCGAGTCGCGCGGGTCCATCAGCACGTCGGTCACCCCGGTGTCCTCGCTGATCTCGAGCACCAGCTCCCAGCTCTGGCCGCAGTCGGTGCTCTTGAAGAGGCCGCGGTCCCCGCCGGGCGACCACAGCGGGCCCTGGGCGGCGACGTACACCGTGTCGGTGTCCCGCGGGTCGATCAGGATCCGGCCGATGTGCGCCGAGGCCGCGAGCCCCTTGCTCTCCCAGCTCTGGCCCCCGTCGAGGCTCCTGTAGACGCCGTCCCCCCAGCCCACGCTGCGCTGGCTGTTGTTCTCCCCGGTGCCGATCCACACCACCTCCGGGTTCTCCGGGTCGAGGCTCACGCAGCCGATCGAGTAGGAGCGCTGGCCGTCGAAGATCGGCTTCCAGGTGGTGCCGGCGTTCGAGGTCTTCCACACGCCTCCGCAGGCCGCCGTCGCATACCAGGTGCTGCGGTGCGTCGGGTCGACCGCGAGGTCGCTGATGCGGCCCGACATCAAGGCCGGGCCGATCCCGCGCAGCTCCAGGCCGGCGAAGGTGCCGGCCGAGAGCTTCGAGGCCGCCTCCTCCTCCTGCGAGTCGGCGCCAGGAGCCTCCTGCCAGCCGGCCGCGGCGCAGGCGGCGTTCAGCAAAAGGAGCGTGCCGAGGACGTCGAGGGCTCTTCTCATCTTCGAACCTCCGGGGGGGCGGGTGGGCCGAGCGCCGATCATAGGCCCCCGGCGGCTGGCCCGGAAGCCGGCCGCCGTCGCGGGCGGGAGGTCCTACCGAGCCTGAACCTGCGCGCGGTACCAGTCCGCCAGCTCGGGCCTCGCGATCCGCTGGAAGACCTCCGCCAGGGCCTCGAGGTCGCGCGTGCCGCGGGAGAGCCAGCGGCCGCCGCTCAGCGCGGTGCAGGCCCCATCGCCCGTCTCCATGCGCTTCAGGATCTCCACGTCGGCCAGGATGCGCTCCGCGCCCGGCGGCCCGAGGTACACCGCCGCGAGCTGCCCGACGCCGTCCAGCAGGAAGCTGGTGGGCATGGGCAGGTCGTCGTGCCGGCCGAGCACCTCGACCAGCAGCACCTCCATGTCCTGCAGGCAGGCGCCGTCGGCGTAGCCGGCGTGCTCCTCGAAGCCCCAGCCTCGGATGGCCTCGCGGGCCTTGGCCAGGCCCCCCGCGCCCTCGTCGGTGGTGAGCGGCACGATCACCAGCCCCGCCCGGTCGAGGTCGGCGCGGCGCTCCTGGAGCTCCGCCAGCTCGACCCGGCAGCCGCGGCACCAGGTGGCCCACAGGTTGATCAGCACCGGCCGGCCCTCGAGCTCGGACACCCGGCGCCGGGCGTCCTCGAAGGAGGGGATGGTCAGCGCGGACATCGGGAGCTTGTCGGTCAGGACCACCCGGCGCACGCCGGTCGGAGCGCGCTCGGCGATCGCCGGCTCGACCCCGTCGAGGGCGCCGGCTCCGGGGAGCTCCACCGCCCGGGGCGGGCCGGCTCCCTGCACCAGGAGGTAGTGGCGGCCGGCCCCCAGGCCCGCGTGCTCCTCCACCTCGCCGTCGGGCCAGCTCACGCGCAGCCGCTCGCAGCCGGGGGCGTCCCTCAGGCCGAAGTGCAGCCGGCGCGAGGGCTGGGCCAGGTAGCCCTCGCTGGCGTACACGCGCCGCCGGAGCTTGCGCCCTCCCTCCACCTCGACCTCGACCAGGGCGCCGATCGCGTCGCGGTTGGAGCCGGCGGCCTGCAGGCGCAGGGTGAGGAAGCCGCCGCTCCGGGAGGCCACGTTGCGCATGAGGCGCAGGCGGGGGGCGTTGCGGTTGCGCAGCAGCAGGTCGCGGCGGCCGTCGGCGTCCCAGTCCAGCGCCACCGCGCAGCGGCCGTCGTCGGCGAAGTCGGCGCCGGTGGCGGCCGAGACGTTGGCGAAGTCGGCGCCTCCCAGGTTCAGGTAGGCGCAGTTGCGCTCGCGGCCGCTCCAGGAGGCGCCCTGGAAGCGAGTCATGTAGTTGATCGCCGACCAGGCGTCCCGGTACTCCTCGGTGGCCTCCTCGTCCGCCGGAGACTGCGACGTCACGCGCCGCCAGAAGAAGCTTCACAAGTCGTCGGGGTCGCTGCGGCTGGTGATGAAGCCGTTGGGGATGAAGAGGTCGTCCAGCCCGTCGTTGTTCAGGTCGGTGAAGATCGAGCCCCAGGCCCAGCGCCCCAGGGAGACGCCGGCCTCCATGGTGGCGTCCGCGAAGGTCCCGTCCCCCTGGTTCAGGAGCAGCGTGTTGCCGCGCGCGTGGTGCAGGTAGCGCCGGTGCAGCTCCTGGTGCCGACCCCCGCCGAAGCGATCCTGCTGGCTGGCGATGCGCAGCCCGGCCGAGGAGAACATGTTGGTGACGTAGAGGTCCACGTCCCCGTCGCCCTCCACGTCCGCGCAGGAGACCCCCATGCCCGAGGCCATGTCCTCGGCCCCGCTGGGCCCGGCCACGTTGCGGAAGCGGCCGCCCTCGTTGCGATAGAGGCAGTTGCGGCCGAAGTCGTTGGTCACGTAGAGGTCCAGCTGGCCGTCGCCGTCGAAGTCCTCCCAGATCGACGACAGGCTGAAGCGGGAGTTGTCCGCCTCCAGGCCGACCTGCTCGTTCGCCAGCGTGTACTCGAGCGCGCCCTCGCAGCGCCAGTAGAGGTTGGAGGCCCCGTTGCGGGCGTCGTAGTAGGGGGTGGGCACTCCGCCCATGACGCCCCCGGAGACGTAGCGGCAGGCGTAGAGGTCCAGGTCACCGTCCCGGTCGGGGTCGGCGACGCTCAGGGAGTAGACGTCCTCGCTGCCGGTCCCCTCCAGCCGGACGCGGTGCTCGGAGCCGTCGGGGTAGCGGCCCTGGCCGTCGTTCAGGCAGACCAGCACGTCCGGACCGACCGCCAGCGCCAGATCCTGATCGCCGTCGCCGTCCAGGTCGAGCAGCAGGGCGCTGCGGGTCCCGTCCAGGAAGTCGACCCCCGCGCGCGCGGCCCGATCCTCCACCGTACCGCCGGCCTGCCGGATGAGCAGCAGGTTGGGCAGGCCGCCCTGCTGGCAGACATAGAGATCGTCCCGGCCGTCCCCGTTCACGTCGCCCAGCGCCAGCCCCTGCATGCCGAGGAAGCTCTGTCCCGCCAGGCGGTCCATGCGCATGTGGTAGTCGTCCACCCCCTGCTGGATCTCCTCCCGGTACCCGGGGAGGCCGCCGAAGGCGTGCCCCGTCAGGTCGGCGAAGAGCTCCTCGTGGGCGCGCACCTCCTCGTAGTCGGAGAGATGCAGCTCCAGCAGGAGCGCCCGCTCCTCCTCGCCCTCCCCCTCGACGATCCAGTGCGCGCGCCACTCCATGCTCACCTGGATCGGGGCGCCCTCCGGGAGGCCGAAGAGCTGGATCAGGGCGGTGGTCGCGAAGCGCCGCCGGTCCTCGGCATCGACGCTCACGATCTTCTTGGCGGCGCGCAGGCCCTCGCCGCCCCCCAGGGGCTCCATCAGATCCTCGGCGAGCTGGCGCAGGCGCCCGGGGGGCTGCAGCTCCGCGTCCGGCCGGGCGGTCCGCCGGACCTGGAAGCCGGGCACCTCGGAGCGCAGCTCGAGCTCGTCCGGCCGCAGGCGGGTCGATCCGCGGAAGTCCTCGGCCAGGAGCTCCTCCAGCCGGGGGCCGTGGCCGGGATCGATCAGGTCGTGCAGGAGCTCGCCCAGGGCGGCCTTCGCCAGGTCGTGCTGGACCTCGCTGCGCCAGCCGTCGGCGCCGGCGTCCCGGCGCCTGAGGTTGTCCCGGTCGGCCTCGCCCAGCGCCGGCTCCCGCGCCTCGAAGAGGGTCGGCAGCTCGCCCTGGACGGACTCCTCGGCGGGGTGATCGGGGGTCTCGATCGATGGATCGTCCGCACCCGAGCAGGCGGCCGCCAGGCTCGCCAGCAGGCCGAGGAGGATCGACTGGTGCCGCGAGGCGGGCATCAGCCCCAGTATTCGGTCGGCGTGAGCAGGCGCTCCACCGGCTTTCCGCCCAGCAGGTGCTCGTCGATGATCGCGCCGACGTCCTCTTCCTTGACCCCCGAGTACATGACGCCATCGGGGTAGACCAGGACGTTGGGGCCCACCTGGCAGGGCCCCAGGCATCCCGTGGAGGTCAGCATCATGCGGCCGAAGAGGCCCTTCTCGTCGAGCAGGCGCCCGAACTCCTCGAGCAGGCGCCCTTCGTGGGTGGCGCCGCAGCTCCCCTTCGGGTGGCCCGGCGGGCGTCTCTGGACGCAGACGAATACGTGGCGTTCGGGTTTGGGCATGGCTGGCTGGTCGATGGGTTGGGAATCACCAGGGAGAATACTGAGCCCGCGCAATCTCCGCCACCTTTGCTGGGGGCCGGGGCTCGGCCCCCAGCAAAGGTGGCGGAGATTGCGCGGGCTCAGTATTCCCGTCACTGCTGGCAGAAGTCGACCCTCAGACCCCCGGTGAGGCCGACGCCCCAGGGGTCCCCCGAGTCGCGGAACCACGCCTGGTAGAAGCGCGTCGTCCCGGCCATCTCGGGCGTGACGTCGACCGCCCAGGAGGCGAAGTAGAACTCGTCGACCACCCGGATCTCGCCCCGCTGCACCGGGGGAAGGACGCACAGGGTGCCGCCGTAGAAGGGAAGGGTGTTGGGCGCATCGCCCCAGAAGTCGACCGCCTTCTTTCCGGGGATGCCCCCGATGAGGGAGACCTCGAAGTCGCCGGCCTGCACGCTGGGCGTGCCGAGCGAACCGATCGCGGGCGTATGGCCCTGCGAGCTCACCTTGGCGGTGCAGTAGCTCACGGTGTTGCAGATGCCGCCCGGCGGCTCGATGTGCAGGAAAGGGTCTCCAGCGACGGTCATGCCGTAGTGCCAGGCGATCTCTTCGGCGCTGAAGGGCGCGATCTTGTTGAACCACCGGCGGAAGGACTCGCCGAAGGTGTGGAGGTTCCCGAAGGGCTGGTAGAAGGCCCAGAACTCCAGCATCGATCCGGTCTTGGTGCTGCCGATCACCGCCAGGCTGGGGCTTTGCGTGTCGTAGATGTAGGCGCCGCCGATGAAGTCGGAGGTGGAGAAGCGCAGCGAGCTACAGCAGAAGAGGTTGTAGAACACCGCCTGGGGGGGAGCGGCCTGGATCTCGCTCCAGTAGGCGTTTCCCCCACGGGTGAAGGCGTGTCCCTGCGACCAGGAGTGGCACGCGAGCTGGATGAACTCGTAGGCCGGATCGGGAACGCGGTTGCCGACGTAGTCGCTCTTGTTGGTGGCCGGGGCGGGGACGTCGTCGAAGCTCGGATAGGCGCTCTGGATGTCGGTGCGGATGTCCCAGAACATGGCCCAGTCGTCCTCGGTGTAGGTGAGGGCGTGGCCGGGCGGCGAGAAGCCGCCGGTGCGGTAGAGGTGGTTCTTGTCCAGGTAGGCGTTGGTGATCGCGGCCTCGTCGCCGCTCATCATCGAGGCGTCGATGCGGCCGACGAAGATCTCGGGTCCCTCGTCTCCGCTGCCGGGCTGGTGGAGGTCGTAGCGGCCGTCCTGATCGTTGTCGAGCCAGTCGCCGTCGAGGTCCATGAGGTAGAGGTCGCAGGGGAACTCCTCGTGCCCCCAGTGGTCGTGCTCGAACCAGGCCGCCGCCTGGTCGCCCACGAGGACGCAGCCCACCAGGTCGGTGGCGTGGCCGAGGATGAAGCTCTTGAGGCTCTCGTGGTTGCCGCCCGAGACCTGGTGGACCTCGACGGCGTAGCCCTCGTCGGCGAGGTCGTCCGCGTAGCGGTCGAGCGTCGCCTGGATGCTGCCGTACAGGCCGGTGTGGACCAGGACCAGGGCCTTCTCGCTCCGGCCCGCGGCCTCGATCGGCCCGGTGGTGAAGAGGTGGGCGGAGGCGAAGGGGGCGTCCCCCCTGCGGGCCTGATACTCCTCGAAGGTCCCCGGGCTCCCAGGGCCGGCCCACCGCAGGCGGGCCACGCCGCGGTAGTCCCCGCTGTGGCCGCCGTCCTCGTCCCAGCCCGGCCCGGTGCCGGTCTGCGGCCACGCCGGGTGGCCGAGCACGAGGAGGGAGATCGCCGTGGCCAGGAGGGCGATGAGCTTCGACGGGGGCGCCATCTTCATCATCGAGTCGCTTTCTCCGCCCGGGGGAGCGGAGCTGGGAATCGGGGGCTTCCGCGCTGGATCCATGATGGGCGGGGGGGCCGGATCGCGCAAGGTTGCCGCGGCCGGGGCGCGGCGGGAGGACCCGGGAGGGGAGGTGGGCGGGCTTTCCGCGGGTCGTCGCCCCGATCTCACGGTCCTCTCATCCCGCCTCCGGCTCACTGAGTCAGGCAGGTGCAATCGGGGCTCTCCCAGATCGAGCCGGGTCCCGCCCGCCTCGCCCCCCCCGGCCCCGCAGCATCGTCGATACCCGTCCAGGAGACCCGGAGATGATCATGCGAACGACCCTTCCCCTCTGGTCCGTCGCCGCCCTCGTCCTCATCGCCGCGGGACCGCCCTGTCTGGCCCACGACACCACGGTGGTGGATACCGGGCAGGACGTCTGCTACGACGACGCCGGGGAGATGAGCTGCCCGGCCCCGGGTCAGGCCTTCCACGGCCAGGACTCGCAGTACGGAGGCTACCAACCCGCCTACCTCGACCACGGCGACGGGACCGTGACCGACCAGAGGACGGGGTTGATCTGGCAGAAGAGCCCCGACTTCGACAACAAGCGGACCTGGGCCCAGGCTCAGACGTACGCCGACGCGCTTCAGCTCGCGGGGCACGACGACTGGCGGCTGCCCACGGTCAAGGAGCTGTACTCGCTCATCGACTTCCGGGGCAGCAGCATGACCGTCCCGCCCCGGCCGTACATCGACACCGACTACTTCGACTTCCAGTACCCCGATCCGAGCACGGGCGATCGCCTCATCGACGTGCAGTTCTGGTCCAGCACGGCCTACGTGGGGCTCACCATGGGCGGCGACGCCACCGCCTTCGGGGTCAACTTCGCGGACGGCCGGATCAAGGGCTATCCGACGCTCACCGGCCCCGGGGGCCAGCCCTTCGCGCGCTACGTGCGCTGCGTCCGGGGGCCCCAGGGCTACGGCGAGAACGACTACGTCGACAACGGCGACGAGACGATCAGCGACCTGGCCACGGGCCTGATGTGGGCCAAGGCCGACAGCGCGTCCCCCATGAACTGGGAGGACGCGCTGGCCCATGCCGAGGGCCTGAGCCTCGGCGGGCACACCGACTGGAGGCTGCCCAACGCCAAGGAGCTGCAGGTCATCGTCGACTACGCCCGCGCCCCGGATGCGACCAATCCCGCGCAGCAGGGCCCGGCGATCGATCCCATCTTCGATCTCACCGAAACCGAGTCCTTCTGCTGGGCGGGCACCACGCTGCTGGAGGCGCCCCCCTCGCAAGGCGTGAGCCATGGGGTGTACGTCTGCTTCGGCCAGGGCCTCGGCTGGATGGAGATCCCCCCCTTCTCGGGCAACTACGTCCTGCAGAACGTCCACGGCGCCGGATCCCAGCGCAGCGATCCCAAGAGCGGCGATCCCGCCCAGTACCCCCACGGCCTCGGTCCGCAGGGGGACGTGGTCCGCATCTTCAACTACGTGCGCTGCGTGCGCGGCCCCGAGTGCGCGAGCACCGTCAGCGTCTACTGCACCGCCAAGACGAGCTCGTCGGGCTGCACCCCGGCCATCAGCTCCTCCGGCTCTCCCAGCGCCTCGGGCGCCAGCGGCTTCGAGGTCCGCGTCGAGCAGGTCGAGGCCAATCGCTCCGGGATCCTCTTCTACGGCACCAGCGGACCCGAGGCCAAGCCCTTCCAGGGCGGCCTCCTGTGCGTCCAGCCCCCCCTTCAGCGGACGGCGGTGCAGAGCTCCGGGTCCGGCGGCTCGCCCCCGTGCCAGGGAGTCCTGACCCTGGACCTGAACGCGGCCGGAGTCAGCGCCGCGATCGGCGCGGGCAACCAGGCCTGGATCCAGGCCTGGTTCCGGGACCCGCCCAGCCCCAGCGCGACCGGCCTGAGCGACGCGCTGGAGCTCGCGGTCTGTCCGTAGCTTGGATGGACCCGTCGAGTCCTGACTGACGGGTCCATTCCGGGTCCTCTCGGGGTCGGCTGGCCTTGGGCCGGTCGACCCCGTGTGCTCTCGGCGAGACGGGGCCCCCCGCCCCCGGGGGGGGCCGGGGGGGCCGGGGGGGGCGGGGGGCGGCCCCCCCCCCCCCGGGCCCCCGGGGGGGCGGGGCAAA
>CAZTTG010000026.1:0-19296 GCA_964615935.1 uncultured Planctomycetaceae bacterium | reverse complement strand
GCGGGGGCCCGCCGCCGCGGGGGGGGGGGGGGGGGCCCGGGCCCCCCGTCTCGTTCCGGGAGGCGCGCCTCTCCCGAGGGGCACCCGGGAGGTCCGGCAAAAAAACCGGAATCAGCGGAGCCGCCGGATCCAACCTGCGCTTGGGCGACCTGAGCACACGTTCCTGACGCCCTCGCCCGTTCCCCGGGCCCAACCGCAGAGATGCCATGACCCATCGAAACCTCGCGCGAGCCGCGCTCGCCCTCCTCCTCCTGGCCGGAGGCGCCTCCGCCCAGACCTGGACCGCCTCCTCCCAGTTCTCCGACTCCCAGAACCCCAACGGGGCCTGGTCCTACGGCTCGAGCGCCACCCTGGGGGGGAGCTTCCAGCTCTCCACCAACACGGATACCTGGTCCGGATGCAGTTTCATGCCCGGATGGAACTCCCCCGGCGCGACCTGGGGGCACCCCAGCGTCGGATACAACTTCGAGGCCACGACCAGCTGCTGCCACACCTATCTGCTTCCGCCGGGACGCATCCTGCTGCACCCCGGCTATCTGGGAGAGTACGCGATCCTGCGGTGGACGGCTCCGGCCGATGGCGACTACCAGGTCGACGTCGACTTCGCCGGCCTGGATCAGAGCTGGCCCACCACCTCCGACGTCGCCGTGCTGCTCGACTCGGCCGCCATCTTCACCGACTACGTCGACAGCTACGACGGACCTCCCGACTGCAACAGCACCGGATACACCCCGGCCACGAGCTTCTCGATCATCCTGAGCCTGGCCACCGGCGACACCATCGACTTCGCCGTGGGATACGGCAGCAACGCCAAGTTCAATGGAGACTCCACCCTGGTCGAGCCGGTCATCAGCGTCGCCGGGGCGGGCCCCGAAATCTACTGCACCGGCAAGGTGAACTCCCAGGGCTGCACGCCCCAGATCGCGTTCAGCGGCACCCCCGGCTTCAGCGAGCCGGGCCCCTTCGACGTGAGCTGCACGCAGGTGATCAACAACAAGAACGGCGTCTTCTTCTACGGCCTGAACGGCCGCGCCGCGCTCCCCTTCCAGGGCGCCACCCTCTGCGCCCAGCCCCCCCTGCGCCGGACGCCGGTCCAGAACTCGGGCGGCAACCCGCCCCCCAACGACTGCTCGGGCGCCTTCTCCTTCGACTTCAACGCCTGGGCCCAGGGTGGCTTCGACTCCAACCTGGTCCCCGGCTCCACGGTCGACGGGCAGTACTGGTATCGGGATCCCCAGGACCCGACCTTCGGCACGGGCCTCTCGGACGCCATCGAGCTCGTCGCGGCCCCCTGACGGCTCGAGCCCTCGGGCCGCGGACGGGGCGAGGACGGGCCGGTCGAGCGATCGACCGGCCCGTCCGTCGTCGAGAGGCACCCCGGTATCCGGGCCTCGGGCCCCGGCCTACTCGCAGAAGGTCGCTTCCAGGGCGTCGGAGAAGTTGAAGCCGGCCCCGCCGAAGGCGTTGTCGCGGAACCAGAACTGGAAGTGCCAGGTGTCCCACTCCTGGATGTGGCTCGTGTTCAGGGAGGGATCGGTGTAGTCCAGGGCGTAGGCCACGCTGCCCTGCCCGTCGGTCTGCACCACCGGCAGGCGCAGGATGGCCCCGCCGGCGCAGCGGTAGCCGTCTCCGAAGGGGACCTGGGCCTTCTGGCTGCCGAAGAAGAAGATGCCCGGGACCGAGGTGGCGGCTCCGGTCGCGGTGAGGACCAGGTCGTTGGCGGAGAGGCTCGGGCTCCCCGTCCAGCCGATCAGGGCGCCGGGACCGTTCGAGTTGGGAGCCGTGAGGCAATAGGTGACGGGCTCCAGGCAGGGGCGGTAGCGTCGGACCTTGAAGACGTTGTTCCCCGGGCCGCCGGAGTAAGGGTTGGTGTACTCCCAGACCGTCTCCTTGGCCTGCGTCACCTCGAAGAACCACCCGGACGCCCCGCAGCAGACCAGGGTGTTTCCGTTGGGCAGCCGCTCGGCTCCCGAGATGTTGCTCGAGTAGAAGTCGAAGGGGTTGGGAGCGGTGTAGATCCAGGTCGGTTGCGCGGGCCCGAAGGCGGTCCCGGGGGTGTGCGAGTAGTGCCCCTGGGCGTCCACCGGGGGGACGATCTCTTCCACCGAGGAGTACGGCCCCGCCGGCCGCCCCGCGCCGTTGTTGTACACCAGGATGTTCCCCTCGCCCGGGCAGCCGGGCTCGATCCACTGGGCGTCGTGCTGCCCGAAGAGCATCTGGTCGGCGGAGGTGCCGGCGCGGTAGGCCTCGGGGTTGCCCCAGCGGTAGAGGAGGTCCCCGCCCATCCCGCTGTTGCCCCCGGTGTGGCCGGCGGCCTCGGCCGTGGTGGTGCTGTGGTCGATGACCCAGATCTCGTCCTGGTTGTGGCTGGAGAGCACGATCTGGTCGAGCTGGGGGTTGTAGTCGATCGAGTTGAGGTGGTTCCAGTCGCCCTGCTGCGCGACCTTGGGCGGGTAGTTGAGGTCCATCAGCTCGGGGTGGTCGGCCACGTTCCCGTAGTTGGCCTTGGAGGGGTCGAAGTCCTGGATCAGGTGATCCCACAGGTGCCACTCCCAGACGATGGTCCCGCTGGTCGGCCCGGTGGCCTGGACCTCGATCACGTGGTCGGGCGCGAAGGTGGGGCCCTGGAGGTACGCCGGGTTTCGACCGGCGGCGATGGCGGTGGTCCGCGGGATGTACTCCCAGGCGATCATCAGCACGTTGCCGTTGGGCATCTCCTCGACGTCGTGGTGCTGCAGGTAGCTCGTGGTGGAGTACCGGTAGTCCCAGACCATGCTCCCGCTCCAGTCCACCTCCTGAACCCCGCCCCCGGAGCCGCCCACGGTGCCCGCGACGTGGATCGTGCGCAGCAGGTTGCCGTTCTCCCGCAGGTAGACCGCGTTCCCCGGCCGGTAGGTCCCCGGCCAGGTCTCGACCACCGTACCGTCCAGCTCGATCAGGTAGGTGGTGGTCGAGGAGAGCGGCTGGAAGAGGGTGAGCCCGTCCCAGGGCTCGCCGGTGCGCCCAGATTCCTGGGCCGCGGCCGATTGACAGAGAAGGGTGGCGGCGAGGAGGAGGAGGATCTTGGCCATGTTCTCGGCTCGGGCGGATTGGGGGGGCGGGGAGGACGGATCGGGGGGAGGCCGCATGAGGTCGCGACCTCCCATGATACGGCAACCGCCGCCGGCCCCTCGGGTTCCGGCCATTCCGCCGGAATCGCGATCCCCGGAGCGCGAGCCCCGCGGGCAGACCTCACTCGATAGTGAACTCGCGCGAGATCTCCGTCTCGCCCGCGACCGCGTCCCACTCCTCGTACAGGACCTGAGCTCCCTTGTCGCGGTCGATGATCGCCGCCCCGTAGCGCGGGGCCGCGGGCACGGTCAAGTCGAAGCGGCCGTCCGGGGCCACGACCACGCCGCTGCTCTCGAGCCCGACGTCGAGCACGCCTGCGCCGTCGGGGAACAGGCTTCGCACATGCAGCCAGATCCCGGAAAGCGGTGTTTCGTTGGAGCTCCGCAGGACCCGCCCGGTGAATCGCACGTCGGGCACACCCTGGCACTTCCCTTCCACGACATCGGGAAGGCGTATCTCCATGGGCTGCGGCACCTCGCCGGGCGGGCCCGCGGTGTCGTACCGATGCCACCCTAGCGGAGATCGAAACCGGTCCCAGGACCACCCTGCACTGTCGGTGTTGAAGGTGAAGGTGTGGCGCGCGCGGCGGGTGCACCAGAGCACGAAGCGCCCCTGCTGGTCGGTGACGGCCGATGGCTCGACGCTCTCTCCGCGCTGCACGCCACGGGGTCGGGCGACGATGCGGACGCCCGCTCGCGGCCGCCCATCGGTCAGGCGAAGCAGGACACCCTCGTAGCGCAGACCTTCCAGATCCACGTAGATCTCGTAGCCGTCGGGCGGCTCGTCGGGGATCTCGGCGTCCCATCGCCGACCATCGGGATGCTCGATCTCGAGCTTCGGAACCCCCATCTGGATGTCGATGGGGATGGTGCCGTCCAGATCGAGAGCAACCCAGGACTCGGCGTCCCACGCCGGATTGCGCGCGCGCCAGCCGCTGTAGTCGGCGACTCCCTCGGTCACCACGACGGCATGACGCGCATCGTGTCGCGCGAGGACGGTCAGCTCCACCAGGCGCCGCTCGCCCGACGCCAGATCGATCTTCTCGAGGACGTCCGCGGAGAAGCTGCCCTCGGTGGTGATGTGGGGTGCGAAGATCGAATAGGCCCCCGGTGGCAGGAGCTCGAAGACGGCCCGCCCCTCATCGTCGGTGTGGGCTGTCTGGCTACGGCCATCCGGGGCATCCAGAGCGACCACGTGGTTCGCCTGCAGGCCACCGTCACTGTCGCGAACCAGGACCTCGATCGACGTCGGATCGGCGAAGTCGATGACGAGCCCTGAATCCTGTGGCAGCGATACGATCTGGCTCTTGGAGCGACCCGCGTAGGAAGCCCGCAGCAGATACCTGCCCTCTGGAGCGGACAACCGGCATGAACCCTCCTCGTCGGTTCGGGCGAAGTCCACGCGGCGGCGGTCGCGCTCTCTCCATTCGATCGTACGGAAGAGGATCAGGGACATCTCGGCGCCCTGGATCGCCCGCGTACCATCGTACACGTGGCCCTCGAGAGCGGGCACCTCGCCAAGCTGCAGATCGGCCTCGATCGTCCCCTGCCCATGCAGATCGCTCACGAGAAGACTCGTGGCTCGATAGCCATCGGCCCAGACGGAGAGGGACATGGACTTCTTACTGGTCCAGGTCCGGGAGCTCCCACTGGAGCTCCAGCTGAATGGAATGAGATTGAGTGCACCTCCGGGGGCATGGAACCTGCCAGACCACATGGGCATCCCGTTGTGTAGCTCGCTGGCCATTAAGCAGAAGTCCTCGATATCCTCGCGTGTGTCAGCGTCCCGAACCTGCAGCATCAGAGTGCGCCGAGCGACAAGGAGTACCGGTTCCGACCGCCCAGGGACCAAGGAGGTCTGGTAATACCACATGCGGCCGTTGTCGGGATGTACGCCCCGATCGGTCAGGGACCACCCGGGGGTCATGCAGCGCGCCCTTACTACCCGTGCATCGATCTCCAGCTCGAAGTCCCCATTGGCTTCTGTCTTGACCAGCACCATGCCGGCCCCCGCCGGCGAGCTGACCCCCTTGAACAGAAGCTCAAGACGTTCGCCGATTCTCCTTCCTTGGGTGTCCACGACGTACCCCGAAAGCGGACGCTTCGGCCAGAGCTTCACGGTGTACATGAGCTCCGGATCGGGCGCCGCCCTTGCGAGCGTCGCCAATCCCTCTCGCTCGCAGACCAGAACCCCACCCCCTTTGGAGAAGGGTAGCCGGAAACGGCCCTGGGAATCAGAGCGGGTCTCGGCCAGCGGTGCCTCTCCCGCGGGAGGCCAATCGTAGACTTCGATGGGCTCCAGGCCGAAGCAAGCCGCAGGGCTAGGGTAATCCCGCAGGCAGGGAACCGTCATCCGCGGACGAATGGTCCCCCCGGAGGTCACCTCCAGGTACTGCCATCGACTGCTCAGCAGCTCGCTCATCATCATCGACCGGGTCATATGGAGTCGGACGACAGCTCCCTCGATCGGGTCTCCCGACATCCCGTCCACGACCTGCCCCTCAAGGAACAGCTGCTCCTGAGGCTGGAGGGCCGCGATGCGCTCGGCAACGGGAGGCGTGGCCGCCTGGGGCTGCGGAACCCCTTCGAGGGCCTCGCCGGCTTCGGAGGCCGCGACCAGGAAGGCCGCTTCCTCGGCGGCTCCCATCGCGGAAGCAGTCGGCTCCGCCTCCTCGCCCCACGGGCTCCACACCCCCACCGCGATCGCCGCCGCGAGGATCACCGCCGCCGCTGCTGCCTTCTTGATCATCAACGCACCTCCCGCGACCGCGCTGCCCGTAGCAAGGGCCGATGAGACGGCCGCCTTGGCGAGCACGGCCTCCCGGACGGCCGCCAGCCCGCGGCCGGAATCGAGGGCCAGGAGGCCCACCCCCGCGAAGCCCGTCGGCAGGAGGCCTCGCAGCTTCTGTAGCCCCCGGTGGATCTGGATGCGCACCGCGCCCGGGCTCCGGTCGAGCACGTGGGCGATGTCGGCCGCCCTCATGCCGTGGCGCAGGCGCAGGACCAGCACCTGGCGATAGGGCTCCTCGAGCCGGTCGAGGGCCTTGGCCAGGGCGCCGGAGAGCTCGGCGCCCTCCGCCTCCTCCAACGGCGTGGCCTCGGCCCGACCGAGGAGCCTCTCCGGATCGAGATGCCGCCCGGCGTCCCGACGAGCCAGGCGCGCCTTGTTGGCCAGGATGCCCAGCAGCCAGGGCAGGAGCTCGCGCGAGGCGTCGAACTCGGCGGCGCGCTCGATGGCGGCCAGGAAGGTCCCCTGTACCAGGTCCTCCGCCTCGGCCGCGTCCCCCCGCAGGTGGATCGCCAGCCGCAGGAGCCGGGGCGCGACGCGGTCGAAGACCTCCCCCAGGAGGTCGGGATCGCGCATTCGAACGTAGCGCCCGAAGGTCTGCTCGAGCTCCCCCATGGCCTTGCTCCACCCGTGTTTGCGCGGGGGGCCCCAGTGTTACACGAATCTCCGAAGTCGGCGGCCTGCCTGCTGGAATCCCGACGAGGCATCCGTTGGAGGGTGCCCCGCATCCACTTCGTCGACCTGAACCGCTACCATGGGCCGCCGCCGATCCGGAGCCGACATGAGACCCCGCGAACGACTGATGGCGACCCTGCGGGGCGAGGCCGTGGACCGCCCGGCGGTGTGCTTCTACGAGATCAACGGCCTCGACGAGGATCTCGACGACCCCGACCCCTTCAACGTCCACAACCACCCCTCCTGGCGGCCGCTGGTCGAGCTGGCGCGCGAGCGGACGGACCGCATCGTCATGCGCGGGGTGCTCTTCGACGGCGTTCTGCCCGATCCCCTCGAGGGCCTGGCGGAGGTGGAGACGCGCCTGGAGGACGGGAGCCGGATCGTGCAGCAGAGCGTCCGGGCCGCCGACCGGGTCCTCCTCGCGCGCACGCGGCGCGACCCGGAGGTGAACACGGTCTGGCACCTCGAGCACCTGCTGAAGGGCCCCGAGGACCTGCGGGCCTTCCTCGAGCTGCCCGAGCCCGAGCTCGGCGACGCGCCGGACACCTCGGGAGTGCTCGGGGCCGAGCGGGAGCTGGGGGACGGCGGGATCGTCATGATCGACACGCCCGATCCCATCTGCCTGGCGGCCTCGCTGTTCGACTTCGGCGAGCTGACGATCCTGGCCATGACCGAGCCGGAGCTGCTCCACCGGCTGCTCGAGCGCTTCGCCGCGACCCTGCTCCCGCGCACCGAGGCCGTGGCCCGCGCCCTGCCGGGCCGGCTCTGGCGCATCTACGGCCCGGAGTACGGCTCGCCGCCGTACATGTCCCCGGCCATGTTCCGCGACTTCGTCGTCCGCTACGACCGGCCCATGGTCGAGGCCATCCAGCGGCACGGCGGGTACGCTCGGATCCACTCCCACGGCCGGCTGCGGGACATCCTGGACGACATCGCCTCCACCGGCTGCACGGGCCTGGATCCGATCGAGCCCCCCCCGCAGGGGGACGTCGAGCTGGAGTGGGTCCGCGAGCGCCACGGCCGCCAGATGGTGCTCTTCGGCAACCTCGAGGTGAGCGACATCGAGAGCCTCCCGACCGCCGAGTTCGAGCGGAGGATCGATCGGGCCCTGCGCGAGGGCACCGCCGGCGAGGGCCGCGGCTTCGTGCTCATGCCCTCGGCCTGCCCCTGCGGGCGGGAGGTCTCCGCGCTGACCCAGGCGAACTACGAGAGGATGGTGGAGAGGGTCGAGCGCTTCGGCTGAGGGCCCGGCTAGCGCTCCACCTCGAAGACCGGCAGCTCGTCCAGCTCGGGATCCGCGAGCAGCGCCTCGCCCAGGGGGAGCCCCCAGCGCAGGTGGTGCGGCCGGAGGTCCCGGCCCGCGGCGAGGGAGAGGCGCCGCACCCAGCCGTCGATCTTCTCCAGATCGGACCGGGGGCGCTCGGTCGCGGGCAGGGCCTCGTATTCGCGGAACACCCGCCGGAAGGGCTCCCAGCCGAGCTCGGTCTGGATCTCGACGTAGGTGAGCAGGGCCAGGAAGGGGCGGCCCTGCCACTCGGCGAAGGGCGCGCCGCGCCCGAGGAAGTCGTCGCGAGCCTTCCAGGTGCCCGCCAGGGAGGGGTGCTCCCCGGGCTCGATGCCCACGACCCGGTCCATCGAGTAGAGGGTGAAGAGGTTGCAGGTGACCTCGCCGGTGCCCGCGAAGGTCCACTCGCCCCGCTGGCGGTTGTGGCCGAGCTCGTGGAAGTAGCCCCAGTTGCCCTCCCTCCGCAGGGTCTCGACGTCGAGGACCGGGGCGGGGCGACCGTCGCCGGGCGTGGCCACGTCCAGCCAGGTCATGATCGGATATCCGGAGTGCATGTAGCCCGCGCTGATCTGGGCGTCGGCCACGAAGCGCTCCGGCCGCGCGGGGGGGGGCGTGCCGCCGAGCTCGCAGTGGGCGAGCACCACCGAGTCCCAGTACTCGAGCGCCGGCGCGGGGTCGTCGAGGTTTCGGATCGACTCGGAGGGGAGCGAGATCGCGAGGTGACGTCCCACCAGCTCGGCCCAGGGTCCGGGCGCCGCGCGGCGCTCCGACCACCGCTCGGCGCTCTGCGGATCCCCGAGCGCGAAGAGCGGGGCCTCGACCGCCCCCTCCACCCTCGCGCGCAGCGTGCCCGCTCCGGGCACGAGGTAGACGGCTCCGCCCCAGGGCGAGGCGATCCGGTTCCCGCCGGCCGCCAGCGGCACCTCGATGGTCGCGCTCGGCCAGCGGTTCCACTGTCCGAGGCCCCACAGCCCGTCGGAGTGGCACCCCACGCGGAGCCGCCAGCCCGAGCCCTCTTCCACCTCGACCTCGAGGAGCTCGCCGGGAGCGAGGTAGAGCCCGGTCGAGCGCCAGCCCGGCGGCTCGGGGGCGAGGGAGAGCTCCACCGCGATCCGCTGCGCGTCCTCCGGCACGGCGCCGGGGAACTGGTCGGCTCCGGGGAGGGCGGGCACCTCCTCAACGGGGAGCTCCCGCCACCGGTGGGTCCACAGCGAGACGTAGAGCCGGCCCGCCGCGTCGGCCCGCCGCAGCGGGTTCGTCGGGCGCGGCGCCCGGACGGGGTCGAAGCCCTCGACGATGGCCTCGACTCGCGACCAGAAGCGCTCGCCGCTCTCGGGGACGCACTGGATCGCGGTCTCGACGAGGTGCAGCCCGGCCGCGGCCTCGGGATCGCCCGCCTCGATCAGCGCGAGCACGCGGCCGATGTGAGCCCGCGCCGGACGCGATTCGGCCGCGCCGAAGCCCTGCCCGCGCGTGGGCTCGGCGTACCCGCGGGCGAAGGCCAGGCCCATGGGGGCGAGGACCCGATTCGCGAGCAGGCCCTCGCGCAGACTCAGCCCCCGCGAGGCGCCGACCTGCTCGAAGCCCCAGGGGCAGGCGCCGGCGATCACTCCGCCCCCGGCCTCGACGAAGGCGCGGATCCCCGCGGCCCGCTCCTCGCTGCCCTCGGCCTCGTGCACCATGGCCACGTCGCAGGGCCCGGCCTCGTCCTCCAGGCCGGGCATCGCGGCGTGGCCGAGCTCCTCCATGGCCCGCGCCAGGCCTCCGCGGACGAGCCCGATCCGCAGCGGACCCTCCCGCCCTCCGGCCCAGGCGAGGGCGTCGCGGTAGAGCCGCCCGGCTCCGCTCCCCTCCTGGCCGAGCAGGCCAGCGCCAAGATAGGCGCCGTGCGCGATCGCGAAGGCCCGACCCTCGCCGTATCGCGCGGCCGCGGCCAGGGCCACCGGGCCCCGGGCGGTGAGCACGACGAAGGCCTCGTCCCCGAAGACCGCAATCGTGCCGGGCACGCCCAGGCGCTCGATCGCCTCCACGCCGTGCAGGAGCCGGGTGCGATCCTCCTCGGCGCTCGCCTGTCGGGGCGCGGGCTCCGCAGCGAGAGCGAGGACGAGCAGGAGCAGGCTCGGGTGCATGAGCCGATACGTTACCCGACGGGAGGGGAGGTGTCGCTCACCACTGCGCCGGCATGTACTCCTCGACGTCGTCCCGGGTGATGACGTGCCGCGGGAGGTAGACGACGGGATCGATGCTCTCGCCGGCGAACCAACGCGCCGCGGTGTGCACGGCCAGCGCGCCGTCCCCCTCCGCGGACTGGTAGGTGATCGCCAGCGCCTCGCCGGCGGCGATCGAGTCCATCCCCGTCTTGCTGTTGCCGGCGGCCACGATGACGAGGTCGTCGCGCCCCGCGCGCTTCACCGCCTCCAGGGTCCCGGTCATCACGAAGCCGTCCCCGGCCAGCACCAGCCCGCCCAGCCGATCCCCGTACTTGGTCAGCCAGGCGGAGACCAGCTGCATGGTCCCCTCCGCCTCGAGGTTGGCCGTGTCCATCGCCAGGAGCTCCATCTCCGGCGCGTACTCGCGGAGCTCGGTGATCGGGGCGAAGGTGCGGGCGAAGAAGGGGGAGCTCCCCGGCATGTGCCGGACGATGGCGTATCCGCCCTTCCGGCCCATCGCGTCGGCGAAGTGGCGGGCCAGCATCCGGAACTGCCCCCAGTCGTCGGGGCCGGTCCAGGCCAGGCAGTAGCGCATGGCCTCGTCGCAGG
The DNA here is from genome assembly GCA_964615935.1 of uncultured Planctomycetaceae bacterium. Lineage (GTDB taxonomy): Bacteria > Planctomycetota > UBA1135 > UBA1135 > CAZTTG01. The sequence goes on along the minus strand of CAZTTG010000026.1, from coordinate 8,679 downwards.
GGATGGTGTTCGAGGTGATGCAGGGGATGCCGGCCGCGTTGATCTTCCGCAGGAGCGGGGTGCAGGCGGTGGCGTCGACCGGAGCCAGGACGATCATGTCGGGGCGCTCGTTGATGGCCTGGTCGGTCTGCTGCGCCTGGAGATCGACGTTCCAGTTGGAGTTGAAGATCTTGACCCGCATCCCGTGCGCCTCGGCCACCGCCTCGAAGCCGCGGACGTAGGCGGTCCAGTAGGGGTGGTCGCCGGCCTTCAGCAGGAGCACGCTCTTCCCGGCGGGACCGTCCCCGGGGGAGGCGGGCTGGGGGGTCTTCTCGACCCTCCAGCCGGCGTACTCGATCGGCCACCAGTGCCCCCGATCGGTCTCCGGGAGCGCACCCGGATCGGGGGGGCGGGGGGGAACCACCTTCCGCTCGGTTCCCGCCAGCACCAGCGGCTGACCGTCGGTGCCGCGCAGGGCGAGCGCGTCCGCGGCGGGAGAGGTCAGGCCGGCGGCGCCCCGATCCAGCTCCCGGCGGTAGTCGCGCGCCATCCGCTCCGAGTGCCAGAAGTACATGGCGGCGATGGCGACCATCGCCACCAGGGCCACCATCATCACCGAGACCAGGGCGAAGCGATCCTTGCTGTTCATCTCGTCTTCCTCCTCCGCATCCCGCGCCCGCTCGCCGGCCGCCAGGCTCGACCCGCGGCGCGCCCACTCCTCCAGGAGATCGGGTCGCTGCCCTCTCTGCAAGTCGCGGCGGTGGATCGCGAAGGCCTCGTAGAGCACCACCAGGGCCAGGATCAAGCCGTTGACGAAGATCTGCACCTCGAAGCCGAAGCCGAAGCAGCCGATCCCGTTGAAGAGGGTGGTCAGCATCAGCACGGCCAGGAAGCTCTTGACGACGCTCCCCTTGCCGCCGGTCATGACCGTGCCGCCGATGATCACCGCCGCGAGCACCGTCATCAGCGTGCGCATCCCCAGGGTGGCGGCCGAGGTCATCGAGCTGAGGCTGGCCGCGAAGACCACGCCCCCGGCGGCGGCCAGCAGGCTGCAGAGCACGAATCCCGCCAGCAGGTACCGGTCGCGCTTCAGGCCCGCCCGCCAGGCCGTCTCGGGGTTCCCCCCCAGGACGAGGAAGCCGCGCCCGACCACCGTCCGGGTCAGGAGGAGCTCGAAGCCGACCACCAGCGCCACGGTGAGGATCACGATCGGCGGCAAGAGCGGCAGGATGGGCCGCTCCAGCCAGTCGGCGACGGCGTAGTCGTCGATCGCCTTGGATCCCCCCTTGCTGTAGAGGTGCATCACCCCGGTGATGATCGTCATGGTGCTGAGGGTGACGATGAAGGAGTCGATCCTGGCCTTCACCACCAGCAGGCCGTTCACCACCCCGACCGTCGCGCCGGCCGCCAGCGCGACCAGCGCGCTCCCCGCCCAGCCGAGCTGGGGCTGCAGGCCGATCACCAGGATGCCGCACAGCATCACCACCGCGCCGATCGAGAGGTCCAGCTGGCCGAGGATCAGGATCAGGGTGAAGCCGATCGCCGCGATCCCGTTGAGACTGGATCCCTTCAGGATGGTGGTGAGGTTGTGCACCGAGAGGAAGCCGGGCGCGAAGAGCGACAGCACCGCGAAGAGCAGGGCCAGCATGAGGAGCGCCCGGTGCTGGTCGAGGAGCCTGACGATCCGCGATCCCTTCCCGGCCTCAGGCATCGTCCCTCCCCAGCCTTCGCAGCCGCAGCTGCTGGAATCCCACGACGGCGATGAAGATCGCCCCGGTGACGATGTTCTGCCGGAAGGTGTTGATCCCCAGGAAGGTCATGATGTTGCTCAGGAGGCCGATCACCAGGACGCCCCCCAGCACCCCGGCCATGCGGCCGCGGCCGCCGCTGAGCATCACCCCTCCGAGCACCACCGCGGTGACCGACCGGAAGTCGTACCCCTTGCCCAGATAGAAGACCCCCAGCTTGTTCATCGAGGTGAGGAAGATCCCGCCGATCGAGGCCGCCAGGGCCGCCACCATGAAGTCGAGCAGGATGACCCGCGAAACGCGGATCCCGGAGGTGCGCGCCGCGGCCCTCGCGGAGCCCACGAGCTTCGTCTCCACCCCGAAGCGCGTCCGGGTCATCACCAGGTGCCCGGCGAGGAACATCAGCAGCATGACCGCGACCAGGAGCGGCACCGGGCCGAGGTCGAGCCGGTAGATCCCGATGAAGGCGGCCCCCGCCGTCCCCTCCTCGGTGTCGGGGTAGAGCTGCCGGTTGCTCCAGGTGAAGCGCATGAACCCCTCCATGAAGAACGCCACCGCCAGCGTCCAGAGGATCGGGTTCGCGTTGAAGCGCCCCACCACCACTCCGTTCATCGCGCCGATCGCCACGCCGGACGCCAGCCCCAGGAGGACCGCCGGCACCAGGCCCAGGGGCAGGCAGGCGACGCAGACGATCCCCGAGAAGGCCATCACCGCCGGCAGCGAGAGGTCGGCCATGTTCCCGGAGTAGGTGACGAAGGCCATCCCCGAGGCCACCATCCCGAGGAGGGCGACGGCGTTCAGGACGTTGAGCAGGTTCCGCGGGGTGAGGAACTCGTCGGAGACCAGGGCGCCCACGACGACCAGGGCGATCGCCACCAGGTAGATGCCCAGGCGGTCGTACAGCGCGGCCAGCCGGCTCCTCGACTCGGCTCCCTTCATCGCTCGCCCGGGGCGATCCCCTCCCCGTTGACCGCCAGGAGGATGGACTCCTCGGTCAGCCGGTCCTTTCCCAGCTCGCCGATCCGGTGGCCGCGCCGCATCACCATCACGCGGTCGGCGAGCCCCGCCAGCTCGGGCAGGTCGGAGCTGATCAGAATCACCCCGTTGCCCCGCTCGGCCAGGGCGATCACCGCCTCGTGGATCCGCTGCTTGGCCTTGACGTCCACGCCGCGGCTCGGCTCGTCGAGCACCAGCACGCGGGGCCGGGCGGCCAGCCACTTGCCGAGCAGCACCTTCTGCTGGTTGCCTCCGGAGAGCTGGCCGACGTCGCTCTCGGGAGAGGTCGCGGTGATCGCCAGCTCCTCGATCATCCGCGCCGCCGTGGCGCCCTCCGTCCGGCGCGAGTGGAGCCCCGCCCGGAGGCTCTCCCCGCTCAGGGCCGAGACCAGGTTCTGCCGGACCGAGAGGCGCAGGAAGAGGCCCTCCGACTTGCGGTCCTCGGTCAGGTAGCACAGGCCGCGCCTCATCGCGTCGGGGTAGGAGCCCGGGCGCAGCGACTCGCCGCTCAGCTCGATCCTCCCCTCGTCCAGCGGGTCGAGCCCGCACAGCGAGCGCGCCAGCTCGGTCCGCCCGGCGCCCGAGAGGCCGGCGATCCCGAGGATCTCCCCCTCGCGGACGCGGAGCGACACGTCGTGGAAGAAGCCGCGACGGGACAGGCGGTCGGCCTGGAGGATCAGGGCGCCGGGGCGCGCCTCGCGCCCCGCGTAGAACTCGTCGATGGCCTGCCCCACCATCATCTGCACCAGCTCCTGAGGGGTGATCCCGTCGATCTCGCGGGTGGCGATCTTCCTTCCGTCGCGCAGCACGGTCACCCGATCGGCGATCTCGAACACCTCCGAGAGGTGATGGGAGATGTAGACGATGGTCAGGCCCTCCCGCCGGAGCTGGCGCACGATCTCGAAGAGCCGCTGCACCTCCTCCCGCGAGAGGGCGGAGGTGGGCTCGTCCATCACCAGGATGTGCGGCCCCGCGCCCAGCGCCTTGGCGATCTCCACCAGCTGCGCCTCGTGCTGGCTGATGGCCTCCACCGACACGGACGGGTCGAGCCGCAGCCCCACCCGCTCCAGGCAGCGCCGAGCCTCGCGCCGCAGGGCGCTGCGGTCGAGGGCGAAGCCCCAGCGCCGGGGGAGGTGGCCGACCAGGAGGTTCTCGGCGATGCTGATCGGCCTCGCGAGGCTGAGCTCCTGGTAGATCATCCCGATGCCGTGCGCTCGGGCGGCGGCGGGGGAGTGCAGCCCGACCTCGCGCCCGTTGATCGCGATCCTCCCCCGGTAGTCGTCGTAGGAGCCCGCGAGGATCTTCATCAGGGTGGACTTGCCCGCGCCGTTCTCCCCCATCAGCGCGTGCACCTCGCCGGCGCGCGCCTCGAAGTCGACCTCGTCGACGGCCAGCGTCCCGGGGAAGCGCTTGGAGACGCCCTCCATCCGCAGGGCGGGAGAATCCGCTGACACGCCCCTGGTCATGCCGTCATCTCGCGAACCGCTCGGCTTCCTCGACAGCCATCGCCGCCCACTCCCACAGGCGTTGCGGCTGGTAGCGAACCGTGGAGATGTCCTTCATGATCAGCTCGACGTGGCACTGCCCTTCGGTGGCCTCCAGGAACTCGCGCAGCTGCTGCCTGGCCCGGGCGGGGTCCCAGGCGTCCTCCGCCAGGATCGCCGGGTTCGGCTTCCGGCTGATCACGTAGTCGTCCGCGATCTCCGCGACGGCCCGGCGCGTGTCGCACCAGGGCGTCACCGAGATCTTGCGCAGGTTGGGGATGCGGCGGAGGAGGTCCATCTTGCCGTCGAGCGGCTCGCAGCATCCGTAGTAGGTCATCCCCCACTGCTCCAGCCACTTCAGGTCGTGCTCGATGGCGAAGTCCCAGTGCATCCGCGGCGAGACGTCGGAGAAGATCTGGGCGTTGGAGCATCCCCACATGTCGCGGGGTCGCACGCGGCCGGAGTCGAAGTCCTCCCCCGGCAGCGCCCCGGTGTAGCCGTATCCGCCCGACCCCACGCGGGTGTTGTCGCAGTCGAGCGCCAGGAGGTCCTGCTCGACGAACTGCCGGAGCTCGACCATCCACGCCTCCACCAGCCGCTCGACGCCGGCGTGGACCAGCTCGGGCCGGTCGACCAGGTCGAGCATGGCGTTCTCGACCCCCCACCAGCGGATCAGGTAGTCCCAGGGAGCGAACCAGATGTGCGTCTGCCCCACCTTGCGGACCGGCAGGATCCCCTCGCACAGCCCGCACAGGGCCTCGTAGCGGTACGCGGTCGCCGCCTCGTCGTGCGTGACGACCGGCATCCGGATCTTCTCCAGGTCCTCCGCCTCCGCGATCTGCACGCGGAATCGCCGCGACACCACGTCGTTGGTCTCGTCGGTGCGCCGCAGCTCGACGTCCTCGATGATGCCGAAGTCGGTGCTGTGGATCGCCAGCGGGCAGGCCCAGTGGTCGTTCACGATCATGTCGGCCGGGAGGTGCCGCCACTGGTACAGGAGCCGCCGCAGCTCGCGCTCCTGATCCCGCGCCCAGGGCTGCTCGCAGCGCAGGCTCAGCTCGTCGGCGACGTTCATCTCGTTCCAGCAGATCTCGTCAACCCACACCATCGGCCGCGCCGACTCGAGGTCGTTCAGCTTCTGCCAGAGCACGGCCTTCTCCCGATGCACGGGCAGGGCGGCGACCTCGGCGACCTCGGAGAAGAGCCGGCGGAGGATCTCGCGATCCGCGGGCGAGAGGGTGATCGGCTCCGCCTCCGCCGGAGGCTCGTAGTGGCTGGGATCGTGCAGCATCGACCGGCTCCTGGCGGGACCCGGGGCCCCGCGACTCACTGGGTTAACCGATCCCCCGGGGCGAGGCAACGCGCCCCGGTCGTTTTCGCCGCGGGCGGCGGCGCGCCGCCGCCCGCGGGCGGACCGGACCGCCCTCGACCTTGCGGTCGCTCGCCGCGAAGCGCATGGTACGCTCCCGTTCCCGTCCCCACCCTTCCGTCTCGAGGAGAGCCCGCGTCATGAAACGATACGGCCAGCTCATCCGGGTCAAGCCGGAGGCGTTCGAGGAGTACGTCGAGTACCACGCCGACGTCTGGCCCGGGGTCCTGCAGAAGATCCGCGAGTGCAACATCCGCAACTACTCGATCTTCCACCGGGAGGGGCTGCTCTTCGCCTACTTCGAGTACGTCGGCGAGGACTTCGACGCCGACATGGAGAGGATGGCGGCGGACCCCACCACCCAGGAGTGGTGGAAGATCATGAAGCCCATGCAGGCGCCGCTGGAGAGCTGCGGACCGGACGAGTGGTGGGCCGGCCTGGACGAGGTCTTCCACACCGACTGAGCGCCGGCCATGGAGAGAACGCCCGCCTGTCTGAAGAAGCTGGACCGCCTGAACGCGGCCCTGCGGCACCAGGAGCCCGATCGCGTGCCGGTCAGCGACTTCTTCTGGAGCGGCTTCCTCGATCGCTGGCGGGAGGAGCTGGGTCTCGCCGTCGACGCCGACGTCTACTCCCACTACGACCTCGACTGGATCGTGACCGTCCCCAACATGGACCCCCACATCCGGGACTTCGAGGTCCTGGAGGAGTCGGACGACGAGATCGTGCTCCGCACCGGCTTCGAGGCGGTCCTGCGCAAGACCCCCTCCTGCCCGATGCCGGAGTTCGTGCGCTTCGAGACGGACACCATCGAGAGGGCCGAGGCCTTCGAGTTCGACGATCCCCGGGACGACCGGCGGTTCCTCTCCGGCGGAGACAACCAGATCGCCGGGGTGGGCGACCGCATCCACCGCGACTCGCCGCCCTGGATCGAGACCGTGCGCTCCCTCCGCCCGAACTTCCCGGTCTACGGCAGCCAGTGCGAGGCCAACGAGTACATGACCCGCCTGATCGGGCAGTCGAACCTGCTGCTCTGGATCGGCCTGTATCCGGAGCGGATGGGGCGGTTCATCCAGCGCACCAACGAGTGGGCCCTCGAGCTCCTGAAGGCGCAGATCCAGGCCGCCGAGGGGGCCCTCGACGGGATGGTCATCTGGGGGGACATCGCCTACCGCAAGGACCTCTTCTTCTCCCCGGACTACTGGCGCGCCCACTACAAGCCCGGCCTGCGGGCGATGGTGGACGTCTGCCACCAGCACGGCCTCCCGGTCATCTACCACGGGTGCGGGAACGTCGAGCGGATCTTCGAGGACTTCATCGAGATCGGCGTGGACGCCTACAATCCGCTGGAGGCCAAGGCGGGGATGGACGTGGTGGAGCTGCGCCGCCGCTTTGGCCACCGGATGGCCTTCTGCGGCAACATGGACATCGTCGAGTGGGCCCGGAAGGACGAGCGGGAGCTGGAGGCGATCGTTCTGCGCAAGCTGAACGCGGCCAAGGGCGGGGGGCTGATCTTCCAGTCCGACCACTCGATCCCCCCCGACATCTCTCCGCGCAGGTACGAGCTCGTGCTCGACCTGGTCCGCGAGCGCGGGCGATACCCCCTCGAGCTGGGCGAGCACGACCTCCCCGATCTGCGCTGAAGTCGGGGGCCGCCCCCACGCTTCAGAGCGAGATCGCCAGCGTGTTCAGCATCCCGTGGGCCAGGATCCCCGGCCACAGGCTCCCGGTGCGCGCGCGCAGCCAGCCGAGGACCAGCCCCACCGCGAAGCGGTGGGGAACCTCCAGCGGCCCGCCCCCGCCGAGACCGTGGCTCATGCCGAAGAGCAGGGCCGTGGCGAAGATCGCGCCGCCGGTGCCGGCAACCCTGCGGATCGCGATCCACAGGACCCCGCGGTCGGTCCACTCCTCCACGAAGGCGGGCAGGATCACCATCGAGGCGAAGAGCGCCCACCGGCCCCCCTCGAGCATGGGCTCCGGCTCCACCTCCTCGGCGAGGACGGCGATCGACCACACGTAGACGTGGCTGATCCCGAAGCAGAGGAGGCCCCCGAGGGCCCCGAGGACCAGCGCGGAGGGAGCGGGGCGCGCCGCCAGGCTGTCGAAGAGGGCGCCGCGGCCGAGGATCGCGACGGCCGCGAGGCCCACGGCGACCACCAGGCCGTAGGCCAGGGAGCTCCAGACCAGCTCCTCGGTGGTGGTGGAGTACTCCACCGGCGCCAGGTAGCCGGTCGTCAGGATGGCGCCGAGCACGCCGGCGAACACGAGGGCCGAGGCGAACACCGCGCGCCGGGCGGGATCGGGCTCGCGATCGAGGATCTGGTAGCCGCAGCTCGGGCAGAAGCGCGCGGTTCCGCCGATCCGCTTCTTGCAGGATGGACAGCGCACCCGGTTCGACGCTCCCCTACGGGCGCCAGTGCTTGACGCCCCTGAAGTCCATGGCGCGGACCAGCCACTCGTCCCCGTCCCAGGAGAAGGTCGCCTTCAGGGGGCCTCCCTCTGTCTCGAAGGTCACGTAGGCGGGAGTGACATGAACATGGCTCTCGTCGTAGTCGTACGTCTCGATCATCGGGAGGTCCGAGCCCCACTCGTACTTCCTCATGGCCGAGGCCAGGGAGCGCCTGCGCTTCTCCCGGTACTCCTCGCCGGCGAAAACCGCCAGGTGATCGAGGTCGACCCGGTTCCACGCATCGGCGTATTCCTCGATCGCCTCGACGGGCGAAGGAGCGTCGAAGGCCGGGGATGTGGATTCGGGCCTGCCCAGACCCGCGAAGCCCAGGGCGACCAGCGCGGCGATCGCGACGCTGTAGAGGACGAACTTCCTCTTCTCGCGCCGCTTGCGGCCGGCCTCGATCTGCCGCAGGCGCTTCCCGCCGGAGCGGTGAGTGCTCGCACCCCTCATCTTCTTCGAGAGGTACAGGTCGGGGTACTGCCGGGCCAGGCGCGAGATCCGCGCGGCGCTGATGGTGATGAACCAGTAGAAGAGCGACCAGACGGCGGCCGGGATCCAGGCCCCCCGGTGGCGAAGAGGGTCGCGGCCTCGAGCGTCGAGATACTGTCAAGAGTTGTGTACGGAGTTTCTGAGTTGATCATGCGGCGTCCT
>CAZTTG010000025.1:0-75272 GCA_964615935.1 uncultured Planctomycetaceae bacterium | reverse complement strand
TGCGTGGGCCTCGCCTCACCGCTGGAGGAATCGCTCGTGGGGGCAGGAATCCCGTCGGCGTCCCGGGAGGCTGTGACGAGGCCGCGCCCGCTCCGCGGGCGCTCGCCGAGTAGACCGCTCACATCTGCCGTTGCTCCGGCCCCCGCCTCACCGCTGGAGGAATCGCTCGTGGGGGCAGCAATCGAGTCGCGAGCGCCCGGCCGAGGTGCCGTCCGGCGCAGCTCCGCTGCGCCGGACGCACCGAGGAGTCACCCCTCACTCAGGAAACAGATCCACCTGGATCATCTCGTCCGCACCGAGCACGTTCATCGCGAACATCCAGATCACCATCTTCTTCCCCCGCAGACCATCCTGCCTGCGGGCCAGCGCCTGCCAGACGGAGTTGGCCCCCCCCTGCTGGAGGGAGATGCAATCCAGCTCGAACCCCAGTCGCGCATACAACTGACTCGCCACGTCTGCCCCCTCCTTGCGGTAGACCGCGCTGTAGCTGTCGCCGATGAGCAAGATGGGGCTATCGCGATCGCGCTTGTGGGCGAGCTTGCCGGAGGCGTCGACCACCCGGTCGCACAGGACCTCCACCGTCCGGTCGGGATCGGGACCGTACTGCGGGCACGAACAGGGGAGGTGCTCCGCCCGCAGGAAGAAATCGCGGCCCTCCTGGTGCGGTCCGGGCTCGAACCACTCCAGCTCCCGGATGCGCTGGGCGATGAGCTCCGCCGCCACGCTCACCCCGCGCGGGTTCCAGTGCGGGTTGTAGTCGAGATACAGGTGGGCCTCCTCCCCACCCCCGGCGCTCCGGCGAGCGGCGGCAAAGGCCGGCAGCAGGTCCAGCACCTCGACTCCGGCCTCGTTCAGGGCGAGCAGCAGGCGCGTCGTTCCCAGATCGCCCCCCTCGCAGTCCTTCCGCGGGGCGACGCCCGGCAAGAGGTCGGGCTGGGTCTGCAGGCGGCTGGGGACGGGGACGACGAGGAAATCGATCCCGCGCGCGGTCAGCTCCTCAGCGTAGCCGGCGATCACGGGCAGGGGATGGCCCTTTCGCCGGAGGTCGAGGGCGCGGATGGGGCCCTCGGGGTCCCTCGGATCCGGGGTGTTCTGCGTGCAGAGGAACTCCAGCTCTTGTCCGGCGATCGACAGGCCCTCCAGGTGGAACCAGTTCCGCCTCGGCGGCTCCTCGAGGAGCGTCTTCGTGGCCCGGAGGAGCTCCTCGTTGCGCCCGGAGGCCTCCAGCAGCTCGATCCGGCTCTGCAGCGCCTGCCGATCCCGGGCCAGGCGCTCGCCCCGAGCGCCCTCGACGATCCGCTCCGTGCCCTCGCCCCCGCAGGCGGAGGCCGACAGGAGGAGCGCGAGCGCCGCGCAGGCGTGGAGGGTGGGCCGAGGACCGTGAGTGTTCATGTCGGTGTGCCTCGCTCTAGCGCTGGTCGGAGGCCTCGATGCTCAGCGGGAAGTAGATCACGGCGCGCGGATCGGAGGCCGTCAGGTCCATCCAGGAGGTCTGCTCGAGGTCGTGGTGCCGGGAGACGTCCTCCAGCTCGAGGAGATGGCGCTGGCCCACCTCGTAGAGGGCCTGCGGAGTGGGCCGGGCCTCCTCGATGACGACGTGGGCGACCCACAGGGGCTGGGCGACGTCCAGGCTCCCCTCGAGCAGCTCGAGCACGCGATACTCGTGGATCGCCAGGCAGAAGTCGTAGCGGAACTCACCGGGGATGCGCGTGAGCTCGGAGATCTCGGCGCGAACGCGCACCGGGCCGGCGGCCGGCGCGGCCGTGGCTCCGCCGGTGGGGAGCTCGACCGGCGTCCACAGCGAGGGGTCGCTGGCGAAATCGCGCAGGGAGAGCTGCCAGATCACGAGCTTCTTGCCCTCGAGCCCCTCTTCGCGCCGCGCCAGGGCCTCGCGCACCGGGCGCGCGGAGCCGCCCGCCAGGGCGATCACGTCCAGGGGCGCGGCGAGCTCCAGGGCCAGGTGCTCGGCGAAGCCGGCGTGCTCCCCCAGGCCCAGCCGCGGATCGCTGAAGGCCAGGGTGAAGCTGTCGCCCAGGAGCAGGACCTCGGCCTCGCGGTCGGAGGCGAAGGGCTCGCCGCTGTCGGCGTCCAGCACGCGCTGGAGCCGCAGCTCCATGGGCTCCCAGGCCTCGGCCCCCGGGGGCAGGCGCAGCATGCCGAGGAGGTCGCCGTCTCCCCGTACGCTGAGCTCCTCGGTGCGCCAGCGGGCCTCGCGCTCGAGACCCAGGCCGCGCCGCGCCAGGGCAGCGCGCGCCAGGCCGGCGACGCTCCGCGCCGCCTCCTGCATGCACTCCGGGGTCCAGTGGGTGTCGCGGGAGAGGTAGGCCAGCGCGGGATCGCCGGGGCCCTCCCCGAGCGCGGGCCAGACCGCCACCTCGCCCAGGTTCTCGAAGAGGGAGCGCACGCGCGCGTGCTCGGCGCCGTCCAGACCGCGGGTCCAGCGCGACAGGCCCTGCGGCTGGACGCTCACCTTGGCCGGCACCGGCACCACCACCAGGGCGACCCCCCGCTCGTCGAGCTGCCGGGCGAAGTCCAGGATCGCCTCGCGGATCGCCCCCCGGCCGGCGCGTCCGAAGACGGGCTGGGTGACGTAGTCCAGGTTCTCGCCGAAGAACAGCCGGCCGTCGCGGCCGACGACGGTCATCTGGTTGCCGCGCCCGAAGAGCCCCAGCATCACCCACTGGTACCAGGGCGTGACGCGGCGGTAGACGTAGGAGACCTCGCGCAGCTCCTTCTCGTAGCCGCGCAGGCGGGACTCCTCCAGCGGGCCGAAGACGTCCAGGGCCTGCACGTCCTCTCCCCGCGACAGCTCCCAGGCGGCCTGCCCGAGCGGCGGGACGCAGATCAGGACCAGAAAGAGGAGGGTGACCAGACGGGGGAGCATGGGGCTAGAACTGGAAGTAGAGGAAGGGGTTCTCGGCCTGGGAGAACATGGACACCACCGCCACCGCGAAGAGGATGACGATCCCCAGCGCCAGGGGCAGGCTCTGCGCGGCCCGCTGGACGAGTCGGTGGGTCTCCATGCCGCCCCACACCAGGACCACCGCGAGGAGCATCATGGCGAGGTACAGGGGCTGGTAGACCCTCGCGGCCATCACCGCGCCGGCGGCCTGTTCGCCCAGGCCGCCGAACATCGCGCCCAGGTAGTGGAGGGCGTCGTCCAGGCTCTTGGCGCGGAAGAAGACCCAGGAGAAGAGCACCAGCACGAAGGTGATCCCCACCCGCACCGGCCGGGGAAGCCGGGCGTAGAAGGGCTTCTTGCCGACCACCCGCTCCACGGCCAGGACGATGCCGTGCAGCGCCCCCCAGGCGATGAAGGTCCACTGGGCGCCGTGCCACAGGCCGCCCAGCAGCATGGTCAGCAGCAGGTTGCGATAGGTGATCCGGACCCCGCGCCGGTTGCCCCCCAGGGGGACGTAGAGGTAGTCGCGCAGCCAGGAGGACAGCGACACGTGCCACCGCCGCCAGAAGTCGGTGATGCTGTCGGCGCGGTAGGGCGAGCGGAAGTTGATGGGCAGGTTGAAGCCCAGCATCTGCCCCAGGCCGATGGCCATGTCGGAGTAGCCGGAGAAGTCGAAGTAGATCTGGAAGGCGTAGGCCAGCACCCCGAACCAGGCCACGTGCGCCGGCATCGCGCCGGACCCGAAGCACAGGTCGGCCACCTCCCCCATGGTGTTGGCGATGATCACCTTCTTGGCGAAGCCCACCCCGAAGCTGAGCACGCCCAGGTGGAAGAGCTGACCCCGCTGCGGTCGGTCGTGGAGCTGGTCGGCGATCTCCCGGTAGCGCACGATCGGGCCGGCCACCAGCTGGGGGAACATGGAGACGTAGCAGCAGAAGTCCCCGAAGGTCTTCGCCCGACTGGCCTGCCCGCGGTAGAGGTCGATGGAGTAGGACATCGACTGGAAGGAGTAGAAGGAGATGCCCACCGGCAGGACGATGTGGAGCAGGACCGTCGACTCTCCCCCGAACACCTCGATCAGCTGGTTCAGGGTCCGCTGGCCGAAGATGAAGTACTTGAAGAACCCCAGCAGGGAGAGGTTCACGATCACCGAGACCGCCACCGCCCCCTTGCGCCGGCGCTCGCTGGCCCCCGGTCTCGTGATCGCCAGGCCGCAGAACCAGTCGACCACGGTGGAGGAGAACATCAGGAAGACGAACCACGGGCTCCACCACCCGTAGAACACGTAGCTGGCCAGCGTCAGAAAGACGTTCCGGGCGCGCACCGGCATGAGGTAGATGCCGGCGAGCACCAGGGGCAGGAAGTAGAACAGGAAGATCTGGGAGGTGAAGACCATTCCGGTGGGCGGGGGGCTCGGAGTCCTCCCCGGCGCGACGAGGGCCGACCGGAGCCGGCGGCTCCAGGCGGGGATCGACCGCGCACGGAGAATTCGGCGAGGATATCACGCCCCGGCGGGATCTGCACGGAGCGGCCCGCCCCGGCTCCGATCGAGCGCTGGCCCCCCGTCGAGGCCCCGCGGATCGAGGCGGCCCTACCCGCCCTTCCTCCGGCGCCCGTCTCCCCCGCGCTTCTCCCGATCGCGCTGGGGCCGCAGCTCGGGGGGCGCGTCCTGCCACCAGTAGAGGTCCCAGCGCCGCTGGAGCTGCCGGGGCATGACCGCCGGTCGGGCGGCGACCTCGAAGGTCTTCTTGTTGTCGTTCCACCAGGCCTGCCAGGCCTCCTGCGACTCGCCCCGGTCGGCGCCGGTGAGGTGGCACAGCGCCAGCCGGAACTCCTCCATCACGTGCTGGATCTTCCAGCGGCCGGCCTTCTTCATCAGCCCCATCAGCTCCTCGACCGACTCCTCGCTGCGGATGTTGCCCAGGCCCAGGATACGCGCCTGGACGCAGCCCATGGTGCGGTTCTCCCAGACGTCGTCGGTCAGGACGTCGATCGAGTCGGGGCTGCCGTGCTGTCCGATGGCCTTGAGCAGCTTGGCGGTCAGCTGGTCGTCCTTGCGCAGCTTCTTGTCGCGCTTGTAGAGCTCGTGCAGGGCCTTCAGGGCTTCGGGGTGGGGCTGGAAGCGCAGGGTGCCGATGGCGGCCGCCTGTACCTTGGGATCCTTGTCCTTGAGCCCCTTCGCGATCCAGGCGATCACCTCCGGGTCGAGGACCTTGCGGTGGGCTTCCATGGCCGCGATGCGGTCGGCGGCCTCGCCCTCCTCGAAGGCCTGCTCGAGCTCCTCGAGGGCCTTCTCCAGCACCTCGGGATCGGGGGGAGAGGGCTGGGGCTCGGGGTCCTGGACGGACGGGAGGGCGACGAGGCTCGCGGCGATGAGGAGGTTCAGCATGGCGGGTCCTTTCCGGCGCTGGGTGCCGGCGCGGGCCGTGGGATCGGTCCGCCTGTCCCGGGAGGAACCCGGGGAGGCCGGCCGGGTTCCGCTCCGGCGGCCTCGTTCCCTATCGGCCGATCGCTGCCCCGTCCTGATTCGCAGGGCCGCCGCCGGCCTCCTCGTCGAAGCGCAGGGCCAGGCCCGCGAGCAGGGCGATGCCCGCGGCCAGGCCCTCCTCCTCGATCACCATCCGGCCCGAGTGGCAGGGCTCGGCGGGCCCCTCGCCCGGGGGCCGGACCCCGAGGCGGAGCATGGCGCCCGGGTAGCGGTTCAGGAGGTGGGAGAAGTCCTCGGCAGCCATCATGGGGGAGGGCATCTCCTCCCAGGCGTCCTCGCCGAGGAGCTCGCCGGCCACTCGCCGCGCGAGCTCGATGCGGCCGGGATCGTTGACCGTGGGAGGGTAGCCCACGCCCATCTGGATCGCTGCCCGCATCTCGTGCGCGGCGGCGAGGCCCTCGGCCAGGCGGCGCAGGCCGGCCAGGGCCGCCTGGCGGCTCGTCTCGCCGGCGGCGCGCAGGGTGCCGTGGAGCTTCGCACAGGTGGGGATCGCGTTGATGGCGTCCGCGCCCTCGATCCGGGTCACGGTCACGACCGCCGGCTCGAAGACGTCGATCCGGCGCGTGACGAAGGTCTGCATGGCGCCCACCAGCTCGCAGGCCACCGGCACCGGGTCGTTGGCGTCGTGGGGCATGGAGGCGTGGCCACCTCGACCGGTGAGCTCGATCTCGAAGAAGTCGGCCGAGGCCATCAGGGTGCCCGGACGGGAGGAGACGCGGCCCGCGGTCAGCCGCGGGTCGATGTGGAGCGCGAAGGCGGCGGCGGGCGGGTCGTCCTCGAGCAGGCCCTCGCCCAGCATGCGGCGCGCGCCGTCATGGCCCTCCTCGCCGGGCTGGAAGAAGAGGCGCACCCGGCCGGCCAGCTCGTCGCGCAGGCCGTGGAGCAGGCGGGCGGCGCCGACCAGCATGGCTGCATGCGCGTCGTGCCCGCAGGCGTGCATGCGCCCGGGCTCGCGCGAGGAGAAGTCCAGCCCGGTCTCCTCGGCCACCGGCAGGGCGTCCATGTCGGCCCGCAGGAGCACCGTCGGCCCGGGCCGGCCGCCGGTCAGGGTGGCGACGATGCCCGAGGTGGCGGGGCTCTTGACGATGGAGAGGTCCAGCCCCTCCAGGGCCTCCAGCACGGCGGCCTCGGTCCGCGGCAGCTCGAGGCCCAGCTCGGGATGGGCGTGCAGGCGCCGGCGCAGCTCGATCGCTCCGGGCAGGAGCTCGCGGGCCTCATGTACGATGCGTTGGGCGGTCGCGCTCATGGCTCCTCCATGGACAGAAGAAGAAACCGCCAAGGCGCCAAGGAGCGCCAAGACCGGAGGAGAGGCGGCCAGGGAAGCTGAAGCCGGGCGGCCACCGAATCGCTCCGGCCGCCGGCGAAGCCGGTGCCGGAAGGAAGCCGCCGGGCCGCCTCGGCACCCCTCTCCCACCGGCTTCCCCTCCGGGCTCTTCCGGTCTTGGCGTTCTTGGCGCCTTGGCGGTTTCTTCGAGGAGACAAGCCGCGAGGCCGTCCCAGCCCCCCTAGTCGCTGGCCGCCCCGGCCTCGACCGGCTCCTCCTCGATCTGACGGCGGGCGAAGGTCAGCTCCTCGCCGTTCTCGTGCAGCCCCACGTCGATGACGCAGGAGCCCTCGTCCTCGTGGCGCAGCATGTCCTCGGCCAGGGGATCCTCCACGAAGCGCTCGATGGCCCGGCGCAGCGGGCGGGCGCCGTAGTCCTCGTGGAAGCCCTCGTCGAGCAGGAAGGAGATGGCCTTCTCGTCGAAGTGCAGCGTGATGCCGCGCTCCTTGATGCGGTGCAGCACCTCGGCGAGCTGGAGGTGGACGATCTTCTGCAGGTCCTCGCGGGTGAGGGCGTTGAAGACCACCAGCTCGTCGCAGCGGTTGAGGAACTCGGGCCGGAAGTGACGCTCGACCTCGACCATCACGGCGGTCTTCATCTTCTTCTTGCGGTCCTCGGCGCTCAGCGCCGCGTCCTTCTTGCCGAAGCCCAGGGTGGATCCCGACTTGAGCTGCTGGGAGCCCAGGTTGCTGGTCATGATCAGGATCACGTTGCGGAAGTCGACGTGACGCCCGAAGGAGTCGGTCAGGCGGCCCTCCTCCATGATCTGCAGGAGCATGTTGAAGACGTCCGGGTGGGCCTTCTCGATCTCGTCCAGCAGCACCACCGAGTAGGGGCGGCGCCGGACCTTCTCGGTGAGCTGTCCGCCCTCCTCGTAGCCCACGTAGCCGGGAGGCGCCCCCACCAGGCGGGAGGCGTTGTGCTTCTCCATGTACTCGCTCATGTCCATGGTGACGACCGCGTCCTCGTCCCCGAACATGAAGTTGGCCAGCTGCTTGCACAGGTAGGTCTTGCCCACCCCCGAGGGGCCCAGGAAGACGAAGGAGCCCATCGGCCGGCGCGGGTCCTTGAGGCCCGAGCGCGAGCGCCGCAGGGCGCGGGCGATGGCGTGGATGGCCTCGTCCTGGTGGATGACCGCCTTGGCCAGCTCGTTCTCCATCTGCAGCAGGCGCTCGGCCTCGGCCTTCTCCAGCCGGGTGAGCGGGATGCCGGTCATCTTGGAGACGGTCTCGTTGATGATCTCGGCGGTGACCTCGCCGACCTCCTCCTTGCTGGCCTGCTCGGCGCGCCACTCCTTCTGGATCTCCTCCTTCTTCTTGCGGAGCTGGTAGGCCTGGTCGCGCAGCTGGGCGGCCTTCTCGAAGTCCTGATCGGTGACGGCCTTGTCCTTGGCCCGATCGAGCTGCTCGATCTCGCCGGTGAGCTCCTTGAGGTCCGGCGGGGGCACCATGGAGTTGATGCGCACGCGCGCGCCGGCCTCGTCCATCACATCGATGGCCTTGTCCGGCAGGAAGCGGTTGTTGATGTAGCGGGTCGAGAGGTCGACGCAGCTCTGCAGGGCCTCGTCGGTGTACCGGATCCGGTGGTGGGCCTCGTAGCGCTCGCGCAGGCCCTTGAGGATCTCGAAGGTCTCCGGCGGGGTGGGGGGCTCGACGTGGATCGACTGGAAGCGGCGCTCCAGGGCCCCGTCCTTCTCGATGTGCTTGCGATACTCGTCCAGGGTGGTGGCGCCGATGCACTGGATCTCGCCGCGCGAGAGGGCCGGCTTGAGCACGTTGGAGGCGTCGATGGCGCCCTCGGCCCCGCCCGCGCCCACCAGGGTGTGCAGCTCGTCGATGAACAGGATCACGTCGCGCACGCGGCGCACCTCGGTCATCACCGCCTTGATGCGCTCCTCGAACTGGCCGCGGTACTTGGTGCCCGCCACCATGAGCGCCAGGTCGAGCACCACGATGCGCCGGTTGCGCAGGAGCTCGGGGACCTCGTTGGCGATGATGCGCTGCCCCAGGCCCTCGACGATGGCGGTCTTGCCCACGCCCGGCTCGCCCAGGAGGACCGGATTGTTCTTGGTGCGGCGCGAGAGGATCTGGATGACCCGCTCGATCTCGTCGTGGCGGCCGATCACCGCGTCCAGCTTGCCCTCCCGGGCCAGCTCGGTCAGGTCGCGGCCGAAGGCGTCCAGGGCGGGCGTCTTGCTCTTGCCGCCGCCGGGCGCGCCGGCGCCCCCGCCGGGGGCCTCGCCCAGGGGGCTGTCCTCCTCCTCCTCCTCCTCGGTGGTGTCCGCGCCCAGGAACTCGAGGACCTCCTCGCGCACGTCCTCCAGCTTGACCCCCAGGTTGAGCAGCACCTGGGCGGCGATCCCCTCGTTCTCCTTGATCAGGCCCAGCAGCAGGTGCTCGGTCCCGATGTAGTTGTGACCCAGGTTGCTGGCCTCCTCCATGGAGAGCTCCAGCACCTTCTTGGCCCGCGGTGTGAAGGGGAGCTGCCCCATGGTGACCATGGAGGGCCCGGTCTTGACGATCTTCTCGACCTCGGTGCGGATCTTGTTCAGGTCGATCCCCATGTTCTTGAGGACGTTGGCCGCCACGCCGCTGCCCTCCTGGACCAGGCCCAGGAGGATGTGCTCGGTGCCCAGGTACTCGTGGTTGAACCTCTGCGCCTCCTGGCGCGCCAGGTTCATCACCTTCTTGGCTCGATCAGTGAAGCGGTCGAACATGTCGGGGTCTCTCCGTGCGCTTCTGCCGGGTCGGATCGCGTCCGAGGGGGCCAGCGGGCCGTCCGCCGCCGCGCCCGTCCCGGGGAGGCAGGAGCGGCTGCTGCGAACTAGGTAGTTCCTGCTTGTCGTCCTTCAAGGGGCCCGGGGTTTACGGGACCCCGGGCGGGGAGGGCCATCATGCCCCGCGGGGAGGGCCGAAACCAGGGCTCCTGCCCCTCGCAGGGGTGATCGGGGGTCGCGCCGCGGGCGCCGGTTCCGCCCGGGATCCCCGCCTCGCGAGCCCGTCGGGGGCGTCGCCCCCCGGGAATCAGTCTTCCTTGATGTCCTTGAGCTCGTCCCGGATCCGGGCGGCGTCCTCGTAGTCCTCCTCGCGGACGGCGCACTCGAGCTGCTGCTCCAGGTCGTTGACCCGCTGCAGCCGGACCAGCTCCTCGTCGTCCAGCCCGGGGGAGCGGCCGATGTGGGCGGTGGCCCCGTGGATCCGCTCCAGGAGGTCGCCCAGGTGCTGGCGGAAGGTCTCGTAGCAGGTCGGACAGCCCAGGCGACCCCGCTGCCGGAACTCCAGGAGGGTCAGCCCGCACCCCGAGCACGCCAGACCCCTGTCCTTGCGGCCCTTCTGCGCCGAGAGCTTCAGGAGCTGCCAGATCTCCGCCACGCTCTTCTTGGAGTGGATCTGGCCGTGGGGGAGCTGGGCGGCCTGCGCGCAGACGTTGCACAGGTGCTGCTCCTGGATGCCGGGAGAAGCGTCGGCCGGCACCTGCTCGCCCTCGGGTGGCTCCAGGATCTCGGTCACGTGGACGGTCGCCGGGTTCTTGTGGCAGCTTTGGCAGATCATGCGCTGGTGGTGAGGAGCGTCACGGGGGGGGCATGCACGTGGATATCCCCCTATAAACCCCTGGCACTGCATCGTCGACTCCCTCCCCGCGCGAGGGCCTCCCATTTGGGCGCCGGAAACCGAGCATTTGCCCTAACTGCCTTCCAGCGTGGGGTTTGCGGGCAGATCCGGATCGGCGAGGGCTCCGCGGCTACGCTCGAGGACTGCCCTGCCCACCTTGTGTCGATCCAGCAGGCGGCCGAGGTTCGGGATCCGCGGGGAGTGGAAGGCGGCCAGCAGCTCCAGGCTCCCGGCTCCTTCGGGGAGCCGCTCCAGGAGGCCCGCCAGCTCCGCGGAGGGCGACAGGCGGCGCGGCGGCGGGCTCGATGGATCCCGCGTGCGGCCCGCGAGCGCCGCGCGCACCGCCGCGGGTCTCGGTCCAGCCGGATCCGCGGGCCCGCCGCCCTCCTCCAGCTCGCCCAGGACCAGGTGGGCCGGGGCGATCGAGTCGCCGCCCTCGCCGTTGGCCAGCCGGGCCGAGAGCGCCAGGATGCGGCGGGCCGCGGGGGAGTAGTGGCGGAAGAGGGGCCCCTGCAGGGGAATGGAGCCGCGGGGCTCCGCCGGGTCGGCGGGGGGCGGCGCCGGCCACCCGGCCCGGAGCAGATCGGCGCGGACCTCCTCCGGGAGGGCCGCGGTCGCGGCGGCGGCGAGGTGGTGGCGCTCCACCTCGGCCGATCCGTCCCGGGAGGCCCGCTCGCGCGCCGCGAAGAGGGCCTCCACGCCCCGGGGCGAGAAGGGAAGCGTGCAGGTCGAGCCGGTGACCAGGATCCCGCTCGCGAGGGCCAGGGCCTCGGAGGCGATGGACTCCGGATCGGAGAAGGCGAGGAGGATCGCGCGGTGGGCGGCGCCCTCCTCCTCCAGGAGGATCTCGTGGAGGAGGTGCTCGGGGTCCACCTCGTCGGCGTGCAGGCGCAGGGCACGGCGCCCGGCGGCCTCGAGGATGTGGCGGCCGAAGGGGCTCAGGCGGGCGAGGTGGCCCGCGATCGCGGGGTGTCGGGTGTCGAGGGTCACGGGGGAGGATCCTCCGGCCCTCGCAGCGACGGGACGGGATCCCCGGCGGGCAGCGCGGCCCGGAAGGCGGCGGCCCGCTCGGCGAAGTTGCGCCAGGCGTCGAAGCTCGCGCAACCCGGCGAGAAGAGCAGGGCCTCGCCCCCCTCGAGCCGCTCCAGGGCGACGGCCACGGCGCGCTCGAGGGCGGCCTCGGCCCGGACCTCGACCCCGGCCTCCGACATGGCCTCGGCGATCGATCCGGCGGCCTCCCCGAAGGTCACCACCCTCGCCCCGCGCCGGGAGAGCTCGGCGGCGACCGCCCCCCAGCCCAGGCCCTTGTCGCGTCCGCCGCACAGCAGGATCAGACTCCCCTCGAGGCTCTGCACCGCCGCCAGGGTCGAGTCGGGCGTGGTCGAGACGCCGTTGTCCCACACGCGGTGGCCGCTCACCCGACCCAGGTCCTGGAGGCGGTGGGCGGGCGCGTCGAGTCGGGCGATCGCCGCCGCCAGCTCCGCCGCCGGGGCGCCGAGGATCCGGGCCGCGCCCAGGGCCACGAGCGCGTTCCGGCGCTGGAAGGCCCCCGGCGCGCGCAGGTCGGCGGCCGCTCCGAGGTCCTCGCCCGAGAGGAGGAAACGCCCACCCTCGAGGACCAGGTCGGCTCCCGAGCCGCTGCCCTCGCCGAACAGCAGGCAGCGTCGCGCCCGGCGCCCCCACTCCGCCGACCGGGGATCATCGGCCGGCAGGAGGGCCGCGCCGTCCGGGGCCAGGAGGTCGAGGACGCGGGCCTTGGCCCGGGCATAGGCCTCCTCGGAGCCGTGCCGGTCGAGATGGTCGCGCAGGACGTTGGTGACGGCCGCCAGCTCGGCCGCGCGGTGGGGGGCGAGCTCGGACTCCGCCGCCAGGGCCTCGAGCTGATAGCTCGAGAGCTCCATCACCGCCACGTCGGCCGGAGCCATGGCGTCCAGCTCCCCCAAGAGGGAGCCCCCGATGTTGCCCCCCAGGTGGACCCGCACCCCGCAGGCCGCCAGGAGCTGCGCGAGGAAGCGGCAGGTGGAGCTCTTGCCCTGGGTCCCGGTGATCGCCGCGAGCCGCGCGGGGCAGGCCTCCAGGAAGAGGCCCGCCTCGGAGCGCACCGGCACTCCCGCCCGGCGGGCGGCCTGCAGGAAGGGGCTGGAGGGGGGGACCGCCGGGCTGGCGACCACCAGGTCGGCTCCGGTGAAGTCCTCCTCGCGATGGCGGCCCAGCACCAGCCTCGCCCCGAGGCCATCGATCTCCCGCAGGGACTCCGCCAGATCCCCCGCCTCGCGCAGGTCGGTCACGGTCACGCGGGCTCGGCGCCCCGCCAGGTACCGCACCGCGCCCGCGCCTCCGCCGAAGAGCCCCAGGCCCATGACCGTCGCCGCGCGACCGGCCAGGGCGGCGTGGGGGTTCGAGGGCGGCGTCACGGCCGATCCGCGGGCGGACGGGGCCCCTCGGGCCCGGCCCGCCGGAAGGTGTCGGCCCGCTCGAGGACGCCCTGGAGGTCGATCGTGCGGATGTGGCCGAGGTCCGGCCGGAGCTCGGCGTGGACCCGGTGCTCGTCCTTCCAGCCCACGGGCACGAGCACCTCGGTGAGGATGTCGGCCGGGAAGCGGGCGTACCAGGGCGGGTCGAGCCGGATCACCTCGGTGTGCGGCTGGCAGCCCTCGAGCTGCAGGGTGAGCCGGCGGTCCCCGTAGTAGAGGAAGGCGTGCCTCAGCGGGGTGCGACCGATCGGCCGGTCGTCCAGGCGGACCTCGGCCCCGGGTGGACTGGAGGTGATCGCCAGGGTGCGCTCGGTGGCGCAGCCGGTCGCGGCGAGCAGGGCGGCCAGGAGGCCGCAGGCCTGCGGGATTCGGGGGCGGGCGTAGCTGGCCACGTAGTTGGATGGCGGAGAGGCGGGGATTCGAACCCCGGGACCCTGTGAGGAGTCACCACATTAGCAATGTGGCGCATTCGGCCGCTCTGCCACCTCTCCGGCGGCGGCGAATGGTACTGGTCCCCCCCGGGGCCGGCAAGCGGGAGCCGGAATCGCCCGCGGCGCCGGGCCCGGGCGGACCCGGGCGGCCTCCCGGGCCTCCGCGGGACTCGGGCGGGCCTCGCCCCGGGCACCGGGGCGCCCTACCCTGGACGGGCCCGAGGCATTCCTGAAAATGGAGGAGAGCTTCCCCGACCGAGGACGCAGCGGAGAGTGATGCGCAGCGGAGCCATGGAAGCAGACGAGCGAGCCAGTGCAACAACCCGGGTCCATCGCAAGGCGGTGTTCCTGACCTGGCTGGCGAACCTCCCCATCGCCTTCCTGATCGGGACGTCGTACCTGGTGTACGTCCCCGAGACGGAGTCGGTGCGCCTGTGGCTGTTCGCCCATCTGGGCCTGCTGTCGGCCCTGGCCACCATGGCCCTGGCGCCGCTGGCCCTCCTGCTGCTCCTGGGACGGTGGCTGCGCAGCGCGCGCGGCTTCGGAGTCGCCAACTCCGTGGCCTGGATGTTCTTCCACGTCTTCCTGTACACCGACACGCGGGTTTACAACCTCTTCCGCTACCACCTGGGCGGATCGGCCTGGAACCTGCTCACCACGCCCGGCTCGAGGGACTCCTTCCACCTGGGGGCCCCGGTGTGGATCCGCGGCTTCCTGCTGGGGGGCCTGTTCTTCGCGGCCGAGATGGTCCTCTGGCGCGTGGCGGTGGGCCGGGCGCGAAGGGGGACGGGTGGCTCGGGCTGGCGCCTCCTCCTGCGGCCCTCGGTCCTGGCCTTGATCCTGCTGCTCTCGGCCATGACGGTCGAGAAGAGCATCTACGCCCAGGCCGACCTGGTGGGGGATCGGGAGGTGGCCCGGGTCAGCCAGGTCTTCCCCATGTACCCGCGGGTGACGGTCGAGCCCCTGCTGCCCGAGAAGGTGCTGGCGCAGTGGGAGTCCGTCCCGCCGGTGCCGGTGCGGCTCGAGGACGCGGTCCTGGACTATCCCCTGGCGGTCCCCTCCCTCGACCCCGACGGCCCCCGTCCCAACATCCTGCTCCTGGTGCTGGAGGCCTGGCGCTGGGACGCCTTCGATCCCGAGGTCACGCCCGAGCTGTGCCGCTTCGCCGCCGAGGCGCGGTGCTTCGAGGATCACCTCAGCGCCGGCAACCAGACCCGCTTCGGCATCTTCGCCCTCCTGTACGGCCTGCACGGCTCCTACTGGTGGCCGGTGCTCGAGGCCCGGCGCTCGCCGGTCCTGATCGACGCGCTGATCGGAGAGGGCTACGAGCTGCGGGCCCTGGCCAGCGCCTCCATGAGCTACCCCGAGCTGCGCTCGACCGCCTGGGTGGGGATGTCCGACTGCGTGGAGGATCAGTTCCAGGGCAAGCGCTCCCACCGGCGCGACCGGCAGCTGACGCAGAGCCTCCTGGATTGGTGGGGCGCGCGCCGGGGCTCCGACCGCCCCTTCTTCGCCTTCGCCCTGCTCGACGCCTCCCACCCGAGCTACGACTTCCCCGCCGACGCCGCTCCCTTCCGGCCCTATGCCGAGGAGCTCGACTACGTGGCGATGTCCGATCCCGAGAAGAGCCGGGATCCGCAGGTGGCCCGGCTGGTGAAGAACCGCTACCTCAACGCCCTGCACCACTCGGACTCCCTGGTGGGCCGGCTGCTCGAGGACCTCCGCCGCAGCGGGGAGTTCGAGAACACGATCGTGATCGTGACCGGGGACCACGGTCAGGAGTTCGGCGAGCACGGCCACTGGGGCCACACCAGCAACTTCGCCCCGGTCCAGGTGCGGGTGCCCTTCCTGATGAGCGGCCCCGGCATCGAGCCCGGCCGGGAGACGCGCCCCACCTCGCACCTGGACGTGGCCTGCACCCTGCTCGAGCTGATGGGTGCCGATCCGGCCGACCGCCCCGGCTACACCCTGGGCCAGAGCCTCCTCGAGCCGATCGAGGGTCGCAACCGAGCGGTGGCCGGGTGGAGCGAGATGGGTCTGTGGACCGATCGGGGCATATTCCGCATCCCCATGGACGAGCACCGCGGCTTCGAGGTGGGGGTGTGCGACTACGACTGGGAGCCCCTGCTCGACGTCGATCCGGCCTTCGAGGCCATGGGCGGCGAGCTCGAGCGCCTCTCGGCCGAGTGCTCCCGCTTCCTGGTGCAAGCGGGATCCTAGGCGAGGCGCCCAGCCCCTTCCCTGCATCGGGGCTTGTGCCTAGACTCCCCGGCCGTCCGCTCACTCCCCAACCGCACCGGAACCGCCATGCCCAGCATCCAGCTCTACGAGATCCCGCCCTCGCCCAACAACATCAAGGTGCGCATCGCCCTGAACTACAAGGGCATCCCCTTCGAGCGGATCCCGGTGAATCCCCAGGACCGCAGCCCGGTGATCGAGGCCTCCGGACAGCCCCTGACCCCGGTCTTGGTGGACGAGGGGCGGGCCATCTTCGACTCCTCGGCCATCCTGCGGTGGATCGACGCCAACTGGCGGCAGGGCCCGCGCCTGTTCTCGGAGGACATCGACACCATGGTCGAGATCGAGGCCCAGGAGCGCTTCGCCCGCAACGAGCTGGTGGGCCCGGTGGTGACCGTCTTCAACCTCTTCCGGAGCGAGAAGGAGGACCCCGAGCGGTGCGCCGAGGCCTCCCACGAGCTCAACGAGCTCACCGCCCGCTACGAGGACCGCCTGTCCTCCCACGACTGGCTGGTGGGGGACAGCATGACCGCCGCCGACATCGTGGCCGTCCCCATCGTCAACTTCGGCATGGTCGGTGAGGCCGCGGCCGCGAGCTCGCCCATCGTGGACTACTTCCGGCGCAACCTGGACCTGGGCGAGGGCCGCAACAAGACCCGGGCCTGGGTCGAGCGGGTCATGGCCTACGACCGCTGAGCCCGGCCGCGGGGAACACCCGAAGTCCCCCGCCCCTCCTGTTTCCGGAGGGACGAGGGACCCGGGGGAAGATCGGAAGGGGAGAGTGGGGGGCTAGGGCTCGAAGGTGACGTCCAGCGCGTCCGAGAGGCCCACACCGGTGAGGTCGGGGTGCGCGGGGTCGCGGAACCAGCACTGGTAGGCGCGGCGCTCTCCGATCTCGGTGATGTCGATGGGCACCGGCACGGCGTGGTAGCCGAAGGCGTCGAACTGGAAGGGCTTGCCGCGGGTCAGCGGGGTGGTGGCGCACAGGAAGCCGTTGAAGAGGGGCTGGGCGTTGCGGTCGGCCCCGTAGAAGAGGATGCCCACCTTGCCGGCCAGGCCGCTCAGGCAGTCGACCTGGAAGTTTGCCGCGGCGAAGCTGGGGTCGCCCAGCCAGCCGATGGCCGGCGTGCCGCCCAGGGAGTTGACCTTGGCGGTGCAGTAGATCTCGGGGTTGTTGCTGGTGACGGCGGGATCGTGGCCGTCGTGGAACTGGACCCCGGTGTTCAGGGGGTCCAGCCAGGCCTTGATCCCGCTGTTCCAGGAGGTATCCATCCGGCCGTAGTAGTCGTGGTACAGGTAGCTGCAGGAGGCCTGACCGCCGTAGAGCTGACCCACGATGCGCCCGTCGTCGTCGTGCAGGGGCGATCCCGAGGAGCCGCCCTCGGTCACTCCCAGGTCCCACTTGTTGATGTGCCAGGTCGCGGCCCCGCCCCAGCTGGTCTTGCTGGCCGAGTTGTTGTCGATGCAGATCTTCTTGATGTCGCCCGAGGGGTGGTGGATGCCGGCGCTCCTGGGGAAGCTGCTCCCGCTGCGGTCCCATCCCGAGAAGAAGACGCTGAAGTTGGCCGGGATCTGGTTGCTGATCTCCACCAGGCAGAAGTCCGAGGCGGAGCTCTTCGCGCGCAGTACCGAGCCGGAGACGCTGTTCCAGCTGGGACCGTGGGGCGCGTTGACGTCGCTGCAGTCGTCCCCCTCGTAGTTGAACTGGAAGACCCAGGTGCTGGGGCTGCCGCTGTAGCAGTGGTTGGCGGTCAGGAACAGCTGCCGGCCGTCGTCGGCGGTGTTGTTGATCAGGGCTCCGCTGCACAGGCCGCCGCCCATCACCAGGCGGGCGGAGGAGCGGATCTCGTCGCGGTAGGGATCGCCGGCCGGGCAGATGACGTTGACGTTGCACGAACCCGAGCCCGAGTCCGACCCGCCCTTGGCGCCCAGGATGTCGCGGTAGGCGTGGATGACCTGCTGGATGCGCAGGTCGGCGCTCTGGTGGGCGCCGGCCGGCTCGCGGTACTCCAGGGTCACCGCGTCGCCCGCCATGGGCTGGATGCCGAACATGCCGTGGTCGGCGAGGTTGGCGTCGGTGTAGGCGCCCAGGATCTGGCCCCGATCGTCGTCGTAGAGGTGCAGCGTCGCCCCGGGCGGGACCCAGTAGCGGTCGAAGATCAGGCCGATGGAGAGGGCCCCGGGGGAGGAGATGCGCAGCCTCCACAGGAGGTCGCCGCCGGGGAGCACCGTCCAGGTGCCCTCCCGCTGGGCGTCGATGTCCACCTCCAGGGTGGCGCCGAAGCGCCAGGGGCCGGGCTCGGTGTTCAGCTCGTCCTCGAGGAGATGGGTCTGGGCGTCGACCCAGGGCATCGCCTCGGTGGCCAGCTCGGCCCGCAGGGGCGTGTCGAAGCTGGTCGGCCGGCCGCCGATGCTGATCTGCGCGCCGACCGGGAGGGCCAGTAGCACCGCGGCGCCCAGCAGGGCGCCGGCGGCGGTTTGGAAGCGGTCGTGCATGCTGCGTCTCCTGGGGCGGTCCGGGGCTCGCGGCCGCCCGGTCGTCGAGGGGCTCACCCCAAGAGTAGCCCGGAATCGCGGCCCGGGCGGGGGGGGCTTGCCGCGGATGGGGGGATGCGATTACGGACGTCGGCAGATCGATCCGGGTTCCATCCATGCGCCCATCTCCTTTGTAGAAAGAGAGTTGGGACCGAATCCCGCCCCCAGGAGCCCGGCCCGTCTCCGGAATGCAACCTCCTTAGCGTGATCCTGCGAGGCGGCCGCCCCGGGCCCCGCCGACACCCGAGCGGGCCCCTCCGGTGGCGGGTCGGTCCAGCCTCCTCGGGGTGGGGGGCCCTCGGTGCCCGGCTCACCGCACGCCGGGCGAGGGGGTGGGGATCCGGCTTGCGGCGCCTCGCGTCCCGGCGGTCGCCCGCCGCGCTCCGAAGGCCGCCAGGATCGCCGTCAGGGCGAGCACGAACCAGGTGGTGTCGGCGTGCCAGCTCGAGAGCTGTGCGGTCAGGGGGAAGCCGCCGAGGACGGTGGCCCAGCCGAAGGCGAGGATCGAGGCCAGGAGGCCCGCGCGGGTGACCAGCAGCAGGAGCAGCGCGCCGCCGAGCAGGCGGCTGGCGAGGTCCAGGGTCGCCAGGCCGCTGCTGCCCATGTCCTCCCAGGCGACCGCGGCCAGGGCCAGGAAGGCCAGGTTCGCGATCCAGGCCCGACGGAGCAGGTGCCGGAAACCGACCAGGAGGAAGACGACCACCATGGCGCCGAAGGCGCCGTCGAGAAGGTCCCAGCCGAGCGCCCCGAAGCGCTGGCCCGAGCCCAGGAGCGCTCGCAGCTCGAAGTCGGCGGGCAGCCGGAAGGGCGCCCCGAGGTGCGGGGCGAGCACCGCCTGCAGGCGCTGGACGAGGGCCAGCAGCGTCCCTCCGCACAGCCCCAGGAGGAGATCGCGGCCCACCAGGGCATCGCGCCACCGGCCCGCGACGAGCCGCGACCAGGAGACCAGGCACTGGGGCCAGGTGCGCCGCGCATAGGGCTTGATCGCCACGTAGATGGCCCACAGCCAGGCGGCGGAGAAGACCGCCTGGCCCAGCTTGTCCAGGAAGAGCGAGGACTCGACGGCGAGGTCGAGCACGTGGTCGGCCTCGAAGATCCAGATCGCGAGCTGCAGGAGGAGCAGGGCGGCCGAGAGGCGCAGCGCGCCCCGCACGTCCCCGCGGCCGCTGCGCGCGTTGCGGCGGGCGAACCAGATGCCCGCGAAGAGCGAGCCGAACTTGAGCAGATCGCGGATCAGGCCGCCGGGGACGAGGGGTTCGGCGGGGTGATCCGGGAGGCCGGGGAGGTGGCGATCGGGATCGACCTCGAAGAAGACCGGCCGGCCCCCGAAGCTCGCGCCGACCGCCCGCAGGGGTACGTGAGGCGCGGCGGGATCGCGCCCCCGCCAGATGTGGAACTCGTCGGCGGGCAGGGCCAGGCTGGCGCTGCCCTCGAGCTCCTCGAAGTCGCCCACGTCGAGGCCGGCCGCCTCGAAGAAGCGGGGCCAGTCGCTCTCCCGCACGCCCTCCGGCAGGGGCGCCACGGCCATGTAGCCCGCCAGCCGGCCCTGGGGATCGAGGTGCACGCGGGTCATCCCGCGCGTGAGCAGGAAGGGGTCCCGGTAGGTGATGCGACCGGCGTCGTTGGCGGCGCGGAAGGGCCGGGGAAAGCCGCGGTATCAGAAGCCCAGGACCGCCGGACGCCCCGCGCCCGACGAGCACCTCCGGAGCCATGTAGGCGGGCGTGCCCACGGCGCTGCGATCCCCGGCCAGCTCGGCCATGGCCGCGGCCAGGCCGAAGTCGGCGATGCGCGCGTGGCCGCGGCCGTCGATCATCACGTTGGCGGTCTTCAGGTCGCGGTGCAGGATCCCGCGCTCGTGGGCGGCGGCCAGGCCGGCGGCGATCTCGCGGGCGATCTCCACCGCGCGGTCGCCGGGCAGGCGGCCGATGCGGGAGAGCAGCGAGGCCAGGTCCTCGCCGTCCACCAGCTCCATCGAGATGAAGGTGTGGCCCTCGCACTCGCCGATGTCGTGGACGCGCACCACCCCCGGATGGGTGACCTGCCGCGCGGTGCGGACCTCGCCCGCGAGGCGCTCCAGGCTGGCCGGGTTCTCCTGGAGGGACTCGGGCAGGAACTTCAGGGCGATCGGCTGGCCGATGCGCAGGTCGTCGGCGCGGTAGACCTCGCCCATGGAGCCCGCGCCCAGCAGACCCACGATGCGGTAGCGCCTCTCCAGCACCACCCCCGGGAGGAAGGGGCCGTGGTCGATCGAGGTCACGGTGGCTGGCCTGATCGGTCGCGCGCCGAACCGCCGGCCCGGTTCAGGAGTCGGCGTCCGAGCCCGACTTCCCGGGATAGCTGAAGTCCATGAGATGGGGCGCGCCCATGAGCAGGTAGACCCCGATGGCGAGCCCGATCGCGACGCTGCAGGCGAGCGTGATGAACACCCGGAAGCCCGCCCACAGGGGACCGAAGACGGCCAGCACCAGCGCGTGGATCTCGTAGATGATCAGGATCAGACCGATCGACCTGCTGATGATCCCGAAGACGTCCTTGGGCTTCATTCGATCTTCCTCCATTCCCCTCCACCGAGCGCTCCCGTCGTCGCACGGCCGGTCTCCGGGCGGAGGCGATGGGCCGGGCGGTGAGGCACCCGCCCGTAGTCGACGCGCCGCGCCTTCGGCCGTCAAGCCTGGGATGGCGGGACCGCCGGGGATCCGCCCGACGGGGCCCCCAGGGCGGGGGCGGCCGCCAGGTCCCGGCCGGACTCACCGGTCGTCCCGACGGAAGCCCGAGGCCGGGGGAGCGTCGTTCACGAGGACCAGCGTGAAGCGGACCTGGACGAAGCGGGTCGCGGGGAGCAGGCTCGACCAGGCGCCGGGCGGGGTCGCGCCCCAGCCCTCGTTCGCCTGCCGGGCGTCGTGGTAGGGCCGGGTGAGTCGCGTGTTCGCGATCGTGGTCGGAGCCGCGTCCGAGCCGCGGTACTCGAGCAGCACGTCCACCTCGCCCCGCAGCTCGAGCTCGTCGGCGATGGCGGGACGGCTCCCCAGATCGACGATGGCGCTGGTGTACCGGCCCAGCGGCTCGCCGGCGGCCAGGACCAGCGCCGCCCCGTCGACCCGCGTGCCGTCGAAGACCCCCTTCTCCCACCGCACGCCCCCGGGCATCAGGACGAAGCGGTCGTGCGTGCCCAGCGGATCGAGGTGCCAGCAGCGGTTGCCCCCCGGGACGTTGCCGTGATAGCCCTGATCGGCGTTGAACCACAGCGTGCGGTCGGAGGGATCGACGACCAGCCCCTCGGCCGCCCCGCTGACGGTGTAGCCGAGCTGCACGTCGGGCGGCCAGTGATGGGAGGGATTGGGCCAGGACTCCAGGAGCTGGGAACTCGAGCCCACCCGCTGGAGGTGGTGGAGCGAGGACTCGGTCAGGACCCAGAAGGTCCCGTCGAAGGGATCCCCGGAGATGCCCTCGCCGCCGTAGAGGGTGCCGAACTGATCCACCACCGCTCCGGTGCGGTCGTAGACCTCGACCGCCGGGGTCCAGTTCGACTTCGACCAGATCCGCCCGCCGGGTGCCTCGAGCTCGAGCGATCCCGGGTTGCCGGGCATGGTGAAGCCGTCGGAGAGGAGCGCTCCCTCGCGCGAGACGTGCGAGGCATGGGCCGCCGGCAGGGGCGCCTGGGTGCCCCACACCCAGAGGGTGTCGTCGGCGCGGTCGTAAGTGAGCCCCTGGGGCCCGGTGGCGATGCCGCCGAGGGGGATGGGGGGCGCCGCCCGCGCGCCGTCCCACCGGTGGAGCTCCTCGATGCTCTCGCCCTGCCCGCCGCCGTTCCAGTGGGAGGAGAACAGGGTGTGGTCGATGGGGTTGTAGGCCAGGCCCGTGTTGACGAAGTTCCCGGGCACCGTCCAGACGTCGACGACGTACTCGCCTCCCCCCTCGAGCTGGTAGTCGATGCGATAGCCCGTCACCCCCGGGGGATCGGACGCGGCCGGGCTCCCGGCCGGGGAGAGCAGGAGGGCGGCGGCGAGCAGCAGCCTCATTCGACCAGCCTATCAGGTTTCCGGCCGAGGGGGTCCGCGCTCCGCGGCCCGGTCGGAGTCACCGATCGTCCCGACGGAAGCCGCTGGCCGGGGGGGGATCGTTCCGCAGGACCAGCGTGAGCCGGACCTGGACGAAGCGCGTGGAGGGGAGCCGGTCCGACCAGGCGCCCGGCTGGGTCGCGCCCCAGCCCTGGTTCGTCTGATTGGCGTCGTGGTAGGGTCGGGTGAGGCGCGTGTTCGCGGTCGTGGTCGGGGCCGCGTCCGAGCCGCGGTACTCGAGCAGCACGTCCACCTCGCCCCGCAGCTCGAGCTCGTCGGCGATGGCGGGACGGTCGCCCAGATCGACGACGGCGCTGGTGTACCGGCCCAGCGGCTCTCCGGCGGAGACGACCAGCGCCGCCCCGTCGACCCGAGCTCCCGCGAGGACGCCCTTCTCCCATCTCACGCCCCCGGGCATCAGGACGAAGCGGTCGTGCGTGCCCAGGGGATCGACGTGCCAGCAGCGGTTGCCGTGGGGAACGCCGCCGTGGACGTGCTGGTCGGCGTTGAACCAGATCGTGCGGTCGGAGGGATCGACCACCAGCCCCTCGGCCGCGCCGTTGACGATGTGGCCGAGGAGCACGTCGGGCGGCCAGCGGTGGGAGGGGTTGGGCCAGGACCCCAGGAGCTGCGAGCTCGCGCCCACGCGCTGGACGTTGTGGAGCCCCTGCTCGGTCAGGACCCAGAAGGTCCCGTCGAAGGGATCCACGGCGATTCCCTCGCCCGCGAAGGAGGCGTGGAACTGGTCCACCACCGCTCCGCTGCGGTCAAAGAGCAGGGCCGTTGATTGAGTGTTCTCCTTGGACCAGATCGGGCCGTGGGGACCCTCGATGTCGAGCATGCCCGGGTAGCCCGGCATGGGGAAGCCGTCGGAGAGGAGCGCTCCCTCGCGCGAGACGTGCGCGACGTACTTCTGCGGGTTGGGGCCGTCGCCGCCCCAGACCCAGAAGGTGTCGTCGCCCGGATCGTAGGTGAGCCCCTGGGGCAGGGAGGTGTAGGCATCGATGTTGACCGGGGGCGCTGCCCGCGAGCCGTCCCACCGGTGGAGCTCCTCGATGCTCTCGCCCTGCAGGGAGAAGTCGAGATGCGAGCTGAAGAGGGTGTGGTCGACCGGGTTGTAGGCCAGCCCCGTGTTGATGAAGTTGTCGGGCACCGTCCAGACGCCGACGACGTACTCCCCCCCGCCCTCGGGCTCGTACTCGATCCGGTAGCTCGTCACCCCGGGAGGCTCGGACGCGGCCGGGCACCCGGCCGGGGAGAGCAGGAGCGCGATCGCCAGCGGGATCCCCATTCGGCCATCCTATCAGGCCCTCGACGGCTGGGGCCTCCCGGGGCCTCCGGGGGGCTGCAGGGGGGGGGCCGCTCCAGCGGGTGGACCGCGGCCCCCGGTTCAGCGCCGCCCCAGCACCCGCCTCAGGACCTGCAGGTCCCTGGCGCCGACCTCCCCCAGGGCGAGGAGCGCGGCCGCGTACAGCGCGGCCGCCAGCACCGGCTTGGCCGCCGCGACCAGGCCGGAGGCGGGCCACAGGAAGGCCAGGGCGAAGACCAGCGCGCCAGCCAGGCCGCACCTCCACGCGGTGGACGCGGGGAGGTGCGCGCCCAGGCAACGATGCACCAGGGCGCTTCCGGCGAGCGCTCCCGTGCCGAAGGTGATGAGGGCGCCCCAGGCCGCTCCCAGGATCCCCAGGTGGGGGATCAGGATCAGGTCGACGACGACTCCGAGACCCAGGAGGCCGAGGACGAGCGCTACCTGCAGGCCGGGTCGGCCGGCGGCGGCCAGCAGGCGCAGGGTGCACAGCGTCAGCGCGGCGAGGGGGATCGCCGGCGCGAGTACGACCAGGCTGGAGCTGGCCTCCAGGTAGCGCGCGGAGAAGAGGAGCTAGATGAGCTCGTCCGCCATGCCCGCCGCGAGGAAGGCGACCGGCACGAAGAGCAGCGCGACCAGCCGCGTGGCCTCGGCGGCCACGCTCCGCGCGGCTTCGCGCTCGCCGCGCTCCAGCGCGCCGGAGATCCGGGGGAAGACCGCGTCCCCCAGGCCGTAGGCCAGGAACATCGGCGTGCGCGCGATCGCCCAGGCCACCGCGTACAGGCCCGCGGCCTCCGCATCCGGCACCAGCCCCTTCACCAGCCAGACGTCCAGGTTCTCGAGGGTGCGCAATCCGACGAGGGCGGGCAGGGACATGGCCGTCCACCAGGCGACCCGCCGCGCCATGGGGGCGTAGGGGAGGCGGGGGACGCCTCGGGCCGCCCTCGCCATCTGCCACGTGAGCAGGGCTCCCCCGACCGCCGCCCCGGTGACCAGCCCCAGCAGGGCCCCCGCGGCTCCACGATCCAGGAGGAGCAGGGCGCCGGCAGCCGCGGCCGCGACGAGCGCCCCGGTCGCCCGCGCGACGCTCGCAGCGCGGAAGCGGTGGAGGGCGTTGAGGAGGTGGAAGCCCAGCACGCCGGCCGCCACCAGCGGAGCTCCGATGGAGACGATCGAGAGGAGCGGCGCCAGCCCGGCGCCCCCGAAGGCCCGGGCCAGGGGCGCGGCCGCCAGCCACAGGGCGAGGGTCAGGACCAGCACCGCCGGCGCGTACCACCGCCCGGCAAAGGCCAGGGCGGCGGGAAAGCGAGCGGCGTCCTCGGAGACGATCTTCGCCAGACCCGGCAGCAGCAGGGCCGCGACCGCGACCGTCACCCAGGAGAGCGCCAGGAAGGCCACCGCGAAGCGGCCGTAGTCCTCGGTCGTGAGCAGCCGGCCGGCGGCGATCAGGACCGCGGCGTGGCCGAAGAGCAGGGCGCCGTGTGCGGCGGAGAGCCACACCGTGCCCCGCGCCGCGCCGCCCGGATGGGACGCCGCGGGCTCGGGCGGCGTCGCTTCGGACGGGGCGCTCATCGATCGCGGGCTCAGCGGGCCTTCAGGGTGGCCTCCACCTCGAGGATCTCCTCGCCCCGCCGCAGGCGGACGCGGACGCGGTCACCGGGCGCGTACTTCCGCAGGAGCGCGCTGTAGCCCGCCAGGTCCGCGAGCTCCTGGCCGTCCATGGCCAGCAGCACGTCGCCGGCCAGCACGCCGGCCTCTTCGGCGGAGGAGGACTCCATCACCTGGCTCACCCGCACGCCGGGCCCCCCGAAGGCGAAGTCGGGCATGGTGCCGAAGCTGACCCGGCGGCCGCCCATGGGCGGCATGGCCGGGGGCTTCTCGGCCGCCGCGAAGCTCGTGCTCAGGGGCTCGGGCCGTCCGGTGAGGTAGACCGCCATCTCCCGCACGAAGGAGGCCACCGTCACCAGGCCCGCGGAGTCGATCTCGTCGGGGGTGTCGGTGGGGCGGTGGTAGTCGGCGTGCGCGCCGCTGAAGATCTGCACCGCCGGCACCCGCGCCTCGTGGAAGCTCACCTGGTCGCTGCCGCCGGGGTCGTCGGCCACGCACTGCGAGGCGATGCCGGTGGTGAAGCCGATGCCCATGGCGATGTGCTTCCACTCGCTGGCGGTCCCCGAGCCGAAGACCGCGATGGGCTTGTCGCCCAGCCGGCCCACGGTGTCCAGGTTGACCATGGCCCGCAGGCCCTCGATCGGGAAGCCGTACGGGGTGCGCACGAAGTGGCGCGAGCCCTTGAGACCCCACTCCTCGCCGCCGAAGGCGACGAAGACGATGCTCCGCTCGGGCCGGTGGGTCCGGGCCAGGTTGCCGGCCAGCTCGATCAGGACCGAGACACCGGAGGCGTTGTCGTCGGCGCCGGGGTGCACCTCGCCCTCCTCGCCCGAGCGCACGTCGGGCCAGCCCCGGCCGAGGTGGTCGTAGTGGGCGCCGACGACGATCGACTGCTCGGCCCACTCGGGCCTCGTGCCGCGCAGGATGCCGACGGCGTTGCGCAGTTCGACCGGCCGGCCCTCGGGCCCGCCCGGCTCGCTCCAGGTCTGGAACCAGCCACCGCCTTCGCCGCCGGGCTCGAGGCCCGCCTCGGCGAAGGCCGCGGCGACGTACTCGGCCGCCCGGGCCGCACCGGGGCTCCCCGATCCCCGCCCCTCGAGCTCGGCCCCGGCGAGGTGCTCCACGTGCGCCATCAGGGCCCCGGGATCGAAGACCGGCGCCAGGGAGGCCAGGGCCTCGCGCTCGGGCAGGAGGCCGCGCTCGACGCGCATCCCGGGGGCGGTCCAGACCAGGGGCGAGGCCTCCGCGCTCCACTGCCCCTTGAGCGTGTTGGTGGGCTCGTCGCCCTCGAAGCGCAGGTAGGAGTACTTGCCGTAGTGCGGCAGCTTGCGGGCCAGACCGGGAAGGGCCGCCGCGGTCCCGCTCCCCACCCAGCCGAGGCACAGCTCGGGATCGGCGGGGTGGCGCAGGGCGAAGGCGAAGCAGTCGCCCGGCTCACCCTCCTCGACCATCCCGAGCGAGCCGATCCGCTCGAGCCCCTCCCGCGCGACGTCGCTCCAGCGGTTGGACGACCCCAGGATCCAGACGGCGCGGTCCTCGGGCAGCGCGCCCATCGCGTTCGCGGTCAGGATCTCGATGGACTCCTCCTGACCCGACCGCCACTGGCGGGCCAGCTCCAGCCAGCCCTCGGCCAGGGGATCCCCTCCCGGCGCGGGCGCGACCAGCAGGACCTTCTCGGCGCCGAACAAGCCCGCCAGGGTGGGGGGGATCTCCTCCCGATCGAGGCGGCGGAAGAGGTCGAAGAGGGGATCGACGTCCACCCGCAGGACGGCGGGATCGCCGCCGATGTCGAAGGTCCGCTCGCGCTCGAAGAGGGAGAGCCACAGGAGCTCGGCCTCGGGCTGGAACAGCCGGGTCACGGCCACCGGCACCAGGAGCTGGTAGGGCTCGGCCTCCTGGGTCTGGCGCAGGGTGAGCGAGGCCGACGCGCCCTCCCCGAGCTCCACCTGGGCCTCCAGGACGGGCGCGCCGGTGCGCTCGACCCACTGGGCGAAGAAGTCGCCGAGGTCCTCCTCGGCGGCCTCCGAGAAGGCGTCCCGCAGATCCCCGAAGGAGGCCTGGCGGAAGCGGAAGCCGCGCCAGAAGCGCTGCAGCCCGAGCCGGAAGCGCTCGTCCCCGATGCGCAGGCGCAGCATGTGCCACAGCATCAGGGACTTGCCGTAGCCCACCGCCTGGGTGGCCGAGGAGTGGCGCGAGCGGAACTCGGTGAGGGGGAAGTCGGCCCCGTCCTGCACGTAGCTCTTGTAGGCGTTCAGGGTGTCGCGGCGGTACACCTGCCCCTCGCCGCGCCCCTCCTTGATCAGGTGGTCGGCCAGGTAGGCCGTCAGTCCCTCGCACCAGTTGCCGCTCTCCCAGTCGACGTACACGCCGTTGCCCCACCAGTTGTGCAGGATCTCGTGGGGGTAGGAGGAGTGCAGGATGAAGGGCAGGCGGATGACGGTCGGCCCCAGCAGGGTGAAGGAGGGCATGCCGTAGCCCGTCTCCCAGAAGTTCTCCACCAGGGCGAACTTGGCGAAGGGGTAGGGGCCGATGAGCTGGCGGTACATGTCGATGTACTGCGCGGTGACCTCCAGGTAGCGGCTGGCCAGGGCCTCGTCGTCCTCCCGCAGGAAGGCGTAGGCGGTCACGCCGCCGGCGGCGCGGGAGAACTCGTGGAAGCGGGCCGCGATCAGGTAGACCTCCTCCATGGGGTGGGGGCAGGTCCAGGTGACCGAGCGCCGGCCGGCCTCGATGCGGTGCGCGCCGCGCTCGCCCTGGCTCACCGCGTCCCAGCCCTCGGGGAGGTCCACGCTCATCTCGAAGGTCGCGAGGGTCTCGTCGAAGGTGGGCAGCCACCAGCTCGCGCCGCTGAGCACGACGCCCTCGGCGTCGATGATGCCGGGGCTGCTCGAGAAGCTGCGGGCGTACTCCTCCCCCCCGGCCTCGATGGGGTGGTGGAGGGTGCCGCGGATGGCCAGTCGCACCGGTCGGTCCGGCTCGGCCGAGACCCGCCAGGTGCGCACCATCAGCGGACCGCCGGCCTCCCCCGAGGCGGTGCCGGCGGGGTGGGGCTCGTCGGCCGAGACCCGGGCCCCCGCGTCGAGGCACTCGAGGTCGAGGTCGGCGTGGAGCCGGAACCGGACCTCGCCGTCCTCGAGGGGGGCCCCGCGGATCTCGTCCGCGATCTCGATGGCGTGCCGCTCGGGTTCGAGGCGCACCTGCAGGGCGTGGTGGACGGGCTCCTGTCCCGCCGGGGCGGCGAGACCGAGCACCGCCAGGGCGAGGCAGGCCGAGAGGGGCTCACGGCTTCGCAGGGGATGGCTCACGGTTGGATTCCCTTTCAGGTCGTCTCGTCGGGCGGGCCGAGGGTGCGCTGCACGGTGGTGGCGAAGGTCCGCTGGGGGAGCCCGTCGATCGCGCCGCGGTGGCCGAAGCCGTCCTGGACCACCTCGACCAGGGCCCCGCGGTCGAGGAGCGCGGGATCGGAGAGCACGTCGCCCCGGCAGATCAGGAGGTCGGCGCGCTGTCCCTTGCGGAGGGTGCCGGCGTCCGCCTGCCCGATCTCGCCCGCGGCCAGGCCGGTCATGCCGTGCCAGGCCTCGAGCGGGTCCAGCCCGTCGCGCACCAGGGCCGAGAGCTCCATGTAGTTGCGGCCGTGCATGCCCGGGAGCACCGGATCGGTGCCCCCCAGGATCTTCAGGCCGCCCGCGCGGGCGTGCTGGACCGCGCCGGTGTGCACCTCCGCCACCTGCCGGGCCTTCTCCATCACGAAGTCGGAGAGGCCCGCGGCGCCGGGGATCTCCTGCACCACCCAGGAGGTGGGGGTCACGGTGCAGCCCCGCTCGGCGGCGCGCTCGGCCAGGCGGGCGTCCATGAAGGAGATGTGCTGGATGTCGCTGACCCCGTTGTCGATGGCCAGCTCGATGCCGCTCCGGCTGTGGGCGTGGGCGGCCACCCTCAGGCCGCGGGCGCCGGCCTCCTCGCAGATGGCGGCGATCTCCTCGGCGGTGAAGTCGCGGTGCTCCAGCTCGTCGCCGGGCGAGGCCACCCCCGGGCTGGTGCACAGCTTGATCAGGTCCGCCCCGCAGGCGGCGATCTCGCGCACCCGCTTGCGGCACTCCCAGGGGCCGTCGACGATGCTCGAGGGCCTCCCGGGCGCCGGCGGCCAGAGCTTGGAGAACTCGGCGTGGCAGCGGTCGGGCCCGCGGAAGTCGGCGTGCCCGCCGGTGGTGGAGAGCATGCACACGGCGATCTTGAGGCGCGGCCCGATCACCAGACCCTCGTCCACCAGGCGCTTCATCCAGTGCGTCGCGCCGCCGACGTCGCGCATGGTGGTGACCCCGCCCTCCACCAGCGAGGCGTACAGGATCTTCTCCACGTAGACCGCGCCCTCGGGGCCGTCGCTGCGCTCGATGTCCTGCGGACTCAGCCCCAGGGCGGTGACGTGGCCGTGGCAGTCGATCAGCCCCGGCGTCACCGTGAACGCCGAGCAGTCGATGGCGGTGACCTCGGGGGCCGAGCGGACCTCGGGGTCGTGGGGGCGCAGCTCGAGGATGCGGCCGCCCTCGACGTGCAGGTCCACGGCCTGGTGCAGGGCCTCGGAGCCGCAGGAGGTGCCATCGTAGAGCTTGCGGACGTTGGAGAGGATCAGCATGGGCGCGGAGTCTACCATAGCGCCGGGGAGCGGCCGCCCCGGTCGCCTGCCCGCTCATGCATCGCCTGCCCATTCTCCTCCTCGCCGCGCTGTGCTGTCCGGTACTCGCACCGGGCTCGAGCGCCCAGGCCGAGCGCCCCAACCTGCTCTGGCTGACCAGCGAGGACAACGGTCCCCACCTGGGCGCCTACGGCGACGCCTGCGCCGACACGCCCCACCTGGATCGCCTGGCCGCCGAGGGGCAGGTCTACCTCCACGTCTGGTCCAACGCGCCGGTGTGCGCGCCCGCGCGCACGGCGATCATCACCGGGATGTACCCGACCTCCACCGGCTCGCAGCACATGCGCAGCCGCGCGCGGCTCCCCGAAGGCATGGTCATGTTCCCCCAG
Organism: uncultured Planctomycetaceae bacterium; assembly: GCA_964615935.1. Classification (GTDB taxonomy): domain Bacteria; phylum Planctomycetota; class UBA1135; order UBA1135; genus CAZTTG01. The sequence continues at coordinate 45,274 of CAZTTG010000025.1, read as the reverse complement.
CTCCTGCGCGAGGCGGGCTACTACACCGCCAACAACGCCAAGGAGGACTACAACCTGGAGAAGCCCGGGCGGGTGTGGGACGACTCCTCGGGCACGGCGCACTGGCGGAACCGCCCGCAGGGAGCGCCCTTCTTCGCGGTCTTCAACTTCGGCGAGACCCACGAGAGCCGCATCCGCAAGCGGCCCCACGAGGCGGTCTGCGATCCGGCCGAGGTGCGCGTGCCGGCCTATCACCCCGACGCGCCCGAGGTGCGGCGGGACTGGGCGCAGTACTACGACCAGCTCGCCGCCATGGACCGGCGGGTGGGGGAGAAGCTCGCCGAGCTGGAGCGCGACGGCCTGGAGCGGGACACCATCGTCTTCTACTTCGGCGATCACGGCCCGGGCCTGCCGCGCTGCAAGCGCTGGCCCTACGACTCGGGCCTGCGCGTGCCGCTGATCGTCCGCCTGCCCGAGCGCTGGCGGCACCTGGCGCCCGAGGGCTGGGCCCCCGGCGGGCGGAGCGCGCGGCTGGTGTCCTTCGTCGACCTGGCGCCCACGGTGCTGAGCCTGGCCGGCCTGGAACCGCCCCCCTGGATGCAGGGGGGCGCCTTCATGGGCCCGCGCGAGGCCCCTCCCCGGGACTGCCTGCACGGCTTCCGCGGCCGGATGGACGAGCGCTACGACCTGGTGCGCAGCCTGCGCGACGAGCGGTGGGTCTACCTGCGCAACTACATGCCGCACCGCCCCTACGGCCAGCACCTGGCCTACATGTTCCAGACGCCGACCACCCGGATCTGGAGGGAGCTCTACGACGCCGGGAGGCTCGAGCCGCCGCGGACCTTCTTCTGGGAGCCCAAGCCCGCCGAGGAGCTCTACGACCTGCGATCCGATCCCGACGAGGTGGTGAACCTGGCCGCCTCCCCCGAGCACCGGGGAACCCTCGAGCGCCTGCGCGCGGCCCAGCGACGTCACCTCATCGAGGTCCGCGACCTGGGCTTCCTGCCCGAGGCGCAGATCCACTCCCGCAGCGCGGGCTCGACGCCCTACGAGCTCGGCCGGGATCCGGAGCGCTATCCCCTCGAGGTCATCCTGGAGGTGGCCGAGCTCGCCGCGAGCCCCGGGAAGCCGGCCGGCGAGGAGCTGGCCGCCGCCCTGGTCCACGCGGACGGCGCGATGCGCTACTGGGGGGCGGTGGGGATCCTGGCCCGGGGCGGGCCGGCGGTCGCCGCGGCCCGGGAGGAGCTCCTCCGGCTCCTGGAGGATCCCCGCGCCAGCGTTCGGATCGTCGCCGCCGAGGCCCTGGGCCTGCACGGCGGGCAGGCCGAGCGGGCGGCCGCCCTCGAGGTGCTGCTCTCGGCGGCCTCGCTGGAGACGAGCGACGTCTTCACCGCGATCCTGGCGCTGGGTGCGATCGACGCACTGGATCACCGGGCTGCGGGGATCGCCGAGAGGATCGAGGCCCTCCCCACCGAGCACCCGAAGGTACCCAGGCGCATGGCCAACTACGCGCCCCGCCTGATCGACCGGATCCTCGAGGAGCTGCGCCCGCCTCGCTGAGGAGCGAGCGCGGTACTCGCGGACCGGCCGCCTAGTACTCGTAGGCCCCCATGTCGACGATGGGCGCCGTGCCGTTGCCGGTGTCGGGGGTGGCGGGGTCGTCCAGGAAGCGGGGATTGCCGTCCAGGTCGAGCTCGATGCCCAGCGCCAGGGCCGCCAGGTTGTCGCCGGCGTCGATGCAGGGCGATCCGGGGAGCAGATGGAAGTCGCCGCCCGGGAAGGCCGCCGCGAAGAGCGGATCCTGCGAGATGCAGCCCGGGAGGTCCTGGGGGTCGATGGGGTCCTCGCCCGGCGCGGGCGGAAGGAAGATGCGCTGGATGTCGCTGTAGGAGGCGTCGAAGCTGCCCCCGAGCTGCTCGGGCCAGTAGCCGATGACCTCGGGGTGGGTGGCGACGTTGCCCCAGATGACGGTGTTCTCGATGGTCGAATTCGCCAGGGGATTGACCGTGTCCATTCCGACGTGCTTCTTGCCGCGGTTGTGGGCGATGGTGCTGTTCACCACGGTCAGGGTCCCGTTGCTGGCCATGGACGCCAGGCCGCCGCCGAAGCCGCCCAGCTCGGGATAGGGATCGTTGGGCTGCGGGAGGGCCAGGTTGTCCTCGAACAGGCAGTTGATCACCGTCGCCGGTCCCCAGGTGGCCAGGCCGCCGCCGATGGTGGCCTGGTTGCGCGTGAAGACGCAGTCGATGGCGGTGACCATCGGTCCGAAGGTCTGGGCGTAGAGGCCCCCGCCGTAGGCCGTGTCGCCGGCCGACCAGAAGGGCTTGGCCAGGTTGCGGTCGAAGGTGCAGCGCCGGACCTCGAGCGGCAGGCTGGCCTGGTGGGCGATGCCGCCGCCCGCGCCCCCGGAGCCGGCGACCACGACGACGTTGAGGTCGAAGCGGCAGTCCTCGATGGTGGGGGAGCTCGCGCCGTGGTTGACCAGGCCGCCCCCGTCGCCGAGGTGCGCGTAGTTCTCCAGGAAGCTGCAGCTCGAGATCAGCGGGCTGGAGTCGTGGTTGTACATCCCCGCCCCGTCGGCGAAGGCCGACTCGTTGTGCAGGAAGGTGCAGTTCCTCACGGTGGGATCGCTCTCGGTGTTGAACATCCCGCTGGCCCCCATCAGGTGGCTGGTGGCCGGCGTGCCGTGGGGCCCGGTGGCCCCGTTCTCGATGGTGAATCCGTCGAGGACGGCGGTCCGGTCGACTCCGCTGGCGACCACCACGTGGCCGCAGTTGGCGCTGTTGATGTTCCAGCCGATCCACCACCCATACCCGCTGCCGACGACGTCGTCCTGCCCGATGTCCCCGTCGAGGGCGGTCCGGTTGGCCACCCAGTCCCGCTGCCCGAGCTGGGTCTCGCCTCCCGCGAAGCCGCCGTAGAGGGCGACCCCCGACTTCAGGTGGAAGCTGGCGGTGGCGTCGCTGGGGGAGGGGGTGTAGTCCCCGGCCGCGACCCAGATCTGGTGGCCGGTCGAGGCCGCCGCCAGGGCCGCCTGCAGATCGCCGAAGGCGTCCGCCCAGCTGGTCCCGCTGCCGGCCCCGACCGCGGAGGCGTCCACGAAGTGGACGACCCGGGCCGGCACCTCGCCCGGGGCCAGCGAGCGGGTCCCGGCCGAGGTGGCCGAGGAGATGGACTGGCCGGCGGCGGGGAGGGCGAGCAGGGAGGCGCAGAGGAGGGCGCGGGCGGTATTTCTCATGATCGGCGGTGGTCGGATGCGGGGATTCGGCCAGGGAAGGGCTCCAGGATAGGCCCGCCCGCGGGCCCTCCGGATGACAGGTGCGTAATGCGGTGGGCCGCCCGCGCGGGCGGGAGCGACGTCCCTCGGCGGCCCTTTGATTCTTCTCCCCGCCGGGGACATCATCGGCGGCATGCCCCGCTCGATGCGATCCTCGCGCGGCGCCCGCGCCGGCGCGATCCTGCTCGCCCTCCTGGCCTGGGCGTGCTCGGACGCGGATGGCCCGACCTCGCCCCGCTCGGCCCTCCTGATCACCCTGGACACCACGCGCTGGGACGCAGTGGGGGCCTGCGGTGGGCCCGAGGGGGTGACTCCCCACCTGGATCGGCTGGCCGAGGAGAGCGTGACCTACCAGTGGGCCCGCACGGTGGCCCCGCTGACCCTGCCGGCGCACGCCTCCATGATGACCGGGCTCTACCCGCCGCGGCACCGGGTGCGCGGGAACGGTCCCATGGTGCTGCCGCCCGCCGCGATGACCCTGGCCGAGCGCGCCCGGTACGGGGGAATCCAGACCGCGGCCTTCATCGCCGCCCTGGCCCTGGATCGGGCCTTCGGGATCGCCCAGGGCTTCGAGGTCTGGGACCAGCCGCAGGGCCGGGAGGACCGCTGGGACGGGCAGATCAGCGAGCGCCCCGCCCGCGAGGTCGTGGCCGCGGCCCGCGACTGGCTGGCCGCGCGCGACCGCCAGCGGCCCTACTTCCTGTGGGTGCACCTCTTCGATCCCCACGCGCCCTACGCGCCGCCGGATGCCTTCCTCGAGCAGGCCGGCGGCGATCCCTACCTGGGCGAGGTGGCCGTCATGGACGCCGAGATCGGCGCGCTCCTGGACGACCTGCGGAGGGAGGGGGCGCTGGACCGCACCCTGGTGATGGTCATCGGCGACCATGGGGAGGGCCTGGGCGAGCACGGCGAGGACACGCACGGGGCGCACTGCTGGGACTCCACGATTCGGGTGCCCCTGATCCTCCGCCACCCCGACGGCCTGCGCGCGGGCGAGGTCTCGAACGAGATCGTCAGCGCGGTCGACGTGTTCCCCACCCTGCTCGAGGCCCTGGGGCTCGGCGAGCCGGGCGACGTCGACGGCCGCAGCCTCTACGCGCCGGTGCCGGCCGGGCGCGGGGTCTACTTCGAGTCCTACCACGGCTGGCTGGCCTTCGGATGGAGCCCGCTCGCGGGCTGGGCCGACGCGCGCGCCAAGTACATCCACGGAGGCGAGCCGCAGCTCTTCGACCCGAGCTCGGATCCGCGGGAGGAGAGCGACCGCTTCGGCGGCGATCAGGACGCCGTCCTCGCGCAGCGCAGCGCCATCGCGGCCGTGGCGGAGCGCGCCCCCGTCGAGGCCGGCCTCCCGGCCACGGTGGGCTCGGAGGCCCTCGAGCACATGGCGGCGCTGGGGTACGTCACCACCGACTGCGTGACCACCCCCATGCCCCACCCGCTCGAGGCGAGCGATCGGCACGCACCCCGCAGCCGACTCGCAGAGCTCGCCGAGTACGAGCGGGCCGCCGACCTCCTGCGCCGGGGGAGGGCGGGCGAGGCCATTCCGGTCCTCGAGGGCGTGCTCGCGGGCAATCGCTTCAACGCCCACGCCCGCGACCGGCTGGCCGAGGCGCTCGAGGCCGCCGGCCGCACGCGCGAGGCCGCCGACGCCCTGCGCGAGCGCCTGCGGTACCCGCCGGAGCGCATCGGGACGCACCTGGCCCTGGCCCGCTGCCTGCTGGCCACCGGCGAGGAGGCGCGCGCGCACGAGCACGAGCTGCGCGCCATGGAGCTCCTGGTGCAGGTCCACGAGCGCCGCGGCGAGGCCGACGAGGCGGCGCGCTACCGCCGGCTCCTCGAGCAGGCGCGGGGCGGCGCGGGGGGGGGCGGCTGAGCGGCCGCCCTCACTCCTGCTCGATCTTGCCGGTCTTGTAGCCCAGCGCCGCCAGGCCCAGCACGCCGGTGTCGAGGGAGGAGGCCATCCCGGTGGGCACCACCATCAGCGCGCCGCGCTCCTTGATCGACTCGTAGGTCATGTTCATGGCGCGGATCTGCATGGCGGTGTCGTTCGCCTTGTAGACGCGGGAGGCCTTGTCCATCTGCTCGGCGACCAGCAGCTCGGACTCGGCCAGGATGACGCGGGCCTCCTTCTCGCGCTCGGCCTGGGCCTTGCGGCTCAGGGCGTCCTCCAGATCGGCGGGAATGCGCACGTCGCGGATCTCCACCGACTGGACCGTGACGCCCCACTCCGAGGTCTTGGCGTCGATGACCGACTGGAGCTCCTGGTCCAGGGCCTGGCGGTCGGAGATCATCCGCACCAGCTCGGTCTTGCCGATCACGTCGCGCAGGGTGGTCTGGGCGGCCAAGCTCACGGTGGCCTCGAAGCGCCGGATCTCCAGGACCGCCTGCTTGGCGTCGGTCGCCATCCAGAAGAGCACCGCGTCCACGTCCACCGGCACGGTGTCCAGGGTCAGGGTCCTCTCCGCCGAGAAGGCGGTCGAGCGGATCCGCATGTCCACGCGGGACGCGATGGCGTCCACGAAGGGCAGGACCCAGGAGATGCCCGGCTGCAGGACGCGCCGGAAGCGGCCCAGGCGCAGCAGCACCCCGCGGTCCCACTCGTTCATCTGGCGCGGCGAGGCCGCGACCAGCAGGCCCGCCGCGAGGATGGCGGTCACGGCCCAGTCCGAGGCGCCGAGCTGCAGGTGGGCGACCGCCGCGATGATCAGGGTGATCAGGGCGATGAGGCCGCTGACGGGATTCGCGCTACCGATGAGCATGGTCGTTCTCCTTCCAGAGCGTCTCGATGAGCTGGGCCAGCTCGCGCGCGCGCAGGCCGGCCGCGCGGCTGGTCTCGACCAGGCGCGCCGCCTCGCGCTGGATGCGCTCGAAGTCCCGCTCGCCCACGGCCCGGGCCTCGGTGGTCTCGGCCACGAAGGTCCCCACCCCGCGCTCCAGGCGGAGCAGTCCCTCGCGCTGGAGCTCGCGGAAGACCCGGGCGACCGTGTTGGCGTTCACACCCAGCTCCACCGCCAGGGCCCGCACGGTGGGGAGAGGGTCCCCGGGCCGCAGCCCCCCGCGGTGCACCGCCAGGCGGATCTGCTCGCTGAGCTGCACGTAGAGCGGGATGCCACTTCCCTTGTCCACCTCGAAGGCCAGCTCCATGCCTCGATGGTCTAGAGAAATAGTGAACTAGTCAACTAGTAGACTAGGGAAAAGCCGATCCCAGACCTTCCCGGTGCCTTGCGGTGCCGATCAGCTGCCCCGACGCCGCCCCAGAGCCAGCTTTCCCAGCAGGCGCAGCGCGGCCCGGGCCATCCTCAGGAGGTGCCCGAAGGAGCGGATGCGGAGCTCGGGGTTGCGGCCCCGCAGGATGGCCCAGAGCTGCCGCGGCCTCAGGTAGAACTCCAGGTGTGCCCGCGTCTGGGCCCGCTCCAGCTCCTTCGCGGTGCGCCCCCGCGGGACGTAGCTGGGCTCGGCCCCCTCCATGCCCATCACCATGCTGCTCATGCGGGACCAGTCCCCGCCGACGTCCAGCCCCTCCTCGACGGCGATCTCGTACAGATCGGTCCCCGGATAGGGCGTGGCCAGCGCGAACTTGGCCACGTCCAGCGGCAGGGTCTTGGCGAAGCGGATCGTCTCGCGGCTCTCCTCCGCGGTCTCGGTGGGCAGGCCCAGGATGAAGGAGCCCCGCGTGCGCAGGCCGGCCCGGTGGGCGAGCTTCACCGCCCGGGTGTTGGCCTCCAGGCTCTGGTGCTTGCCGATCAGGTCGAGGAGCCGCTGGGAGCCGCACTCGATGCCGAAGGAGATCGCGATGCAGCCGGCGCCCCTCATGATCTCCAGCACGCGCTCGTCGATGGCGTCGGCCCGCGCCTGGCAGGACCAGGTGATGCGCTCGTGGATCCCGCGCTCGACGAAGAGCCCGCAGATCTCCTCGATTCGCCGGCGCCCCACCAGGAAGTTGTCGTCCACCACCAGCATGTTGGGCAGGCCGTACTGGTGGAGCAGGTACTCCACGTCCTCCACCACCCGCTCCGGGCTGTGCACGCGGTAGGCGTGGCCGCTGACCAGCCGCGAGGAGCAGAAGATGCAGCGGTAGGGGCAGCCCCGCGAGGTCAACAGCAGCGCCGGGGCGACCCCCGCGGGCATGTTCTCGCGCAAGAGCTCGTAGGCGCAGCGGGGGAAGACGTCCAGGTCCTTCTCGTAGGGCCGGTCGGGGTTGTGGACGATCTCGCCGTTCCTGCGGTAGGAGAGGCCCGGGATCTCGGCCGCGTCCATCTCCCCCTGGACGTGCTGCAGGCACTCCCACAGGGCCACCTCGCCCTCCCCGCGGACCACGAGGTCCACCGCCGGATGGCTCAGCGACTCGTCCGGCCGGATGGTCGGGTGCACGTTGCCCAGGACCACCGCGACCTCCGCCGAGGCCCGCTTGAAGCCCTCGGCCAGCTCGAAGGAGCGGTGCAGCACCGGGGTCAGGGTGGTGATTCCGACCAGGCGGGGCTGGAAGGTGCGGACCAGCTCGGCGATGCGCTCGTCGTCGAGCCGTCCCCACTGCTCGTCCACGATCTTGACCTCGACCCCGCGCTCCACGAGGTAGGCCGCCAGGAAGCCCAGGCTGAGGGGGACCTCGCTCCACACCAGGTCGGCGAGGTCGCCGTACTGCTGCTGGCGGTCGAGGCAGGGATGGATGAGGAGGACGTTGCCGAGCACGCGGGGAGGATACGGTGTCCGGCGCTTTCCTCCACCCTCGCTGGTGCGGGGTGGAGGAAAGCGCTGGACTCCGTACACTCCGCGTACCGGAGAACCGCCATGACCGATCCCCGAGCACCGAGTCCCTTCCGCCGCGCCCTCATCCTGATCCTCCTCGCCGCCGCCGCCGCCGTTCTGGGGTAGTTCGGGCGCGACTGGCTCGGGGGAGGGGGCCTGCCCATGGTCACCTACTTCAGCGAGAGCGTGGAGGGCCTCGAGGTGGGTGCGCCGGTGAAGATGCGCGGGGCGCCGGTCGGGGTCGTGACCCGCATCCGACTCTCGCCCGACCCGCGCTGGGTCGCGGTGGAGGTCGACCTCGACCGCGGCCAGGCGGGCCCCATGGGCTACCGCCGCGGCGAGGGCGGGGGACCCTGGCAGGCGTCCGCGGGGCTCCGCGCCCAGCTCGTGCGCCCGCACCCCGAGGCGGACCGCTTCCTGCGGCTGGAGACCGTCGGCGAGGGGGCCCACCCGCCGCCGGTCCTGGCCTTCGAGACGCCGCCCTCCTTCGTCCCGGCGATCCCCTCGCCGGTCGAGGCGTCCCGCGCCGGGGGGGGAGGCGCTCCCGGGGGCGCGAGCCAGCTCCCCGAGCGCTTCGAGGAGCTGGCCGCCCGCCTGAGCCGGGCCATCGAGGACGCCGACGTGGCCGGGCTCTCCTCCAGCGCCCGCGGCCTGATGACCAAGCTCGACGGGCGGCTCGACGAGCTGGACGCGCCGGTCCTCTCGACCAAGACCCAGACCGCCCTCGACTCGGTGGCCAGGGCGGCCGACGCCTTCGCCAAGCTGGTGGAGGAGAAGTCCGAGTCGGGAGGCGGCGGGGGCGGCCTCTTCTCGACCATCTCCAGCGTGGGGCTGGTCGCGCGCACCGCCACCAACGCGATCGAGGACGCCCGGATCGGCGAGACCACCCAGCTGGTGCGCGACAGCATCTCGGACGTGCGCGTGATCGGCCGCGAGGCCCACCAGCTCATGGCCGAGGTCCACGAGCTGATGGTCGCCGTGCAGCACACCCTGAACGCCAGCACCGCCATGCTGGGCATGATCGAACGCGACCCCGGAGTCTTCCTGAGGGGGCGCGCGCCGGAGTCGAAGCCCCCGGTTCCCGGGGCGAAGCCCGCTGTGGAGGAAGACCAATGAAGACGACGTCCCACGCCCATCGGCTGCGCATCCTGGCGAGCGCGGGGCTCCTGGCCCTCGCGACCAGCTCCTGCCTCTCCCTGGGAGGAGACCCCCCCCGCCTGCGCTTCTTCTCGGTCGAGGTCGCCTCGGCCGACGCCTCGATCGTCCCGGGCGGGCAGGAGCTCCGGTTGCGCCGGGTCCTCGCCGCCGGCCACCTGCGCGAGCGCTTCGTGTGGAGCTCCTCCGAGGTGGAGCGCGGCTTCTACGACTTTCGCCGCTGGACCGAGCCGCCGGCGGCCTTCCTCGAGCGGCTCCTGGTCCACGAGCTCTTCGAGGTCCAGGGCCTGCGCCGCTCCGAGGCCCTGCAGGCCTCGACCCTGGACGCGACCCTGGTGGCCCTCGAGGAGGACCTGGGCGCCGAGCCCGCCGCCCACGCCCGGCTCCTCGTTCACCTGACCGGTCCCGACGGGGCCTCCCTCCTGGATCGCACCCTGGACGTGCGCGTGCCCATCGCTCGGCCCGAGGTCGAGGCCGGCGGGGAGGAGCCCTCCTCCGATCCCGCGGCCCTGGCCGCAGCCCTGGCCGAGGCCCTGCGCGGGGCCGTCTCCCAGGCGGGCGAGGCCTGCGCCGAGGCCCTGCCGGCCCCGGAGGAGGAGGAGACCCCGGGCGAGGAGCCCTGACGCCCGGCGGTCGCCCCGGGCCCCGCCGGACGACCGGATCGGAATCGGACCATGGCCGACGAGATCGAAGCCCGTCCCGAGGAGCGCGACGACGACGCGGGGGAGCCTTCGAGGCCCTCCGCCGACCCCCCGGCGGCCGGGCTCCGCCCCCTGGCGGTCCCCGTCCCGCGCGGGGAGGGCCGGCGCCCGCGGCGGAGGAACCAGCGCTACGGGACCTTCCGGATCGGGAGCACCGTCGCGCGAGCCCTCGCGACCTGGATCTCGAGCTTCCTCGCCTACCAGCTCATCGCGCTCCTGGTGTTCCTGCCGCTGATCGCCTACACGCTGTGGGTGGTCCTCGACCGGCCCGACTTCATGGAGACGACCGAGCACCAGCTCATCGAGACCTGGGGCTCCATGTTCCTGGGCTTCCTCGCCTCGGGCGCCGTGATCTACGGGGTGTTCCAGAAGCTCCGCGGCCGGCCCGCGAGCATCGGGACCTGCGTGTCCTACGGACTCTCCCGCCTCTTCCCGATCCTCGGCGTGAGCCTCCTGGTCCTCCTCAACATCCTCGTCTTCTGCCTCCTGTCCGCCATCCCCCTGATCTTCCTGGGCATGCTGGTGGCCATCGTCTCCCCGGATCTGGCCGTCTACGTCGGCGGCGCGGCCATCGTCGTGGTGGCCTGGTACGCCACGGCCGGGATGTGGGTGGCGGTCCCCGTCTGCGTGGTCGAGCGGCCCGGGATCTGGAGGTCGGTCTCGCGAAGCTGGACGCTGACGAAGGGCTCCCGCTGGAGGATCTTCCTGCTGATCCTCTTCCTCTGGGTGCTGAGCCTCCTGACCACCGCCGCCCTGGTGGAGCTCGCCGCCGGGATGATCTCGATCACGGCGGCCGCCGTGGCCGGGCTGATCCTGGCCGTGCTCACCACCTCCCTGCAGGCCGTGCTCGCGGCCGTCGGCTATCACGACCTGAGGGTCGCGGTCGAGGGCGTCGATACCGAGGAGCTGGCGTCCATCTTCGACTGAAGGCCCGCGCCTCAGCGCCCTCGGCGCAGCCGCCCCTTGCGCTTCTTCTCGCGCGCCTTGCCGAGCAGGAGCTCGCCCTCCAGCCGGGCCCGCTGGGCGCGGTAGAAGGCCTGGAGGAACTCGCGCGGGGGAACGTCCCGCCTCCGGCGGTCCCAGGCGATCTTGCGCTGGATCTTGCTCGCCACCACCCGCAGCGGCGCGGGATCCCCGCCGCGCCGCAGGAGGTCCTCCAGCACCTGGAGCTCGAACACGCCGTACAGGTCGAGCTGCTTGCGGCTGAAGGTGATGGGCTCGTCGGCCGCGTCCTCTCCGCCGGGAGCGCCGAGCTCCTCGAGCAGCGCGATCCGCGGGGCCTGCACCACCAGGGTGCCGGCCACCAGGTCGCCGATGCGCAGGCGGTCGCGGTTGAACAGCGGCAGGAGGGCCAGGACGAACAGCCACAGGACCGACAGGAGCCCCAGCCAGCCCGGGACGGACTGGCCCAGGAGCTGGGGATGGAGGGCGATCGCGAGCGGGATGAAGACCTCGACCTCGCGCGTCAGGTTGCGCACGAAGACCGCCTCCGAGCTCAGCGCCCCGCCGTGGGCGTCGATCACCCGCAGGCCGATGAAGCGCTTGCCCGGGGTGCGCCCCTGCCAGCGGATCTCGAACCAGATGAAGTAGAACTGGAAGAGGCCGAAGAGGGCGAGCAAGGCGAAGGCCCAGAACCAGCCCTCCGAGGACCCGCCCGAGGCCGCCAGGGCCAGCAGGAAGATCGCGGCGCAGCCGCCGATCACCAGGAGCATGTCCAGGAGGAAGGCCGCGATGCGGTCGCCGGCGGTGCCCACCGTGAGCACCAGGGGGATGCCCTCGGGGGTCAGGAGCGGGCGGCGGGCGCCCACGGTGGGCTGGCGGGTGGGGAGCGGGCGGCTCACGGGGTCCGCTCCCGGGGCAGGAGGGTGAAGTACAGGATCCAGCCCGCGGCCGTGACCAGGGCCAGCGAGTAGCGCACGACCTCGGCCTGCACCAGCTGGCGGAAGTACCCCTCGATCAGGGCCGCGATGGCCAGCAGGACCACGCCCCCCAGGACGAGCTGCCCGGCCGCCCGCCCCTGCAGGGCCAGGTTGGCCAGCCGGCCGTGCCGGGCCGGGAAGAGCAGGCCCTGCGCGATCACCAGGCCGGCCGCCCCGCACAGGACCACCGCGAAGAGCTCGGTCAGCCCGTGGGGCAGGATCCAGCCCCAGAACTCGACCGCCAGCCCTCGATCGGCGTACAGGGCCGCCATGGCGCCGAGGACCAGCCCGTTGGTCAGGAGCAGGTAGAAGACCGGCAGGCCCGCGGCGAAGCCCAGGCTGAAGCACAGCATCCCCACCCGGGAGTTGTGGGTGAACAGGAAGGAGGCGAAGGCCGTGAGCGCTCCCTCCTGATCCTCGTCGCCCGAGCCGAGCACCTCGGCCAGCTCCTCGGTGGAGGCGGTCGGGTCGCGCCCCTGGGCCATCTCCTCCGTCACGAAGGCGTAGTAGCGATCCGGGTCGGCGCGGGTCAGGAGGAAGCCGGCCAGCACCCCCGCCGCGAGGAAGAAGGCCGAGAGCGCGACGTGCCAGCGAAAGCGCCGCACCCGGGCCGGGAAGCGGCGCAGGAAGAAGTCGGCGATGGTCTCGAGCAGCGGCCGGCGGGTGCCGTAGACGCAGAAGTAGGAGCGGGCGGTCAGGCTCTCCAGGTAGTCCAGCAGGTTGCGGTCCAGGGAGATGGAGCGGGCCACCGACAGCGAGGAGAGCACGCCGCGGTGCAGGACCGGCAGGCGGGTGAGCTGCTCGGTGCTCAGGGAGGCCAGGCCGCGCTTCTCGATCCGGCTCACCAGCGCCTCGAGCTCGTCCCAGGAGGCCCGCCGCTCGCGGCGGAAGCGGACGCTCTTGACGCTCTCTGCGATCCCCGCCATCACACCAGCTCGCGCCGCTTGATCTCGAGGTAGCGGTTGAGGAGCCGCGTCGACACCCGCTCCGGGGACGCGTCCAGGACGCTGATCCCGCGCCGCCTCAGGCGCCGGAAGACCAGCTCGCGCTCGCGGTTGAGCTGGGAGGCCACCACCGCGCGGTTGAGCCCCTTCAGGTTCCGCGGCGGGAGGCGCTCGAGCTGCTCCAGGTCCGGATCGCTGGGGGCCACGAAGATCACCAGGTGGCGGCGCGACAGCCGGTGCAGGTTCTCGACCATCAGCTCGGCGGTGATGGTGTCGACGAAGTCGGTGAAGACGATCACCAGCGAGCGCCGCCGCAGGCGCCGGTCGAGCTCCAGCAGGCCCAGGGTGAAGTTGGTCTCCTCGACGCCGTACTCGATCCCCGCGCTGGCCTGCTGGATCCGGGCGAAGGCCCGCAGGCCGCCGCGGGGCTCCAGGAAGGTGCGCGGCCTGGAATCGAAGCCGAGGAGCCCCACCCGGTCCCCGGTCCGCAGGCAGCAGTAGGCCAGGATCAGACCGCCGTTGATGGCGTGGTCGAGCCGGGGAATGCCCCGCAGGGGCTCGCCCATCAGGTGGCCGGAGTCGATGGCGATCACCACCTGGTGGTTGCGCTCCGCCCGGAAGCTGCGCACCAGGAGGCGGCGGTGGCGGGCCGAGGCCTTCCAGTCGATGCTGCGCGAGTCGAAGCCCGGGACGTAGCGGCGCAGGGACTCGAACTCGGAGCCGTCGCCGAGGTAGCGCTCGGTCTTGAGCCCCGAGAGGTGGCTGGGCGAGCCGAAGAAGCGCAGGGCGGTCGCGCGTACGGCCCCGACGTCGGGCACCACCGGGATCTCGCGGTCCAGCTCCCGCCGCGAGCTGCGGCGGCACAGCCCCAGGGGGCCCGACCAGCGCAGCCACAGGGCCCGCGCCCGGGCCGTCCCCCGGCGGGCCGGGCGGAGGGGAACGCGGCAGCGCGCACGGCCTCCGGCGGGGAGGGCGAGGATCCGCGCCGGCTGGGGCTCGAGGCTCTCGTCCAGGTCGAGGAGGGCCTCGATGCTCGTGTCGCCCCTCGCGCGGGGGGCCCAGAGCGCGATCGACAGGTGGGCCTGCGAGCCGATGTGGATCCGCGCCGGAGCCTCGATCGAGAGCTCGATCCCCCGCGCGGGGAGGAGGGCCACGGCGTCCAGCCCGAAGGCCAGGGCCGCGAGGAAGACAAAGGCCAGCCAGGCGGTCCACAGGCGCTCGTCGACCGCGGCCGGCAGGATCGCGACGGCGATCCCGATCGCGAACGTCAGGACGGCTCGGGGCGTGGGCTGGATCATCGCGGGGCTGCCGAGCGCTGCAGGACCTCGGCCAGTACGTCCCCGGCGGTGGTCCCGTCGAGCTCGGCCCCGGGGGCCAGCACCAGCCGGTGGCCCAGCACGGGGACCGCCAGGCGCTTGACGTCGTCCGGCAGGGTGTAGTCCCTCCCGGCCAGCACCGCCGCCGCCCGCGCGGCGCAGCACAGCATGTTGGTGGCCCGCGGGGAGGCCCCGGCGCTGAGGGCCGGGTGCTCGCGCGTGGCCCGGCTCACGTCCACGGCGTAGTCCCGGACCTCCTCCGACAGGCGCAGGCCGGCGACGCATTCGCGGGCCGAGCGGATGGCGGCGAGGTCGGCGACCGCCTCCAGGCCGAAGCGCTCCAGCCTCGGCATGCCGGCGCTCTGGCCGTGGAGCTGCACCAGCTCGCGCTCCCCGTCGCGGTCGGGGTATCCGATGGGGATCTTCACCAGGAAGCGATCGAGCTGGGCCTCGGGCAGGGGGTAGGTGCCCTCCTGCTCGATGGGGTTCTGGGTGGCCACCACCAGGAAGCCGTCCCCCAGGCCGTGGGTCTTCCCGTCGATGGTGACGCAGCGCTCCTGCATGGCCTGGAGCAGGGCCGCCTGGGTCTTGGGCGGCGTGCGGTTGATCTCGTCCGCGAGCAGGACCTGCGTGAAGATCGGCCCTCGGGTGAGGACGAACTCGTTGGTCTGGAAGTGGAACAGGTTGGTCCCCAGCACGTCCCCGGGCATCAGGTCGGGGGTGAACTGGATGCGCTGGAACTCGAGGTCCAGGCCGGCCGCGAAGGTCTGGGCCAGGAGGGTCTTGGCCGTGCCGGGCATGCCCTCCAGCAGGGCGTGGCCCTCGACCAGGAGGGCGATCAGGAGGAGGTCGGTGGCCTCCGCCTGACCGATGACCACCCGGCCGATCTGCTCGCGCAGGCGGTCGGCCATCGTCCGGACATCATCGAGCTCCATGGGTCATCTCCTCTCGCCAGCGGTGGATGAGGCGCGCGGTGCGCAGGAAGCGGCGGGGCGAGCCGCGGTCGGCGGCGCTCGCCTGGCGGACCGCGGACACCAGGTCGCGCGGCCGGATCGAGGCCTTCATGCGCCGGGAGAGGCCCTCGAGCGCCTCCAGCCGGCGCTGGACGTCCAGCTCGGGCGGGAGGTGCAGGGCGTCGGCCACCCGGCGCAGGTTGGTGCTCAGGTATCGCTGCAGGACGGACTCGCCGTGCCCCCCGAGCAGCAGCAGCTCGGCGGTGTTGTCGATGAGCGTGCGCTTGCCCGCCCGCAGGGCCGAGGGAAGGGGCTGCGGAGCCCCGAAGCGGCGCATCCCCGCCCACAGCAGGAGGGCCGCGGCCAGGCCGGCGTGGGCCAGGGCCAGCACCAGGGGGAAGCGCAGGAGCTCGGCCAGCAGACCCCGCGCGATCGCGAAGCCGTGCAGGGTCTCGTCGATCACGACCGGCGCTCCCTCCGGGGCGAGGAAGTGCAGGATCTCCAGCATCATGGCGGCGTTGCGGCCCTCGCCCAGCCCCGCGTTGGAGAGCAGGCCGGGATCGGAGAGCAGCAGGCAGCGCGACCCGCTCTCCGGGTCGCGGGGCGGCAGCTCCCCGAGCAGCACGCCCTCGTCGCACCCGATCCAGGCCGTGAGCTCGCCCGAGTCGACGAGCTGGGGCGCCTCCAGCGCGGGCCCGCAGGTGAAGGACGGATGGTCCCAGCGCGCGGGGGGAGCGGAGGCGCGCACGGCGAGCGCCTCGATCCCCAGGGCCTCGAAGACCGCGCTCACCCGATCCCCCCCGATCGGCGCGGCGCGGGCGATCCACCCGGGGCGGTCGGGATCCTCGGTCCCGGTCCACCGCGGCAGGACCACCAGCGTGCGATCGGTCTCCGAGAGCAGGGACCCGAGCTCCCGCGCACCCTCGTCCGTGCCCCCGAGATGGGGCTCGGCGATCAGCAGCACCGCCTCGTCCGCCGACCTGCGAGCGCTGCGGCCGCGGCTGATCACCACCGGCACGTCGAGGCGGCGCAGGAGCTCGACGAAGGCGCGGTGGCCCAGCGCGGAGGAGCTGAAGCTGTCCGGGCCGGCGGAGCCCTGCCCCTTCAGCTCGCCCCCGATGCCCGCGGCGATCAGGCCCGCGAGCAGCGAGGCGCCGCCCAGGATCGCCAGGCCGACGATCGCGCGGCGGGTGAAGGGGGCCGAGCTCACGCGCCCTCCCCCTCGGCGGCCGCCGCCAGGGCGTGGCCGCTCTCGAGGCAGGCCTCGTAGTCGGCGCGGTCCGGGACCCGCGCGCCGAAGAGGCTCAGCTCGACCGCCTCGACCAGGGCGGCGAGCGCGCGCCCGCGCTCCCCGGTCCAGGCGAGCTGCGCCAGGACCTCCCGGCTGGTCAGCGAGGGGGCCGGCCGCAGGCTCTCGAGGGTGCGCAGGAGCAGGAGGTGGATGGCCTCGCCGAAGCGCCCCTCGGCCGCCAGGGCCTCGACCTCGGCCAGCGGGGGGGCGGAGGGCCTGGCCGCGGGCGCGGCGCCCCCCGCTCGATCGCGCTCCTCCAAGGGCTCGACATCGCGGCGGCGCTCGGCCAGCGCGCGCCCGAGCCGGGCCGCCAGGGCGAGGCCCACCGCGAGCATGAGGAGCCACATCAGCCACTGGAACACCGGCTGCCCGGACCGGCTCCCGGGGAGGTCGAGATCGAAGGGCTCATCCCGTCCGTCGGGCCCGGGGGCGATCCCGAGCCCTCCCTCGCTCCCGAGCGCCCCGGGCAGCTCGGTCTGGTAGGCGGGATCGGCGAGGATCTCGCGCGCGATCGCCTCGGGCGACTGGGCCGTCGGAGCGGCCGCGAGGAGCAGGATCAAACCCGGAAGGCACATGGCGGCTCGCGGGGGCGCCAGTCTACCTTCTAGCCCCATCGGATCCTCCTCCGCGCCGTCATGCGACCGCACCAGCCCACCTCCCGCTCCCGCAGCGTCGCCGTGCTGCGCGTGCGCGCCCTGCTGCAGCAGGGGCTCGGCTGGTTGCGGGGCTGGCCCGAGGAGCTCGAGTCGCCGGGGCGCCTGCGCTGGAGGACGGCGCCCGCGCCGGGGATCGACCACGAGCCGCGGAGCCTGGTCGTGGACGGCTCGGTCATCAGCAAGGCCACGCGCAACCGCACGCGCCTGCTCCGGCAGTTCCCCCGCGCCCTCCCGCGCGTGGTGGGGGATCGCGAGCTCTGGCGCCGCGACACCGAGCGGCGCCTGGAGCGGGTCAAGCGCCTGGTGAACCGCGGCGAGGCCGCGCCGGGCGCGGCCGAGCTGCTCGCCGAGGCCTCGATCCCGTCCGGGCTGCGGCGGCGCGCCGAGCCCCTGGCCGCCGAGGGCCACGCGCTGGAGCCGGTCCTCGCGCGCGCGGCCTGGGTCTGCTCGGAGGGGGACGAGCTCGATCGGGCGCTCGCCTTCCTGGTCGACTCGACGGGCGCGCTCGAGCGCCTGCTCGCCAGGCAGCCCGGCGAGCCGGGACTGGAGGCGGCGCGCGCCCTGTGCGAGCTCGCCGTGGCCGGCCACGGCGAATCCCTCCCCGGCCTCCTTCGCCTGCTCGAGGATCCACGCGCGTACGAGACCAGACTCGCGCGGGCTTGGCGGTCCCCTCCCTTCGTCGGTTCCGACCCCCTCCCCAAGCCATTCCACAAGAGGTGGTGGCCTCGCGGGTCCGGCGACCCGCCGGCTCGGGAGCTGGTCGCCTGGCTTCCGCGCTTGCTGCGGCTCGAGGACGCCGCCCGCGCGCAGGTCCTGCGGCTCGCCGAGACGCTCGTGCCGGCGCGAGCGATCGACCGCTGGACGGCCTTCTGGGACGGGGCGAGCCGGCGGGCCGCCGAGCTCGGCGCGCTCGTCCGGACGGCGCAGCGGGACATCTCGTCGGGGACGAAGAAGGTCCTGACCCGCGCGCTGAAGGAGGCCCGGGAGGAGCTCGGCTCGAACCCCGCCGCGTACTCGCTCGGCGCCCTGCTCTCCGCGCTGGCGGAGGCGGGCGGGAGGAGCCCCGCCGAGCGCGCCTGGCTCGCGGAGGCCTCGAGCCGGCTGGGCGCCCTCCCGGAGGAGCACGAGGGCCGCCCGCTCCGCGCGGGTCTGATCCTGCACTGGGCGCAGCTCGCGGCCCTCGGCAAGCCGCGTCTCCTGGTGGAGGCGGTCCGACGCACCCTCGATCTGTTCCTGTCCGGCCAGGACCTCGGACGCTCGATCCTGCCCTGGGAGGACGTCCTGCGCGGGGCCGGCTGCGAGCCGCACTCCTGGGCCAGCTCGTCCTGCCTGGACCACGAGTTCCTCTCCGGGCAGCTGGCGCCGGCCCGTCTCGAGGACCTCTTCGAGGCGATCGGGATCTGCACGTCGAGCGAGGAGGTCGCTGACTCCGGCGAGGAGGAGCTCGGGCACCTCTACGTTCTCCTGCCGCTGGTGCGGCGCGGCGGCCTCGCGGCCGAATTCGCTGCGAGCCTCGTGGCGGCGGAGGTCGGCTACATGGGCCCCGGCAACGCCCGCGTCTGCCTCGCCCTCTCCGGCGGTGACGCCGGCGGCTTCTGCGCGCTCGCCGCCGCCCTGGGGGAACGGGAGCACGAGGCGGATGACGGCCGGCGTGCCGAGCGCGCGGCCTCGGTCGGGGGCTGGTCGGATCTCCTGGCCGCCGGGGTGGCCGAGCAGCACCCTCGTGACGTGCTGCGGCTGTTCGATGCCCTGGCCGGCCTGGAGACCCTGCGCTCCGGCGATGGGGTGCGACTGCTGGGGGAGGAGCTCGCGAGGGCGGCCGTCGCCGCGCCTCCCGATCCCGAACCGGGTCGCTGGAGCCGGTACGCGGCGGAGCTCCACCCCCTCCTGGAGCAGCTCGAGGCCGCGACGCCGCGCGCTCCCCGTATCGCCGAGAGGCTCCTCGGTGCCGCCTTCCCCGAACCGGAGGGTCTGCGCGCCGAGCTCGAAGGCCTGCGTCGGCGCCTGGAGGCGGACGACGTGCGCAGGCCCGAGCACCTGCGGGCGCGGGTGCGGTCCATCGAGGAGCGACTCGCCCGTCCGCTCGAGGTGTCGCCGGCCCGGATGCGCCGCCTCGAGGGCAAGCTGCGCCGCCGGATCGCCGCCGAGCTCCTGGCCGGGCCCCTGCGCGCCCTGGAGGCCCGCTGCTCGGAGCGCGCCGCCGAGCTGCTCGGCGCTCCGGCCCCTCTCGAGCTCGCCGCGGACCCGCGCATCGCGCGGCTGCTCGCGTCCGCCATGCGGCTGAAGAAGCCGTATCGCGACCTCGCCCTGAGCCTCCTGCGCGCGCGCCAGGGTCCGCCTCCCTGGGACCTGCGCGAGGAGGCGCCCAACGCGGCCTTCCTCGAGCGCATGGCCGCGCGCGGGGTTCGCCTGGAGCCCTGGCTCGAGGGGGGCGAGCCCCTGCGCGTCGAGGGCGCGGACGGGCGGAGGCTCGAGCTCGCCCTGGAGGCCGACCCGCTCGAGGCGATGCGCATGGGCGAGCCCTTCGGGACGTGCCTCGCGCCGGGCAACATGAACTTCTACTCGGCCGTGTTGAACGCGGCCGACGTCAACAAGAGAGTGCTCTACGCGCGCGACGTGCGCGGGCGCGTCCAGGGGCGCTGCCTGCTCGCGCTCACCGCGGGCGGGGAGCTGCTGGCCTTCCACCCCTACCATCAGGACGGCGCCCCGAGCTTCCAGGAGCAGGCGGGGGCCTTCGTCGAGCGGCTCGCGGCCGACATGGGGATCCCGGTCGCCGTCCGGGGTCGGGTCGAGGACCTGCGCAACGGAGACTGGTACGACGACGGGCCGGAGGACCTGACCGGGCGCTTCCGCTTCCTCGACGACGGCTCCGAGCTCCGCGCGGGGCTCGCGGCCCTGCCCGCGGAGCAGCTCCTCCCGCGGCTGGTCGAGCTCTCGGGTCAGGACCCTCCGCGCACGGGGCTCCTCGCCATGGTGGTCGAGCTCTCGGAGCTCGACGAGCGCCCGGAGCTGATCCTGCCGCTCCTGCCCCTGCTGCACGGCTCCGAGGGCCTCCAGCCCGACGGCCGGGTGCGGGCCGCCCGCCTCGCGCGGCGGGCGGGGAGGCCCGAGGAGTGCCGGCGACTGCTCGGTCCCCTCCTGGCGCGCCGCCGGACCTGGAGCTGGGAGCACCGCTCCGCCCGCGTGGCGGTCGAGCTCGTCGCACTGGGCGATCTCACCGCCGCGCAGGCCGCGATCCGACGGCCCCGGCGTGAGCTGCGGGGCGGCTGGGAGGGGGAGTGGGACGGCGACCGCCTCTACCTCGCCGCCCGCATCCAGGAGGAGCTGGGCCGCCGCCGAGCCGCCCTGCGCCTGTATCGTCTGGCCCGAGAGCGCGGGCCCGAGCACGAGATCGGCGACTGGCTGGAAGACTGCCGGCAGCGCATCGTCGCTCTCGAGGGGTCCCCGGCCTGAGGGGCGCGGGACCCCCGAGGTCCCCGATGGCCGCCTTCCGATATCCGCTCTCGCTGGCCTGCTGCACCGCATCGGCCCTGACCCTGGGCTGCGCCACCGCGCCGGAGGCCCCGGAGGCATCGCAGGCCCCGCGCGAACCGCGGTCCCTCCCGAGGATCGCGCTGCCGGTGTGGCCCACGCCCAGGGCCCACAAGGCGAGGGACGAGGTCCTGGAGCGGTTCCAGCGGATCGCGGAGGAGCTGGAGTCCATCGAGGACTGCGACTGGGCGGGGAGCTACAGCGATGGGGGTTTCCTGATGGGAAAGTCGCTTCACGTGTCTCCCGACGCGGGCGCGGTCTTCGTCTTCCAGGGCTGCATGGGGCTGATGGACGTCAACCTCGGCGAGGTCTCGCTGGTGGAGCGGGATCGGATCTGGGTCGACTGGCGGTTCGACCCGGAGCGGCAGATCATCTACGAGCACTTCCGCCCGCAGCCCGAGATGGACCACGAGCTGGCCATCGTCCGCTGGGGCGAGCGGCGCTACCTGGTCCCCATGTGCCGCGTGGTGGCCTTCTGCAATGCGTTCAACGCGGGCAGCCTGGCGACGGGGGGCGAGCTCGTCCTGGAGAAGCGCCAGGGTGACGGCGAGTCGGCCTGGCTGGCCCGCGAGAAGGCGACCCCCGAGGGCCTCCCCCAGGTGCCCGACGAGTACCGCGACCATCTCCTGGAGACCCCGCTCAGGGGCGAGATCACCGCGGTGGAGGCCGTGGAGCCCATCGCCGAGATGGCCGACGGCACCTGGGTCTGGCAGGCGAGGGTCGCCGTGGACCTGGGCCTGCGCGACGGCCTGCTGCCGGGCATGACGCTCTGGACCCAGGAGCCACCACCGCGCTGGCCGGGTGAGGTCGTGGAGGCCGAGTCGCGCTCCGCGGCGGTCGAGCTCCGCATGCCGACCTTCTCGGGCCGGGCGCTCGAGCTCCCCCGAGTGGGCCAGGACCTCTCCACCCGCGACCCTCGGCCCTGAGCCCCCGCCGATCGCCTCAGGATCCGGGCTCGCGGATCGCGTGGTAGCGGCGGACCTCCAGGCCCTCGAGCACCTGCACCCGCCCCGTGGGCCAGCGGATCTCCACCCGATCGACCCGCTCCGCCTCCCCCAGGCCGAACTGCAGCCGCAGGTCGCCGAAGGAGCCGATCCCCACCGCGCCGCGCACCTCCTCGACCTGCGAGAGGCCCCCGGCCTCGACCCTCACCCGCGCCCCGATGGCGTCGCGGTTGAGCCCGGCGCCCTCCAGGTCGAAGCCGATCCACGAGCTCCGGTTGCCGCCGTCGTTGCGCAGGAGGATCGCCGGCCCGGCCATGTTGGAGAGGGCGATGTCGCCGTCGCCGTCGTCGTCGAAGTCGGCCACCGCCGCGGCGCGCCCCACCCGCAGCGCCGACCAGCAGTCGTCCCCGCTCCCCTCCACCAGGCGGAACCCGCTCCCGGGGCCCAGGTTCTCGTACAGGTGGTCGGGCTGCTCGAAGCTCTGCGAGGGGTCGAAGCTGGAGATGTTGTCGATCATCCCGCCGTTGGCGACGAAGAGGTCGGGGTCGCCGTCGAGGTCGTAGTCGAAGAAGTCCAGGCTGAAGCCGACCAGCAGGAAGCTCTTCTCGCCCAGGCCCAGCTGGTAGGTGGCGTCGTCGAAGAGCCCGTCCCCCAGGTTCTCCCAGCAGGTGTTGCTCTGATACTGGATGTTGCAGGTGACCAGGTCGAAGTCGCCGTCCAGGTCGATGTCGGCCCAGTCGGTTCCCATGCACGACTCGGTCTCGCCGTCGCCGTTGTAGGCCAGGCCGCTGCGCAGGGCGGCCTCCTCGAAGCGCAGGTCCCCGAGGTTCAGGAAGAAGTAGTTGGGCGCGGCGTCGTTGGCGACGAAGAGGTCCAGGTCCCCGTCGTCGTCGAAGTCGCAGGGGCTGACCCCCAGGGCCTTGCCCGAGGTGGCGAAGTCCACGTCGCGCAGCCCGGAAGCGTCGGATACGTCGGTGAAGGTGCCGTCCCCCTCGTTGCGCAGGAGCGTGTCCGGGAGCCCCGGGTAGTTGTCGGGGTGGCAGTACATGTCGATCCACCGACCCTCGATGCGCTGGCCGCAGCGCTTCTTCTCCTCGGGGATCAGGTCGACGTAGTTGGCCAGGAAGAGGTCCAGGTCCCCGTCGCGGTCGAGGTCGGCGAAGCAGCAGCCCGAGGTCCACATGGCCTCGCCCGCGCCGGCCGCCTCGGTGACGTCCTCGAAGGTCCCGTCGCCGCGGTTGCGGTACAGCCGGTTGGGGCCAAAGTTGCAGACGTAGAGGTCGGCGTGGCCGTCGCCGTCGTAGTCGGCGCAGGCCACCCCCATGCCCACGCCGGTGTCGCCCACGCCGGCCCGCTCGGTGACGTCCTCGAAGGTCCCGTCGCCGAGGTTGCGAAAGAGCCGGTTGGGCGGGGGGACGGCCGTGCTGCCGGGCTCGACCGGCGCGGCCTGGTTGAGGTAGAGGTCCAGCCGGCCGTCGCCGTCGTAGTCCAGCCAGCCCAGGCCCGAGGAGTTGGTCTCCACCAGGAAGCGCCGGCCGGTGCCGCAGTGGTCGTGGACGAAGTCGAGGCCCGCCGCGCGGCTGACGTCGACGAAGCGGACGCCCGCCGGGTCCTCGGGCTCGGCGCAACCCGCGCCGGCCCCCAGGAGGAGGCCGGCGGCCAGCAGCGACGGGGGAGCGAGGCGCATGGGGATCGAGGGCATGCAGTCGATCCTAGCGAGGCTTCGCCTCAGACCGACCAGGCGTGCCGGGGAATCCTAGTCGGCGCGCCTGCTCCGCAGGCGGCGCCTCAGCCCGGGGATGGACGTGCCAGGGGGGCCGGGGCAGGCCGGTGATCGCGCCGCACGCTCCTGCGCGCGGCTGCGCCACATGCTCGCTGCGCTCGCGTGGCGCGGACGGGCCCCTGACGGGGCCCGCGCTCGCCTCCCGGCGAGCGCTAGAGGCCTTGGGCGCCGTGACTCGGTTGCCAGGCCCACGCAACGGGCGCCCAAGACCTCTAGCCCCCGCGGCTCGCGGGCTCCAGGGCCCGGCCGCCGCCGGCCACGGGGCGGCGCCCTTTCGGGTGGGAGGATGCGGCGCGCACCGGTAGCATGAGCACCCGTGAGGCGCCGAACCGCGATGTGGTACCGACTGCGCATGCTCGCCGCCTCGGCTCCGGGGCTCCTCCTCCTCTTCGTCGCGAGCTGCTCGACCGAGGTCGGGCCCGAGGATCGCCAGGCCTTCGACCGCCACCACCAGGAGGGCTTGCGCTGCCTGCAGGCGGGTCAGCTCGTGGACGCCTGCAACGAGCTGCGGCGCGCTGCCGCCGAGTGGCCCGGCAACGCGCAGGTCCACTTCGAGCTGGGCCTCGCCCTGACCTCGCCCAGCTCGGAGCAGAGCTTCGCGCGCGCCATCGATGCCTTCCGCCGGGCGCGCGAGCTGGGCCTGGACTCGGCCCAGCTGGCCTACGCCCTGGGCCGGGCGCTGGGCGATCAGGATCGCTTCGACGAGGCCATCGCCGAGCTCGAGCCCCTGACCCGGGAGCCCGGCGACCTCAGACCCAGCGCGCAGATCGACCTGCGGATCCTGCTCGCCTCCATGCACCTGCAGCGCAACGAGCTCGAGCCGGCGGCGGGTCTGCTGGCCGAGGCCCGCGAGCTGCTGGAGGCGCTGCCCGCCCGGGCTGCCCATCCGGGCTCGCCCCGCGTCCGCCTGGAGACGGACCTCGAGCTGCAGGTCGGCTCCCTGGCCTATCGCCGGCGGGAGTGGGAGCCGGCCGCCCGGGCCTTCGAGGCGGTCGTGGCCCGCGATCCGGAGAGCCGCAAGGCTCACCACCACCTGGTGCGGGTCTACCTGCGGCTGGAGCGGCCGGAGGACTCGGAGCGCGAGCAGGAGATCCAGGAGCTGCTCACCGCGGTGGTCGACAACTTCGGCCTGGAGCACCGTCGCGACACCGCGCACCTGAGCGAGCTCTACCTGCGGCTTCACGAGCTCATGCCCGACTACCACCTGGCCTGGTCCAGGATCGCGGGATCGCACGAGTGGGCGGGGGAGTACGCCGAGGCCGTCGCGGCCTGCCAGCGGGGCCTGGCGGAGGTCCCCGAGGACCGCAGCTGGGAGCGGGCCCACCTGCACCTCGCCATGGGGAGCGCGCGGCACCTGGAGGCCGGCCAGGAGCGGGATCCCGAGCGCCGGCTCCAGCTCCTCCGACAGGCCGGGCGCTCGGCCACGAGGGCCGTGGAGCTGGCCCCCGGCCTGAGGGCGCAGGCCATGGACCTCGCGGGCCGCATCCAGCAGAGCCTCTCCCAGGGGCGCTGAGCGCCCTCCGCCGGCTCAGTCCGCGGGCGCGACGACGACGCAGTCCAGGCCGAAGAAGGAGCGCGTGCCCTCCGAGAGGGGATTGCCGGCGACGACCTCGACCCGCAGCGCGAAGCGGCCGTCGCGGGGCTCGTGCACGCCCAGGTCCAGGGGGCCGGTGGTGGCCACCGAGCGGCCCTCGAGGTTGTAGAGGTCGACGCCGTAGCCGGTGCCCTTCCCGTTCACCGAGAAGGTCACGACCCCGTAGTCCCACGAGCGCGTGGCGTACAGGAGGATGCGGCAGGGGCCCTCGGCCGGCGCGGGGAAGGCGATCTCGACGAAGTCGCCCGGGGCGTTGCCCTGGACCCAGAGCTGGCGGGTAGCCGACCAGACCCCGTCCTCGAAGCCGCCCTGCGGCTCCACGGGGATGCCCTCGGTGGCGGCGAGCACCTCCATGTCCTCGCACTCGAGCGCGCCCTCGACCTTGTAGGGCGGGGGCAGGGGCGGGGGGTGCAGCGCGCCGCGGGCGGCCTCCTCGGGGGCGGGCTCGCGGTTGGTCGTCGCGCCCGGGCGGGCGTAGAAGTAGGTGGTGGCGGCGTAGCCCACGTCCACGTCGCGCCAGTGCCACACCTCCATGTCGAAGCGCAGGGAGCGCTCGAAGGGGATGGCGTCCAGCGAGCGAGTGCGCGTCACCGTGGTGTGGCCGAAGACCCCCGGCCCGTCGCAGCGGGGCTGGGCGTGGAAGGGGCCCTCGAAGAAGTCCGGCGAGCCCCAGGCGTAGCCGTAGTAGTCCTCGGTTCCGGTGCCGAAGTGGGAGGGGAAGTCCTCGCCGTCGACCCAGAACTTCTCGTCGCCCTCTCCCCACCAGATCTTGCTCGGGTTCGTGAGGGCGAGGGAGTCGCCGGCGAAGACGCCCTGGCCCTGGATCTCGACGTAGTTCCAGTCCTGGCGGGGGAGGGTGCGGATGGGGTCCTGCTGGCGCCAGGTGGTGTGGAAGTGCATGGAGCGGTCGTCCCAGTCCCGGTCGGCGACGAACGCCACTCCCTTGATCGAGATCGCGTCCAGGCCGAGGTTGACGAGCTGGACCTCGGCCGTCTCCTGATAGGGCATGGTCCAGCGGCAGAGCAGGGTCCCGTCCTCGCGCGCCTCGCGCCACCACCCGCGGTAGGGATTGAGGCCGATCCCGCTGCCGAAGAAGTCCCCGAGCGGGCACCAGACCGTCGTCCGTCCATCGAACACCATGACGAGCACGGTCTGTCGCAGGGCTTCCTCGAGATCGGTCGCGTCGAGCCTAAGACTGAGCTCGGTCACGACGGCAGGCCCTGGTTCCAGGTCGAAGGAGGCGGACACCGAGGGGTCGAGCTCCACCGGATCGAAGTCGAAGACGTGATCCAGCTCATCGAGGGCAAAGGGCATGTCGGCGAAGAGCTTCGGCCTTCCCCGGACGGCGGGCGGCGAGGGCGCCGACAGCTCGCGCTGGACGCGATCGAGCGTCTCCCGCGCCGACTCCAGCCCCTCCATCGAGAAGGATGCCACCTCCGTGCCCGCCGGATACGTCCGGTAGTTGATCTGGTAGTAGAAGTCCTCCTCGTCGCTGGTCACCTTGCAGTGCTTCGCGTAGGGGATGGGCAGGTACAGGTTCCAGCCCTTCGCGCGCTCGGCCGCCAGCGGGGCGCCGACCTCCCAGGTGCCGCCCAGGACTTCCTTCAGCGGCGCCTCCAGGACGGGCCGCTCGGCGCCGTCGAGGTAGACGCGCAGCGTGCCCGCGGGGTTGGCCGACCAGAAGCGCACGATGGCCCCCGGCCCCTCGGCGTCCATCATCACCCACTCCTGCCGGCCGTCCCGCTCCTCGACCCGCAGGTGGTGCCCCCGGTCGTAGTTGGCGAACCAGGTCTCCGGGTCGTCGGGCGAGACCGAGCCGCGGTCGTAGCTCGAGAACTGCCGGCAGGTGTAGGGCGGGTCGGGCAGGCGCGCGATGGCGGCGCGGTCGACCATCTCCTCCAGCAGCGAGTCGAGGTCGATCTGCGCCCGCGCGTCGGATCCGATCAGGGGGAGCAGCAGCAGGGCCGCCGCGAGAAGAGAGCTCTCCGTCTTCATGTCGTCCTCCAATCCGGCCGGACAGGATACCCGCCGGCTCAGTCGATCAGCTCGCCCTCGCCCACGAAGAGGTTGCGCACGAAGGCGTCGCAGCGCAGCAGGCGGCCGCGGAAGGCGATCGTCTCGTGCCGCGAGCCCTGCAGGGTCTCACGCGCCTCCTCGGGGAGCTGGACCACGGCGCGCACCAGGAGGTGGCTGTAGGACTCGGCTCCGACCTCGTGCAGGTCGACGGTGGCCTTGGTGCCGGGGCCCCGGCCGAAGATCCGGTCGAAGGAGTAGGTGCCGACGTCGTGCAGCCTCCCGCTCCAGCGAACGAGGCGGCCCTCGTACCTCTGCTCGAAGAGCTTCGCGGACTCGAAGCTCATCCGGCTCCCGCCGAAGAGGTCCTCGCAGATGGCCGCGGCGTCCTCCAGCACCTCGACCTCCGGCGGCGGGGGAGGGGGCGGCGCGGGATCGGCGGGGGGCGCCGGCGGGGCGGGGGGCCGCGCCCGCGCGGCCGAGTGCTCGGCCAGGGCCTGCAGCTCGGCGTCCTCGGGTCGCTCCTCCAGGACCTCCTCCAGGATCTCGGCCGCCTGCTCGTACTCCCCCGCGGTGTAGAGGATCTCGCCCCTCAGGACCTGGGCGTCGGGGTCGGCGTCCGTCCGCTCGGCGGCGGTCATGGGCTCGATCACCTCCAGGGCCTCGTCCAGCCTCGCCTCCCGCTGGGCGAGCAGGGCTCGCTCCATCGGCGCCTCGGGATCGGGCTCGGCGCAGAGGACCTGCGCCACCTGGCAGAGGTAGAGGACGTTGGACGTGATCTTGCTGGCGTCGGTCTCCAGCCCGCGCTTGCGGTAGCGGATCTGCGAGTCCCGGATCTCGGAGCCCGGCCGGCCTCTGAGCAGCCGTTGGATCTTCATGCGCCGCACCGGGGTCAGGAACTCGACCACCTTGCGCGGGATGTCCCCCTTGACGACCACGGCCTCGTCGAAGACCGCGTCCCCCACGTCGATGTCCTGGAAGCCCACGAAGCGCGCCAGGCCCGCCAGGGCCCCCTGCCGCTTCAGGTGCAGACCCAGCCCCAGGGGCGGATACGAGACCCGGTAGCGCGTGTAGGTGGTGGAGGACTTGCCGTGGCTCTGCGTGTACGTGTCCACCAGCACGCGTATCCCCTCGTGGTGGCCCTTGATGGTGCGCTTCTTGAAGAGGCCCCGCTGCCCGCACCGCATCCCCAGCGCCGCGGCGGCCTCCTGCCAGGCCTCGTCCGCCTTCTGCTGGTGCTTGAGCGCATACGCCAGGGCGACGCCGGCCACGGCCAGGCCGAAGACGATGACGAACGCGATCTCTCCCCCCATCCCCGATCTCCTCGCTCTGGCGGCCTCCCCGGTCCGGCCCGGCGGTGCCTCCGCGCCGCCGCCGGCCGGCATTCTGGGATCTCGCCCGGCCGCTGGCCAGGGTCGACCCCTCAGTACGGCAGGATCCGCAGGTAGTAGACGTCCTGCTCGCCGTTGAAGGTGGCCGACCAGGCGAGGTGGGCCCCGAAGGCGTCCGAGATCATGTCGTAGTAGTCGCCGATCTTGTCCTGGTTCGGCCAGCCCAGGTGGCTGTTCCAGACCGGGCTCAGCGGTCGGTTGGGAGAGAAGGTGGCGCCGCCGTCGAGGGAGAAGGCGTAGTAGAGGCGGGAGCGGTTGCTCTGCCCCGTGTCGCGAGTGTCGTTCCACACCACGTCGAGGCGGCCGTTGGGGGCCACCGACAGGGTCCCGAACCACTGCCAGTTGCCGGAGGCGTCGTCGTTGACCCGCACCGGCGCGCTCCAGCTCTGGCCGCCGTCGGTGCTGCGGGCGATCATGACGTCCATGGGATCGGGTCCCGTCAGCGGGGCGACCGAGCACAGGAGGTAGACGTTGCCCGCGTAGGGGCCCGTGGAGTTGTCCACGCCGATGTTGGCCTGCCCCAGGAGGCCGCCCGGGTTCGGCCCGCCGCCGTAGCTCAGGGAGCCGCCCAGGTTCACCGTGGCGGTGAAGTCGACCGTGGGCGCGCTGCCGGGATTCTGGGCGTCGGTGGACTTGGCCACCACGAAGCTCGAGGTGGTGCTGGAGCTCCTTCCCGACACGTAGAGGGCGCCGTCGGCCCCCACCTCCATGGTCCCCCACACGGGCGGAGAGGGCAGGTTGTAGGGCCCCGTGTAGGACTGGCTGCCGTCCTCCGAGCGGGTGAGGGTGTCGCCGCCGCAGCAGCTCCCGAAGACGCTCCAGGCGCTGTAGACGTTGCCGTGACCGATGCCCCAGCTCCGATCGATGCACATCCAGGCCTTGTCGCCGCCGAAGGCGTGCACCGGCGCCGACCAGCTCGCGCCCCCGTCGGTGGAGCGGAACACCTGGCAGGTGAAGGTGCTGCCCGCCACCGAGAGGCTGTTGTAGTAGAAGTTCCCGCTGGCGTCGTAGTCCAGCACCGGGTCGCTGCGGAACACGCCCGGGTCGAGGGGGCCCGGAAAGGTCCAGGTCCAGCCCGCGTCCCGGCTGTAGCCCACGCCGGCCTGGCGGAAGTTCGAGCTGATGGTGTCGAACTGCCTCCAGCCGATCGCGATCCGGGTGGGATCGATGGGATCCACGGCGATCGAGGGCTCGTTGGCCGCGTCGCCCGGGATGTTGGCGCCGCTGGCGTCCACGTTGACCTGCACGCTGGAGAGCGGTCCGAAGGTCATCTCCGAGAGGGAGGGGAGCTGGCCCACCCACCGGGTGGAGCTCACCGTCCCCGGGCCGCGCGCCGCCGCGGGCGGGCCGGGGGGATCGTCGGGGACCTCCTGGTGGATCGAGGGTGTCCTCGTCTGGCCCTGTGCGACATCCACCGCGATCCCCGCGGCCGCGGCCGCGCCGAGGATCGCGAGGCCGGTGGATCGAAGGCTCGCGTGCGCCATCTCCTGAGCTCCTGTCGGTGGGGGAGGGGGACCTGCGGGATCCATCATAGGCCGGGCCCGGCGTTCGGGGGGCGGGCCCGGCGATTCCGCCCGACTTCCGGGGCGCGTGCTACCCTGGAGGCGCATCGGTCCCGTGAAAGCGGCGCGGCCGCAGGGGGTTCGGCATGAGGCGTTTCGCTCGATCCACGGCTTGCATCGCCGTCCTCGCGGCCTCGGTCGCCGCGCAGGGCTTCACCGACGTCGCCTCCCAGGCGGGGGTGGGCTTCTCGGGCTTCAACACGGCCCGCATGTCCTGGGGCGACTACGACTCGGACGGAGATCCGGATCTCTTCCTGCCGATCAACGGCGGCTCCTACCAGCCCAACGACATCCTGGCCCGCAACGAGGGCAACGGCACCTTCGTCGACGTGGCCGCCCAGGCCGGGGTGCAGGGCTCGGCGGCCCTCGCCTTCCAGCTCGGCTCCTCCTGGGCCGACTTCGATCGCGACGGGGACCTCGACCTCTTCGTGGCGGCGTCCGGAGGGCCGCAGGAGCTCTTCCGCAACGAGGGGAACGGGACCTTCACCGACGTGGCGCCGGCGGCCGGGATCGCCGGCTTCCAGATCGGCGCGAGGATCGGGGTCTGGGCCGACGTGGACGGCGATGGCTGGGTGGACCTCTACGTCGCCGCCCGGAACGACCCGCCCCTGCTCCTGCGCAACAACGGCGACGGGACCTTCACCGACGTGGCCGCGGCGGCCGGGGTGGTCAGCGCCAGCGAGACCACCGACGGCGCCAGCTTCGGGGACTACGACGCGGACGGCGATCCGGACCTCTACGTGGCCAGCGTGGCGAGCCTCTCGCCCAGCAAGCTGTACCGCAACGACGGCGGATGGAGCTTCACCGACGTGACCGCCGCCGCGGGCCTCGCCGCGCTGCGCAACGGGGACGGGGGAATCTGGGCCGACCTGGACGGCGACGGCCTGCTGGACCTCTACTTTGCCGACCTGCGCGACGCCAGCGGCATGGTGGGACGGCACTACAGGAACCTCGGCAACGGCACCTTCTCCGAGGTGGGCACGAGCTCGGGCCTGCGCTTCTGGCAGCACCCGGAGGTGGTCTGCCGGGCGGCCTCCTGCGCGGACTACGACAACGACGGCGACCTGGACGTGTACGTGACGAGGACCAACACCTGGGGGGGCACCTATCCGCCGTGGAACCTGATGTTCCGCAACGAGGGGGACGGGACCTTCTCCGACGCCACCACCGCGACCCTGACCGGCTGTACGCTCTGGGCCGAGGGCTCGGCCTGGGCCGACTACGACCTGGACGGCGACTCGGACCTCTACGTGGCCAACGACTGGCCGGATGCCTGCCGGCTGTACCGCAACGACGCCGCCGCCGGGGCCCACTGGGTGCGCCTGAGGCTCGTCGGCGTGGCCAGCAGCCCGGACGCCATCGGGGCGCGGGTGCGCCTGAAGGCGGGCGGCGCCTGGCAGCTCCGCGCGGTCTCGGGGGGCGGCGGCGGGATGGGCTGCCAGGACAGCCTGCCGGTGGAGATCGGGCTCGGCGCCAGCGCCCTCATCGAGGAGGTCTGGGTCGAGTGGCCCGCCGGAGGCGTCGACGCCTGGATCGACCTGGACGTCGATCGGGAGCACGTGCTGGTCGAGGGCGGGGGCATCCCCTGCCAGGCCCCGGTGCGCTACTGCCAGAGCGCCCCCAACTCGGTCGGCCCGGGCGCGCTCATCGACAGCACCGGGACCCCGTCCTTCACGCGGAACGACTTCCACCTCACCGCCAGCGGCGCGCCCCCGGGCAAGCCGGGGATCTTCTTCTACGGCCTGGCGCGGACCCAGGTGCCCTTCTGGGACGGCTGGCGCTGCGTGGGGCCCGGCGGCCTGGTGCTCTTCCGCATCGCCCCGCCGCTCGTCGTCGATCCCTCGGGGAGCGCCGATCGCTGGCTGGACCTTTCCCAGCCGCCCCTCTCCTCGGGGCCCGGCCAGGTCGGCCTGGGGGAGACCTGGAACTTCCAGCTCTGGTACCGGGATCCTCAGGGTCCCGGCGGCACGGGCGCGAACCTCTCGGACGCCTTGAGCGCGACCTTCTGTCCCTGAGGCGCCGGATCGCGCCGCGCCGAGGACCCCAGTCGCCCCCGCCGAGTGAGGGCTCAGCGGCGCTCGAGGCCTCCCCGCGCGACCAGCAGCTCGGCCAGCAGCACGGCCCCTCCCGCCGCGCCGCGCAGGGTGTTGTGGGAGAGGGCCGTGAACTTCCAGTCGAGGATCGGGCAGGGGCGCAGCCGGCCGATCACCGCGGCCATGCCGCGCTCCAGCCCGCGGTGCAGGCGGGGCTGGGGGGCGTCGGGCTCGTCGAGGTAGATCGTCGGCCGCGCCGGCGCGCTGGGCAGGCCGAGCTCCTGGGGCTCGGCCCGGAAGCTCCTCCACGCCTCGATCAGCTCGGAGGCCTCGGCGCGGCGTCCGAGGGAGAGGGAGACGCACTCGGTGTGGCCGTCCAGGATCGGGACGCGGTTGCAGGCGGCGCTCACGGTGAGCTCCGCCGGGTGCACACGGCCGCTCTCGAGGCGCCCCAGGATCCTGCGCGTCTCGGCCTCCATCTTCTCCTCCTCGCCCTCGATCCAGGGGATCGCGTTGTCGAGGATGCCGAGGCTCGGCACGCCGGGAAGGCCGGCTCCGGAGAGGGCCTGAAGGGTGACGACGTGCACCCTCTCGACTCCGAAGCTGCGCACGAGGGGCTGGAGGGCCAGGACCAGCCCGATGGTCGAGCAGTTGGGGTTGGTCAGGATGGCGCCGCCGCCGAATCCCTGGCGCTCCAGGAGCTCCAGGTGGTCGGGATTGACCTCGGGGACGACCAGGGGGACGTCCGGGTCCATGCGGTGGCTCTTGGCGTTGGAGACCACCACGGCGCCCGCGCGCGCGCAGGCCTCCTCGATGGGGCCGGCCACGGAGGCGTCGAGGGCCGAGAAGAGGAGAGGAAAGGCGGGGGGGGGATCGCAGGGCTGCACGAGCATCGCGCCGGCGGTCCTGGGGAGGGGGGTGCACTGCATCCAGTGCACGGCCTCGCGATAGGGCCGGCCGACCGAGCGCTCCGAGGCGCACAGGGCCCCGATCTCGAACCAGGGATGGTTCGTGAGCAGCTCCACGAAGCGCTGGCCCACGCTGCCCGTCGCGCCCAGGATCGCCACCGGGATGGGCGCGTGCTCGGGGGGGGTGGGGGCCATGGGGGGAATGGTGTCCTTTCGGGTGTGGGGTGGCAAGCGGGGGGGGCTCGTCACAGCCTCCCGGGACGCCGACGGGGTTCCTGCGCCCACGGGCGGTCTCTGTTGCCGTGCGGCCGCGACCGACGCAGAGGCAGACGTGAGCGGTCTACTCGGCGAGCGCCCGCGGAGCGGGCGCGGCCCCTACCCCCCCAGCCGAAGGAATCCTCCGTCCGTCCCCTCGGCCAGGGCCTCCAGGGTTCCGTCCCCGCGCGAGCCGATGAGCACGCAGTAGAAGCGCAGCCGCGCCTCGGCGTTGTGGCGCTCCAGGGTGGGCCCGACCCAGCTGGGGCCCTCCTCGGTCTCCCCGTCGCACAGGACCACGATGGTGTCGGCCTCGAGCGCGTCCAGGTCCATCTGGCCCCGGGAGATGCGCATGGCCCGCTGGACCGCGGAGCGCAGCATGGTGTCGCCCTCGGGCCGGATCCGGAGGAGGGATCCGCGGGCGCTCTCCAGCACCCGCGCCGTGGCCGGGCGGAGCTCACCGCCGGAGACCCGGGTCCCGCCGTTGAAGAGGACGACGTTGAAGCGCGTCTCCTCGCCCGAGGCCTGCAGGAAGCGCAGCATCTGCTCGATGGCCTCCTCGTAGCGGTTGTGCTCGCTGGTGGCCCAGCGGGTGCTCATGCTCCCCGAGCGGTCGATCACGAAAGTGAGGCGGTCGGACTGCGGCCGGAGACCGAAGAAGCTGGCCGCCGTGCGCAGGGGCTCCACGTCGGCGCCCGGCTCCAGGGGAATCTCCCCCCGGCGCACCCCCACCCACCACTCCTGCCAGCGCCGCGCGCTGGCCCCGATCTCGCGGCCCGAGAGCTCGCGCAGCTCCCGCACCAGATCGCCCTCGATGCGCC
Organism: uncultured Planctomycetaceae bacterium; assembly: GCA_964615935.1. GTDB lineage: Bacteria > Planctomycetota > UBA1135 > UBA1135 > CAZTTG01. Next base: position 11,502 of record CAZTTG010000025.1, on the reverse strand, counting down.
TGGATCCCTCCCCTCGCTCCGCCCGCTTCCCCCAGCTCCGCAGCGCGTCGATCAGGAGCGGCACGCGGTAGGCCAGGGGCAGGGCGCGCGCCAGCTCGATCGAGCGCGAGCACTCGCGCCAGTCCGCGCCCAGGAGGCTCATCGCCAGGCGCCCGGCGAGGACCCGGCTGGCCTCGGTGGCCAGGGGCTCGGGGCACGAACGGACCCGCTCGAGGAGGACCGTGAAGGGATGCGGATCGCCGCGGCGATCGCGGGGCCGACCGAGCTGCCGCACGAGGAAGAGGTCGCTGGCGGGAGCGGGCCAGCTCGCCAGCCGCATCAGGGCCCGGCGTCGCAGCGGATCCGAGGGACTCCGACAGACGGTCAACAGGGCGAGCAGCCCCGCGGGCGTGCGGGTGCGCAGGATCAGCTCGAGGGCCGCCCGGCGGCGCGGCAGCGAATGCCGCTCGGGCAGTATCAGGACCTCCCGCGTCGCCGTGGAGAGGACCGGGCCCTCCGGATCGAGGCGCACGAGCTCCTCGAGCACCCGCTCGCCGAGCTCCCGGGCCAGGAGCGTGGGCGAGCGGAACTTCCGGGCGGTGTCCTCCTCCAGCTCGGCGGCGAGGCCCAGGCCGACCACGTCCAGGAGCGAGAGGATCTCGTGCCGCCACACCTTCTTCGAGCGGCCCAGCCGGTCGAGCACGAGCGCGGTCTCTCCCTCCAGCCAGGCGACGCTCTCGCCGGTCAGGGAGTCCTCGTCCGCCAGCAGGGCGCGCAGCCTCGCCTCGAGGTGCTGCCCGGGGACGAGCTCCGGCGGCGAGCCCTCCTGCTGCGGGGAGGGTGCGTCCCCGCCGGGAGCGTTCAGGGCCAGGACGCAGAATGCCGTCAGGGCCGTGCCGAGGCGTGAGCGAAGGCGGCTCATGGGCTGGACAACCGGTCTATCACGCCCGGGTGTGCGGGGTACGGCTCGATCGGGGGATTGTCCCCTCCGGCGCCCGCGCCCCGCCCGCGCCGTGCCCGACGCCGCACATCGGATAGCATGGCGAACCCATGGACGAGTCCGCGTGCGCCCTGCCGGAGGCCCTGCTCGAGCGGCTGCGGGAGATCCTCCCCGCGGCGCGGCTCGAGGAGGCGCTGGAGAGCTTCGAGGAGACCCCGCCGGTCGCCCTGCGGGTCAACACCCTGCGGACGAGCCCGGCCGAGCTCCGCGAGCGACTGAGGAGCGCCGGCCTCGAGCTGGAGCCCGTACCCTGGTACGCGGCCGCCTTCGTCCTGCGCCGCGGGGATCTGCGCGAGCTGCAGGCCACCGACGCCTGGCGCGGGGGAGAGGTCTACGTCCAGGGCCTCGCGAGCATGACCGCCGCCCTGGCCCTCGCCCCCCGGCCCGGCGAGCGCGTCCTGGACCTGACCGCCGCTCCGGGGGGCAAGACCTGCCAGATCGCCTGCCTGATGGAGGGGCGCGGCGAGATCCTCGCCAACGACCGCAGCCGCAAGCGCTTCTTCCGGTTGCGCGCCAACCTGGAGCAGCAGGGGGTGGAGATGGCCCGGCTCAGTCGCCGGCGGGGCGAGACCTTCGGCCGGACGCATCCCGAGGCCTTCGATCGCGTGCTGCTGGACGCCCCCTGCTCGGGCGAGGCCCGCGCGCGCGCCGGCGACCCGGACTCCCTGAGCGACTGGAAGCCGAAGAAGATCAAGCGGCTGGCGGGCGAGCAGCAGCGCCTGATGATCTCGGCCGTCCGGGCGCTGCGGCCCGGCGGGGTCCTGGTGTACTCGACCTGCACCTTCGCGCCCGAGGAGAACGAGGCCGTGGTCCATCGCGCGCTGCGCCGCTTCGCCGGCGAGCTCGCGCTGGAGGAGATCGACCTGGACCTGCCCGAGCGCTCGCCCGGCCTGCTCGGCTGGCGCGGCCGGGACTTCGACCCCTCCCTCTCGTGCGCCCTGCGCATCCTGCCCGGGCCGGACGTGCAGGGCTTCTTCCTGGCGCGGCTGCGCAAGGGTTGAGGGGCGCCGCCCGCTCGGGACGACGCCCCCCGCATTCCCCCCGGCGGGCTTCCCGCGCGGAAGCCCGCGGAGTCGGGTCAGTCGTACTCGACCTCGATCGCGTCGGACAGGTCGGTTCCGATCCCCTGCTGGTCGCGGTACCAGCCCTGGAAGTAGACCACGGTCCCCGAGGAGTGGTCGAGCCCGGCCGGGTCGTTGATGCGCAGGGACATGCTGCCCGAGCACGTGCCCGAGCCCCCCGTGCCCTGCGGCGGCGTGCGCTTCAGGGGCGGCTGCACGCACAGGGTGCCGGTCGAGAAGGGGATGGAGGCGGTGGAGTAGCCGTAGAAGATGATCCCCGGCTTGTTGGGCTCGGCGCTGTTCACCACCACGTCGTAGTTGTTCGCGGAGGGCATCGGGCAGTGCGCCGGGGCGCTGGTGGTGATGGAGGCGAAGCAGCCTCCCGAGCTGGTGCCCTGGCCCGCGGTGCAGTAGACCACCGGCGGCGTGCAGGGGGGGCTCCAGACCACCTGGGCCAGGTCGTCCAGGCCGAAGCCCTCGCCCATGCTGCCGAAGATGAAGTTGACCGGCCGCAGGACGATCTTGGTGGCCGGGGTGGAGGTGGTGAAGCCGCAGAATGTGGTGCCCGAGCCGGGGAAGACGACCCCCAGCAGGGTGGAGCCGTCGTAGACGTCGATGCGGGCCCCCTCACCCGTGGTGGCGTCGTAGAAGTCCGCGCCCCAAGCCGTGACCGGGGAGTCAAAGGTGATGGTGATCTCCACCTGGTTCGGGTTGGGGGGGAAGGGGAAGTTGTTGTTGACGTAGCAGGAGGCGTGGGTGGTCCCGTTGTGCTGGGAGAAGAGGTAGGGGAAGCTGTCGACCACGTTGCGGAAGCAGGATCCGGCGCCCGAGGTGACCACGATCATGGATCCGTTCAGGTCGACGGGGCCCCCGCCGGCGCAACCGGGCTCGAAGCTCGTGTCCTGGAGGGGGGGGAAGCCCGAGAAGTTCTCGGTGTGGGTCGGCGTTCCCGCGGCCGACTGCCAGGCGGTGCGGCTGTTGTAGACGGCGATCGGCCACGGGTACCACCAGTCGTAGTAGAGGATCCCGTTCCACGCCCGGGGGAAGAAGCTCCCCGAGAAGGCCGGGCTCTGCTGGCCGGTGTTGGTGGTCAGGGTGATCTCGCCGTTGCTGACGGTGGTCGGGCCGCCGTTCGTGTAGGTGAGGACGCCGAGAATCGAGGCGTAGTTGGAGAGATCGACGTAGATCCCGTACTGCTGACCCGCCTGAAGGGTGACGCCGCTGCCGCTGATGTCGATGTGGGTGGGCTGGTCCAGGCCGGCCGAGGTCGCCGAGGCGGAGCTCATCAGGGTCCAGTGGCTGGGATCGCTCTCGTAGCCCACGCAGCTTCCCGCGCAGTAGTACACGTCGAACTGGAGCTGCTCACCCACCGTGTCGTGGTGCAGGTCCATCCCCGTCAGCTGCATGTCCACGCTGGGGGTGATGTCGAATGTGTTGCCGGCGAAGCCGTTGCCGCCGCTGAAGTGGGTGGCGATGCATCCCGGATCCTCGGGAGCGGTCAGGACGCCTCCGCAGGGGGAAACCCGGCTGCCGTCGTCGGCCATGCCCGCGACGGGGGGAGGGTTCGGATCGGGCCGACATCCGCCGTCCTGGTCCATCTGGGCGGAGCACAGGGGTGCGAGGGCGAGGGCTGCCAGGAATCCGGCGCCCCGGGAGAGGAGTCTCATGATTGACCTCACGATTGCGGTTGGCTGCGAGCGGGAAGACTGTGGATCGCCGGGGGATCGCGAGGCCGGGGCACCCCCGCCCGACGGGCGGAGGGGCGCGTGGCCGGCCCTGCCCCCGCTCGGGCGCGAAGAGCCCGGCGGGTGGGTCATGAAACCCGGGGATTTCGTGGGATTCTCGTCCCCAGGTGGGGGGGAGCTACCGCCGGGCCGCACTCCTCCCGCCCCGAGCCGACCGCCTCGCCCCGCCGGCGCCGGGCCTCAGGGGCCGCGCCGCAGGAAGACCGCCCGCGGGACGGCGACCTCACCGGGCGGGGCGATCTCGTCCGCCGGGATCCGCAGGTCGAGGGGAGCGTGGCCCGGAGCGCGGACCTCCACCCGGAGGTCGGCCCGTGGCACCGGGAACATCACGACGGCGGTGGGTCGGACGGAGGTGATGCCCATGCCTCCCTCGGACCACTCCAAGAGCCAGTCGCCCCCCTCCTGCCTCGTCCCGGAGGCTTCGGCCTTCGCCGTTCCCGAGGCGTCGAGGACCCGGATCCCGAACTCGGGCGCGTCGAGCGGCCACACGTCGTCTCGGTCCTTGGTGAGCTTCCGCCACTCGGCGGTTCCGGTGTACAGGGCGACCGGCCCTATCTCCGAGTCGGCCGGGGTCCCGAAGAGGAAGAGGCTCAGGCGGGCCGTGCGCACGGCGTCCACCTCGAACTGCTGGACTCCCTCCGGCTGGAAGGTGAGGTCCACGTCGAACTCGGCCGGCTCTCCGTCCAGACCGCTGCCCACCTTCAAGGTGAGCCGGCTCGCGGGCAGCCCCCAGAGGCGCGCCTCGCCCGAGGCGTCCAGCACATCGTGCCAGTTCCATCCATCCGCCGACTCGCTCCAGACGTTCTCGCCCTCGCCGTCGGCGAACCAGATCCACGTGCCCGCGAAGGGGTCGCCGTGCAGGTCGACCACGCGCAGGTGGAGGGTGCGCTCGGGGTCGAGCGCGAGGTCGATGGGGTGCCTCCCGGCGGCGTACTCCCGCTGCGGGACGTCGGCCCGGGCGTAGCCCTCCGCATCGACCCACAGCCGGATGAGACCCGGCTCCAGGCCGTCGAGCTCGAAGCTGCCGTCCTCGCTCTGGAAGGAGCGGCGATCGGCGAGGTTCCACTCGCCCTGCTCATCGATCTCGATGGGCTTGATCTGGAAGGAGCGGACCGGTTCGCCGCTCAACGAGTCGCTGACGCGACCGGCCAGGGTCACCCCGAGCACCGCCTCGGGATCGAGGGTCAGGACGAGGTCCACGACCCCCGATTCCACCGTCTCCGCGGCCTTCAGCTCCGGGTCGTGGGGGTGGACGGCCTCGATCCGGAAGGTCCCGCTGTACAGGCGCTCGAGCCGGAAGCGGCCGTCCTCGCCGCTGCGGGTCTCGCCCACCCGGTGCATCCGCTCCCATGTCGGCGTCGGGGTGCGGGTCACGGATCCGAAGTCGACGATGCGATCCCCCTCGACCCGGATCAACGCGTCCGCCACCCCCTCACCCTGCAGATCGACCACCCGCCCGGCGATCGGCGACTCGGGCTCGAGGCGCAATTCGATCCAGTTCCGCTGGTCCGCGCGGATGGCCTGGGGCTGGTGCACGAGGATGGCGCAGCCCTCGGCCTGGACGTACAGGACCGCCGCCTCGTCCTCCACCAGGCCTCCCAGGCGGAACTGCCCGGTCTCGTCGGTCTCGGCCTCCGCCCGCGCCTTGTAGGTGATGCGCACGGAAGCTCCGGCGATGGGGGATCCGTTCGCGCCGAGGATCCGACCGACGAGCTCCAGGCCGCGATCGAGCCGGATCTCGAGGAAGCCGTCGGCCGGCGAGTGGTACTCGTTCCAGGGCTGGAAGCCGGGGTGGTCCAGGGTCCAGTAGTAGTCGAAGGGCGCGAGCTCCTCCAGGAGGAAGCTCCCGTCGGCGGCGCTGCGGGCGCGCGCCTCCGGGGGGCCGATGGTCCACACCTCGGGCAGCGGGGTCTCGCCCCCCCGGACGCCAAAGGCCGAGACCGAGGCGATCTCGGCTCCGGCGACGGGCCGGCCCTCGGGATCGAGCACCCTTCCCTCGATACGCTCGGCCGGGGCGAGAACCAGCTCGACCCCATCGCCAGTCGTGCCCGTGGCGATCTCGCCGTGCACCAGCGTCAGGCAGGCCATTCCCGGGGCTCGCGCGAGGAGCACGAAGCGGCGGCCGAGGTGGGGGACGGTGAAGCGGCCCGCCTCGTCGGCCACGACCTCGCGATCCGGGGCCGGCCTCGGGTCGCGATCCAGGACGTTGGGGTAGGTGCACCACCCCTGGACGACCGCCCCGCCCACGGGGATGCCCTGCGGGTCGACGACGGTGCCCGAGAGGCTGGCCCCCGAGGAGACGCGCACGACGACCTCTTCCTCGGCGCCGGTGGCGATCGCGCGGCTCGCGAAGTCATAGACCTCGGTGGTCGTCGGGCCGGCCCGCGCGATCACTCCGTGCAGGGTCGTGCCGCGCGCGAGGGTGAAATGGGCGAGGCCCTCCTCGTCGGTGACGGCCTCGGAGGGGAGCCCCTCGAGGACCTCGTCGTGCTCGACCCGCAGCTCGACGCGGATCCCGGGGACGGCCGTCTCGTCCTCCTCCCGGAGCACGAGGATCCGCACGCCGGTCCGCTCGGGCGCCGCGGGGGTCTCGGCTTCCACGGCCTCCCGCTCGAGGCGGGCCTCATCGAGGGGGACCGCGCCCCCCTCGGTCGCTGGAGGCCCCGCCAGGGCTGGGGCGTCGGGCGTGGAGCGCGCCGTCTCACCGCCCTCGGGGGCGGCCGGGGCGCCCTCCTCGCCGCCCAGGCCCTTCATGCCCAGCCAGACGAGGGCCAGTAGCCCGACTGCCCCCGCGATCCACCAGCCCAGGGATCTCTTCATCCTCTCGCCTCCGGGGCGATTCTACGCGGCACGGCCCGCCCGCCACCATGGCGCGGCGCGGGGGCGCCGGGTCGGCCGAGGCCGGGCGCCACCAGCCTCCGTCGCAGAGGGCTCGGGGACGAGACCGGAACGAAAGGTCGCAACCACCAGGGGCCCGATCAATCCCCTGGGTGGGCGGGGGGTGGCGGGTGGGTCGAGCGGTGCGGCCGGTCGCCGGCCCGCGGGGACGCCGGGACCCGATCCAAAGCCCCGAAACGCCCTCCCGCCCGCGCCCGCCAGCGGGTATCGTCCCCCCGCTTTGGCGCTTCGAGCACGTCAGCGACTGGGCAAGTACCGGATCATCCGGCGCCTGGCCCAGGGAGGCTTCGCGGAGGTCTACCACGCCCACGACACGATCGAGGGCGTGCCCGTGGCCCTCAAGGTCCCGCACGCCCACCTGGTCGACCGGGCCCTGCTGGATGCCTTCCGCGCGGAGGTCCGCCTGACCGTCCGGCTGGACCACCCCAACATCCTGCCCATCAAGAACGCCCAGTTCATCGACGACGTGTTCACCATCGCCTGTCCCCTGGGCGAGTGCACCCTCGGCGAGCGCATGCGCCGGCGCATGGCCCTGCGCACGCGGATCGGCTACGTCGAGCAGATCCTGGCGGCCCTGGCCCACGCGCACTGGCACCGGATCATCCACTGCGACGTCAAGCCCGACAACCTCATCCTATTCGAGGACGATCGCCTGCGCCTGACCGATTTCGGGATCTCGCGGGTCGCCGCCCGGACGATCGTCGCCTCCGGCTCGGGCACGCTGGGCTACCTGGCGCCCGAGCAGGCCATGGGCAAGCCCGCCTTCGCCTCCGACGTCTTCGCCCTGGGCCTGATCGCGGTGCAGATGTTCTCCGGACATCTGCCCGAGTGGCCCTACGAGTGGCCCCCCCCCGGCGGCGAGCTCCTCCGGCGCAACCTGCACGGCGACTTCATCGGCATGCTGCGCCGCGCGATCGAGGTCGACCACCGCAAGCGCTACCTCAGCGCGATCGAGATGCAGGCCGCCTTCGAGAGCCTGATGGGGAGGGACCGCCTCCTGCGGCCTCCCCCCCGGAAGCGGACCGCCCAGCCCGTCACCTCCAACCACCGCGGCTGGAAGAGCCTCCGCTTCCGGCAGTTCCGCGCCGAGTTCGGCAAGGTCCTGGAGCTCTCCGATACCTGCCGACGCTGCGAAGGCCCCGTGGGCGAGGCCATGCGGGTCTGTCCCTGGTGCGGACGCGACCGCTCGCGGATCCGGGGCGCCACGCGCCACCCGCAGCGCTGTCCTCGCTGCCACCGGGGGAGGAAGGCCGACTGGAGCTACTGCCCCCACTGCTACGGCGGCAAGTTCCGGCGCATCTCCACCCGGCGGTACAAGGACCGCTGGTACGGAGGGCGCTGCGAGTATCCCGACTGCTCCCGCCAGGTGCTGATGCCCTTCTCCCGCTACTGCCCCTGGTGTCGCCGCAAGGTGAGGCGTCCCTGGCGCCTGCCCGGTTCCCGGAAACGCTGCCCCCGCTGCGGCTGGGGGGTGGCCGCAGGCTTCTGGAGCTTCTGCCCGTGGTGCAGCAAGGAGCTGCCGGCGCGATGAGCGAGGCCCACTCCATGGAAGGCCCCGATCCCTCGCCCGCTCCCGCCCGGGTGCTGCTGGAGGAGGACATGGGCCGGGCCGAGCGCCGCGCCTGCGGGGCCGGCCAGGTGGTCCTGATCTCGCGCCGCTCGCCCTTCGCCGAGGGCGCCAACGAGGACGGCGCGGCCCTGCTCCCCCTGGCCGGGGACCGGCTGCTGCTGGCCGTCGCCGATGGAGCCGGCGGCCACGCCTCGGGAGGCGAGGCCGCGAGGATCGCCCTGGAGCGGCTGAGCGCGGCGGCGCATGCCAGCCCCGACGGCAACCTGCGCGACTCGGTGCTGGACGGCTTCGAGCAGGCCGACCGGGCGGTCGGTGCGCTGGCGGGCGGGGCTGCCACCACCCTGGTCGCGGCGGCCGTGGAGGACCGCAGCGTGCGCGTCTACCACGTCGGCGATTCGACGGCCCTGGTCGTGGGACAGCGCGGCCGGGTCAAGCTGCAGACCATCTCGCACTCTCCCACCGGCTATGCCGTGGAGGCCGGACTGCTGGGAGAGGAGGAGGCGCTGGTCCACGAGGACCGCCACCTGATCCTCAACGCCCTGGGCTGCGGCGACATGCGCGTGGAGATGAGCTCCCCCCTGCGCCTCGCGCCGCGCGACACCCTGCTGCTCGCCAGCGACGGCCTGTGGGACAACCTGAGCCCCGAGGAGATCGTGGAGCGGATCCGCAAGGGGGATCTGCTCGAAGGCATCCAGCGCCTGGCCGACGCCGCTCGCCGGCGGATGGGAAGCCCGGACACCGACCGGCCCTCGAAGCCCGACGATCTGACGGTGCTGGCCTTTCGGCCGGAGTCCGGCCGGGGGCGGGAGGGGCCAAACCGGTAGCCCACGGGCGCTCGACGGGCTTTTTGCGAGGAAGACCGCAACGGTCGCCGCCCCGGACAATCCCCGGGGCGGGTGGGGGGCGGTGGGTGGGTCGAGGCCCCTCAGGCAGGCCGCAGGTAGCCCAGATCCCGCGCCTTGCGGAGGATCGGCTCGGCGGCCTCCTCGGGGGTGTCGGCCACGGTGAGGATGTCCAGATCGGAGGGGCTGATCGTGCCCGCGCCGATCAGGCCGTTCTCCATCCAGTCCAGGAGCCCTTTCCAGAAGCCGCTGTCGTACAGGACCACCGGGAAGTCGTCGACCTTCTTCGTCTGGACCAGGGTGAGGGAGTTGAACAGCTCGTCCAGCGTCCCGAAGCCCCCCGGCATGATGATGTAGCCGATCGAGTACTTGACGAACATCGTCTTGCGCACGAAGAAGTAGCGGAAGGAGAGGGAGATGTCCTGGTAGGGATTGGGGCCCTGCTCCCTGGGCAGATCGATGTTGCAGCCGATCGAGAGCCCCTTCTCGCCCGAGGCCCCGCGGTTGGCGGCCTCCATGATCCCGGGTCCGCCGCCGGAGATGATGTTGAGCCCCTGAGAGGCCAGGATGGCCGAGATCCGCTGGGCCGCCTGATACCACCGGTGATCCTCGGGCAGGCGGGCCGATCCGAAGACCGCCGCGCAGGGGATCACCCGGGCCAGGGCGTCGAAGCCCTCGACGAACTCGCCCAGGATGCGCAGGGCGCGCCAGGGATCGGTGGAGGTGAAGTCCGCCTCGTCCTCGAGGGCGGGCAGGTTCAGGAGCTCCGCGTCCTCGCGGCCCCGCTGGGGCGGCGACCGCCTCTTGGCGGCCTCCTCGATGTCTGCCATGGGAACGGCTCGCTTTCCGTGGGTCCGGGGCCGGGATCAGAAGTGAAGCTGGAGCTCGATCAGCAGGGCGTCCTCGCGGTCCCGCAGGCTGCCGCCGATGGCCACCTCGTCCGAGTACTCCGAGTGTACGAAGCCGGTCCGCACGATGGCGTGGGGGTTGGGGATCCAGTTGAGGCCCACCGAGATGCTCTGCACCCGATCGGTGAAGGCGTCGGCCAGCATGAGCCCCGAGGCGGAGCTGGCCAGCTCGCTGTCGCTCTCGAGCTGGGAGAGCCGCAGCGCCAGGACCCAGGCCCCCGAGCCGCCGCCGCCGCGCGGGTCGAAGGAGCTCTCGGGACGGACCCCACCGAAGCTCTTGGACTCCCCGGTCAGCACGTAGGAGAGGTTCAGGTAGGCGCCCTGGAAGTCGACCTCGCGAGCGGAGCCGGCGTCGGGGCCGTCCAGGGACATGTCCTGGCTCATGCGCATCCACTCGGCCTGCGCCATCCAGGGACCGTGGTACCAGGCGGCCTCCAGACCGGCGCGCAGGCGGTCGCCGTCCAGGCGCGCGCCGGGGGCGAACTCCATGATCGGCAGGCCCGCCGCGTTCTCGACGTGCGAGCCTCCCACGTCCTCGGCCTGGCTCCCGAAGGTCACCGCCGCCCCGAGCTGCAGGCTCTCCAGAGCCGAGTCCTCCTGCCCGCTGAATGGGTGCACCATCAGGCGTCCGGCCACGTCCTTGCTGCTGTTGGTGTCGGAGCTGCCGGTGCCGTTGTAGGCCGCCAGGTTCCACTCCCAGCGGCCCGAGGGCGTCTCGCCGTAGAGGAACAGCCCGTGGTCCTCCGCCGGGGAGAACTGGTTGAGGATCGAGAAGCGGCCGAAGTCGATGTGCCGCCGGCTGCGGACCTCCTCCAGCCCGAAGGGCGCCTTCATGCGCCCGATGCGGAGCAGGGCGTCGCCGCCGAAGACCTCGGCGCCGAACCAGGCCTCCTCCAGCTCGACCCCGTGGTCGTTGAAGTTGGGCTCCATCCGGAATCGCCAGGCCTCGTCGAAGCGCCCGGCCACCTCGAGCCGCATGCGGCGCAGCTCGGTGTCGCTCCGGGGAGAGCGGCCCCGATCGTTCAGCCGCCCGTTGACCTGCAGCAAGCCCTCGACTTCGATCTGGTTGCGGTGATCGGGGGAGCGCAGGAAGAGGCAGTCCTCGTAGCCGAGCTCCCAGCCAGAGGAGGGCTCCTCCTCGACCGACCCCGGGGTGGCCGGGGGATCCTCCAGCACCTCCTCCTCGGCGGCCGCCATCGCCGCCACCCCCGGGACCATCCAGAGAACCGCGAGTCCGAAGGGGCGGGGCCGCCAAGGGGCCCGACCCCGATCCATACTGCTGCTGCTCATTGCGCCTCCTTTATCGTGCCGGGCCACCACCGGGGCAGGACCCGGTCCCCAGACTAGCGTAGCTTCGCCTCAGACCGACCAGGCGTGCCGGAGAATCCTCGTCGGCACGCCTGCTCCGCAGGCGGCGCCTCCGCCCGGGGATGGACGAGCCAGGGAGGCCGGGGCAGGCCGGTGATCGCGCCGCGCGCTCCTGCGCGCGGCTGCGCCAC